>NZ_BAAGZO010000009.1:0-200982 GCF_054778395.1 Nocardioides korecus | reverse complement strand
GCGGAACACCATCCGCAACCAGCCGCCGAATCAAAGCCCAATCCTCCACTGAGATCACCCATCCAATCTGTCTGGGTGGCCTCGTTTTCGACCGTCGCTATGGCCTCGTTTTCAAGCGTCGTCGACACCAGTTGCGCCCAGTCGTTTGAACAGTCCTTCCGGTCCGGCGTGGGGTGCACTGGGTACGCACAAGGATGAGAAACGGCGCCTGACGCTGGAAGACGTTGAGAAACGTTTTCGCAGGTCAGACGCCGTTTCAAGCACTAGCCGCAGGTCAGCGAGACCCCCGACTTAAATGTCGTAGTAGAGCTCGAACTCTTTGTGCACCGGTGACCACCGTTGACAGCTGGGGACTATGTGGGCCTGACCTGGGCAAACAGCAATATCCAGCCCTAGCCACCGTTGGGTGCTTCTGACTGTCCTGCGGACTCCGTGCGGACTGGCCTTGCACTCAACGATTACTCGGGCAGAGTCTGGACGGACAAGAGAAGAGTGTCCGGCTGAGCAGCTTGCTCGTCTGGACAGACAGCGGCCCCCGCCCGGTGGTAGGACACCGAACGAGGGCCTCGGCACCCAGTAACTAGGACTGAATACCGTGACCGAAACACTAGGGCACCTGACGCGTGCCCACGAGAACACTGCACACGACGCGACGTCGTCGGTCTCCGCGAAGCCCAAGAGGCGCCGGGAGGTCAAGCACATCGGCTGGCTGAGAGACATGACAGCCGCGAACGAGATGGGCGTCTACTGGAAGGCCCTGTGTGGCCGGTGGGTAAGCCCGTGGGACGAGGCCGGCGCGCCCCCCAACATCGTCCGGGCACGACTGGTCGAAGGCATTCCCGTCATCGAGATCGAGACGACTGATTGTCAGAACTGCGTTCGCGCCTACGCCCGCCACCTGCGCAGGCGCCTGCGATGACCTTCCGAGACGCGGCACTACTGACGGTGGACAAGCTCGCTGACGCCGTCGAGTGCATCCCGGTCGTCGTCATCAGACGATCCCAGATCAGGAAACGGGCCCATGCGAACTTCATCTTCGGCCTCGAATGCGGTGAGCGCGGTGTGACGCGGGAACGGGTCGAGCAGACAGAGCGCCGCCGCCGCTTGACTCTCGTCGAGACCGATCTTGCCGAGGCGCGACATGAGCGTCAGAACCGATAGCCCCACCAGTCGTCCGGGAGGTTCTCCAGAAACGCCTCTAGATCTCGGCGAAGTATGAGGATCTTCCCGGTCGGCATCGCGTTGGGATCTTTGGGTCGGTGACTCCGTTTGGCTGGCAGGTCGCCCGACTTGACCGCTCGCTTGAGCGAGTCACGCGAGAGCCCGCACACCCGGGAGGCGTCATCGAGGTCATACGCCAAGGCGGCGCCATCAGGGGGCATCATGCGCGACATGCTCGCCTCGCTCCTTACCGAGACTGAACTAGCCGAAGTGCTCCGCCTCGAGACCGATCATGTCCGTCATCTGCGTCAGCGTGAAGGGTGGCCGCACGTGAAGCTCGGCCGGCAGGTTCGGTTCACAGAGGACGACGTCCGGGACATCATCAAGTCACACCACGTCGTGCCGAGCCGGCCCCACGGCCTGCCGGGCCAGACCCCGTTGAGCATTGCGAGGAATCGATGAACCGCATGACCCTTGCCGAGTACGGCGCCCACCTCGCGTCGTTCGCGCCGCCCCTGAAGGAATGGCAGATCGAAGCCGCAGCTCGGATTCTTGCCGGCGTTGCGGACAACGGAGATGGCATCACGCGTCGAGAGCGCATCACCTGAGGTTCAACGACTGGCAACGCCCTCAACACAGTCCAGCATGAAGAAGATGTCCGCCGCGCCGAGTGGGCGCTGGGGCGAGCCATCCGTAAGGGCCAGGCCGAGGGGTCCGTCTCAACCCCCGGGGCGCTGGGGGGTCGCGCGGCGATTGGCAGCCATGGCGCCGTCGCCGGGTCCAACAAGTCGGCATCCGAACGCATGGAATCGCCCCAGCAAGTTCATCTCGGGCCAAGAGGCCAGGGTCGAGATTTACGCGATTGCCGACGCCACCACAACCTTGAAGCAGAACCGCCCCCGGCATCCGTAGTGCCGGGGGCGGTTCTGTGTGTCTGTTAAGCCGGGACGGTCTCCCGCAGCATCGCCAGTTGGTCATGCGTCTGAATCTGCATGTCCCACGCCTTCATGAAGCGGTCCACAAGCCCGCTGATGCCCTCGATGCCAGCGTCGAGCAAGACAGAGAACAGGAGCTGGTCGTTGGCCGCGGCAGCGACAGTCACCCATCGATCTGAAAACAGCTGCTCCATCGCGTTGTCAAAGGCTTCTGGCCCCTCGATGCTCTCCAGAAGGGAAACTTCGCGTTCGGTCACGTGGGCGTAACCCCACAGGCCACGAGGACCGCCATCACCGAGGAAGGAGTGGAAGAGGTACGTGACGCCGTCCAAGGCGATCAAACCAGTCCTCGGCACGTTGAAGTGGTCGAACACCTCACCAGCCAAGGCACTGCCGACAGGGAGCCATGGCCGTCGGCCCGGCTCGACCTTCAAGGTGTCGCTCATTGTGGTTCACCACCTTCCGTGTACTCGTAGGTATCGGTGTCGGGTTCAAAGGTTCCATCGAACTCTGAACACTCATTCTCCCCCCATGATGCCTCGCGCGACACAGAAACGTGAAGGGGGTTGCGGCGCGTTGGCGTCGCTGTCACCTCAAAGCCAGCCCCACGCAGGGCTCCGGCCGTCACCCATCTGACTGCGTCCCCGTCGGATGGGAACCGAACGCGCACCCGGACGAACTTCGCTGCGGCAAGAGTCGTGCGCTTCCCACGCAACATGCTTAGACCGTCCGCGTCCTGGGGTCTAGGCGCGTTGGGCGGGTCGGCTTCGTTGAAGACGTACTGGGTGAGGACCTCGTCATCCTGGATTTCCTCAGGAGGACTGTCGCTGCTCCTACCGGTCAACTAGAAGGACCCCACGCGGCCAGAGCTTTGCGCCTTCGGGTCAGCCTCCGCCACTGCCCTGTAAGCCTCGGCCAGGTTCTTGAGTGACTCGGACCGTGAGTTGTTGCCCGCGGCCGCCTTGATCGCTTCGAGAAGCACGGCAGCAGTCTCGGCGAGCAGAGCGTCGTTCTGTGTCTTGGCCATGGCGTTGACCCTGCCTGATTCTGAGGGGCCTAGACAAGCGCCCGTCCCACTCAGACATCACCCGGCAACCCCGTCGCCCACGGGGATGCCTTACCAAGCCACACCGAGCTCGCAGCTCACGGCGTAGTGCTCGCTGAGGTCTTCGAGCCGCCACCCGTCCGGGAGTCCGTCACTGGTCGTGATGATGGTGAGGTCTCCAACGATCTGGGCGTGACTGCCCCGCACTGTGCCCGGCCAGTCATCGCCGATGACGGGCCCGGCGATAGCGCCCCAGAGGTCGACCTGTCCGACCGCGAACACGGTGCTGACGAAGCCCCCAGGCTTGCCGGGGGTGCCACGGCACCCCCGGTGGTAGGCCACTAGCTCATCCCGGTCGGTCATGGCCCGGATGCCACATGAGCAGCGTGCGTGCGGATGCTCCATCTCCGCGCATTCCGAGGCTGAGCAGAACGCGCTCGAGGACTGCATCACTCCGGGCTGCCACTCGTCGGCGCCACCAGCGCCTGGCGGGCGCTTGTATGGGCCCACGAGCCTCAGGGGTCCCGGCTCGAGGCTCCAGCGGCTCACTTCATCGTTCCGCCAGCGATCTGGCACCCAGACCTCGCTAGGCAGGACGCCCCAGAACCGCCAGGCGCGAATGGCGCGAGAGCGGGGCACTGAGCGGCTCGACACGACGCCGAGCGGCTCCCGTAGCCAGGATGGGGTGCGGTGGCCGCAAGTGAGGCAGTCGTGCCCCGTGCGGAGGCCACACGCCGGCTGCTGCGTCATGACGGGCCCTCCCTCCGAGGGGTTGTGCAGGCGTGGGGCGCAGGCAGCGCTTTCGAGGTAGTGCTGCGTTGCCTTGCTCCCTCAGACAGCGTGGAGACCGGACTAGGGCAGACGCCGCTGGGGGTGGGCTTGACGCCCCACGCCTGGGTCGGTCAGCCCTTGCGGGCTGGCTTGGTGGTGACGGGCTCGATCCACCCTGCGTTGAGCCACTGGGCGGCCGTGTTGGCCCCAAGGGTGGGCAGCGTGGCCCCGCCGTCGTAGGTCTTGCCGTCGAGGTGCACCTGGGTGCCCTGGACTACCGCGTAGGCGGCCATCAGAGGCCCGTGAGCTTGAGCAGGCCGCTGGGGCGCGGGACGGTAAGCAGGACACGCTCTTCGACTCGCACGAGGCAGGTGTTGGTCGTGAACTGCGTGGTGCCCTGGTTGGCGGTCTCGATCCGGATGCCGTCACGGACGTACGCGACGGTAGAGCCGGCGAAGTCACCGATGAGGCACGTGCCCTGGGTGATCTGGGTGGTCAGGACCACCGGCACGCCCCAGATCCGCGGGTCGGTACCCGAGCCGGGGTCACCGAGCAGGTAGCGGTTCTGGGTGTCCTTGCTGCGGCGGATCGTGCCCCAGTCAGCGGGGTGCAGGACGATGCCGTCCGGCTCGGCGAACGAGGACCCAGTCCGGAGGCTGTCGAACGCGGCCGAGATCGAGTCCAGGCGGTCCGTGGCGTTCGGGGTGGCCGGCACCGCGGCAGTCAGGATGCCGGTCGTATTGAGCAGCCCGGGGAACTTGTGGGCCCCGGTGACCGTGGCAGTGAGGAACTCGGCGTTCTCGGCCTTCACCAGGCCCGCGGTCATGTCCTGGGACAGCACCGACATGAACGCCGGGAAGTCCTGCAGGGTCTCGTCGGTGACCTCCACGACGTGGGCGATCTTGGTGACCGAGCTGGTCTGCGCGACGTAGGCCAGGGTGCTGGTGGGCTTCAGGCCGCCCTCAGCGACCGCTGCGGCGGCCGTGGTGCCGGTGGTGGAGTACCACGTCACCGAGGGGTGCGGGGTCGCCACGATCGGCATCAGCGACATGACCCGGGTGGGCTCGCGGCGCTGGGTGACCGGGGTGGTCTTGTAGTCGGTGATCGTGGCCGGGCCGATGCTTGAGGAGTCGGTGGCGGCCTTGGTGATCGCCAGGTTCTTGTGCGAGACCGCAGCCTCGTGCAGCTCCTTGGCGTCGAACGTGGAGAGCTCGACCTGCGGGGTGGACATGGGCTCGTAGCCGCTGGCAACCAGGCCGGGCATGACGCCCTTCAGGGTGGCGTAAGAGCCGCCCTCGCCGCTGTCGGTGGACGAGGCGCCAGAGCCGAAACGGGCGGCCTTGGTGGAGAACTCGACGGTCTCCTGGTGGGCCTTCATCTCGCTCTCGATCTGGTCGAGGCGGGCGCTCTTCTGGGTGCTGGTCAGGGACTTGTTGGTGACGAGGGCCTGAGCCTCAGCGCTGAGCTGACGCATGGCGGTCTTGGCTTCGATGGCAGCAGACATTGGGTGTTCTCCTGAGAGGGAGGTCGCGAAGAAACGCGACGCAGCGAGTGGTGTTGTCGTCCGTCCGGGGCGTAAGAAAACGCGCGGGACCGGCCCTCGTCTTTCAGCGGCTCCAGGTCAGCGGGTGCGGCGGCTTTCGCGGGCGCAGCGGCGTCACTAGAACGGGGTTCCGACAAGTAGCTCGATCATATCAGCAAGTTGACTTGCCGGACCGGCAAAACTAGTCCACGTACTCGGGGCATCCCTTCTCGTGGTCGATACCCAGCACGTGACGGGTGCCGGCCGCGGGGAGTACCTGCACCGAAACCGTGCAGTGCTCGCAGTGGGTGTGTAGCGCCTCCATGACGGCGTCGAGCTTGGTGACGGTGCTCATCGAGTCGATCGGGTCGTGGTCATTCATTGCGGTTCTCCTGGGGTTTGGGAGGAAAAAAGGATGGATAGAGAGGCGCGACTGGCTGGTCTTGGGGCGGCGCGCGGTAGGGATTTGGGCCCCCCTCATTGATCGCGGCTCGGGGGGATACGTGCAGAGCACTGGCTAGTCCTCCTGTGGCGCCTCTGGCGATCTCGACCCCCCTGCCTCTCGTGGTCGCCGACGCCTTCCCGAACTTGAGGACTCCGTGTGTGAAAGTGGCGACTGGCTGGTCCCGCGGCGCGAGCCGCGCGGCGATTTGGGTGCCCCTACCTCTCACTGCGTCCGCCTCTCTAGCCGGGCCACTCGGCGCAATCGGATGCGTGCGGCCTTGGTGCGTCGCGCCTTCGCACGATGGGTGGGCCAGCTGGAGTGCGTGGTCACTAAAAGGTCTCCCGTCGGTTCGTGTGCACGGGATGCGACTGCGCATCCGAGCAGTAGTCACAGGTCATGTCGTGCGGGTACTGGGTCGGCTCGTACCTGTGGCTGTGCGCCTTCGAGGACTCGGGCAGTTGGCAGAAGGTGAGATCGTCACCGTCGTTGCGCGACCAACCACAGACACCGCCGTCATCGAGGTAGCGGTGCGCGCATTCGTGCTCAACCCACTTCTCCCAGTCGGGTGGGTCGGCTTCTGCTGAGGCTGAGGAGTAGCGGCGCACCCACGGTGGGGTGGAGTCCTCGTTATCCCCAACCGAGCGGCCGGACGTAGCTCCAGCGGAGTCCGAGCCTGCGATGTCACCCACACCCAGACCCATCCCCTTACCTCCGGTCGGGTCTGGTCTGGTCTGGTCGAGTCGGGTCTTGTATAGGTGTGAGCCGCTACTGGTGGATTCCACCCCTGCTTCCACGGTGGAACGGATGGCAGGGCAGAACTTCGGGTCCTTGCACAGCGAGTGGTCACCGACGTTGTGCTGTCGTTTCCGCGCCTTGTCCTGGTTCCACCGTTCACGCGTCCGGCGCACCTGCTCGGCCGGGAAGGCATGCTCGGCGTACTGAGCGATGGAGTAGCCGTCGTTCTCCTCGGTCCAGAACTCGCCAGCCACCAGTGCCCTGATCGCCCCTGCCGTGCGTTCGGGCGGTACGGCCAGAGCAACGCGGGACGCCATCGCGTGCGAGATCCGCCCGTCGAGCAGTTGCCGGTCGCAGTACACGATCGCGGCCACGTGCACAGCGAAGGCGTCAGCGCCCGCCTCGAGCCACCGGGCATCGTCGGTGTGGGATTGGTCGAGCTTGATGTAGCTCATGCCCCCACCTTGAGCCGTGAGGGATGGCAGCGGGTCGGCTCCTTGAGCAGACGCCACCCGCGACGTGGTCCCAGGACGTGGCACGCGAGGCCGGGGGCAGCCCCGCACCACGGGCACGTGACCGGCGGTGGTGCCGGCGCCATCCGAGCACGTGCACGGACGCGCTCAGCACCCGTCCGGCGAATGGGGATGACGTTGCTCATCCACGATCACCGCCCACCACGACCAGGGGCAGACTCGCCACCGGGACGAGCTCGACCAACATGAGCTCGAAGCTGTCCCCGCGGCCCTCAGCGCGCTCCTGGGCCTTCACTGCGCTGTGCAGGCTCAGGTAGAGATTGCGGCGCTTCAGCACGCCGTCGTCGTGGAATGTGAGCAGCGCGTAGGCCGGGGCGACAGCCTTGGGGTGGGCTAAACTAGGGCCAGACTGGATCGCCATCTCGTCTGCACAGGCCGCCCCCGCCGGGCGGCCTGAGTGCTTCTCGAGCACCGCGCTCACCCGGCCTTCTGGGCGTCGTTGATGAACTGCTCGACGTCCGCGACCGCGTACAGGACCCGTCGTCCGACCTTGAACGACTTGGGTCCCTTCTTCGCGTGACGCCAGTAGCGCACCGTCTCGGCGGACGTACGAAGCAGTCGCGCCACATCGTCCGTGGTCATGTACTCGCCCATTGGGCCTCCCGCGCAGGTATGAATACTTACGCTGCCAACGCTACGACCGTTTACTACCGGCGTAGGGGTTGAAACTTGCGTGATGTGCTGCGAGACTTACGGTATGACTGAAGACGAGTGGCAAGTCGAGTACGGCAACGGCGGGTGGGTGCGAGTCACGAGCACCGATCTCGCGGGGTGGGTGTACCTGCGTTTCGTCGGCCAAGAGGGGCGCCCCGTCCCCGTGGAGCTGTACTACGACGGCCGAGGGACGGAAGTCACGGCGCGAATGCTGCGCGACCTGCCTCTGGCGAACATCGTGGCCTTCACCATGGACGACGCCAACGAGTGGCTAGACCGGTCGGGTGGCATCCCGGGGCCCAATCTGTCGCTCCTAGCCAGCTTCTTCCGGAGTCTCTTCGGATCGCGCGCCAAGCACTGGGTCGCTGACTCCATGCGAGCTCAGATGCCCGGAGAGGTGCAAAACCCCAAGGCGCCCAGTCCTCCGCCGCCTGTGACCGCCACCGAACAGCCCGTACCGCTTACGGCTCCGGAGAACGGGCTCACGGACGCGTTTCTGCGGTCGGTGGCCGAGAACTACGCCTGGGCCGTGAGGCGCCGCCTGCGCCCTGCTCCAGAACTGGCCGCTATGGCCGGCGTCAGTCCCCGCACCGTGCATGGGTGGGTGGCGAAAGCTCGAGACCGCGGCATCATGCCGCGGGCACGGAAGGGAGGAGTGTCCTGATGTCGAGCATCCAGAAGCGTGACAACGGCAAGTGGCGTGCCCGCTATCGCGACGAGACAGGCAAGGAACACGCACGACACTTTGATCGCAAGGTCGACGGTCAGCGGTGGCTCGATGAGCAGACCGCCAAGCTGGTGCAGGGCACGCATGTGACCCCGCGCCAAGCTCGCACGACGGTGGGGGAGTGGTGCGACACCTGGCTCGAGGGCTACCGCGGGAATCGCGCCTCGACGGTGCGTCAGGCAGAGGTACACATCAGCCGGATCAAGATGGCCTTCGGGACCATGCAGCTCGGCGCCGTGCGTCCCTCTCACGTTCGCACGTGGTGCGCTCAACTCTCGGCCGAAGGGTTAGCTGACTCCTACGTCTACGCGCTGCACGCCCGACTTTCGCAGCTGTACGCCGACGCTGTTCACGACGGCCTCGTCCCCAAGTCGCCGTGCTCGCGGCGGACGTCGCCCGGGATGGGCAAGCAGCGGGCCTACGTCGCGACTACAGAGCAGGTGTGGGCGCTGCACGACGCAATGCCAGAGCACCTGCGTCCAGCCGTGCTCCTGGGGGCCTTCGCTGGGCTACGGCTGGGGGAGGCGTGCGGCCTGCGTACCGACGACATTGACTTCATGCGCGGAGTGGTGGCGCCGGTGGTCCAGTACCCGGCACTGCCCCTGAAGTCCGAGACCTCGCGGACAGCCGTCCCGATCCCACAGAGCCTGGCCCTTGAGCTCTCGGCGCACGTCGGCCGGTCGGAGGACGGGTTCTACCTGACCAACGAGTGGGGCCAGCAGCTCGCACCCTGGACGCTCGAGCGTGCCATGCGCTCGGCGCGGGCCAAGGTTCCCGGTCTACCGCCCGGCTTCCGGTTCCACGACCTGCGCCACTACCTGGCGTCACTCCTGATCGCCAGCGGCGCTGACGTCAAGGTCGTGCAGGCACGCCTACGTCACGCCTCTGCCACGACGACGCTGAACACCTACAGCCACCTGTGGCCGGACTCAGACGACAGCACACGAGCCGCCATCGATGCAGTGATGGCGGCTCGTGCGGACTGTCTGCGGACTGGTAACTCTCAAGTGCGGTGAAACCGCAGGTCAGAGCACCATGACGGCTCAGATGTCGTAGTAGAGCTCGAACTCGTGCGGGTGCGGGCGCAGCTGCACGGGCAGGATCTCCTGCTCACGCTTGAACGAGATCCAGGTGTCGATCAGGTCGGGGGTGAACACGCCACCCTCGGTGAGGAACTCGTGGTCGCGCTCCAGGTTGTCCAGCACCGCGTTGAGCGACGTGGGCACCTGGTCGATCTCGGCCATCTCGTCCGGCGGCAGCTCGTAGATGTCCTTGTCGATCGGCTCGGCGGGCTCGATCTTGTTCTTGATGCCGTCCAGGCCGGCCAGCAGCAGCGCCGAGAAGGCCAGGTACGGGTTGGCCGACGGGTCGGGGCAGCGGAACTCGATGCGCTTCGCCTTCGGGTTCGACCCGGTGATCGGGATGCGCACGCAGGCCGAGCGGTTGCGCTGGCTGTAGACCAGCGAGATCGGGGCCTCGAAGCCGGGCACCAGGCGGTGGTAGGAGTTCACCGTCGGGTTGGTGAAGGCCAGCAGCGACGGGGCGTGCTTGAGGATGCCGCCGATGTAGTAGCGCGCCATGTCCGAGAGGCCGGCGTACCCGGTCTCATCGTAGAACAGGGGCTCGCCCTCGTTCCAGATGGACTGGTGGACGTGCATGCCGGAGCCGTTGTCGCCGAAGATCGGCTTGGGCATGAAGGTGACGGTCTTGTTGTTGCGCCACGCGACGTTCTTGATGAGGTACTTGAACTTCATCACGTCGTCGGCGGCCTTGAGCAGCTCGTCGAAGCGGTAGTTGATCTCCGACTGGCCGCCGGTGCCGACCTCGTGGTGGCCGCGCTCGACCTGCAGGCCGGCCTTCTCGAGCTCGATGACCATCTCGTCGCGCAGGTCGCCGAAGTGGTCGTACGGCGCGACCGGGAAGTAGCCGCCCTTGGTCTTGACCTTGTAGCCGCGGTTGGTGTCGGAGTCCTGACCGGTGTTCCAGGCGCCGGCCTCGGAGTCGATCTCGTAGAACCCGGTGTTGGCCTGGGTCGCGAAGCGGACGTTGTCGAAGATGTAGAACTCGGCCTCGGGGGCGAAGAAGGCCTGGTCGCCGATGCCGGTGCTGGCCAGGTAGGCCATCGCCTTGCGGGCGATGTTGCGCGGGTCGCGCGAGTAGGCCTCGCCGGTGATCGGGTCGTGGATGAAGAAGTTCACGACCAGGGTCTTGGCGGCCCGGAAGGGGTCGAGGTACGCCGTGGTCGGGTCCGGGAACAGCTGCATGTCGGACTCGTGGATGGCCTGGAAACCGCGGATCGAGGAGCCGTCGAAGCCGAGGCCGTCGTCGAAGACGGACTGGTCGAACGAGGAGACCGGGACCGTGAAGTGCTGCATCACGCCGGGCAGGTCGCAGAAGCGGACGTCGACCATCGCGACGTCCTCGTCCTTGAGGTACTTCAGCAGCTCTTCGCTGTTCTGGAACATTCGTCCTCCTTGGCCGCAGGGCGACCGGCGTGGATATGGGTGAGCGTTCGTCCGCGCGCACACCGCGCAGGCGAGACGTGGTGAACCTACGGACCAGCCGTTGCACGACCGTATCCACTTTGTTTCGCGCGTGTTACGCCGGTCCGGGGTGTGATCTCGGACCGGGGTGGTCCTGGCTAGGCTCCGGGGGTGCCTGAGAACGCCTCCTGGCCCCGGCGGTTCGGGGCCCTCGTGCTGGACTGGATCGCCTCGACCCTGGTCACGATCGGGGTGATCGGCTCGCGCGCCTACCAGCAGGACCCGAGCTCGGGCTGGGTCGTCCTCGGGGTGTTCGCCCTGGAGGTCTCGGTCCTCACCGCGTTCACCGGTGGCTCGTTCGGCCAGCTGCTCACCGGGATCCGGGTGATGACGCTCCAGGGCCGCACGCTCAGCCTGCCGGTCGCGGTCGCCCGCACCCTGCTGATCTGCGTCGTCGTGCCGCCGCTGGTGTTCAAGCCGGGGTCGGGCCGCGGCCTGCACGACATCTGGACCGACTCCGCGGCGTACCGGCGCCCCTGACGCCCCGGGCTCGGGGTCCGGACCTCGCGGTCGGGGGAGCTCAACGGCCCCGCAGGTTGCCGCGCTGGCCCTTCATCGAGGTCGGCATCGGTCCCTTGGGCATGGGGATGTTGGAGCGGTTGGCGTCCATCGCCTTGATGCGGGCCAGCACGTCGGTCATCTGGGCCGGCTTGAGGTCCTTGCCGAGCTTGGTGACGTGCTTGACCAGGCGCTGAAGCGGCACCTGGCCCTCGCCGTTGCCGACCACCAGCTCGTGGATCGGGGTCTCGCTGGCGACGCGCTCGTGCTTGCGACGCTCGGCGTGCAGCAGCGGGCGCAGCCGGTTGGGGTTGCCCTCGCCGATCAGCACGATGCCGGGGGGACCCACGACGCGCGTGACGACGTCCTGCTGCTTGGTCACGGCGACGGCGGGGTCGGTCTTCCAGCCGCGGCGCAGCATGCCCAGCGCGGCGGCCGCGGCGCCCGGCTTGCCCTCGATCTGGCTGAGCGCCGAGCGCTGGGCCCGGCGGCCGAACACGATCAGGGAGGCCAGGAGCCCGACCAGCACGCCGAAGACGGCGGCGAAGACCGGGGTGCCGAAGACCAGCAGGACGATCGCGAAGGCCGCGAGACCGGCCAGCAGGAAGGCGCCGAGGAGGACCAGGCCGATCTTGGGGTCGGCCTTCTTGGTCATCGTGTAGCTCTGCTGGATCTGCTTGATCCGGCCGGGCTTGCTCGGGTCCTTGGCCTTGCGTCCCCGGAGCTTGCGGCCGGTGGGGGACGTGGGGGACGGGCTGGGCTTCTTCGCCATCGGTGGTGCCTTCGTCGACGTCGGGGGTGGTGAGGAACGCGTCAGTCTCTCAGACGACGCACCGCGCGGGCCTCAGGCGGTCTGGCGGGCCGCGACGGCCTGCTGGTAGAGCCGTCCCGCGCGGTACGACGACCGCACGAGCGGACCGCTGAGCACGCCGGCGAACCCGATCTCCTCGGCCTCGGCCGTCATCTCGACGAACTCCTCGGGCTTGACCCAGCGCTCCACTGGGTGGTGGCGCGGGGAGGGCCGCAGGTACTGGGTGATCGTGATCAGCTCGCACCCGGCGGCGTGCAGGTCGACCAGCGCCTGGTGGATCTCCTCGCGGGTCTCGCCCATGCCCAGGATCAGGTTGGACTTGGTCACCAGGCCGAACTCGCGGGCCGCGGTGATCACGCCGAGGGAGCGCTCGTAGGTGAAGGCGGGGCGGATCCGCTTGAAGATCCGCGGCACCGTCTCGACGTTGTGGGCCAGCACCTCGGGCCGGCTCTCGAAGACCTCGGCCAGCTGCTCGGGGCGGCCGTTGAAGTCGGGGATCAGGTTCTCCACGCCGGTGCCGGGGTTGAGCTCGTGGATCTGCTTGACGGTCTCGGCGTACAGCCAGGCGCCGCCGTCGGGCAGGTCGTCGCGGGCGACGCCGGTGATGGTGGCGTAGCGCAGGCCCATGGTCTGCACCGACTCCGCCACCCGGCGGGGCTCGTCGCGGTCCAGCGCCTGGGGCTTGCCGGTGTCGATCTGGCAGAAGTCGCAGCGCCGCGTGCACTGGTCACCGCCGATGAGGAAGGTGGCCTCGCGGTCCTCCCAGCACTCGTAGATGTTGGGGCAGCCCGCCTCCTGGCACACGGTGTGCAGGCCCTCGGACTTCACGAGCTTCTGCAGCTCGGTGTACTGCGGCCCCATCCGCGCGCGCGTCTTGATCCACTCGGGCTTGCGCTCGATGGGGGTCTCGGCGTTGCGGGCCTCGAGACGGAGGAGCTTGCGGCCTTCGGGGAGTACCTGAGTCACCCGATCAGCGTACGTCGGTGACGCAGGTCTCACCGCACCGGCGCTCAGACGTCGCGCCGCCTGAACCACAGCACCGAGAGCACCACGACGACCACGAGGGCCACCAGCAGGAAGCCACCCGCCTGGGTGTGGGTCAGTGCCCGCAGCGGCGAGCAGGTCGGACCCGAGCAGGGCAGCGTCGGGTCGTAGTAGGTGTGCCGGCGCGCGATCCAGGCCACGGTGTTGTTGCCCACGGCCCACCGGCTCGCGCCCTCGACGGGGAGCAGGTTGACCAGGATCTCCCCGCCGACCGCGTAGACGAACAGCAGTGCCAGCGTCGCGACGGTGTGGCGCAGGGCCATGGTGACCGCGAAGGCCCCCAGAGCGGCGCCGGCGCCGAGGGCCACCGTGCGCGCGCTCTGCCAGGCGGCGTCCACGACGTCGGCGGAGGGGACGCTGATGCCGCGGTGCCCGGCCAGCAGGGCCACGTAGGTCCAGAACACGCCCAGGGCCAGCGCCGTGACGACCCCGGCGCCCAGCGCCACGGCCGCCCCCTTGACCAGCCACAACCGCGCGCGTCGAGGCTCGAACATCAGCTGCTGCGCGAGCGCGCGGGTGCCCCAGTCGGCGCCGGCGAAGGTGGCGCCGGCCACGACCATCAGCCCCACCACGACCAGCCCCAGCTGGACGCCGCGGCCGTCGAGCACCCGCTCGACGTCGAGGGCGTGCCGGGGCAGGAACGAGGTGGAGCCCCGGACCAGCGCCGCGCGGCAGTCCGAGGCGCTGGCGCCGGCGCCCAGGAAGTCGGGCGGACGGCGCGTGCAGGCCTGGACGTCGGCGAGCGTCTGGGGGTCGCGCGCGGCGAGCTCGGCCTGCGCGACGGCGTCGGCGCGGTCCGAGGCGGTCAGGGGACGGGTCTCCCAGGCGACCAGCCCGACCAGGACCGCCGCGACGGCGAAGGACGCGAGCGCGAGCAGCGCGATGGCCCGGCGCGACCGGAAGCGGGTCAGCTCGGCCCGCAGGAGGCGGATCACGAGGGCCCCCCGGCGCGGTCGTCGGCCTCACGTCGGTCGGTCAGGTCCAGGAAGAACGACTCCAGGGTCGGTCGCTCCTCCGCCAGCTCGCTCACGAAGTGCCCGCGCTCCGCCAGGAGCCTGGTCAGGTCCTCGGGCCGCCGCCGCCCCTCGACCACCAGGGCGTCGCCGTCACGGGTCACCGTGTGCCCGGCGCCGCGCAGGACGTGCTCGGCGCCGCGCAGGTCGCTGACCACGACGCGGGTCCGGGAGACCCGGTCGCCCAGCAGGTCCTCCACCCGGCCCGAGGCGAGCAGCTTGCCCCGGCCCAGGATCGTGACGGAGTGGCAGACCTGCTGCACCTCGGCGAGGATGTGGGAGCTGAGCAGCACGGTCGTCCCGGACTCGCCCAGGTCGCGGATCAGGTCGCGGATCTGCCGGATGCCCGACGGGTCGAGACCGTTGGTGGGCTCGTCGAGGATCAGCAGGTCCGGGCCCTTCATCAGGGCGGCCGCGATCGCCAGGCGCTGCTTCATGCCCAACGAGTAGGCGTCGACGTGCTCGCGGGCCCGGTCGGCCAGGCCCACCTGCTCCAGCGCCGCGGCGACGGCCTTGCGCGAGACGCCGCTGGAGCGCGCCAGCAGCAGGAGGTTCTTGCGGGCCGAGAAGGTCGGCACGAACCGCGGCTCCTCGACCAGTGCGCCGACGCGTCCGACCACCTCGGGCAGGCGGGCCGGGACCGGGCGGTCGAAGAGCCGGATCTCACCGCGGGTGGGACGGCTCAGCCCGAGCAGCATCTTCAGGGTCGTGGACTTGCCGGACCCGTTGGGGCCCAGGAACCCGTGCACGCCCCCGGCCGGCACGGCCAGGTCGAGGCCGTCGAGCGCGACCACCCGACCCGCGAGCGTGCGGTAGACCTTGCGCAGGCCGCGCGTCTCGATGACCAGGTCACCGCGGGTCGCCCGCTCCCGAGCAGGCGTCTGCGGGGTGGGGGAGTCGTTCATGGCGGGGTCCAGCATGACCCACCCGTGGGTCAGGCCCGGGGATTGAGCACGGGGACACGCAGACCCGCGGGCACCCCGTCCGGCTGCCCCTCGACCGGGGTGGCGCGCGACGTCCGCCCCGGCTCGGGACGCGCCTCGTAGTCGGGGGTGGCGTCGTACGCCGACCAGGCCAGCAGGCGTCGCAGGTGGCGCTCCACCAGCGGCCGAACCTCCGCCACGGTGACGTCACGACCGAGCTCCTCGCTCAGCGTGGTCACGCCCGCGTCGGCGATCCCGCACGGCACGAAGCGGTCGTACCACCCCAGGTCGACGTCGCAGTTGAGCGCGAAGCCGTGCATGGTCACCCCGCGGGCCACCCGGATGCCGATCGCCGCGATCTTGCGCTCGGGGCGGCCCGGCCCGCGGTCGGTGGCCGGCTCCGCGCGCAGCCAGACGCCGCTGCGGCCCGGGACCCGGGCGGTCTCGACCCCGAGGTCGCGGCACACCCCGATCAGCGCCTCCTCCAGGCGCCGCACGAAGTCGACGACCAGCACGTGGTCGGGCAGCCGCACGATCGGGTAGCCGACCAGCTGGCCTGGGCCGTGGAAGGTGATCTTGCCGCCGCGGTCCACGTCGATGACCGGGGTGCCGTCGCTGGGTCGCTCGTGCGGCTCGGTGCGCTTGCCGGCGGTGTACGTCGGGGGGTGCTCGAGCAGCAGCGTGGTCCCGGGGCCACCCGCCACGACCGAGGCGTGCACCTGGCGCTGGCGCTCCCAGGCCTCCAGGTAGTCCACCGGGCCGCCGTCGGGGCCGGTGACCGCCTCGAAGACCAGGTCCTGCGGGCTCTCGACCCCGCCGGGGCCGCTGACGTCGCCGATGTCCTGCACGCACCCGAGATTACGCCGACCGGGCCTGTGGACAACCGCCGGGACGCGCTCCGCGCGAGGCAGGGTGGAGGGGTGACCCGACTGAGCCCCCGCCTCCCCGAGCACCCGCGTCGCACCGCCCCCGGGCGGTCGGCGGCCGCCCGCCGGGGCGTGCTGCCGGTGCTGCTCTCCGTGCTGCTCCCGGCGCTGCTCCTGGTGTCCGGGTGCGGCCCCTCGCAGGAGGCGTCCGTGCGGGTGCCCCCGACGACGCCGACGGCACCCACGGACTCGTCGGGCTCGGCTGCGGCGACCACCGGCACCGCAGGGGTCGCCGCGACCTCCCCGGCCCTCGGGGTCCTGCACGCCTGGGACGCCCGCCGCTCGGCGGCCTGGCGGCGGGCCGACCCCGCGGAGCTGGCGGGTCTCTACGTCCCGGGGTCGCGGACCGCTCGTGCCGACGTGCGCCTCCTGAGGCAGTACGCCGACCACGGGCTCGTCGTGCGCCGGCTCGACACCCAGGTCTTCGCGGTCCGGGTGCTGTCGCGCCGGCCGGGCCGGCTGGTCCTGCGCGTCACCGACCGGGTCGCGGCAGGTCTCGCCGTGCGCGACGGCCGCCCGGTGGCCCTGCCCGCCACCGCGCCGGTCGTCCGGGTCGTCACCCTCGAGCGCGGGCCCGCCGGGTCGTCCCGGTGGCGCGTGCGGGAGGCGACCCGCCTGCGGGGGTGAGCCCCCGTGAGCCCGCCACAGGTCAGCGGCTGGGGGAGAGGCCCTCGCGCAGCACCGCACGGACGTCGGGGTCGGCGAAGGAGAAGCCGCTGGCCAGCAGGGCTGCCGGGCGGGCGTTGACCGAGTCCAGGACCAGCCCGCCCAGCTCGCCGCCGAGCGGGCGGATCGCGAAGGCGGGCGCCCGCACGACGGCCGGCCGGTGCAGCTGGTGGGCGAGCTCGCGGGTGAACGCGGCGTTGGTCGGCGTGGTCTCCGAGCAGAGGTTGAACGGGCCGGAGGCGTCCTGGTGCTCGCCGAGGTGGAGCACGGCGTCGACCCAGTCGCGGGTGGAGATCATCGGGGCGAACTGCTCCCCGTCGCCCAGCGGACCGCCCAGGCCGGTCTTGAACAGCACGCGCAGCATCCCCAGCGGCTGGCTGCGCCGGTCGTAGACCGGCGAGGTGCGCAGGAAGCAGACCCGCCCGCCGGCCTCGACGGCCGGGTCGGCGGCCGCCTGCCACTGCCGCGACACCCGGGTCAGCAGGGCGTCGCCGCGTGAGTCGGCGTCCTCGGTGAGGACCTCGTCGCCGTGGTCGCCGTAGAAGCTGATCCCGTTGCCGGCCAGGAAGGCCGGGCGGGACGAGGACGCGGCGATCGCCTCGGCGAGCACCCGGGTCGTGACGACGCGGCTGTGCAGCAGCTCGTCGGCCCACTTCTTGGAGTGCGGGTTGCCCACCAGGGGAGAGCCGGCCAGGTTGACGACCACGTCGTGCTGGTCGACGACCGCGGGGTCCAGCGGCCCGGAGTAGGGGTCCCACCGGACCTCCTGGGCGCCGGCCTCCCGGCGTACGAGCGAGGTGGCGGTGTGCCCCTGGGACGTCAGCCGCTCGCGCAGCTTGGTGCCGAGGAAGCCGGAGGAGCCCGCGATCAGGAAGCGCATGGGCACCAGCGTGGCAGATGCGTGTCTGGACCGAATAGGCTCGCGGGCGTGAGTGATTTCGATGTCGTCGTCCTCGGTGCGGGCCCTGGTGGCTACGTCGCCGCCATCCGCGCCTCGCAGCTGGGCCTGAAGGTCGCAGTGATCGAGAAGCAGTACTGGGGAGGTGTCTGCCTCAACGTCGGGTGCATCCCGTCCAAGGCCCTGCTGCGCAACGCCGAGCTGTCGCACATCCTGACCCACGAGAAGGACGTCTTCGGGATCACCGGCGACGCCTCGATGGACTACAAGCCCACCCACGCGCGCAGCCGCGAGGTGTCGGCGTCCATCGTCAAGGGCGTCCACTTCCTGATGAAGAAGAACAAGATCGAGGAGATCCACGGCTGGGGGACCTTCTCCGACGCCAAGACGATCGAGGTCGAGCTGGAGGACGGCGGCTCGCGCACCGTCACCGCCGACAACGTCATCATCGCCACCGGCGCCACCACCCGCCTGGTGCCCGGCACCGAGCTGAGCAAGAACGTCGTGACCTACGAGGAGCAGATCCTCGACGACACCCTCCCCGGCTCCGTCGTGATCGCCGGCTCCGGCGCCATCGGCGTCGAGTTCGCCTACGTGATGAAGAACTTCGGCGTCGACGTCACCATCGTGGAGTTCCTGGACCGGATGGTGCCGACCGAGGACGCGGAGATCTCCAAGGAGCTGGCCAAGCACTACAAGAAGCTCGGCGTGAAGGTGATGCTCAAGACCAAGGTCGAGAAGATCGAGGACACGGGCTCGGGCGTCAAGGTCACCGTCTCCAAGGACGGCAAGGAGGAGGTCATCGAGACCGACAAGGTCCTCCAGGCCATCGGCTTCGCTCCCCGCCTCGACGGCTACGGCCTGGACAAGACCGGGGTGAAGACGACCGAGCGCGGCGCGATCGAGGTGGACGCCCGCGGCCGCACCAACGTCGACGGCGTCTGGGCGATCGGCGACGTGACCGGCAAGCTGATGCTGGCCCACACCGCCGAGGCGATGGGCATCGTGACCGCCGAGACGATCGCGGACCACGAGACCATCGAGATCGACTTCGACATGATCCCGCGGGCGACGTACTGCCAGCCGCAGATCGCCTCCTTCGGCTACTCCGAGGCGCAGGCGAAGGAGAAGGGCTACGACGTCAAGGTCGCGAAGTTCCCGTTCTCGGCCAACGGCAAGGCCAAGGGCCTCGGCGACGCGGTCGGCTTCGTCAAGATCGTCGCCGACGGCGCCCACAACGAGATCATCGGCGCCCACCTGATCGGCCCCGACGTCACCGAGCTGCTGCCCGCCCTCACCCTGGCCCAGAAGTGGGACCTCACCGCCGACGAGGTCGCCCGCAACGTCTTCGCCCACCCGACGCTGTCCGAGGCCGTCAAGGAGGCCATCGAGGGCATCGCGGGCCACATGATCCACATGTAGGTCCCCGCCGGGGCCCGCTCGTCCGGTTTCCCAGGTGATGAACCCGAGCTGCCTCTCTGCACACGATGCGTCGTGTGCAGAGAGGCAGTTTCGCGTGCGGGGTACGCCGACCGCGTGGCGACCGTCCACAGGCGGGTCGCCCGGCCCGCTCGTCCACAGGCCGACCGCGGGCCCGCGCGCCGAGCCCGCGCACCGCGCCAGCCTGCCGTCGTGGACGAAACCTTGCGAGTCATCAGCGAGGCCGACGGCGTGTTCCTCCGGCGGGAGGCCCTCGGCTGCGGCTACGACGACAAGACCATCGCCCGGCGCGTGCGAGCGGGCACCTGGCACCGCGTGCGGCACGGGGCCTACTGCTTCGGTGACGTCTGGGCGGTCGCGACGCCCGAGCAGCGACACCTGATCCTGGCCCGCGCCGTGCTGCGCAGCACGCCCGGACCCGTAGCGCTCAGCCACACCACCGCACTGCTCGCCCACGGGGTCGCGGTGTGGGGAGCGGACCTCCGGCGGGTGCACGTCACCAGGCTCGGGCCGGGCGCCGCGCGGCTGGAGCGCGACGTCGTCCACCACGTCGCCCGGGCGAGCGAGTCCGAGGTCGACCTCCTCGAGGGGCTCCCGGTGTTCGGCGTGGGCCGTTCCGTGATCGAGGCAGCCACCCTCTTGGGCCTGGAGTCGGCCCTGGTCTCTGCGGACTCGGCGCTGCACGCTCGGCTCACCGATCCCGACGAGCTGAGGTCGGTGTTCTCCGCCATGACGCACCGTCCCGGGGCGCAGAAGGTCCACGTCGTGCTGCACCACATGGACGGACGGGCGGCGAGCCCCGGAGAGTCGCGGTCGAGCTTCATGTTCTGGCGTCAGGGCCTGCCTCGCCCGACGCTGCAGCACCCGGTCCTCGACTCCACAGGCGCCCTGGTCGCCGAGACCGACTTCGCCTGGCACGAGTTCAGGACGTTCGGGGAGTTCGACGGCCGGCAGAAGTACGGCCGGTTGCTCCGCCCCGGTGAGGACCCGGCCGACGCGGTCTTCCGCGAGAAGGTGCGAGAGGACCGGGTGCGCGAGCTCACCGGCTACCGCTTCGTGAGGTGGGTCTGGTCCGACCTGGCGCGGCCGGCCGAGACCGCGGCCCGGATCCGGCGGGTGCTGGCCCAGGGCGCACGCGACGCCGGCTGATCCGCGGACAGACCAGGTCGGCGTACGCCGTCGGCCTCACACGCGAAACTGCCTCTCTGCACACGACGCATCGTGTGCAGAGAGACAGCTCGGGTTCATCACCTGGGAAACCGGCCGGCGGTCAGTCGCCCTTGACGTTCACCACCTGGCGCAGCGTGTGCCGGACCTCGACGAGGTCGGCGGCGTCGGCCATCACCTGGTCGATGTCCTTGTAGGCACCGGGGATCTCGTCGATGAACGCCGCGGTGTCGCGGTACTCGATCCCGGTCATGGCCTCGCGCAGCTGCTCGATCGAGAACTCCCGCCGTGCCGCGGCCCGGCTGAAGCGCCGACCGGCGCCGTGCGGTGCGGAGTTCAGCGAGGGCGGGTACCCCCGCCCCACCACGACGTACGACGCCGTCCCCATCGACCCCGGGATCAGCCCCGGCCGTCCCGCCTCGGCACTGATCGCGCCCTTGCGGGAGAGCCACACCTCGCGCCCGTAGTGCTTCTCGCGCTCGGTGTAGTTGTGGTGGCAGTTGATCTCCTCGAGCCGCTCGACGTCGCCGCCGACCCACGCGCCGAAGCAGCGCACCACGCGGTCCATCATCTCCTCGCGGTTGAGCAGGGCGTAGGTCTGCGCCCAGCGCATCTGGGCGATGTAGGCGTCGAACTCGGGCGTGCCCTCGACCAGGTAGGCCAGGTCGGGGTCGGGCAGGTCGATCCACCACCGCCGGCAGAGCTCGCGCGCCACCTCGGTGTGGTGCTGGGCGATCTTGTTGCCGACGCCACGCGAGCCGGAGTGCAGGAACAGCCACACCCGGTCGAGCTCGTCGACGGTGATCTCGATGAAGTGGTTGCCCGACCCCAGGGTGCCCAGCTGCAGCTCCCAGCGCTTGGCCTACGTCGCCGGGTCGAAGCCGGCCTGCTCCGCCAGTGCGCGCAGGTGCGCCAGGCGCCGCTCGGTGTGCTCGCGGGAGACCGAGCGGTTGGCGGCGCCCGCGCTGAGGGGCACCGACCGCTCGATCTCGCGGCGCACGACGCCCCGGTCGGCGGGCAGCTGCTCGCGGGTCCAGCCGGTGCGGACGGCGATCATGCCGCAGCCGATGTCGACACCGACGGCCGCGGGCATGATGGCGCCGAGCGTCGGGATCACCGACCCGACCGTGGCGCCGCGGCCCAGGTGGGCGTCGGGCATCAGCGCGAGGTGCGGGTGGATGAACGGCATCGTCGCCGTCGTCTCCGCCTGCGCGCGGGTGTTGTCCTCCAGGATCGACGCCCAGGACAGCAGCGTCTTCGAGATCTTCTCCATGGTCCTTTCTCCTCGGGCCGTCGCGGCCCTCCTCGCCACGGTCGCGCTGGTCGCGACCGGGCCGAGGTGGAGCGTGGCAGGGCGTAGGCCGCGTCGTCACCGGGTTTTCGGCGTACACCGTCCCCGGGACCTCCACCTCACACACGAAACTGCCTCTCTGCTCACGACGCATCGTGTGCAGAGAGGCAGTTCGGGTTCATCACCTGGGAAACCGGCCGACCCGCGAGCCACCGTCACCCCACGGCATCACTCAGACGTCGAAGGCACCGCTCTCGAGGCGCTTCTTGACGTCCTGGAGGAAGCGGCCGGCGTCGGCGCCGTCGACCAGCTGGTGGTCGTAGGTCAGCGCGAGGTAGACCATGTGACGCACCGCGATGGTCTCGCCCAGGTTGGGGTCGTCGATGACGACGGCCCGCTTGACCACGGTGCCCGGCCCGAGGATCGCGACCTGCGGCTTGTTGATGATCGGGGTGTCCCAGAGGGCGCCGACGCTGCCGAGGTTGGTGATCGTGAAGGTGCCGCCCGACAGGTCGTCGGGACCGATCTTGTTGGTGCGCGTGCGCTCGGCCACGTCGGCGATCTTCTTGGCCAGCCCGGCGATCGAGAGGTCGCCCGCGTCCTTGACGACCGGGGTCAGCAGGCCCTTCTCGGTGTCCACGGCGAACGCGACGTTCTCGCGGTCGTAGTAGGTCACCTCGCCGGCCTCGAGGTCGAACGTCGCGTTCAGCGACGGGTGCGACTTCAGGGCGTCGACGGCCGCCTTGGCG
Organism: Nocardioides korecus; assembly: GCF_054778395.1. Lineage (NCBI taxonomy): Bacteria > Bacillati > Actinomycetota > Actinomycetes > Propionibacteriales > Nocardioidaceae > Nocardioides > Nocardioides korecus. The sequence goes on along the minus strand of NZ_BAAGZO010000009.1, from coordinate 178,485 downwards.
AAGAACGGCAGGTAGGACAGCTTGACGCCCTCGCGGGCCAGGAAGTCGGCCTTCACCCGGTCGCGCAGCCGCGCCACGTTGGTGACGTCGACCTCGACGACCTGCGTGAGCTGGGCCGAGGTCTGCAGCGACTCGACCATGCGGGTCGCGATCACCTTGCGCAGCCGGCTGATCTTCTCGGTCTTGCCGCGCAGGGGGCTCGGGGTGGTCGGCTGCGGAGCCTTGTCGCCGGCCGCGGCCGCCGAGGCGGCCTCGGAGCTGTCGGCGGCCGGCTCGGTCTGGGCCGCCTTCTTGCCGGCCTCGGCCGCGGCGAGCACGTCCTGCTTGCGGATCCGCCCGCCCACGCCCGTGCCGGTGACCGAGGACAGGTCGACGCCGTGCTCGGCGGCCATCTTGCGGACCAGCGGGGTCACGTAGGCGCCGCCGTCGGTGTCCTTCTTGGAGGAGTCCGAGGAGGTGGAGGACGAGCCGGTGTCCTGCTTGGGCTCCTTGGTGGGCGCGGGTGCCTCCTCGGCGGCGGGCTCCGCCTTGACGGGGTCCTCCTCCTTCGTGGGCTCCGGCTTCTTCTCCGGCTCGGGCTTCTTGTCCGGCTCCGGCTCCGGCTCCGGCTCCGGCTCGGGCTCCGGCTCGGGCTCGGGTTCGTCGGAGGCCTCCGGGGCCGCGCCGTCGCCGATCACGCACAGCTCGGCGCCGACCTCGACGGTCTCGTCCTCCTCGGCCTTGATCTCCTGGAGGGTCCCGGCCACGGGGGAGGGGATCTCGGTGTCGACCTTGTCGGTGGAGACCTCGAGCAGGGGCTCGTCGACCTCGACCGCGTCGCCGACCGACTTCAGCCAGCGGGTGATGGTGCCCTCGGTGACCGACTCGCCCAGCGCGGGCAGCGTGACGGAGGTGCCACCGCCGCCAGAGGACTTCTTGGCCGCAGGCTTCTCCTGGACCTCCTCCTCGGGCTCCGGCTCGGCCTCGTCGGCCTCCTCGGACTCCTCGGCCTCGTCGGTGTCGTCGTCCTCGTCGGGGGTCTCCTCCGCGTCGGGGGCCTCGGCGGTCTCCGACTCCTCCTCGGCGCTGTCGTCGGAGGAGCCGCCGCCCTCGCCCTCCTCGCCGATGGTGCAGAGCTCGGCGCCGACCTCGACCGTCTCGTCCTCCTCGGCCTTGATCTCCAGCAGCGTGCCGGCGACCGGGGAGGGGATCTCCGTGTCGACCTTGTCGGTGGAGACCTCGAGCAGGGGCTCGTCGACCTCGACCGTGTCACCCACCGACTTCAGCCAGCGGGTGATGGTGCCTTCGGTGACGGACTCGCCCAGCGCGGGGAGGTTCACGGGTGTCGACATCGGCTTCCTTCGTCTTCTTTCGATCGTCTGTGTCTGTGTCTGGCGGTGGTGCTGTCCGGAGGTGCGGCGTGCGGTCGGACCGGGGTCCAGGGGTAGCAGGTCTAGGAGTGGGCGTGCAACGGTTTCCCGGCCAGCGCCAGGTGCGCCTCGCCGAGTGCCTCGTTCTGGGTCGGGTGGGCGTGCACCAGCGGCGCCACGTCCTCAGGGTAGGCGTCCCAGCCGCAGATCAGCTGGGCCTCACCGATCAGCTCGCCGACGCGGCTGCCGACCATGTGCACGCCGACCACCGGCCCGTCGGTGACCCGGACCAGCTTCACGAAGCCCTGGGTCCCCAGGATCTGGCTCTTGCCGTTGCCCCCCAGGTCGTAGGTGAGGCACTCGACCTCGCCGTGCTGCTCGCGGGCCTGCGCCTCGGTGAACCCCACGGAGGCCACCTCGGGCTCGGAGTAGGTCACCCGCGGGATGCCGGTCTCGTCGATGGGGGTCGGGTCCAGCCCGGCGATGTCCTCGGCCACGAAGATGCCCTGCTGGAAGCCGCGGTGGGCCAGCTGCAGGCCCGGCACGATGTCGCCGACGGCGTAGACGCCCTCGACGGAGGTGCGGCACCGCTCGTCGGTGGTCACGAAGCCGCGGTCGAGCGCGACGCCGGCCTCGGCGTACCCCAGGCCGTCGGTGACCGGGCCGCGACCGACGGCCACGAGCAGCAGGTCGGCGGCGTACGTCGCGCCGCCCTCGACGGTGACCACGACCCCGTCGTCGCCCGTCGTCACCGACTCGAAGCGGGTGCCGGTGTCGAAGGCGATGCCGCGCTTGCGGAACGCGCGCTCGAGGGCCTTCGACGACTGCTCGTCCTCGGCGGCGAGCAGGCGGGGGAGCGCCTCGACGATCGTGACCTCGGCGCCGAAGGAGCGCCACACGCTGGCGAACTCGCACCCGATCACCCCGCCGCCGAGCACGACCACCGAGGCGGGCACGGTCTCCAGGCGCAGGGCGTGCTCGGAGCTCAGCACGCGGACGCCGTCGACCTCGAGGCCGGGCAGGGAGCGCGAGCAGGAGCCCGAGGCGAGCACCACGTGGGTGCCGGCGTACGTCGCCCCGTCGACCTCGACGGTGCGGGGGCCGGTCAGCCGGCCGGCGCCCTCGACCACGGTGACGCCGCGGCCGCGGACCAGCCCGGTGAGGCCCTTGTACAGGCGGGAGACCACCCCGTCCTTGTAGGCGTTGACGCCGGGCATGTCGATGCCGTCGAAGGTGGCGCGGACGCCGAACCGCTCCGACTCGCGGGCGGCGTCGGCGACCTCGGCGGCGTGCAGCAGGGCCTTGGTGGGGATGCAGCCGGAGTGCAGGCAGGTGCCGCCGACCTTGTCCTTCTCGACCAGGGCGACGCTCAGCCCCAGCTGGGCCGCGCGCAGCGCGCAGGCGTAGCCGCCGGAGCCGGCCCCCAGGACCACCACGTCGAACGAGCCTCCCCGCCCGTCCTGCGCAACCTCTGGCACACCTGCCCCCACGTCCTCGCGTCTGGCTCCACGTCCGGAGCCACGTCTGCGTCTGCTCGGAGTTCATCCAACCACTCCGGGGTCCCGCCCCCGACAGGAGAGTCGTACCCGCGAGTCACCCCCGATGCAGCACACTGGTGCGCATGGGTCTGCTCGATCGCTTCCGCCGCCGCGGTCCCGGACGCCGCTCGACGGCTGGGGGCCCCGGCGGCCACGTCACGGTGCGCGGCTCCGACGCCGACGACCAGCGCCACCTCGCCGAGTTCATCGCGACGCGTCGGGGGGTCGAGGGGTTCGTCGAGCCCCGCACGACCGTCACGGACGTGACCCTGCTGCTCGTGGCCCACGACGGGGAGTGGACCCGCCGCCGGGTTCCCTCGGTCGGGTGGGCGCACGACTTCGCCAACCGCCAGGGCGTCCCGTCGTACGACGCGGGGCTGGTCGGGATCCCGGACCGGATGCGCGAGTACAACCACCGGCAGCGCCAGCGGCAGAAGGAGCTGCTGCGCCGCCAGCTCGACGACTAGCTCGCGGGCAGGCTGTCCGGGTCCCCGGCCGCCACGTCGGTGAGCCACTGCACCAGCGTGGTGACGCCGAAGCCGGTGGCACCGGCCGGGACGTGTCCCCAGGCGCTGGTCGTCCACGCCGGCCCGGCGATGTCGAGGTGGGCCCACGGGGTGTCGCCGACGAACTGCTCGAGGAACGCACCGGCGTACAGCGTCCCGCCCCAGCGCACCCAGTCGGCCTGCAGGACGTCGGCGATCTTGCTGGCCAGGACGGCCTTGCGGCTCTCCTGCGGCAGCGGCAGGCGCCAGATCATCTCGCCGCTGACCCGGGCCGCCTCCTCAAGTGCGGCCACCGGGGCGTCGTGCCCCATCACGCCGGCGATCTTCTCGCCGAGGGCGACCACGCAGCCCCCGGTCAGGGTGGCGACGTCGACGACCACGTCGGGGGAGGCCTCGACGGCCAGCGCCAGGGCGTCGGCCATCACGATCCGGCCCTCGGCGTCGGTGTTGGTGATCTCGACGGTCTTGCCGTTGCGGGTCGTGAGGACGTCGCCGGGGCGGATGGCCGTGCCCGAGGGCATGTTCTCGGCCATGGCGGCGTACGTCGTGACGCGCACCGGCAGCTCCAGGGCCGCCGCCGCGACCGTGGCGGCCAGGACGGCGGCCGCCCCGCCCATGTCGTTCTTCATCAGCGCCATCGAGGCGCCGGACTTGATGTTCAGGCCGCCGGAGTCGTAGGTGATGCCCTTGCCGACCAGCGCCACGTGGGCCACGTCGTCCGGGGCGTTCTCGGGCTCCCAGGTGACCTTGACCAGGCGCGGCGGCGTGGCGGAGCCCTGGCCGACGCCGAGGATGCCGTCGCAGCCGAGCTCGGTGAGCTCCTCGACCCCGAGGACCTCGACCGCGAGGCCGGGACGGCGGTGCTCCTTGCCCTCGACCAGGTCCACGACGTCGTCGGCGAAGCGGGTGGGGTCGAGGTCGTTGGGGGGCGTGTTGACCCAGTCGCGGGCGCGGTCGAGGAGGGCGCCGACGGTGCGGGCCGCCTCGAGCGCCGCCACGGCCTCGGGCTGGCGGGCGACGTCGCTCAGCACGGCGACCTCGGCGACCGCGGTGTCGTCGGCGCGGGACTTGTAGCGGGTGAAGGTGTAGCTGCCCGAGACGAACCCGGACACGACCGCGCCGACGTGCGCGGCGTCCACGGCCGGGAGGGCCAGGGCGACCGAGGCGGCGTTGCCGAGGTTGCGGGCGGCGACGCCGGCCGCGCGCCGGACCGCCTCGAGGTCGAGGGCGTCGCGCGCCCCGAGGCCGACGAGCAGGAGCTGCCCGGCCTTGATGCTGTCGTCGGCGGGCAGCCGCAGGACCTCGCCGTGGTCGCCCTTGAACCCCATCGAGGTCAGCAGCGGTCGGAAGCGACGGCCGTAGGCGCTGGCGACGTCCTCGCCGCCGGGGGCGGCGACCAGCTCGCCCTTGGCCGAGCGGGCCACCCCGATCACCACCAGGTCGGTGCGGGTCTTGGTGGGGTCGGCCTTGCGCAGCGTGTAGGTCGTCACGAGCCAAGAGCCTAGGCCGACGGGGCCTGCGGTAACTTGCCGGGCATGTCGACCGCCCGCTCCCCGCTGCACGACCGCCACGTCGCCCTGGGGGCGAAGTTCTCGGAGTTCGGCGGGTGGGAGATGCCGCTGGAGTACCCCACCGGCGTCCTCAAGGAGCACGCGGCGGTCCGCGAGCGGGTCGGCGTCTTCGACGTGAGCCACCTGGGCAAGCTGCGGGTCACCGGCCCCGGTGCCCTCGAGGCGCTGAACGCCTGCCTGTCCAACGACCTGCGGCGGATCGGACCGGGGCAGGCGCAGTACACCCTGGCCTGCGACGACGCGACCGGCGGCGTCGTCGACGACCTGATCGCCTACGTCCACGCCGAGGACGACCTGCTGCTGGTCCCCAACGCCGCCAACACCGCCGAGGTCGCCCGCCGGCTGGAGGCCGCGCTACCGGCGGAGGTGCAGGTCACCGACCAGCACTCCTCCCACGTGGTGCTCGCGGTGCAGGGGCCCGACGCCGACGCCGTGCTGGCCGCGGCCGGTCTCCCGGTGGGGCACCCCTACATGAGCTTCGAAGTGGCCGACTTCGACGGTCACGCCGTGACGGTGTGCCGCACCGGCTACACCGGCGAGCGGGGCTACGAGCTGGTGGCCGAGAACGCCGCGGCCGCCGGGCTCTGGGACGCCGTGCTCGAGGCCGGGGCGGCGTACGGCGCGGCGCCGTGCGGCCTCGGCGCCCGCGACACCCTGCGCACCGAGATGGGCTACCCGCTGCACGGCCAGGACATCAGCCTCGACGTCACGCCCGTCCAGGCCCGCCTGGGCTGGGCCGTCGGCTGGGACAAGCCGGCCTTCTGGGGCCGCGACGCCCTGCTCGCCGAGCGCGAGGCCGGTCCCCGCGTGGTCCTGCGCGGCCTGGTCGCGCAGGGGCGCGGCATCGCGCGCCCGCAGATGAGCGTCAAGCTGACCCGCGACCTCCCGGTCGGCTTCGTCACCTCCGGCACGTTCTCGCCGACGCTGCGCAAGGGCGTGGCGCTGGCCCTGGTCAACGCCCAGGTGCAGCTCGGCGCCGAGGTGCTGGTCGACGTGCGCGGCCGCGGCGAGACCTTCGTGGTGACGCGGCCGCCGTTCGTGCAGACCGACCTGCGCTGAGAACCCCACTCCGTCAGCTCCTGAAACCCGCCCCGACCCGACAGGACGCACCGTGATGACCCATTCCCCCGAACCCGCCTTCGGCGCCGGCACCCGACGTCCCGACGAGCCCGCCTGGTGGTGGCTGCTGCTCGACGCCGACGGCCGCCCGATCGCGCCGACCGAGGCGCGCCCCGAGTTCCCCACGCGCGGCGACGCCGAGAGCTGGCTGGGGGAGGCCTACCCCGACCTCGCCGAGGACGGCGTGAGCGCGGTGACCCTGCACGAGGGCGACCGCGAGGTCTACGGCCCGATGTCGCTCGAGGCCGGCTGAGCCCGACCCGATCGGCGGTCGCCCTAGCGGGGCGCCCCGCCGAGCTTGACCCGCGGCTTGGGCTGGCGCAGGAAGCGCATCTGCGCGGCCCGCAGCACCGTGTAGAACGTCGTGCCCTTGAGCGGCTCCTCGGGGAACTTCTCGCGGATCGCCCGACGGGTGCGCACCACCAGCCACCCGGTGTCGACCACGATCACCAGCAGCAGGGCCTGCCAGAGCCACAGGCCAATCCGCACCGCGGTGTCGTTGGGGGTGTACTGCAGGACCATGATCACGAGCAGCAGGGGCAGCAGGAACTCCGCCACCGACAGCCGGGCGTCGACGTGGTCGCGGATGAAGCGCTTGACCGGGCCCTTGTCGCGGGCCGGCAGGTAGCGCTCGTCGCCCGTCCTCATCGCCTGGCGCACCTTGGCGTTGTTCTCGACGCGCTTCTCGCGCATGACCTTCTGCGCCGTCTTCTTGTCCATCACCGTGCGCGACCGCGCACGGGCGGCGGCCTCGGCCTCGCGGCGGCTCGGGGTCGGACGCCCCTTGGCGCCGGGGCCCTTGGGGCCGGAGCTGAGCTCCGCGGCGGAGGCGGTGGGGACGGTCTCGGTCTTGCTGGTACGCCGGAACACGGGGCCTTCCACGACGAGGTGAGGGGGTGATCGGGGTCGATCAGGACGTCGGTCAGCCTACCCGGCAGGACCCTCGTGCGACTGGGCGCGGTTGGGTAGGTTGTCGCCCATGAGCATGATGAAGCGGATCAGCATGGTTTTCCGGGCGAAGGCGAACTCGGCGCTGGACAAGGCCGAGGACCCCCGCGAGACGCTCGACTACAGCTACCAGCGCCAGATGGAGATGCTGACGAAGGTACGCCGCGGCGTGGCCGACGTCGCGACCAGCCGCAAGCGCGTCGAGCTGCAGATCAACCAGCTCAACGGTCAGTCCGACAAGCTCACCCAGCAGGCCCAGAAGGCGCTCGGGATGGGCCGCGAGGACCTCGCCCGCGAGGCCCTGACCCGCAAGTCGGCGCTGACCCAGCAGCTCGGCGACCTCCAGGCCCAGCACGCCCAGCTCCAGGGCGAGGAGGAGAAGCTGACGCTGGCCTCCCAGCGCCTCTCGGCCAAGGTGGAGTCCTTCCGCACGCGCAAGGAGACCATCAAGGCCAGCTACACCGCCGCCGAGGCGCAGACCCGCATCAACGAGGCCTTCTCCGGCATCTCCGAGGAGATGGGCGACGTCGGGATGGCGATCCAGCGCGCCGAGGACAAGACCCAGCAGATGCAGGCCCGCGCCGGCGCGGTCGACGAGCTGATCGCCTCGGGCGCCCTCGACGACGCCAGCGCGATCAACCGCGGCGACGACATCAGCCGCGAGCTCGACGCCCTCAGCTCCCAGTCCGACGTCGAGGCCGAGCTGGCCGCCCTCAAGGGCGGCGGGTCGGCGCCGAGCGCCCTCGACGCCGCCTCGGACCACCGCAGCGAGCTCCCGGCCGCGTCGCAGGACCCGACCCAGGCGGCTGCCCAGGCCGCGGCCCGCACCGAGGGCCAGACCGTCGAGAAGGGACAGCAGCCGTGATCGTCCGCATCCTGGGGGAGGGTCAGCTCGACCTCCCCGACGACCAGCTCGACCGCCTCAACGAGCTCGACGCCCACGTCGAGACCGCGGTGGAGACCGGCGACGAGCAGCAGTTCGCGACGTCGCTGGCCGCCCTCCTCGACGGCGTCCGCGCCGCCGGGGTGCCGCTGGCCGACGACAGCCTCGAGGACTCCGACCTGATCCTGCCCCCGGCCGACGCGAGCCTGGAGGAGGTCCGCGAGCTCCTGGGCGACGACGGCCTCATCCCGGGGTGAGACCGCGACCTGCATCGCGACGGGCCGCGAAACTCCGTGGCCCGGCCGGACGTTGACCTGACATGGCCCGTTCACGCTTCGTCCCCGACACCGGGTTGACCGTCCGGATGACCACGGTCATGTTCCTGCTCGGCGGCCTGTTCGTCGCGCTCATCGTGGCGCTGATGTTCGCCGTCAAGTCCCCGGTGCTCTCCCTGCTGATCGGTCTGGTCGGCATCGGCATCGCTTGGTGGCAGTGGTGGAACTCCGACAAGGTCGCCATCAAGGCGATGGGGGCCTGGGAGGTCGGCCCGGACGACGCCCCCGAGCTGCACGGCATGATCGACCGGCTGTGCCTGATGGCCGACATGCCCAAGCCGCGGGTGGCCATCTCCGACAGCGCCATCCCCAACGCCTTCGCCACCGGCCGCTCGGTCGACCGGTCCGTGGTCTGCGTGACCACCGGGATCCTGCAGACCCTCGACGCCGAGGAGCTCGAGGGCGTGCTGGCCCACGAGCTGTCCCACGTGGCGCACCGCGACGTGCTGGTGATGACCGTGGCCAGCACCGCCGGCATCGTGGCCGGCATGGTGGCCCGCGGGGCGCAGTACGGCTTCATGTTCGGCGGGGGCAACGTCGGCCGCCGCGACGACGACAACAACAACGGCAGCGGCTTCGTCGGCCTCGTGCTGGCGCTGGCGGCCGCCCTGGTCACCTACGCCATCAGCTTCCTGCTGACCCGCCTGCTCTCGCGCTACCGCGAGCTGTGCGCCGACCGCTCCGGCGTCTACCTGACCCAGAAGCCCGCCGCCCTGGCTTCGGCGCTGCGCAAGATCAGCGGCGAGATGAACGCCGTGCCCGAGCGCGACCTGCGGGCGGCCCAGCCCATGAACGCGTTCTTCATCGCCCCGGCCGTCCGCGGGACGTCGCTCAGCACCCTCACCTCCACGCACCCCTCCCTGGAGCAGCGCCTCGACCAGCTCGCCCGCATCGCGGCCGAGCTGGGGAAGCCGCTCTAGCCGTGGGGTTCTGGGACGCCCTGCGCGGGCAGACGCGACCGAAGCAGGCCCGGCTCGACGCGCTGTTCGCCGTGCCGTCCGCGGCGATGTCGCTGGAGGCGGCCCTGGGCCTGCGTCCGACCGGCACCGGCTCCGTGTGCTTCCGGGCGGCCGAGGGCGGCGCGGCCGCGCTGACCCAGGCCGACGCGGCGGCCCTGGTCTCGGTCGACGGGGGGCCGAGCACCACCAGCCGGCTCGACGAGTACGGCTTCACCTGGCTCACGGTGCACGCCGGGTCGGCCGAGGAGGTCGGGCTCCCGACCGACGCCCCGCCCGGCGTCGACACCTCCGGGCTGGTGACCAGCCTGCACGCGGTCAACTCCGCCCTCGAGGCCCAGGGTTTCGGGCCGGGCCTGCTGTGCAGCACCGTCGGATTCGTGGACAGCGGCTCCGACAACCGCACCTTCATCGTGTACCTCTACAAGCAGGGGACCTTCTACCCCTTCTGCCCGACCGGCCCCACCTGCCGGGACGGGCTGCGTGAGCGCCTGGTGCGCGACACGATCGGCGGTGACCTGCCGATCGAGCCCGACACCAGCCGGTGGATGCCGTTGTGGGGACTGTCCGACTAGGACGGGGAGTCCGCTCGTACCTCAGGAGATTCCGACGATGAACGACCCCGAGTGCCGATGAGCGAGGCGGAGTCCGCGGCCGGGCGGCGCGAGCGGGAGGTGAGGCGGTACGGCGTCGTCGGAGTGCCGCAGCCCGAGCTCGACGACCTGGCGGTGCTGGCCACCCAGCTGTGCCACGTGCCGGCCGCGGCGATCAACCTGATGCAGTCCGGGACCCAGGCCACCGTGGCGGCGGTGGGCATCGCGCGCGACGTCTGCGCCCTGGAGGACGCCATGTGCAGCGCGATCCTGGACGACGGGCACCCGGTCCAGGTCCCGGACGCTTCCCTGGACCCCCGCTGGGCCGAGAACCCCTTCGTCAACGGCGAGAAGCACGCGTTCCGCTACTACTCCGCCCACCAGCTCGTGAGTCCCCGGGGCGTGGTGATCGGCACGATGTGCGCCTTCGACACCGTGCCGCGCGAGGCCGACGCGGAGGGCGACCTCCAGCTCGAGCAGCTCGCCCACCGGGTGGTCGACTTCCTGGAGCTGCGTCTGCGCACCCGCCAGCTCGAGGAGTCGGTCGCCGAGCTGACCGAGGCCCGCGCCGAGCTCGAGCGCAGCAACGACATGCTGCGCCTGTTCGCCGCCCAGGTCGCCCACGACCTCCGGGGACCGATCACGGCCGTGGACGCCTCCCTGCAGATGCTGCGCGACGGCCTCGACGACCTCGACGCCCCTGCCGCCGTGGCGGCCGCACCGGTGTCTCCGCCGGTGACGGCGAGCGGTGGACGTCCGCTTCCCCCGCCCGAGCCCGCCTCGTGGCTGATCGACCGGGCACTGGGCAGCGTGGGACGGATGAACGACCTGATCCGCGACGTGCTCGCCTTCGCCTCGATCGGCGGCGTGCCCGAGATCGAGGAGCTCGACCTGCGCGGCCTGGTCGACCAGCTGCGCGACGACCTCGCGGCGGAGCTGGAGGGCGTGCGCCTGGAGACCGGGGGCCTGCCGGTCGTGCACGGGGACCGGACCCAGTGGCGGGTGGTGCTGCAGAACCTGATCTCCAACGCCGTGAAGTTCAACGACCGCGACGACGCGGTCGTGCGGGTCCACGCCGTGCCCGAGGACGGCCGGTGGTGCCTCGAGGTCTCCGACAACGGGCCCGGGGTCCCCGTGGAGGACCGGGAGCGGATCTTCGGCCTGCTGGCGCAGGGCAACCCCGACGGCGACGGGATCGGCCTGGGCCTGGCGACCTGCTGGCGGATCGTGGAGGCCCACGGCGGCCAGATCACGATGGGGGAGACCCCCGAGGGCGGCGCGCTGGTGCGGATCACCGTGCCCTACGTCGCGCCGAACTTCTCCGATGTGGCGCCCGTGCGTCGCTCCCGCGCATAGGATGTCCGATATGGATACCTCTGACCTCGTACGCGAGGCCGAGATCCGTGCCCTGGACCTGCTCGGCCACGAGCTGCCCGACGTCCTGCTGCGGCTGGTCCGCGTAGCCGCCTCGGTGTCGGGGGCCAAGGGCGCCGAGGTCAACGTGATCTCCGGCGGCGCCCAGCACACGCTGGCCCGTGCGGCCGGCGGGCGGGGCGGGTGCGACGAGCGCGACTCCTTCTGCGCCAAGGTCGTCCGCGAGACCCGCCGCCAGCAGGTCGTCCCCGACGCCCGCCTGGACCCCCGGTTCGCCGACAGCGCATTCGTGCGCAACGGCGACATCGTCACCTACGCCGCCACCCAGCTGGTCACCACCACCGGCGTCCCGATCGGGACGCTCTGCGTCTTCGACCCCAACCCGCGCGAGGTCGACGAGGCCGCGATGGGCGTCATGGCCGAGCTCGGCGAGGCGGTGATGGACGTCCTGGAGTCGCGCCGGCAGTTCGACTCGCTCCACGACGCGCTGTCCAGCCTGACCGACGGCACCCGCGAGCTGCGCCGCTCCAACGAGCACCTGGCCGCCTTCGCCGGCCAGGTCAGCCACGACGTCCAGGGCCCCCTGGCCGCGGTGCTGATGGCGCTGCAGCTGCTCCGCGAGGAGCAGCAGGCCGCCGGGACGACCGTCGACCCCGACGCGGCCATGCTGGTGGGCACCGCCCTCTCGGGGGCCCAGCGCATGCGCGCGACCGTCAGCGGGCTGATGGACGTGGCCGTCCTCGGCGGCCGGTTGCGGCTCACCGAGCTCGACATGGACAGCATCCTCGACGACGTGCTGGTCGACCTGGCCACCCGCCGTGGCCGCGCGACCGTGGTGGCCCACGACCTCCCGCGGGTCTGGGGCGACGACGTGCAGGTGCGCGCGGTCACCCAGAACCTCGTGGCCAACGCGCTGAAGTACGCCGGGGACGACGCGACGATCGTGGTCTCCGGGCGGGTCTCCGGGGGCAGCGTCCGGATCAGCGTGTCCGACGACGGGCCCGGCGTGCCGCTCGCTGAGCGCGAGTCGGTCTTCGGCCTGATGGTGCGCGGCGACGGCGTCGAGGGCACCGGCGTCGATGGTCTCGGCATCGGCCTGGCCACCTGCCGCCGCATCATCGACGCGCACGGCGGAACGATCGGGGTCGGCGACTCCGCCGCGGGCGGGGCCGACTTCTGGTTCGAGCTCCCGCTCCCCGCGCCGGCGGCCCACCACCGGTCGGACAGCCTCGCGGCCCGGGCGAGCGCGGCCGTGCCGGCCTCGGTGCCCGTCTAGGACGCTCGCCGACCGGGGCGCCTCACAGCAGCGTCCCGTGGTGGACGTACGCCGTGGGCGGGGCCATCCCGCGCAGGGCCAGGTAGCCGTGCTGCTCGACGCCCAGACGCGCCGCCAGGGCGACGTCCACGGCCCACTCGTTGGCCTGCGTGACGTGCTCGACGCGCACGGGCGTGCCGACGGGCGCCGAGGCCAGCGCCTCCCACATCAGCCGCGCGGCCGTGCGGCGGTTGGTGGCGGCCAGCAGCGCGGGGGAACCGTCGTCGTCGACGTAGGCGTAGCCCGACCCGGTGGTCCGGTCGGTGACCAGCAGCCGGTGGGTCGCGGCGAGCAGCGGGTGGTCCACGCCGTGCGCGGCCTCGCGCCGGCGCCGGTCCACCGAGTCCATCAGGGCGAAGTCGGCGGCCGACCCCTCGCGGACGTGGTCCACGACCGGCAGCGCGCTCCGGTCGACCACGCCGGACAGGCGCAGGCTCGGGTGCAGCGAGAAGCCGGCCAGGCGGTAGCGGCGGTACGCGCGCGGGTCCGGGCTGGCCGAGAGCATGCCCCGCAGGCAGCCCCGTCCGTGGGAGAGGGCCGCCTCGAGCAGCGTGCGCCCGATCCCGGTGCCCTGGTGGCCGGGCACGACGGCGTACGACGCCAGCAGCCAGAGCAGGTCGCGCCGGAACGCGACCGCGACGCCGACGACGTCCTCGCCCCGCTGCGCCACCCAGCAGCCGCCCGGGTCGGTGCGGCGCAGGTGCTCGGTGCGCTCGATCCAGCGCTGCGCGCGCTCGGGGGTCCGGGGCGCCGGCGGACCCCCCAGGGCGTACGCCGCCGCGGTGAGCCGCTCGGCCTCGACCACGTCCTGGGCGAGCATCGGTCGCACCAGCAGGTCGGTGGGGGGCACGTCCCGAACGTAGCCGAGCGCGGCCGCAGGGCAGGATGGGTCGCATGCGCGTCGTCCTCGCCCCTGACAAGTTCGCCGGCACCCTGAGCGCCCCCGAGGCCGCGGCCGCGATGGCCCGGGGGTGGCGGCGCCAGGCCCCCGACGACGAGGTGGTCCAGGTGCCCATGTCCGACGGCGGCCCGGGCTTCGTCGACGCGCTGCACGCCGCGCTCGGCGGGAGCCTCGAGGCCGTCACCGTGCCGGACCCCTACGGCCACGACGTCCCGGCCGCGGTCCTGCGCGTGGGGGACACGACGTACGTCGAGAGCGCCCACGCCGTCGGCCTGCACCTCACGCCGCCCGCCGAGCGCCGCCCCGAGCAGGGCACCTCCTACGGCGCCGGCGTGCTCGTGGGCGCCGCGATCGACGCCGGGGCCACCCGGGTCGTCGTCGGGCTGGGTGGCTCGGCCACCAACGACGGCGGCGCCGGCCTCCTGGCCGCGCTCGGCGCCACGGCCGAGGGCGGGTCGCTGGCCGAGGGGCCCGCGGGCCTGGTCGGGGTGACCGCCGTCGACCTCGCCCCCGCACGGGCCCGGGTCGAGGGCGTGGAGCTGGTCCTGGCCAGCGACGTGGACAACCCGCTGCTGGGCATCAACGGGGCCACCAAGATCTACGGGCCGCAGAAGGGCCTGCCCGACGAGCGCCTGGTCACCGTCGACTCCTGGCTCCAGCACCTGGCCGAGGTGGTCGGCCGCAAGACCGCCGACGTCAAGGGGGCGGGGGCCGCGGGCGGTCTCGGCTACGGGTTGCTGCTGCTGGGGGGCACCCGGCACAGCGGCGTGGCCCTGGTGGCCGAGGCGGTCGGGCTGCCCGAGATCCTGGCGCGCGCCGACCTGGTGATCACCGGCGAGGGGGCCTTCGACTTCTCCTCGCGCTCGGGCAAGGTGCCCTACGGCGTCGCCGAGGTCGCCTCGCGCGCCGTGGTCCCGTGCGTCGCGCTGGCGGGACAGGTGCTGGTCGGCGCGCGTGAGATGCGCGCCCTCGGGGTGGAGTCGGCGTACTCCCTGGTGGACCTGGTGGGGGAGGAGCGGGCCTTCGCCGCGCCCGCCGAGGCCCTCGCCGACCTCGCGGCCCGCACCGCGCGCACCTGGTCGCGCTGAGGGCGCCGGGCGCCCGGACGCGACGGAGGATGGGGAATAGGGGTCGGTGTGCGACCATTGAACAGACGTACGCGCCACCCCCGAACACCTCTGGAGACGACATGACCGAGCAGCTCGACACCGCTCAGGAGATCCGCACCGACGGCATCAACGTCAGCGCCACCGCGTCCTCGAAGGTCAAGAGCCTGCTCGCGCAGGAGGGTCGTGACGACCTCGCGCTGCGCATCGCCGTGCAGCCCGGCGGCTGCTCCGGCCTGCGCTACCAGCTCTTCTTCGACGAGCGCACCCTCGACGGCGACGTCGTGACCGACTTCGACGGCGTGTCCGTCGTCGTCGACCGGATGAGCGTGCCCTACCTCAACGGCGCGACGATCGACTTCGTCGACTCCATCGAGAAGCAGGGCTTCACCATCGACAACCCCAACGCGACCGGGTCCTGCGCCTGCGGCGACTCGTTCCACTGATCGACGGCGGTCGAGCACCGACCGGGACCGAGGAACGAGGTCCCGGCCGGTGTGGCGAGACCCGGTGAGACCAAGAACAGCCTGACGTGACAACAGCGGCGCTGCCCGATCGGGGCGGCGCCGCTGCTGCGTTCCGGAGGGGCCTTCAGTCGAGGTGGAGGTGCAGCCGCGAGGCCAGGTGCGCCGCGGCCAGGCTGACCTCGATCTCGGGCTTCCGCGTCTCGCACGGGCGCTGGTCGAAGGCCAGCGCCGGGGCCGGCCGCAGGGCCGCGTCGAGGTCCACCCGGGCCCGGGCCGCGGGCAGCGTGCGCGCGCAGGCAGCGCAGTCGGCCCACATGGCGGAGGCGGTGTCCTGGTCGTCGTAGGCGAGTCGCTCGTAGCTCATGGCTGCGACGCTAGGGGCTACCGCCGGGTACTCCCAGGCCTACCGGTCGGTACCCTTCACGGGCCCGTCCAGCTCGCTCGTCCAGCTCGCACGTCCGCCGCCCCTCCGCCGCCCGTCCACCCGAGGAACCCATGTCGCTGCTGATCGCCGGATCCATCGCCACCGACCACCTGATGACGTTCGGGGGCCGGTTCTCCGACTCCCTGGTCGTGGACCAGCTCGACAAGCTCTCGGTCTCCTTCCTGGTCGACGACCTCGAGATCCGTCGCGGCGGGTGCGCGGGCAACATCGCCTTCGGGCTCGCCCAGCTCGGCCTGAGCCCGGTGCTGGTCGCCGCGGCCGGCGAGGACTTCGCGGGCTACCGCGCCTGGCTGGAGCGCCACGGCGTGGACTGCGAGTCGGTGCGCATCTCCGAGGACAAGCACACCGCGCGCTTCGTCTGCACGACCGACACCTCGATGGCGCAGTTCGCCAGCTTCTACCCCGGGGCGATGAGCGAGGCGCGCCTGATCGAGCTGGCCCCGATCGCCGACCGCGTCGGCGCGCCGGAGTTCGTCCTGGTGGGCCCCGACGACCCCGAGGGCATGGTGCGCCACACGCAGGAGTGCCGCGAGCGCGGCTACCCCTTCGTGGCCGACCCCAGCCAGCAGCTGGCCTTCGGCGAGGGCGAGATGATCCGCGCGCTGGTGGACGGGGCGGCGTACCTGTTCAGCAACGAGTACGAGTCCCACCTGATCGAGTCCAAGACCGGCTGGAGCGCCGAGGAGATCCTCGCGCGCGTCGGCACCCAGGTGATCACGCTGGGCAAGGACGGCGTCCGGATCGTCGCCGAGGGTCGTGAGGCCGTCGTCGTCGGCGCCGTCCCCGACGTGCAGGCCGTCGAGCCCACCGGTGTCGGCGACGCCTTCCGCTCCGGCTTCCTGGCCGGGCTGGACTGGGAGCTGAGCCACGAGCGGGCCGCCCAGGTCGGCTGCGTCCTGGCGGCGTACGTCGTGGAGCGGGTCGGCACCCAGGAGTACTCCTTCACCCACGAGGAGTTCGTGCAGCGCCTGGCCGGGGCGTACGGCGAGGAGGCGGCCGCCGACGTGCGTCCCCACCTCCTCCCGGCGGCCTGAGCGGGCCGGATCTCAGCCTCGCCACAGGCGCTACCTGGCCGTGGCTCAGCCTGGTGTGAGTAGTACTGTTCGCTTGTCCGCAGTTCGTCGTCAGACGGATTCTGTCCACGAAAGGGCTCGTCGGTGAGTCTGAAGCTTCCCCCGCGCTTCCGCCGTTCGGCACTCGGTGCCCTCATGGCGGTCGCCGTGCTCTTCCTGAGCGGCTGCTCGGCCGAGACCGAGACCCAGATCAGGCGTCTCGCGCTCCCCGTCTCCGCGACCAAGGAAGCCCCGTACGTCCACACGCTGTGGATGTGGTCGTGGCTCGCCGCCATGATCACCGGCGTCATCGTCTGGGGCCTGATCTTCTACGCCAGCTTCAAGTTCCGTCGGCGCAGCGAGTCCGACATCCCCGTCCAGACCCGCTACAACCTGCCGATCGAGATCTTCTACACGATCGCCCCGATCATGATGGTGATCGTCTTCTTCTACTTCACCCTCCAGACCCAGGGGAAGGTCCAGCACGACGACCCCAAGCCCGACGAGACCATCACGGTCGTCGGGCAGCAGTGGTCGTGGACCTTCAACTACAACCTCGGCTACGACAAGTCGTCGGGGAAGTACGTCTCCACGGGCGGTGAGACCGTCCACGAGGGCGGCACCACCGCCGACCGGCCTGTCCTGTGGCTGGTCAAGGACAAGAGCGTCGAGATCAACCTGTACTCCCCGGACGTCATCCACTCGTTCTGGGTGCCGGCGTTCCTGTTCAAGATGGACGTGATCCCGGGCCGTCACAACAACTTCGCCGTGACGCCCACCCGCACGGGCACCTTCGAGGGTCGCTGCGCCGAGCTGTGCGGCGTCTACCACTCGCGGATGCTCTTCGACGTCAAGGTCGTCAGCCAGTCGGCGTACGACGCCCACCTCAAGCAGCTCGCCGCGCAGGGGGCCACCGGCTCCGCGCTGGGGAGCTCGGAGGTCCAGAAGGTGCCGGGTCTCGAGCCCAGCAACAGCAACGGAGGAACGCAGTGACCGCCGTCTCCGACGCCCCCGCGGGCGCCCGGGTCCGACCGCCGAGCCCGACCATCGGTCAGCAGCTGGTCCGGATCATGACCACGACCGACCACAAGCTGATCGGCAAGCTCTACCTCAGCACCGCCTTCGTCTGGTTCCTCATCGGCGGCGTCATGGCGCTGCTGATCCGGTCCGAGCTGGCCTTCCCGGGGCAGCAGATCGTCAACGACGAGCTCTACAACCAGCTGTTCACGATGCACGGCACGATCATGCTGCTGCTGTTCGCGACGCCGCTGTTCTTCGGGTTCGCCAACGTGCTGATGCCGCTGCAGATCGGCTCGCCCGACGTGGCGTTCCCGCGCCTGAACATGCTGAGCTACTGGTTCTACCTCTTCGGCGGCATCATCACCGTCTCGGGCTTCCTGAGCCCCGGCGGCGCCGCCGACTTCGGCTGGACCGGCTACGCCCCGCTGTCCAACGCGATCCGCTCTCCCGGCGTCGGTGGTGACCTCTGGGTGATGGGCCTCTGGCTCGCCGGCCTGGGCACCATCCTGGGTGCGGTCAACTTCATCGTGACCATCATCTGCATGCGGGCCCCGGGCATGACCATGTTCCGGATGCCGATCTTCGTGTGGAACACGCTGGTCACCAGCCTGCTGGTCCTGATCGCGTTCCCGATCTTCGCCGCGGCGCTGCTCGCCCTCGAGGCCGACCGGCAGCTCGGCGCCCACGTCTTCGACGCCAACCACGGCGGCGTGATCCTGTGGCAGCACCTGTTCTGGTTCTTCGGCCACCCCGAGGTCTACATCATCGCGCTGCCGTTCTTCGGCATCATCACCGAGATCCTCCCGGTCTTCAGCCGCAAGCCGGTCTTCGGCTACGTCGGCCTGGTCGCGGCGACCCTCGGCATCGCGGTGCTCTCGGTCGCGGTGTGGGCCCACCACATGTTCGTCACCGGCGCGGTCGACCTGGCCTTCTTCTCCGGGATGACGTTCCTGATCGCGGTGCCCACCGGAGTGAAGTTCTTCAACTGGATCGGCACGATGTGGGGCGGGTCGATCAGCTTCGACACGCCCATGCTGTGGGCCGTCGGCTTCCTGACCACCTTCCTGTTCGGCGGCCTGACCGGCGTCATCCTGGCCTCGCCCCCGCTGGACTTCCACGTCTCCGACTCCTACTTCGTGGTCGCGCACTTCCACTACGTCGTCTTCGGCACCGTGGTGTTCGCGATGTTCGCCGGGTTCTACTTCTGGTGGCCCAAGATGACCGGCAAGATGCTGGACGAGCGGCTGGGCAAGATCCACTTCTGGATCCTGTTCATCGGCTTCCACACCACCTTCCTGGTGCAGCACTGGCTCGGTGTCGAGGGCATGCCCCGTCGCTACGCCGACTACTCGCCCTCGGACGGGTTCACCACGCTCAACCAGGTGTCGACCGCCGGTGCGTTCCTGCTGGCCTTCTCGACATTCCCGTTCCTGCTCAACGTCTACAAGAGCATGCGCGGACCCAAGGTCATGGTCGACGACCCGTGGGGCTGGGGCCGCTCCCTGGAGTGGGCGACCAGCTGCCCGCCGCCGCGGCACAACTTCGTCACCATCCCGCGGATCCGCTCCGAGGCCCCGGCCTTCGACCTCCACCACCCGGAGATCGCGGCGCTGGAGTACGTCGACAACGACCTGGACGGTGGCAACGACAGCCCCGAGATGGCGGGGCGTCACGAGATGCTCCACGGAGAGGACGACGTCCGATGAAGTCCGAGACCTGGATGTTCGTCTTCTGCAGCGTCTTCTTCCTCGTGGTCACGCCGATCTACTGGTTCTCCAGCGGCGACCACACGGGCACCACCGCCCTGGTGATGACGTTCCTGCTCACCACGCTGATCGCGTTCTACCTCGGCTTCCACGCCCGCAAGATGGAGCCGCGGCCCGAGGACCGGGCCGACGGCGAGATCGCGGAGGGCGCCGGCGAGCTGGGCTTCTTCCCGCCGTACAGCTGGTGGCCGCTGTGGTGCGCGATGTGCCTGGCGACGATGACCCTGGGGGTGGCCGTCGGCTGGTGGCTGTTCATCATCGGCGCCGTCCTGGGTGCGGTCGCCCTGACCGGACTGGTCTTCGAGTACTACCGGGGCGTGCACGCTCACTGAGCGTGACTCTCCCCAGCACGGGACGGGCGTGGCGGTCATCCGCCGCGCCCGTTACCCGTACGTGACCCGTCACACGCGGTCGACGGGTGCCCGCTCCTGGGTGCGGTTGTTAGCCTGACCAGGTCTCTTTGCTGTCGTCCTGTGGAGCCACCGTGTTCTCGAACCGTCCTCGCTTCTCCCTCGCTGTCGCCGCTGTGGGCCTCAGTGCGCTCAGCGCCTGCTCGCTCACGCCCAACAGCGCCGGCGGGGGAGCGGCGTCGCCGACCTCGCGCTCGGGTGGTGGCGAGCAGAAGGCCGCCGTGTCGACGGCGAAGGTGGTCAGCAACATCCGGTCCGGCGCCCCCTCGGTCGACCTGGGCCGCACGCTGCGTCTCAGCGTCGCCAGCGGCACGTTCGAGAAGGTGGCCGTCACGGCGGCCGGTGCGCCCGTGCAGGGCCGTTTCGTGGCCGGCAAGACCCGCTGGCGGTCCACCGTGCCCCTCAAGCCCGGGACGGCGTACACGGTCGTCAGCACCGCGGTCGACGCCGACGGCGTGACCAAGGACTACCGCTCCACCTTCACCACCCGCAAGCTGAGCCTCGACGAGCAGACCTTCCCGAGCATCGTGCCGCTCGGCCACCAGACCGTCGGGGTCGGGATGCCGGTGATCGTCCGCTTCGACGTGCCCGTGACCGACCGGGCCTCCATCGAGCGCCACCTGAAGGTGACGAGCCGACCGGCCCAGCCGGGCGCCTTCCACTGGGTCAGCAGCCAGGAGGTGCACTGGCGTCCCAAGAACTTCTGGAAGCCCGGCACCGACGTCACCATCAACGCCGACATCGGCGGCGTGCCCGCCGGCAACGGCATCTACGGCCAGAAGAACCGCTCCGGCGGCTTCCACGTCGGCGACTCCATGGTCAGCAAGGTCGACATGGTCAGCGACCAGATGCGGGTCTTCCGCAACGGCCGCCTGATCCGCACCATCCCGATCACCACCGGCCGTCAGCCCGACTTCACCACCCGCTCGGGCACCAAGGTCATCGTGGAGAAGTTCCGTCACAAGCGGATGAACTCCGAGACCATCGGGATCGACCCCAACAGCGCCGACGGCTACGACCTGTCCAACGTCGAGTACGCCATGCGCGTCACCTACTCGGGCGAGTTCATCCACGCCGCCCCGTGGTCGGTGGGCCAGCAGGGCCACTCCAACGTGTCCCACGGCTGCACCGGCATGAGCACGGCCAACGCCGAGTGGCTCTACAACCAGTCCAAGATGGGCGACGTGGTGCAGTACACCGGCACCAGCCGCACCACCGACCTCACCAACGGCTTCGGCGACTGGAACCTGCCCTTCGCCGCCTACAAGGCCGGCTCCGCCCTCAGCTGACCACAGGCGAGATCGACGACCTGGTCACCTCCCTGAGGTGACCGGGTCGTCGTGTGTCCGGGGTCGGACGCGGACGTACGGCGTGGCCACACATTTGTGTAGCAACTGCGTGCCGGGAGGCGGTCCGGTGGTGCATCCGCTACACATTTGTGTGGCGGATGCACCACGGGCCCCCGAGGCCGTACGGCGTGCTCTCAAGGACCGCTCGTGAGGGCGCGTCGGCCGGACGACGTAGATCCGGCACCACAGCCGCACGATCAACCTCACCAACGGCTCCGGCGACTGGACCTGACCTTCGTCGCCTACGAAGCCGACTCATCTTCAGCTGACCTCAGCGTCTCCGACGACCCGGCCACCTCTGTGAGGTGACCGGGTCGTCATGCGTCCGCCATCGAGCGTGGGGGCGAGCGTCGTGGCCACACATTTGTGTAGCGACTGCGTCCTCCGGAGCGGTCTGGCGATGCATTCGCCACACATTTGTGTGGCAATTGCGTGCACGTGCGGACTGCGCCTGGGGGAGCGTCGGCCGGAGGACGCAGAACGGGCCCGGGAGCAGGTGCTCCCGGGCCCGTTCTGGCTGGGCCGCCGAGGCGGCCCGGTGGTGCGTCAGTGGCGGCTGCTGAGCTCGTCGCCCGCGACGTCGGTGCGGCCGTCGAACTGGTGGCCGTCCGCGCTGCTGCCCTCGAGGGCCGCTCCGTGGGCGTGCTCGAGCTCGGCGTGGTGGTGCGCCTCCTCCAGCTCCGCGTGGGTCGGCTTCTGGACGTTGTCGCCGTACCAGAGCATCGACAGCCGGGCCCGGACCTTGTCCTTGCGCGCGGTGGGGGAGACGACGCCGTTCCCGTCGGTCTCGATCTCCGGCACGTAGACCTCGTCGCGGTCACGAGCGGTCAGCGTGTAGGCGCGCTCCAGGGGGAGCGGCACGTGGCGCTCGCTGTAGCCACCCTGCGCGTCGCGCATGATGATGCCGCTCTCGTAGCCGTGCAGCAGGGTCTCGTTGTCGTGACGCTGCAGCGAGATGCACCACCGCTTGGTGATGATGAACGCGATGACCGGTCCTGCGAACACCATCACCCGGTTGAAGTAGGTGATCTGGTTGATGCTCAGGTGCAGGTGGGTGGCGATGATGTCGTTGCCGCCCGCCATCCAGAGGATGCCGTAGAAGGTCATCAGCGAGACCATGATCGCCGTGCGGGTGGGGGCGTTGCGCGGGCGCTCCAGCAGGTGGTGCTCACGCTTGTCCCCGGTGACCCAGGCGTCGATGAACGGCAGCGCCGTCAGCAGCGCCCACGAGGCCAGCGGCAGGATCAGGATCGGGATCATGATGTTCCACGAGATCGTCACCCCGAGGAGGTGCGTCTCCCAGCCCGGCATGATCCGCAGCGCGCCGTCGGGCCAGCCCATGTACCAGTCGGGCTGCGAGCCGGCGGTGACCTCGGCGGGGTTGTAGGGGCCGAAGCGCCACACCGGGTTGATGCTGAGCAGTCCGCCCATCAGGGCCAGGACGCCGAAGACCACGAAGAAGAACCCGCCGGCCTTGGCGGCGTACACGGGCAGCATCGGGAAGCCGACGACGTTCTGCTCCGTGCGGCCGGGTCCGGGCCACTGCGTGTGCTTGTGGTAGACGAGCAGCAGCATGTGCGCCGCGATCAGGGCCAGCAGGATGCCCGGGATCAGCAGCACGTGGACGGTGTAGAGCCGCGGGATGATCGAGTCTCCCGGGAACTCCCCACCGAAGAGGAAGAACGACATGTAGGTGCCGATCACCGGCGAGGCCTTCATGAAGCCGTCCGCCGCACGGACGCCGGTGCCCGAGAGCAGGTCGTCGGGCAGAGAGTAGCCGGTGAAGCCCTCGAGGGTGCCGAGCAGCAGGAGCACCGAGCCGATGACCCAGTTGAGCTCGCGCGGCTTGCGGAAGGCGCCGGTGAAGAACACCCGGAGCATGTGGATCATCATCGAGGCGACGAAGATCATCGCGGCCCAGTGGTGCATCTGCCGCATCAGCAGACCGGCGCGCACGTCGAAGGAGATGTTCAGGCTGGAGGCGTAGGCCTCCGACATCTGGATGCCGCGCAGCTGGTCGTAGGAGCCGTTGTAGGTGACCTCGCCCATGCTCGGGCGGAACCACAGGGTGAGGAACACGCCGGTCAGCAGCAGGACCACGAAGCTCCACAGGGCGATCTCGCCCAGCATGAAGGACCAGTGGTCGGGGAAGACCTTGCGGAGGTTCTTCTTGGCCAGGCCCGCGAGGCCCAGGCGCTCGTCGGCCCACTCGGCGGTGGCGCCGACCTTGGATCGCTTGTCTGCCTTGGCGGCGGTGGTCCCGTTGGTGCGCGCCACGGAGGGGTTACTTGAGCTCATAGTTGTTCCGCTCCCAGAAGCTCGGTCCGACAGGCTCGGTGAAGTCACTGGTGGCGACGAGGTAACCCTCGGCGTCCACAGCTATGGGCAGCTGCGGCAGGTGACGGGCGGCCGGACCGAAGATGACCTTGCCGTTGTCGGCGAGGTCGAAGGTGGACTGGTGGCAGGGGCACAGCAGGTGGTGCGTCTGCTGCTCCCACAGGGAGATCGGGCACCCGACGTGGGTGCAGATCTTGGAGTAGCACAGGATGCCGTCGACACCCCAGTTCTCGCGGCCCTTGGCGGGCTTGATGTCGTCGGGCTGCATCCGCACGATGATGACCGCAGCCTTGGACTTCTCGACCTGGAGCTCGACGCCCTCGACCTCGGGCTCGCCGTCGGCCTTCTTGGCGAAGAAGATCTCGGGCTCGCCGTTGACCAGCTGGCCGACCTCCATGTCACCGGGCTTGATGGGCGAGCCGTCGACGTCCTGGACGACCCGCATGCCCTTCTTCCACACGGTGTGCATGAGCTTGTCGCCGGGGAGGGGTCCCAGGTCGCGCAGGGCGACGATGGCCGGCAGACCCAGGGCGCCGAGGGCGCCCAAGAGGGAGTTGCGGATGAGGGGCCGGCGAGCGATGCCCGACTCCTCGGTCCCGGCCGACAGCGCAGCCAGGGTCTCCTCGCGGTCCTCGGCGGAGGAGGCCGCGGGGTGGCGGTACTCGACCATCTCGGTGTCGGCCATCAGCTTGCGGGCCCACTGGATGGTTCCGACGCCGATGCACAGCAGCGCCAGGCCCAGGGTCAGGCCCAGGGTGACGTTGGAGGCGCCGAAGCCGAGGACGACCGAGGGCTTGTCCCCGATCTTGAACACGAAGTAGCACACGCAGAACAGCAGCGTGAAGACCACGGACGCGGTGTAGAGGGTCGCCACCTGCCGCTCGGCACGCCGCTCGGCGTGCTCGTCGACGTCGGTGGGACGGGGGAGGTGCTCGGGCAGGCCGGGATCCGCGATCGGATCCGGCTCGACCGTGCTGAGGTCCTTGGAGTCACTCATCCTCAGGCCTTCTTCCTGGTGGAACGGGTGGAGTGCGCCGCGATCCAGACCGCGGCACCGATCAGCCCACCGATGCCGACCAGCCAGGCGGCCATGCCCTCGGTGACCGGACCCAGCGAACCGAGCGTGAACCCGCCGTAGTTGGGGGTCTGCTCGTTCTTCTTCAGGTAGGAGATGATGTCGCGCTTGTCCTGGGGGGTGAGCACCTTGTCGGCGAAGACCGGCATCTGCTGCGGGCCGGTGAGCATGGCCTCGTAGATGTGCTTCTCGGACACGCCCTTCAGGCTCGGGGCGAACCGGCCGCGGGGCAGGGCGCCACCGGCGCCGGAGAAGTTGTGGCACGCCGTGCAGTTGGTGCGGAAGAACTCGCCACCGCGGACGATCTCGTCGTTGCTGGCGCCCTTGGAGGAGTACTCCGAGGTGGAGGGGACCGAGGGGCCGGGGCCGAGCGAGGCGACGTACGCCCCCAGGGCAGCGATCTCGGACTTGTCGTAGACCGGCGCCTTGCGGACGGCCTGGGTGCCCGGCTGGGCCATCGGCATCCGGCCGGTGCCGACCTGGAAGTCGACGGCGGCGGCGCCGACGCCGACGAGCGAGGGACCGTACTGGTTGCCCCGCTCGGTCTGGATGCCCTCGGCGTTCTTGCCGTGGCAGGAGGAGCAGCCCACGAGGAACAGGGCCTTGCCCTTGGCCACCATGTCGGCGTCCGAGGTCTTGGTCTCCGCGTTGGCCGGGGCCAGCGCGGCGTAGAGGCCGCCGGTCGTCAGGAGGGCCAGCAGGAGCACGAGCGGCGCGGCCCAACGGCTGCGACGACGTGCGGAAAGACGGCCGGAGATCCGGTGAGAGATCGTGCGGGGGATGCGCACCAGTGCGTCCTTACGGGGGTCAGTTGCTACTTGATCAGGTAGACGGTCGCGAACAGGCCGATCCAGACCACGTCGACGAAGTGCCAGTAGTACGACACGACGATCGCGGTCACGGCCTGCTCGTGCGTGAACTTGCGCGCGATGAGGGTGCGGCCGAGCACGAACAGGAAGGCGATCAGCCCGCCCGTCACGTGGATGCCGTGGAACCCGGTGGCGAGGTAGAAGACAGTGCCGTACGCCGACGACGGGATGGTCACGCCCTCGTGGACGAGCTCGGCGTACTCGAACGCCTGGCCACCGATGAAGATGGAGCCCATGACGTAGGTCAGCACGAACCACTCGCGCAGACCCCACTGCTTGAACTGCCACAGCTTGCCGGTGCGACCGACGATGCCGTCCTCGGCCTTGAACACGCCGAGCTGGCAGGTCACCGAGGACAGCACCAGGATGGTGGTGTTGACCGAGGAGAACGGGACGTTGAGCTTCTCGGTGTTCTGCGCCCAGAGCTCGGGGCTCACCGATCGGATCGTGAAGTAGGCGGCGAAGAGCGCCGCGAAGAACATCAGCTCGCTCGAGAGCCACACGATCGTGCCGACGCTGACCATGCTGGGTCGGTCGTGATGCCCGTGGAGTCGGGATGCCGGGATAGCCGTTGCTGTCGCCACGGGGACATTATTGCCCCACCCTGTGTAGGAGGCGTGCCTACCCCCGGTGTTTTGCTGAGAACGGCGACCTAATCTGGAGCAGTGCCCCCCTTCACGCCGTCCTCCGTCTTCACCCAGGCCGGCTTGTCCCCGGTGCTGTTCGTGCTGGTGGCGTGGGCAGCGGGCCTCTACCTCTACGGGGTCTGGCGCCTGTACGAGCGCGGCGACCGGTGGCCCGTGGGGCGCACCGTGGCCTTCGTGGTGGCCGGTCTGGGGTCGTTCCTGTTCGCGACCTGCTCGGGCCTGGCGGCGTACGACGACACGCTCCTGAGCGTGCACATGGTCCAGCACATGATCCTGTCGATGGTGGTGCCGCTGTTCTGCGCGCTGGGCGCGCCCGTGACCCTGGCGCTGCGCACGCTGCCGCGCCGTCCGCGCAGATGGCTGCTCGCCGTCCTGCACTCGCGGTTCTCCCGGGTGCTGACCTTCGCCCCGCTGACCTTCGGGCTCTACGTGCTCAGCCCGTGGGCGCTCTACATGACCGGGTGGTACGACGCCACGCTGCGCTCGGACCTCCTCCACGAGCTGATGCACGTGCACCTCGTGGTCGTGGGGGCGCTGTTCTTCACCCCGATCCTGGGCGTAGACCCGGTCCCCGGGCGGGTCGCCTACCCCTTCCGGATGCTGCTGCTGGTGATGACGCTGCCGTTCCACGCCTTCCTGGGCGTCACGATCATGGGTCAGGTCCAGCTGATCGGTGGTCGCTGGTACCCCGACCTCCACGCCTCGATGCCGTGGCTGCCCTCGCCGGCCGCCGACCAGCACCTGGCCGGGGGCATCCTGTGGAGCTCCGGCGACGCCATCGGGCTGAGCCTGTTCGCGGTGCTGTTCGTGCAGTGGGTGCGGTCCTCGATGGCCGAGGCCAAGCGCGAGGACCGCCGCCTGGACCGGCTGGAGCAGACGGCGGCGCGGGACGCGCGGCGCGTGGCCGACGGGACCGGAGCCACCCGGTAGCATCCCCCGGGTGAGCCAGACCGCCCCCCTGAAGGTGCTCGTCTACAGCGACGACGTCGACACGCGACAGCAGGTCGTGCTGGCCCTCGGGCCGCGGCCCCACCCCGACCTCCCCGAGCTGGAGTACGTCGAGGTCGCGACCGAGCCGGTCGTGATCCAGCAGATGGACTCGGGCGCGATCGACCTCGCCATCCTCGACGGCGAGGCGGCGCCCGCCGGCGGGCTGGGGATCGCCAAGCAGCTCAAGGACGAGATCTTCCGCTGCCCGCCGCTGCTGGTGCTGACCGGCCGGGTGCAGGACAACTGGCTGGCCACCTGGTCGCGGGCCGACGCCGCCGTGGCGCACCCGTTGGACCCCGTCGAGCTGGCCGAGGCCGTCATCACCTTGCTGCGCCCGCGCCTGCCGGCGCGGACCTGACCGTCTGATGGCCCTGTGATGGCCCTGACCTGGCCCGACGTCCTCGAGCCGCTGGTCGCGGGGCACGACCTCACCTCCGAGCAGACCACCTGGGCGATGGGCGAGATCCTCGCGGGCCTGGCCACGCCCAGCCAGATCGCCGGCTTCGCCGTCGCGCTGCGCAGCAAGGGCGAGACGGTCGACGAGGTGGACGGTCTCGTGGAGGCGATGTACGCCCGAGCCGCCCCGCTCGCGGTGCCGGGGCGCGTCCTCGACGTCGTGGGCACCGGCGCGGACCGGTCGAACTCGGTGAACATCTCGACGATGGCCGCGATCGTCGCCGCGGGGGCCGGGGTCACCGTGGTCAAGCACGGCAGCCGCTCGGCGTCCTCGAGGTCCGGCAGCGCCGACGTGCTCGAGGAGCTCGGCATCCGGCTGGACCTGCCGGTGGGCGAGGTGGGCCGGCTGGCCGAGGAGGTGGGGATCACCTTCTGCTTCGCCGCCGCGTTCCACCCCGCCATGCGGCACGCGGCCGTCCCGCGTCGCGAGCTCGGCATCGGCACGACCTTCAACTTCCTGGGCCCGCTGGCCAACCCCGCCCGACCCGACGCCCAGGCGATCGGGTGCGCCGACCTGCGGATGGCCCCGGTGATGGCCGGCGTCTTCGCCCGGCGAGGCGTCGACGCGTGGGTGTTCCGCGGGGACGACGGGCTCGACGAGCTGACCACGACGACGACCTCGCAGGTCTTCGAGGTCACCGAGGGCGACGTCGTCGCGCACACCGTGGATCCGTCGGACCTCGGCCTGGCCCGGGGGACCGCGGAGGCGCTGCGCGGGGGCGACGCGGCGTACAACGCGGAGGTCGTGCGCCGACTGGTGGCGGGCGAGCGCGGACCGGTGCGCGACGCGGTGCTCCTCAACGCCGCCGCGGCGCTGGCCGTGCACGAGGCCGGCCCGGGGACCCTGCTCGAGCGCCTCGCCGCCGGCCTGGCGCGCGCGGAGGAGTCGGTGGACTCCGGCGCCTCGCGGGCGCTCCTCGAGCGTTGGGTCGCCGCGACCCGCTAGCGGCCGCGCTCGGACCTCAGTCCAGGCCGAGCGAGAACGCGGACTCCAGGTCGTGCTTGGAGAAGGTGCGGAAGGCGATGTGGGTCTCGGTGGCCAGCACGCCGTCGACCTTGTTCACGTTGTCGGCGATCACGCGCGCGACGTCCTCGTGCTCGCGCACCCGGACCAGGGCGATCAGGTCGATCTGCCCGGTGACGCTGTAGACCTCGCTGACGCCGTCGACGGCGGCGATCGCCTCCGCGACCTCGGGGATGCGGGCGACGTCGGCCTTGACGAAGGAGATGGCGGTGATCATGCGGGTCAACGTACCGCCACGGTCGTCCTCCCGGGGCCGCCGCGAGCCGGTGATGAGGGCCGTCAGGGCTGGTGCACGGTGGCCAGCGGACGGCGCTCGTCGAAGGGCACCAGGGAGGCCCGGGAGGTCTCGACGGCGTCGTGGACCGCGAGGTGCCGCTGGGCCCCGGCCAGCGGGCACACCCACTCACCCTCGACGTGCACCAGGCGCACCCCGGGTTGCTCGAGCCAGCGCAGGATCTGCTCGGACTCCGCGGCCGTCGCCGCCGGCGTCGGCCCGGGCCCGCCGGTGACCGTCTCGGCGGACTCGCGCAGCTGGCGGACCCACTCGCCGGCGTGGGCGTCGGGGGGGATCACCCCGGCCGCGGCCAGTCGGCCGTGGCGCACGACGTGGACGGCCCACCGGCGGTCGTCCTCGCGTCGCGCGGCGACGAGCTCGCTGCACGAGGCCAACGAGCCGAGCCGCTGGGTGCGCGAGGCCGCCCGGAGGAACGCGGCCAGGCGGTCGCGGTGGGTCCCGGCCTCCTCGAAGCGCTCGCCGGCGGCCAGGGCGTCCATCCGCGCCGCGATCACCTCCACCACCTCGTCGGGCCGCTCGGTGAGGGAGGACCGGACCCGGGCGACGACCTCCGCGTAGTGCTCCACCGAGGAGGACCCGTCGCACGGTGAGGCGCACCGCCCCAGCTCCGCCAGGACGCAGGCCGAGCGGGTGGGCACCAGGGGCAGCCGCCCGCTGCACTGCCGGATCGGGAAGGTCTCGTGGAGCGCCGCGAGGCAGGTCTCGGCCGCGCGGCGCGACGCGAACGGCCCCAGGTAGTCGGCGCCGTCCTCGACCACCTGGCGCACCAGGGAGAGGCGGGGCCACGGCTCGACGGTGAGCTTGAGCCAGTGGACCTTGCCCGACCGCCGGCTGCGCCGGTTGTAGCGCGGCTCGTGCGCGGCGATCAGCCGCAGCTCGCGCACGCCGGCCTCGAGAGGGGTGGCGCACTCGATGCCGGTGACCGACGCGGCCAGCCCGACCATCTCGCCCATCCGGGAGCGCTGCTCCGAGGCGGTGAAGTAGCTGCGCACCCGGGTGCGCAGGTCCCGCGAGGTGCCCACGTAGAGGACGCGCTGCTGCTCGTCGCGGAACAGGTAGACCCCGGGGGAGTGCGGGAGGTGCTCGGCCAGGTGCCGCTTGCGGCGCACGGCCGGGGCGACCCGCGAGGTGAAGGTCTGGAGCTCCTCGAGCGTGTGCACCCCGAGACCCCCCAGGCGCTCCATCAGCCCGTGGAGCACGTCGACCGTGGCGCGGGCGTCCGACAGGGCCCGGTGGTCGGGGGTCGTCGCGGAGCCGAAGGCGACCGCGAGCGAGCTCAGCTTGCAGTTGGGCGCGTCGTCGCGGGTCACGACGCGGCGGGCCAGCCGGGCGGTGTCGACCACCTCGAAGGCCGGCCAGTCGCGGCCCTGCTCGGCGGTGAAGTGCTTGAGGAACCCGATGTCGAAGGGGGCGTTGTGGGCGACCAGGACGCACCCGCGTGCGAACTCCAGGAACGCGGGCAGGGCCACGTCGATCGACGGGGCGGTGGCGACCATGGAGTTGGTGATCCCGGTGAGCACCGCGATGAAGGCGGGGATCTGGGCACGGGGGTTCACCAGGGTCTGGAACTCGCCCAGGACCTCGCCCCCGCGGACCTTCACGGCGCCGATCTCGGTGATGCCGGCACCGCCCTGGACCGAGGCGCCGGTGGTCTCGAGGTCGACCACGCAGAAGGTGACGTCGCGCAGGGCGCGCCCCAGCTCGTCGAAGCTCATCTGTGCCGACCACCTGCTCATGGGACGACCGTAGGCACCCCCACCGACACGACCGTGGAGACGCGGCCGAGAGGTCTTGTCGGTGGTCGCTGCTGGAGTCGTGGCACTGCTCGACCCGCACCCCCGACGGCCTTCCCCTGCTCCTGCCGTCACCCACCGCAAGGAGATCCCCATGAGCGTCCGCATCGACTGCGACACCTGCCTCGTCCGAGGCCTGTCGTGCCACGACTGCGTGGTCACCGTCCTGCTCGGCCCCCCTCCCGAGCTCGGCTTCGACGCCGAGGAGCAGCAGGCGCTCTCGGTGCTCGCGGACTCCGGGCTGGTGCCTCCGCTGCGCATGGTGACCCCGGTCGCGGGACCCGCCGTGGAGTCGGCGTGAGGGCCTCGGGTGTGGCGAAACGCACACGCATGGAGCGGGACGAGGTTTGGCGTCGGGGCGACCCACGCCTAGTGTGAGGCGCTATTGGCCTCCGGACCAGGGCACCACAAGGTGCACTCGGAGGCCGCGCCGAGTCTGACCGGTCGCCCTCGGATGCGACCGTTCGGAGCCGGGGACCCAACGTTCCTGGGGTGAATCCGGACCTCGCTCGCCACCACAGTGGCGGCAGGACCGGTAGGGCTTTCTTTGGGCCCGAACCCGTCAGCTCACCTGGTAGGCGTCCAGACAAAGAGGAGCCCGACCTCTCTTGAGCGCCGGTCACAGCCACCCGTTTGCCCGCACGACTGCAGGACTCGCCGTCACCCTCACCATCGGTGGACTCTCCATCGCCTCGGTGAGCCCGGCCTCCGCAGCTCCCGACACCAGCTCCATCGGCGCCGCCAAGTCGCGCGCCGCCACCCTGTCCCACCAGGCCGACCTCGCCCGAGGTCGTCACCAGGCGGTCGAGACCTCGCTGACCCAGGCCCGCAAGCGCCTCAAGGGCATCGACACCTCGATCGCGCGCAGCAAGCGCGTGGTGACGCGCCTGCAGTCCGAGATCGCGTCGATGGCCGTGGACGGCTACCAGTCCGCCGGCGGCACCTCCGACCCGGCGACGCCCCCGGTCCTCAAGACCCCGGGCTCCACGACCCTGCTGACCGGCGTCGCGGCCGTCAGCGAGGACACCGGTGGCCGCACCGAGCGGATCGCCAGCACCACCGAGTCGATCGCCGAGCTCGCCACCCGCGAGGCGGGCGCGACCGTGCAGGTCACGCGGCTGGCGGCGCGTGAGGCCACGCTCCAGCGCCAGGCCACGTCGGCCAGCGCCGGCGCGAGTGCCGCGCAGGCTCGGGTGAGCACCCTCGAGCAGCAGGCGGCCGAGGCCGCTCGCAAGAAGGCCGAGGAGGCCCAGCAGAAGGCCGTCGTGGCCCACGGGCCCGCCGTGGCCTACGCCCTGGCGCAGGTCGGCAAGGCCTACGTCTGGGGTGCCTCGGGCCCGAGCGCCTTCGACTGCTCCGGCCTCACGATGGCCGCCTGGTCGCAGGCCGGCGTCTCGCTGCCGCACAACGCCGCGGCGCAGTACAACACCGGCCGGCACATCTCGGAGAGCGAGCTGCAGCCCGGCGACCTGGTGTTCTACTACAGCGGGATCAGCCACGTCGGGATGTACATCGGCAACGGCAAGATCGTGAACGCGCTCAACCCGGGCACCGGTGTGAAGATCTCCGGTCTCCACGACATGCCGTACGTCGGTGCGGTCCGTCCCGGCTGAGTCACCTCGAGGCGCCCGTCCCACCGGGGCGGGCGCCTCGGCACGCCCACCGGGTGGGCTCCTGCGCCGACGGGCCCTCGTGCCCCTCTCGGCGCTCCTCGCCGTGCTGTGCCTGCTCCCGGCCTGCTCGAGCGAGACCGACCTCGCGCCCCCGCGCCCGTCGACGACCGCGCAGCCGGACCACTCCGGCCCCGCCCAGGCCGCGCTCGACGCCCTGGAGAACGCCTTCGCCGCCGGCTCGTCCCGGGCGGCGGCCGCCGTGGCCGCACCGGGGTCGGCCGCGCTGCTGACCTCGCTGGGCCGCAACGCCCAGCAGCTCCGCGTGCGTGACGTCGCGCTGCGGTACGTCGACGACGCGGCGCCCCTGTCGGCCTCCCAGCAGGCGGCCCTCGGCGATGGCGCCTGGCGCGGGACCATCGAGCTCTCCTACCGCTTCGCCGGCGTCGACCGGCGCACGGCCAGCATGGACACGTCCGCGGTGTTCGTCCCTCGGGGTGGCCGCGCGCTGGTGGCGTCCTTCGGGGGCGACGGAGCCCGTACGCCGCTCTGGCTGCAGACGGGCCTCGCGGTCCGGCACACACCGGGCACGCTGCTGGCCGTCGCGGGACCGGACGCCGGCCGCTACCCGACCCTGGTCGCCCGGGCCCTCCGTCAGGTCCGTCGCACGCTGCCCGCCTGGAAGGGGCCGTTGGTGGTCGAGGTCCCGCGCACGCGCGACCAGCTGGACACCGCGCTCCACGACTCGTCGAACACCTACGACGACATCGCAGGCGTGACCACCACCGAGGACGGGACCCTCACGCCCGGGTCGCCGGTCCGGGTGTTCCTCAACCCTGACGTGTTCGGCCGTCTGGAGCAGCGGGGGGCGCAGGTCGTGATGAGCCACGAGGCGACCCACGTCGCCACCGGCGCGACCTTCGTCAGCATGCCCACCTGGCTGCTCGAGGGCTTCGCCGACTACGTGGCGCTGCGCGGGACCGGCATCGGGGTCCAGACCGCCGCCTCGCAGATCCTCGCCCGCGTGCGCCGCGACGGACCGCCGGACGGCCTGCCCACCCGCGCCGATCTCGCCCCGACCGCCACCGGCCTGGGGGCGACCTACGAGGAGGCGTGGCTGGCCTGCCGCTTCCTCGGGCAGCGGTTCGGCAACGCCGGGATGGTCCGCTTCTACGACGCGGTCAGCGGCGGCGAGCCGGTCGCGCGCGCGTTCCGCACCGTGCTGGGCACCACCCAGGCGAGCTTCGTGACGGGGTGGCGCGCGGACACGTCGGCCCTGGCGCGCCAGGCTCGCGTGGCACGCTGACCGGGTGTCCGCACCTGCCCCTGCCCCACCCTCCGACGACACGCCCCGGGGCGCCCGTCCGCCCGCGACCGCGACGTCGGTCCGGTTGTCCTGGTGCCTGGTCGGGGTGGGCGCCGTCGTGCTGGCGGTGCTCGCGGGTCTGCTGGTGCCGTGGTCGTGGGTGCCCGGCGGTCACGTGGTCCCCGTGCCGGCACGCGAGGTCTTCAGCGAGCGGCAGATCAGCCGCGGCGAGGCCTACTCCTCGCTCCAGCGACACCTCGGCTGGGCCTCCCTGGTCGTCTCGCTGGCGGTCGCGCTGGTGCTGGGGCTGACGCGCCTGGGGGCCCGGGTCGTGCGGGTGCTGCCGGGACCGTGGTGGGTCCGGGCGACCCTGGGCGCCGGGCTCCTCACCGCCGCCGGCACCCTGGCCACGCTGCCGTTCGGGGTGCGGGCGCGGCAGCACGCCCTGGACTACGGCCTCACCCGGCAGCCCCTCGCGGGCTGGCTCCAGGACCAGGCGTCGTCGCTGCTGGTGACGTGGGTGATCGCCGCGCTGGTGGTGCTGCTGGTGGTGGGCACGGCGCGCCGCTCCCCGCGTCGCTGGCCGCTGTGGACGGGAGTCGCCGGGGCCCTGCTGACGGTGCTGGGCTCGTGGGCCTACCCGGTCCTGGTCGAGCCGCTGTTCAACCACTTCACGCCGCTGCCGGCCGGTCCGTTGCGCACGCGCATCCTGGAGCTGGCGGCTCGCGAGCACGTGCCGGTCTCCGAGGTGCTCGTGGCGGACGCGTCCCGGCGTACGACGACGCTGAACGCCTACGTCTCCGGCTTCGGCAGCACGCGGCGGGTCGTGCTCTACGACACCCTGGTCGAGGACGTCCCGCAGCGCGAGACGCTGGTCGTGGTCGCCCACGAGCTCGGGCACGCCCGCCACCAGGACGTCGTGCTCGGCACCGCGCTGGGGGCCGCCGGCGTGCTGGTCGCCAGCGGGCTGGCGGGCGTCGTGCTCGGTCGGCGTCGGGTGCTGCGGCGCAGTGGCGTCGAGGGGGTGGGGGAGCCCGAGGTCGCGGCCCTCGTGCTCGCACTGGTGGCGATGGGCACGCTGTTGGCGAGCCCGGTCGAGAACACGATCAGCCGTGCGATCGAGGCGCGCGCCGACCGGGCGTCGCTGGCGGCGACGGGCGACTACCGCGGCTTCGAGCGGATCCAGGCGGGCCTGGCGGCCCGGTCGCTGGCCGACCCGGAGCCGCCGGCGTGGAGCCAGTTCTGGTTCGGGTCCCACCCCACCGCGCTGGAGCGGGTGGGGCTGGCCCGAGGGGTGGAGCAGGTGGCGCGAGCACGGCGGTGACCCAGGACGCGGTCGAGCCCGGCCCGGTCACCGTGAGGTGACGCGGACCGGGCTCGAGGGACGGGGCCGGCTGGTGTCAGGCCGACGGCCGCCCGGGACCGGGTCGGACCGAGGTCAGGCGCACTTCGTCGTGCTGGTGGCGGTCCCGTTGTTGGTGGAGACCTTGGTGCACGTGGACGAGAAGATGCCCGAGATCATGCCGCCGAAGAGGAAGACGACGGCGACGATGAGGGCGGCGATGCCGGCGACGAGGAGGCCGTACTCGACGGCGGAGGCGCCGTCGTCGTTGCGGCGGGCGGTGGCGGAACGAAAGAGCTCGAGCATGATGGTGTCCCCTCGGGTGATGGTGGGCGTGTCCTGGTGACCCGCTAGGACAACGTTCTCAAAACGGACGAATCCCGACATCAGGTGTCCGGTTGATTGTGAATAGTCCCTGTGGGTGATGCATGTATTAGTCACCTTGGAAGGACTCGGCACACATGAGATCGAGCCCGGCCCGGTCACCGTGAGGTGACGCGGACCGGGCTCGAGGGACGACGACCCACCACCCCCCGGTGTCGCCGACGCGGTGCTCGGCCACGTCGGCCAGGGGCCGTCGTCCGGGTCCTGCGCACGTGGTTGCGCAGGAGATGTGGTGGCAGGGCCTACCGGGAGATCGGCAGGTGCCCGTGCGAGGGTGAGGTCGTCAGCACTTGGAGTTGGCGGCGGCGGTGCCCTTGCCCGCGATGGTGCCGCAGGTGTTGTTGAAGATGCCGGAGATCATGCCGCCGAAGAGGAAGACGACGGCGACGATGAGGGCGGCGATGCCGGCGACGAGCAGGCCGTACTCGACGGCGGAGGCGCCGTCGTCGTTGCGGCGGGCGGTGGCGGAGCGGAAGAACTCGAGCATGGTGGTGTCCCCTCGGGTGGTGGTGGCGAGCCCCGGTGGCCCGCTTGGGATAAGTCTCTCAAATCAGACGAATATGGACATTAGGTGTTCGGTCAGACCTGGGTAGTCCGTCCGGGTCATCTCGGGCTAGTCCACGTGGGGCGGGAGGTCGTCGGTGCGGGTGCCTCCTGGTGGAGACGCAGTCGCGCCCGGCCCGGCCACCGAGAGGTGACCGCGCCGGGCGCGACGGGTGGCGATCGATGCGTGCTCGACGACTCCAGCTCAGCAGGTGCCGGTGGTGGTGGCGGTGCTGGCGGAGCCGGCCTTCACCTTGCCGCAGGTGTTGTTGAAGATGCCGGTGATCATGCCGCCGAAGAGGAAGACGACGGCGACGATGAGGGCGGCGATGCCGGCGACGAGCAGGCCGTACTCGACGGCGGAGGCGCCGTCGTCGTTGCGGCGGACGGTGGCGGAGCGGAAGAACTCGAGCATCGTGGTGTCCCCTCGGGAAGTAGTCGGCCGACCCTGTGGTCCGCGTGAGACAACTCTCCTAAATCAGACTATTCGGAACATCGGACGTCCAGTCGGTTCGCCATGACCCAGATGGGTGATTTGTCCGTAGTCCTCCGGGGTGGCCGACGTGAACGCGGTCGCGCCCGGCCCGGCACCGCGAGAGGGTGCCGGACCGGGCGCGTGAGGTGTCAAGAACCACGGGTCCCGATGTGTCGCGTGGGTGTCGCTCGGCCGTGACGTCAGGGCCGCGGTTCGGCCCTGCGTGCGGGGTCACGCAGGGGCGGTCTGGCGGTCGCCTAGCAGTTGCCGGTGGTGGTCGCGGAGCTGGCGGAGCCGGCGTTGACCTTGGCGCAGGTGTTGTTGAAGATGCCGGTGATCATGCCGCCGAAGAGGAAGACGACGGCGACGATGAGGGCGGCGATGCCGGCGACGAGCAGGCCGTACTCGACGGCGGAGGCGCCGTCGTCGTTGCGGCGGGCGGTGGCGGAGCGGAAGAACTCGAGCATGGTGGTTTCCCCTTGGATGTAGTGGCCGACAGACCGAGCTGCGACGGTTGCGTGGAACAAGTGTCGCAAAACGGACAAGCCGGGGCATCCCCTTTTCAGAAAAACCTCTGGTCGCCACGGGTGGTTCTGAGGTAGTCCGTTCGGGTGGTCACCCGCCCGCGGACTCCCCGATCAGACCCAGGCGCATGGCCGTCATCAGGGCCTGGGCTCGGTTGGCGGCCCCGAGCTTGTCGTAGATGCGACCGATGTGGCTCTTGGCAGTGGACTCGCTGAGGAAGAGGCGGCTCGCGATCCCGGACACCCCGAGGCCCTCGGCGAGCAGGTCGAGCACCTGGCGCTCGCGATCGGTCAACCGCGGGGCCGAGGTGCGGCGGCGTCGCAGCAGCGCGGCCGGGAGGTCGGCGCAGGCGAAGGTCAGGGGGGCCGTGGCGGCCTGGCGCGCGGCGCTGAGGACGTGGGCGGTGGGCGAGTCCTTGCCGACGAACGCGGAGGCGCCGGCGTCCATGGCGGCGAAGAGCTGCTCGTCCCCGGCGTACATCGTGAGCACGACGAGGCCCATCGATCGGCTCTCCTGACGCAGCGAGCGCACGAGGTCGAGACCGGAGCCGTCGGGCAGCCGGACGTCGGTGACCACGACGTCGGGGCTCAGCTCGTGCGCCCGTGCCAGTCCGTCGGTGACCGTGGCGGACTGTCCCACCACCTCGAACCCGGTGGCCCGGGCGAAGGCTCCTGCCAGTCCCTGGCGGATGAGCTCGTGGTCGTCGATCAGCAGCACGGTGGTCATGACGGTCCGCAGGCGGGGGATGCCTGGCCTCCAGGACGAGGCTAGCGGGGCGAGGAGCCGACGCGGACCAGGACGCGCGTGCCCGGCGCCGACGGCTCCGGAGCCTCGACGAGCAGGTCCGCACCCACGCTGCGGGCGCGCTCGCGCATGATGGCCAGGCCCTGGGAGTCG
Source organism: Nocardioides korecus (assembly GCF_054778395.1). Taxonomy (NCBI): domain Bacteria; kingdom Bacillati; phylum Actinomycetota; class Actinomycetes; order Propionibacteriales; family Nocardioidaceae; genus Nocardioides; species Nocardioides korecus. The sequence goes on along the minus strand of NZ_BAAGZO010000009.1, from coordinate 140,914 downwards.
GGCCGCGGGTCGTGGGGCCTGGTGCCGTCGTCGCACACCTCGATCTCGGCGTACGGCGACCGCACGGTGCACCGCAGCCACAGGTTGTCGGCGCGGGCGTGCTTGCGGGCGTTGGCCATCGCCTCCTGGGCGATCCGCAGCAGCTCCAGCTCCACGTCGCCGGGGAGCCGGGGCCCGTCCTCGTCGAGGGTCACGTGCACGGCCATGGAGGAGGTGGCGCTCACCTGGTTGGCGTACGCCGAGAGGCTCTCGCCCAGCCCGGCGCCGGCGTCGATCTCGTGCCGGAGGTCGAAGATGGAGTGCCGCAGCTCGGTGACGATGCGGGTCAGCTCGGAGCGGAGCACGCCCAGCTGCTGCTCGAGCACGGGGTCGTGGGCGCCGGCGGCGAGGTTGTCCACCAGGTAGCCCAGGGAGGCCACGTCCTGGGCGATCCCGTCGTGCACCTCGCGCGCGATCCGCTGCCGCTCCTGGCTGGTGGCCGCGTCGCGCACCCGACCGAACAGCAGCGCGGCCTGCAGCTGCACGGCGTGCAGCCCCAGGCGTCGCCGGAGGTCGACGGCGACGGAGGTGTCGACCGGGGTGAGCGACTCCAGCACCAGGACCGCGATCATCTCGTCGTTGGCGGAGAGCGGGATCGCCGTGCGGTGCTCGCGCAGCATCATGGCGTCGTACTCCCAGCAGCGGGCCGACAGCTCCTCGGCCCAGGTCATCGCGCCGGCCTGGGTCCCCGCGCTGTAGCGGACCGGGACCATCGCGCCCGAGGGCGAGCGGACGAAGACCCCGGCGGCACGGGTCGGGACCGTCTCCGCGGCCTCGGTCATGACCCGTTCGGCGATGCTGACCGGGTCCAGGCCGCCCGTGAGCCGCCCCGAGAGCGCCTCGAGCCTGCGGATCAGCCCGACCGCGCTGCGGTAGGAGCCCTCGCTGTCCGGCGCGGGTGCGGCGGGGCGGCGGGCCCGCAGGCCGAGCAGCCCGAGGCCCACCGCGGTGGCCAGCCACGTGAGCGCGTTCGAGGCCATCGCCCGGTCGATGGTCTGGGGCATCGCCACCCAGACGGCGAGCAGGGTCAGGAACTCCGGGACCACGACCCGCACCAGGCCGGGCCAGCCGAGGTCGAGGGACCCGAGCAGGGCGGGGATGACCAGGTAGGGGACCACCGTCGCCTCGTGCGGGTGCCCCACACCGGCGACCACGGCCACGGCGAACCCCTCGACGACCGCGATCGTCCACTGGGGCCAGGGCGTCCTCCACGACAGCAGGAGCGCCGTGAGCGCCACGACCAGGAGGGCCAGGGCACCCACGAGGTAGTCCGGGCCCGCCAGCGCGGCCAGGGAGGTGAGGGTGGCGAGGGTGAAGACGCGGGCGGCGACGGCCACCCGGGTCAGCTCGGTCACTTCATCCCTGAGAAGTTGTTCATGATCGAGATGCCGGCCGGCCCCAGGACCGCGATGAACAGGCACGGCAGGATGCAGAAGATCAGCGGGACCAGGATCTTGACGGGGACCTTCTGGGCCATCTCCTCGGCCCACTGGCGGCGCTTGGTGCGGATCTCGGTCGACTGCACCCGCAGGACCTGACCCACCGGGATGCCGAAGGCGTCGGCCTGCACCATCGCGCTGACGAAGGACCGGAGGTCGGGCAGGCTCGTGCGCTCGGCCAGCCCGCGCAGGGCCTCGGACCGACCGCGGCCGATCTGCATCTCCTGGAGCATGCGCTGGAACTCCTCGGCCAGGGGGCCCTCGGTGTTGCGGGCGACCTGGGACACCGCGGCGTCGAAGCCGAGACCCGACTCCACCGAGATCGTGAGCAGGTCGATGGCGTCCGGCAGGGCCCGCTGGAGCTGCTCGGCGCGGTCGTGCGCCTTCTGGTAGAGGAACATGTTGGGCGCGTGGTAGCCCGCCAGCGAGGCACCCACGACGAAGAGCAGGGTGACGGGGAACGACAGCCCCATCAGCAGCGACAGCAGCAGCGCCACGACCAGGGCCGCTGCGAAGCCGACCACCTTGCCCGACATCACGCGCTCGACGGTCCAGCCGGCGGGGTTGCCGGCCTGCTCGAGCTTCTCCCGGATGCGGTCGTTGGCGTCGTGGGGGGTGAACCGTCGACCGATGCCCTGCGCCCGGGTGAGCAGCGGGAAGAGCACGCGGTCGGAGAAGGGCAGGTCGAGCTCGTCCTGCATCTCCTCGGGCGCCGAGGTCAGGGCCTCCAGCACCGCGAGCGACCGGTTCACGCCGGTCTGCTCGCGGGTGAGCCCACCGACCAGGGCGGTCATCACGAACAGCGCCGCGAAGATCAGGCCCACGCCGACCAGGAGCACCACGGTGGTCATCAGACGTCCACCTTCGCGACCTTGGACATCCACAGGACGCCGACCCCGAGCAGGATCGCCATGCCCACGCACAGGACCCACCCGATCGGGGTGGAGAAGAGCGGGTGCACGTAGAGCGGCTTGCTCAGGGTCAGGTAGATCAGGAACACCGGCGGCAGGCCGCCCAGGATGTACGCCGAGAGCCGGCCCTCCGCGGAGAGGGCACGCACGTGCCGGCGCAGGTACTCCCGCTCGCGCAGGGTCGCCGCGACCGTCAGCAGCAGCTCGGCCAGGTTGCCGCCCACCTCGCGCTGGATCTTGATCGCCATCACCACCCACTCGAAGTCGCGGCTCTCCATGCGCTTGGCCACGCCCTCGAGCGAGTCCTCGATCGGGACCCCGAGCCGGCTCTCGACGATGACGCGCTTGAGCTCGCCGCTGATCGGCTCGCCGCCCTCCTTGACGATCGTGTCGATCGACTGGGCCAGCGACAGGCCCGCCGAGAGGCTGCCCGACATCAGCTGGAGGGTGTCGGCCAAGCCGGTCGAGAACGCCTTGAGCCGCTTGGAGCGCTTGCGGCCCAGGTAGACCCAGCCGCCGACGGCACCCAGCAGGATCCCCAGCAGAGCGCCGAGGATGCTGCCGCCCGAGACCAGCAGCCCGAACAGCCCGGCCACGACCGTGACGCCGGCGTGGACGAGCAACCACTCGGCCGGCTTGAGCGCCATGCCGGCGCCCTCCAGCCGGGCGGCGATCTTGGCCTCGAGCGAGGCGTTGCTGGCCAGGGCGCGCTGCGCCGCCTGGCGCGCCTGGTCGGCGATCGACGACGGGCTCTCGACCCCCGTGCGCGAGCCGCTGCCGTCGCCGCCCGCGGTGAAGACGCCGTAGGCCTTCATCTGCTCCGCGATGGCTGCTTCCTTGCTCAGCTTGGGCCCGGCCATGGCCAGCGTCAGCAGCACGCCGACCACGCCCAGCCCCATGGCGCCCACGCCGGCGAAGACGGCCACCTGGGGGATGACCAGGCCGTGCAGCCCCTGGGCCGTGACGGGCACGGGGGCACTGGCCGCCGCGCGCTTGACCGGCGCGGCGGCACGCACCGGCAGGTAGGCCTGGGCCGACACGGTGCCGGTGTCGAGCGGCACGCTGACCCGGACGTCGGCGCTCGTGGCGGACCCTGCGGGCACGGTCGCGGTCACGACCAGCTGGCGGGCCAGGGCGTCGGCCTCGCCGGCGAAGGCCGTGGTCAGGGCGGCCGGGTTGGCCGCGCTGATCACCCGGCCCCGGCCCGAGGCGGCCAGGATGGTGAGCGTCTGGTTGGCCTGGTCGCCCTGCTCGAGGGAGACCACGTCGAGGTTGACGCCGGAGGCCTTGACCGCCTTGGCGGTGTCGACCAGCGAGGTCGAGGTGGTGTCCTTGCCGTCGGACAGGACGAGCACCGAGCGCTGGCCGGTCGAGCTGCCGGCCGCCTTCACGGCGCCCAGCACCCCGGCGTACAGGGCGGTGTTGCGGGTCAGGGTGACCCCGTCCACGGCCGTGCGGGCGGCGCCGCGGTCGAGGGTGGGCGGCACGAGGACCCGCACCCGGTCGTCGAAGGTCACGACCCCGACCTCGACGTTGGCGGGGACGGTGGCGAGGAAGGTGGTGGCGGCCTTCTTGGCGGCCGCGATGCGCGGACCGCGCATGCTGTCGCTGGTGTCGACGGCCAGGATGGTCGTACGCCGGACTGCGTTGCTGGAGGCCGCGCTCGCGGCCTTCGCCGCCACGGGCTTGCCGCCCAGCACGACCTTCACGCCGGACATGTCGACGGTGCCGGTCGGCGGCACCGAGACCAGCAGCCGGACCGAGCCCGAGCCCGGCTGGGCGTGGTCGATGCTGGCGCCGGCGGCCTGGTCCGCCGCGGTCGCGGTCGGGCCGAGGGTGGCGAGCGCGCCGAGGACGACGAGGGAGAACCCTGCCGCTGTGCGCCGGAGCGGCGGGACCCTCACCGGAACTCCCGGGTGGAGAACACGCGGGGGTCGACGCTCACGTTGTTGTGGGCCATCTTCTCCAGGAACTTCGGCCGCAGGCCGGTGGCGCGCAACGAGCCCATGGACTTGCCGTCGGCGTCGAACCCGGCGGAGTTGTCGAACAGGAAGATGTCCTGGAGCGTGATGATGTCGCCCTCCATCCGCTCGACCTCGGTCACGTGGGTGATCCGGCGGGTGCCGTCCTTGAGACGGGCCTGGTGGACGATCAGGTCGACCGCGGCCGCCACCTGCTCGCGGATGGCGCGCACGGGCAGGTCCATGCCGGCCATCAGGACCAGCGTCTCCAGGCGGGAGCAGGTGTCGCGGGGACCGTTGGAGTGGACGGTGCAGATCGAGCCGTCGTGGCCGGTGTTCATGGCCTGGAGCATGTCCAGGGCCGAGGAGTCGCGGACCTCGCCCACGACGATGCGGTCGGGCCGCATGCGCAGGGAGTTGCGGACCAGGTCGCGGATGGTGACCGCGCCCTTGCCCTCGATGTTGGCCGGACGGGACTCCAGGCGCACGACGTGGTCCTGCTTGAGCTGGAGCTCGGCGGCGTCCTCGATGGTGACGATGCGCTCGTCGGAGGGGATGAAGGAGGACAGCACGTTCAGCGTGGTGGTCTTGCCGGCACCGGTGCCGCCGGAGACCACGACGTTGAGGCGTCCGCGCACGCAGGCGTCGAGGAAGTCGGCGGTGCTCTCGCTCAGCGAGCCGAAGCGGATCAGGTCCCGCACCGTCAGCGGGTCCTTGGCGAACTTGCGGATCGTCAGGGAGCTGCCGTCGATGGCCAGGGGCGGCACGACCGCGTTCACGCGGCTGCCGTCGGGCAGGCGGGCGTCGACCATCGGGGAGGACTCGTCGACGCGTCGTCCGATCCGGGAGACGATCTTGTCGATCGTGCGACGCAGGTGGGCCTCGTCCTTGAAGGTCCCGTCGACCTTGACCAGCTTGCCCTTGCGCTCGAGCCAGATGTCGAAGGGTCCGTTGACCATCACCTCGGCGACGTCGTCGTCGCGCAGGTAGGTCTCGATCGGCCCCAGCCCGAGGATGTCGTCGGAGATGTCCTGGGTGATCCGCTCGCGGTCGGCGCGGGTGAGCGGTCGGTTGGTGCCCGCGAGCACGTCGGCGAGGACGGCGCGCACCCGCGTCTCCAGCTCGACGACGTCCATCGTGGAGTCGTAGAGCTGCGGTCCGAGCTGCTGGAGGAGCTCGGTGTGGACGCTCTCCTTGAGGTCGGTGAACCGGTCCTTGGCTGCCTCGATGCGCTGGCTGGCCGAGGGGCCGTTGCCGGGGGAGGCCGCTCGCTGCGCGCCCGGCCGGGGGTCCGAGGTCGCGGCGCCGGGGGTCTCGCGGGCCGTCGTGCGGGCCTCGGGCCGGTCGGCCGTGGCGCCGGTGGGGTCGGGCTCGGTGCCGACCTCCGTGCGGGCACCCCGGTCGTGCGCGAGTCCGTCGCCCGGGGGAGCCGGCGGGGTCGCCAGGGCGGCGACCGCAGGTGCGGCGGCCAGCGTCGCGGGCGTGGTCGTGGGGACGGGGGGTGCGCCCCCGGCGGCCGCCCCGGCGAGGGCGGGGTCGGGGGTGGTCGGGCCGCCCTCGCGGTGCCGGTTGAGCGCGGCGAGCCGGTCGCTGAGGCTGCTCATCGGGCCACCTTCTTGCGGGACCGGCCGAACAGCCCGCGCTTGGTCGGGGCGCTGGCCAGGTCGGCCTCGCTGCCCATCAGCTCGCGGGCCAGCGCGGTGATGGCCAGCGACACCGGGTGGTCCGGCTTGGAGGCCACGATCGGGTCGCCGTGGTTGGTGGCCGAGGCCACCGCCAACGAGCTCGGCAGCGCGGCGGCGACCTTGCAGGACAAGATGTCCTCGACGTGGGCGATCGAGAGGCCCACCTCGTCGTCGGCCCGGTTCAGGACCAGGTGGCGGTGGTCGCGCAGCAGGTGCAGCAGGTCCAGGGTCTCCAGGGCCACCTTGGTGTTCTTGACCGTGGGCACGTCCAGGGTGGCCACCACGACGCACTCGTCGGTCTCGTCGAAGGCGCCGAGGACCTGGTCGTCGAACCCCGGCGGGGTGTCGATCACCACGAAGTCGAACCGGGCCCGCAGGATCTGCACCACCCGGCGCACGAGCGAGGCGGGGATGCGGTCGCGGCCCTCCGGGTGGGTGGGGGCGGCGAGGATGGACAGGCCGCTGGTGTGACGGGTCAGCAGCGACTGCAGCAGGGCGTCGTCGAGGTCGGCCTCGGAGTCGGCGGCGTCGGCGATCGTGTGCGAGGGGATCAGCTGCAGGGTGATGGCCACGTCGCCGAAGGCGAGGTCGAGGTCCAGCACGCAGACCTGGGCGCCGAGCCGGGTGAGGGCGAGCCCGAGGTTGACCGACATCGTCGTCTTGCCCACGCCGCCCTTGGGGGAGAACACGGTCAGGACGCGTCCCTCGCGGTCCGCGGCCGGTCCGCCGTGCAGGGCCTCGTAGGCCTGCTTGGCCCGGGCGAGGGCCGCTCCGAGGCCCGCGTGGTCGTCGGCGGCGACGACGGCGCCGATGCCCGAGGCCATCGCCTGGGCGTAGACCTCGGGGGCCAGGTCGTGGCGCAGCAGCACCACGGCGGTGGCCGGGTGCGTCAGGCGGACCGCCTCGGCCAGGCCGGTCGCGGTGACCAGGTCCAGGGTCGGACCGAGGACGAGGACGTAGTCGCCGCGGCCGCTGAGCCACCCGTGGGCCTCCTCACCGCGGGCGACGACGTGCGAGCCCGCGGGGAGTGCGGCAGCCAGGACACCGGCGGTGGTGGTGTCGGGCTCGACGAGGAGGGGCATCGGAGTTCCTTCGTGCGTCAGCGGAACAGGTTGGCCATGGAGACCCCGCCGGAGGCGGAGACCTGCGAGTCGTTGTTCAGCAGGCCGACCGAGATGTCGCCGTTCTGGGCGGCGAAGAGGACCTTCTCGGCCTCGTCCTGGGTCAGGGCCAGGGTGATCAGCGTCTTGGGCAGCTCGTCGGTGGTCTGGGCCCCGTCGGCCGCGGTCTTGGTCGTGGAGATGCTCGTGGTGGTGCCGACACCGATGACCTGGACGCTGGGCAGCAGCATCCGGGTGAAGGGACCCTTGGTGGCGTTGCCGGACATGAAGACGGTGACCTTGTCGCCGGGGTTCACGAACCCGGCCACGCGGGCCGGGTCGGTGAGGTTGACTGAGACCGCCAGGCGTCCCTTCGGGATGGTCAGCCCGGTCGTCGCCGATCCGCTGGCCCCGAACTTGCCGGCCACCAGCTGCTCGCCGGGCAGGATCGTCGTGGTCGCGACCTTGTCCGCCACGCTGTCCAGGGTGGTCAGGGCACCGGCCAGGACGTCCTGCTGGCTGATCGGCCCGCTGCTGATCTTGCCGGCAGCCTGGGCGGCCGCGACCGTCTCGCCCGGGTCGATCTGCTTGGTCGCGCGCAGCACCGTGACGGCGGCGTACCGCTCGTCAGCGCGGGTGTCGGCCCCGTGCACGTAGAGGAACACCAGCAGCGTGCCGAGGGCCGCGATGACGGCGGCCACGGCGAGCAGCACTTTCCTGCGATCCATGAGTCTGCGACCTTCTCGGGGGGTGGGGGCCTCCGGGCCGGTCCGGCGAGTGCCGCCCGGCCCGTTCCAGGTGGTCACCAGGTGTGGTGACGTGAGACAGATTGCCCCACTCGAGTCCGATTTGTCCGCCGATTCCGAACAACTCCCGGACTGGCGGCGCAGCACCCGCCGCCTGGTCTAGGCCGGAGCGTGGGAGGGGCGGCCTCAGCGGAGGTAGAGGGCCTCGATGTCGTCGGCGTGCTGGCGCACCACCACGGCCCGTCGCAGCTTCAGGCTGGGGGTCAGCTGGCCGCCCTCCTCGGTCCAGCTCACGGGCAGCACGGCGAAGCGGCGCACCGACTCCGCCTTGGAGACCGCGCCGTTGGCCTCCTCGACGGCTGCCTCGATCTCGGCCCGGAGATCGGGGTCGGTGGACAGGCGGGCCAGGTCGCCCGATTTGCCGCGGCGCTCGGCCCACTCCGGGAGGGTCTCGGGATCCAGGGTGACCAGGGCCGCGACGAACGGCTGCCCGTCCCCGACCACCATGCACTGGTCGACCAGGAGGTGGGCACGCAGCCGGTCCTCCAGGACGGCGGGGGAGACGTTCTTGCCGCCCGCCGTCACCAGGATCTCCTTCTTGCGTCCGGTGATCCGCACGAAGCCCTCGTCGTCGATCTCGCCGACGTCGCCGGTGTGGAACCAGCCGCGCGGGTCGCTCACGGCGGCGGTGGCCTCGTCGTCGTGCCAGTAGCCGGCGAACACCTGGTCGCCCCGGAACAGCAGCTCGCCGTCGTCGGCGACGCGCACGCTCGCCCCGGGGAGCGGTCGACCGACGGTGCCGATCTTGAGGGCGTCGGGGAGGTTGACGCACAGCGCGGCCGTGGTCTCGGTCAGTCCGTAGCCCTCGAGCACCGTCACCCCGACGCCGCGGTAGAAGTGACCCAGGCGCTCGCCCAGGGGGGCGCCGCCGGAGACGGCGTACCGGCAGTGGCCGCCGAGGGCCACGCGCAGGCGTCGGTAGACCAGGGCGTCGTACAGGCGGTGACGGGCGCGCAGCACCAGGCCCACGCGGCCGGTGTCCTGGGCCCGCGACCACGCGATCGCCGTCGACACGGCCTGGTCGAAGACGCGGCCGCGGCCGTCGACGACGGCCCGCTGGGAGGCGGTGTTGAACACCTTCTCGAACACGCGCGGGACCGCCAGGACGAAGGTGGGGCCGAACCCGGCGAGGTCCTCGGTGAGGTGCTTGAGGTCCGCGGAGTGCCCCAGCCGCACCCGTGCCCGGATGCTGCCCACCTGGATGACCCGGGCGAAGACGTGGGCCAGGGGCAGGAAGAGCAGCGTCGACGCCGGGGCGCCGGGCGCGGGCTCCTCGTCCGGCCCGTCCTCGCCGTCCCCCGAGGGTCCGTCCGCGAAGACCTCGTGGAGCTCCTCGAGGGCGACGCCGACCTCGTCCATGAAGTTGCCGTGGGTGAGCATGCAGCCCTTGGGGCGGCCGGTGGTGCCCGAGGTGTAGACGATGGTCGCGAGGTCGCCCGGACCCGCCTGCGCGCGGCGCGACTCGAGCTCCTCGTCGCTGACGTCCTCGCCCAGCGTGCGCAGCAGCTCGAGGCCGCGGCCCTCGATCGACCAGGCGTGGTGCAGCTCGGGCAGCCGCCCGCGGACCTCGGTGAGCCGGTGGGCGTGGTCGGGGGTCTCGGTCACGACGGCGCGGGCGCCGGAGTCGGCCAGGATCCACTCGAGCTGCTCGGCGCTCGAGGTCTCGTAGACGGGCACCGTGACGGCGCCTGCGAACCAGATCGCGTAGTCGAGCAGGGTCCACTCGTAGCGCGTGCGCGACATCAGCCCGACCCGCTCCCCGGGCTCCAGGCCCGCGGCGACCAGCCCCTTGGCCACGGAGCGCACCTCGGAGAGGAACGCGCGCGCGGTGACGTCGACCCAGCCCGAGCCGGAGACCGACGCCGGGCCGGGCTGGCGGGGGCCGTGCGGCTCGCGCCGCGCGAGCACGACGGCAGCGGGGTGCTCGGTGCCGTTGCGGACGACGTCGTCGGTCAGGTTGCCGGTCGTGGCGGCGGCGACCCGCCGGGCCGTGGAGTACTCGCGCACGCGTGCTGCACCTTCCTGGGGGCGGTCGAGCGAGGAGCCTGACCGGCGTACGACGCCCGGAGGCGAGCCGACCGCCGCCACCGTACCCGCACCTCGCGCCGGGGCGCCGCCGGTGCCGAGACGGTCCGCTAGCCTGGCCCGACCCCGCCGTCCGGCGCGTCGCCCGGCCCGTCGTCCAGCCCGTCGCCGAGCCCGTCGTACAGCCGGTCGTCCAGCACCCCGATCCGCTTCCCGCGGTCGACCACGTCAGGAACCGAGATGTCCGAGCAGACCACCTCCAGCATCCAGATCGACGCCGGTCCCGCCGAGGTCATGGCCGTCATCGCCGACTTCCCGGCCTACCCCGAGTGGGCCCAGGGGATGAAGGAGGCACGCGTCCTGGACACCGCCCCCGACGGTCGCGCGCAGCGCGTGCACTTCGAGCTCGAGGCCTCGCCGATCAAGGACTCCTACGTGCTGGCCTACGACTGGCACGGCGACTCCTCGGTCACCTGGCACCTGGTCGAGGGCAAGATGCTCAAGGCCATGACCGGGGCCTACGAGCTGCGTCCGGCCGCGGACGGCGCCACCGAGGTGACCTACCGCCTCGCGGTCGACCTGAGCATCCCGATGATCGGCATGCTGCGCCGCAAGGCCGAGAAGGTCATCATCGACACCGCCCTGAAGGGCCTGAAGAAGCGCGTCGAGTCGCGCGCCTGAGTGGTGCCGCAGCCGACCTCCGACCAGACGCCCGACGCGAGCCCCCTCGTGGACGACGGGGCGGGCCCGCGCATCGTGCTGTTCACCGGCAAGGGCGGCGTCGGCAAGACCACCAGCGCCGCGGGCACGGCCGCCCTCGCCGCCCGCGAGGGGCGGCGGACGCTGGTGCTCTCCACCGACGCCGCGCACTCCCTGGGTGACGCCTTCGGGGTCCCGGTCGGGTCCGAGCCGTGCGAGGTCCAGCCCGACCTGTGGGTCCACCAGGTCGACGTCCAGCGCCGGTTCGAGCGGTCCTGGAGCGAGATCCAGGGCTACCTGCGCTCGGTCCTCGACGCCGCGGGCGTCGATCCGATCACCGCGGAGGAGCTGACCGTCATCCCGGGCGCCGAGGAGGTGCTCGCGCTCCTGGAGCTGCGGTCGCACGTGCTCAGCGGCCGGTGGGACGTGGTCGTGGTCGACTGCGCACCGACGGCGGAGACGCTGCGGCTGCTGGCCCTGCCCGAGGCCCTGAACTGGTACATGACCCGCGTCTTCGGGGTCCAGCGGCGGGTGGTGAAGGCGCTGCGCCCGGTGCTGTCGCGGGCCGCCGGGGTGCCGATGCCGGAGGACTCGGTCTTCGAGGCGGTCGAGCGCCTGCACCGCGACCTGGAGGAGGTGCAGCGGCTGCTCACCGGGCCCGGCGCCACCGTGCGTCTGGTGCTCACCCCGGAGACGGTCGTGGTGGCCGAGGCCCGGCGCTCGCTGACGACCCTGTCCCTCTACGGCTACCGCGTGGACGGGGTGGTGGCCAACCGGGTCTTCCCCGAGGGCGGCGACGACCCGTGGCGCAACGCGTGGGTCGAGTCCCAGCGCGCGGTGCTGGCCGAGGTGCGCCAGTCCTTCGTCGACCTGCCGGTGTGGCGCTCGGCGTACAGCGCCCGCGAGCCGGTCGGTGCCGCCGACCTCGCGGCGTTCGCCGAGGCGGCGTACGCCGGCCACGACCCGCTCGCCGCCCCCACCGGCGACGGACCCATGACGATCACCCGGACCGCGGGCGGCGCGGTCCTGCGCATCGCCCTGCCGTTCGCCCAGCGCGAGGACGTCGACCTCGCGCGGCACGGGGACGAGCTGGTCGTCACGGTCGGCTCCTACCGCCGCCTGCTCACCCTGCCCGCGGCCCTGAGTCGGCACACGGTGACCGCCGCCCGCGTCGAGGACGGGTCGCTGCGGGTACGGTTCCGTTTCGACCAGGAGGAGCAGCAGCCGTGAGTGACGACGACCAGCCCGCCCCGGGGCCCGACCCGGCCGCGGCGCCCGGCGCTCCGCGGGACGAGGTCGGCAGCGTGGGCGAGGAGGCCGCCAAGCTGTTCGGCGTGCTCACCGACTGGGCCCGCGAGCAGGCCCCCCACGACCACGGCCCCCACGACCACGCCGGCCCGCACGCCCACGACGGCCCCACGGGGCCCACGGGGCCCACGGGGGAGGACTGCCACTGGTGCCCGGTGTGCCGGACGGCCCACCTGGTGCGGCGGACCAGCCCCGAGGTGAAGATGCACCTCGCGCAGGCGGCCAGCTCCCTGGTGCAGGCAGCGGCGGGCCTGCTCGCCACGCACACGGGCGAGCCACGGGCCGCGCAGGTGCAGAAGATCGATCTCGACGACGACTCCGACTGGGACGAGGACCAATGAGCGTGACCGTGGGTGTGGACATCGGCGGCACCAAGATCGCGGCCGGGCTCGTCGACGAGCACGGCCGCGTGCTGGCCCAGCACCGGGCGGTCTCCCCGGCCACGCAGCCGGCCGAGATCGTGCGCACCATCGGCGAGCTGGTGCGCCAGCTGACCACGCCCCTCGCGGGCTCGGGCACGGTCGTCGAGGCGGTCGGCGCCTCGGCCGCCGGCTTCGTGGACAAGCAGCGCGCCACCCTCGTCTTCGCCCCCAACCTGGCGTGGCGCGACGAGCCGCTCAAGAGCCACCTGGAGAAGGAGCTCGGGCTGCCGGTGGTGGTGGAGAACGACGCCAACGCCGCGGCCTGGGGCGAGTTCACCTTCGGCGCGGGCGAGGACATCGACAACCTGCTGATGCTCACCCTGGGCACCGGGGTCGGGGGCGGCATCGTGCTCGACGGCGCCCTGGCGCGCGGTGGCTTCGGCATGGGCGGCGAGGTCGGCCACATCACCCTGGTCCCGGGCGGCGTGCGCTGCGGGTGCGGCCGGCTCGGCTGCCTGGAATCCTACGGGTCCGGCTCGGCGCTGGTCCGGGTCACCCGCGAGCAGGCCGCCGCCCACCCCGGCCGCGCCTCCGGCCTGCTCGAGCGCGCCGGCGGCGACGCCACCGGCATCGACGGTCCGATGATCACGCTGGCCGCCCAGGAGGGCGACGCGTTCGCCCGGGAGCGGCTGGCCGAGCTGGGCGACTGGGTCGGGCAGGGGATCGCGACCCTGACCGCGGTCCTGGACCCCAACGTGGTCGTGATCGGCGGCGGCGTCGCCGAGGCCGGCGACCTGGTCCTCGACCCGATCCGGGAGTCCTTCGCGGCCCACGTCACCGCGGCCGGCCACCGGCCCATGCTCGAGGTGCGCCAGGCCGAGCTGGCCAACGCCGGCATGGTGGGCGTGGCCGACCTCGCCCGGAGGCGATGATGCTGCCCTCGATCGGTGTCGACATCGGTGGCACCAAGGTGCTGGCGGCGGTCGTGGACGGGCTCGGCCGGGTCCTGGACACCGAGGCGACCGCGACGCCCGGGCCCGGCTCCGGCGTCGACGACGCGACGGTGGAGGAGGTGGAGGACGCCCTGGTCGAGGTCGTCGAGCGCCTGATCTCCCAGCACGGGCGGCTCACCGTCGGCGTGGCGGCCGCCGGGTTCGTGGCCCGCGACGGCGAGCGCGTGCGCTTCGCCCCGCACCTGCCCTGGCGCGACGAGCCGCTGGCCGAGCGGCTGGGCAAGCGCCTGGGCCACCGGGCCGTGGGTCGCGTCCTGGTCGACAACGACGCCAACGCCGCGCTGTGGGCCGAGGCCCGCTTCGGCGCGGCCCAGGACTCCCTCGACGCCGTGATGATCACCCTCGGCACCGGCATCGGTGGCGCACTGGTCGGGCGCGGCATGATGCTGCGCGGCACCAACGGGATGGCCGGCGAGTTCGGCCACATGCAGGTCGTCCCCGACGGCCTGGAGTGCGAGTGCGGCCGACGGGGCTGCTGGGAGCAGTACTGCTCCGGCCGCGCCCTGGCCCGGGCCGCCGCCGAGCACGGGTCCACCCTGACGGGCCCGGCGCTCACCACCGCGGCCCGCGAGGGCGACCCGGCCGCCACCGCGGCGTACGCCGAGGTCGGTCGCTGGCTCGGGGTGGGCCTGGCCAACCTGGCCGCGGCCCTGGACCCGCCGCTGATCGTCGTGGGCGGCGGGGTCTCCGCCGCGGGGGACCTCCTGCTCGCCCCTGCGCGCGAGGCGCTGGCCGGCAGCCTGGTCGGGGTGGGCCACCGCGACCTGCCCGAGGTCGTGGGCGCGGTCCTCGGCCCGCTGGCCGGCGTGGTCGGTGCCGCCGACCTCGCCCGGGTCGCCTCGCGGCCTAGTCGCGTCGGTAGGTGGGGACGAGCTCCATCGCGAGTTGCTCGAGGAAGAGCCCGACGTCGGTGACGATGCCGCGGGCCTGCGAGGACCCGCGGTCGGCCAGCTTGGTGACGGTGGCGGGGTTGATGTCGACGCAGACCAGCGGCACCGAGGCCGGCAGCAGGTTGCCGGTGGCGACCGAGTGCAGCATGGTGGCCACCATCAGGCAGAAGCCCGCGCCGGGCAGCTGCGCGCGCATGGCGCGCTGACCGTCCAGCACGTCGGTGTGGACGTCGGGCAGCGGTCCGTCGTCGCGCACGGAGCCGACCAGCACGAACTCCTTCCCCTGCTTCACCAGCGCGTGCATGATGCCGCTGGTCAGCACGCCCTGGTCGACGGCAGCCCGGATGGACCCCGCCTTGCGGATCGTGTTGATCGCGCGGATGTGGTGCTCGTGGCCGTGCTCGACGCCCTGCCCGCGGGCGAGGTCCACCCCGAGCGAGGTGCCGTAGAGCGCTGACTCGATGTCGTGGGTGGCCAGGGCGTTGCCCGCGAACAGCACGTCGACGAAGCCGGCCTCGACCAGGGCGACCATCGCCGGGGCGGCGCCGGTGTGCACGACGCCGGGCCCGCCGACCCAGATGACCTTCTGGTCGGCGGCCTTGGCCTCGCGCATGCCGTCGGCGACGCTGCGCACCAGCACCGCCTGGGGCTTCTCGCTGGAGACGTCGGACTCCATGAAGCCGAACGACCCGCCGTCGTCGCTGGTGATCGGGGCGGTGACCTTGATGCCGGAGGCGCCGCACACGATCCGCATGCCGGCGGTGACGTCCGACATCGGCAGCGTGCGGACCACGAGGTCCGTGGGGTGCCCCTCGACGACGAGCCCGCAGTCCATCTCCGGGTTGCGGACGGGCAGCCAGTGGCCCTCCAGCCGCACCTGGGTCTCCAGGTTGGTGCTGGAGTAGAAGCCGTCGGGGAACACGCCGTCGAGGACCGCGACGCCGACCTCGGCCTCGCCCGGGTCGACCTGGTTGACGCCGTGGATCTGCAGCCGCATCAGGATGCGCTGCAGGGTCTCCTCGGCCTCGGCGGTCACCGTGATGCGGGCGTACGACGGGTCGTCGGTGCCGTGCCCGATGTCGAACCGCTCCACGGCGTAGTCGCCGCCGTACTCCGCCACGTCGTTGAGCACCTTGGACAGGGTGGCGGTGTCGATCAGGTGGCCGGAGAGCTCCACGACCTCGCTGTGCGTCACGAACGGCTCCTCGGGGTGGTCTGGGGGGGCGACCGGGCGACTCTACGTCTGCCGGGTGCCTCCGTCTCAGAGCACCGCGCCGTCGTCGTCCTCGTCGCGCTGCCCGGGACGCATCGAGGCGACCAGGAAGACGAAGCCGCCGACGAACCACAGGGTCAGCAGCAGGCCCAGCCACGAGGGCACCGGCCAGCCGACGACGAGGGCGACCAGGACCAGCACCGGCACCCCGAACAGCCCGATCCAGGCCAGGAGGCGGGGCGGGGTGGCCACCGGGACGGGCGGGGGCGGCGGCGGGACGAAGTGCTCGCCGTCCTCCGGAGGCTCGCGGTGCGCCGGACCGTCGAGGTCCCGGAGCGAGGGCGGCACCTCGGGCAGGTCGGACCCGTCGGGCAGGTCGCGCGGGCCCGGGCGGCGCGCCGAGGGACGGGTGGAGGGACGGGAGGGGCGTGGGGCGACGGGGGTCGTCGGGCCGGTCGTGGCCGAGCTCCCGGGGGCATCGGGGTCGAGCCGGGCGCGCTCGCCGTAGTTCGCCACGATCGCGCGCCAGAGCGCGTCCTCGTCGCGGGCGGCGTCGGGACCGGGGGAGGACGGACCGGTCGTGGAGGCGGGCGCCTCGGGTGCCCCGGTCGCGCCGGACGAGCCGGTCGACTGGTCCCCACCGTCGGGAGCCTCGGACCCGGGCTCGACGACCTCGTCGGGCCGGTGCTCGGCCGACTCGGGCTCGACGGGCTGGTGCTCGACGGAGGGGGACTCCGAGGCGTCGCGCGGGTCGCGCGGGTCGGAGGGATCGGCGGGGACGCTCACGGCAGGTCGACCTCAGTCTTCGGCGCGGGCCGAGGCCACCCGGTCGGCGAACTCCGTGGAGGCCTCGAAGATGGTGGGGGCGTCGTGGTCGAGGGTCGCGACGTGGAAGCTCTCGTGGAGGGTCTCCAGGCGGGTGTCGGTGGAGGAGACGCCCTCCATGATCATCCGCGAGGAGGACGGGTCCACGACGTGGTCCTCGGCGGAGTGGAAGAGCAGCACGGGGCAGGTCACCCGGGACAGGTCGCGCCTGAGCGCCTTGTAGCCGGCGAACATCGACGCCGCCGCCCGCACCGGGGTCCGCGTGTAGCCGTGCTCCTGGACCCCGGGCTTCTTGATGTCGTCGGCGATGCCGGGCACCGAGCGCACGACGTGCTGGAGCAGCGGCAGCAGGCGCACGTCGAGCCGGGTGCTGTTCACGGCCGGGTTCACCAGCACCAGCCCGGCCACGACGTCGGGGTGGTCGGCGGCCAGCCGCAGGGCCAGCCCGCCGCCCATGGACAGGCCGGCGACGACGACGGTGTCCACGCGGGCGGCCAGCGCCGTCAGCTCGGCCTCGAGGGCGCCGCGCCAGTCGTCCCAGGTGGTGTCGTTCATCTGCTGCCAGGTGGTGCCGTGCCCGGGCAGCAGCGGCAGGGACACGGCGTACCCGGCGGCGGCCAGGTGGTCGGCCCACGGCCGCATCGAGACCGGGGAGCCGGTGAAGCCGTGGCTGAGGAGGAAGCCGGTGCGCCCTCGCGAGCTCGACGGGTCGCCCTCGTGCTGGAAGGGGGCGGCGTGCGGGGCGAGGCTCACGTGCGGGCTCCTGAGGTCGGCGACGAGGAGACGGCTCGCAGCGGGGGAGAGGCAAGGTCCATCGTGCCACGGTCGTCCGCGGAGCGGCTAGGTCGTCACGACGTCGGGAGGGAGTCGGAGGGACCTCGGTGGCATAGGGTCTGACCCGGAGGGGCCCGCGAGGGTCCGTGGGGTCCGGAGGTCCCGGGGAGACTCGGCGTCGACGGTGAGGAAGGTGGCGAGGTTGTTCTACTGGTTCCTGAAGTGGATCGCCATCGGTCCGCCGCTGCGGGTCGTCTTCCGCCCGCACGTCACCGGGGCGGAGCACGTGCCCGAGGAGGGCGCCGCCATCCTGGCCAGCAACCACCTCTCGTACGCCGACTGGCTGTTCATGCCGCTCACGCTGACCCGACGCGTGACCTTCGTGGCCAAGGCGGAGTACTTCAACACCCCGGGCATCAAGGGCTGGTTCCAGAAGAAGTTCTTCTCCGGGGCCGGTCAGGTGCCCATCGACCGCGGCGGCGCGTCGGCGGCCGAGGGAGCGATGGTCTCGGCGAGCAAGATCCTGCGCAAGGGCGAGCTCTTCGGCATCTACCCCGAGGGCACCCGCTCCCACGACGGGCGCCTCTACCGCGGCAAGACCGGCGTCGCCCGGCTGGCCCTGGAGACCAAGGTCCCGGTCATCCCGGTCGCCGTGGTCGGCACCGACGTGGTGGCGCCCCCCGGCAAGAAGTTCGGGTCCTTCGTGCGACCGACCGTGCGCTTCGGCAAGCCCCTGGACTTCTCGCGCTACGAGGGCATGGAGAACGACCGCTACATCCTGCGCTCGGTCACCGACGAGATCATGTACGAGATCATGCGGCTCTCGGGCCAGGAGTACGTCGACACCTACGCGGCCGTCGCCAAGGAGCAGTCCCGGAGCGCGGCGAGCCAGGCGGACTCCTCGGGTCAGGTCGAGGGCCCCGCGTCCGGCACCCGGGCCTCCTGATCGCTCCCGTGGGCGTGCGTCGCGGCCCCGACCCGGCGGACCCGGCTCCCCGGGCACCCCGACCCGGTGGCGCCGCCCACGTCCCGGTCCAGGACACGCTGCTGCGGGCCCTGGGGGTGCTGCGCTTCCTGGTGCTCGTCAACGCGGTGGTCATCTACGCCCGCCACACCGTCGCCCGGGGGTTCTACGACCATCCCGGTGCCGGGTGGGCGGTCCTGGTCGCGATGACGGCCTGGACCGGCTTCGTGGTGTGGGCCCTGGCCCGGCCCTCCTGGCGCCGCACCTGGCTGCTCGTGGCGGACCTGGTCGTGGCCGTGGCGGCGATCCTGGTGTCGGCGTACGTCAAGGGGCCGGGGCTGAACGCCACCGTCCCGGGCTACTGGGTGATGGGCGTGGTGCTCGCCTGGGCGGTCCTGCGGCGCTGGCCCGGCGGGCTGCTCGCCGCGGTCGTGGTCTCGGGCGCCGACCTCGCCCTGCGCGACCACGTGTCCCAGAACACCTACGGCAACATCTTCCTGCTCCTGGTGGGCGGCCTCATCGTCGGCTTCCTCTCCGAGCTGCTCCAGCGCACCGCCGGTGAGCGCGACCGGGCCGAGCGCGAGGCGGCCGCCGCGGCGGAGCGGCAGCGGCTGGCCCGGATGGTCCACGACGGCGTGCTGCAGGTGCTCGCGCTGGTGCAGCGTCACGCCCCCGAGCTGGGGGGCGAGGGCGTCGAGCTGGGTCGCCTGGCCGGGGAGCAGGAGGTCCGGCTGCGCGCGCTGGTGCAGCAGGGTCCCGGGGAGCAGCCCGCGCCCGACACCGGACGGCTCGGCGACGGCGACGGCCGCCTCGACCTCGGGGCCCTGCTCGGCGAGCTGGCGGGAGTCTCGGTGCACGTCGCGCTGCCCGGCGGCCCCGTCCCGGCGCCGGCGGCGGTGGCCCGCGAGCTCACGGCCGCGGTGGAGGCCTGCCTGAGCAACGTGCGCCACCACGTCGGCCGTGACGCCGAGGCCTGGGTCCTCCTCGAGGAGCTGCCCGACCGGTGGGTGGTGGTGGTCCGCGACCGCGGCCCCGGCATCCCCGAGGGCCGGCTCCGCGACGCGGCCGCCCAGGGACGTCTGGGCGTCAGCCAGTCGGTGCGCGGTCGGGTCGAGGACCTCGGCGGCACCGCCACGCTGCGCACCGGCGCCGGGCAGGGCACCGAGTGGGAGCTGGACGTGCCCCGGTGACGATCCACGCCGGGCACCCCTTCGGCGACCCCGAGCCGGACCAGTGGCGACGCCTGCGCGGGCGGCTGGGCGGCGCGGTCACGCTCTGGACGGGCGGCGAGGGCCGGGCGCGGGCCGGGCTCACGGTGTCCTCGGTCATGGTGGCCGGGGGCGAGCCGCCGCGCCTCGTCGGGCTGGTCGACCCCGACAGCGACCTGCGCGACACGCTGGCCGACACCGGTCGCTGCGTCGTGCACCTGCTGCGCTGGCGCCACCGCGAGCTGGCCGAGGCGTTCGCGGGCCAGTTCCCCGCGCCCGGGGGGCCCTTCACGCTGGGGGAGTGGGAGCAGACGGCGTACGGGCCTCGGCTGGTGTCGGCCCCGACCCACGCCACGGGGGTGCTCGACACCTCGCAGACCGTCGGGTGGTCCGACCTCGTCGTGATCAGGATCGAGGACGTCGTCGTCGGGGACGACGAGGAGCCGCTGGAGCACCGACGCGGGCGCTACCGCCGCCCCTGAGCACGGCCGTCGCGGAGGAGCACGTGCGGGCCGGGCGGCTGCCCGGGCGGCCGGTCAGGCGGCCGAGGCCACCACTTCGCGGGGGCCCCGGGGACCGCGGGAGCCGTCGGGCCCGGGCAGGGTCGCCAGCGAGGCCAGCGCGACCTCCTCGGCCTCCACGACGTCGCTGACCTCGCGCAGCACCAGCGAGAGCGGCATGTCGAGGGCCTCGCAGAGCGCCGCCAGGAGCTCGGAGGACGCCTCCTTCTGGCCGCGCTCGATCTCGGAGATGTAGCCCAGGCTGACGCGCGCGGCCGAGGACAGCTCGCGCAGCGTCATCGACTGGCGCATCCTCTCGGCCCGCAGCACGTCACCGAGCGATGCGCGGAACAGCAACTGGCCCTGACCCATGTGGTGCCCCTCTTCCGACGTCTGCTGCACAACGCTACCCAACCCCGGTTGCTTCCCGTGGCCGACTCCCGGAAGCGGACGTCCCGGGGGAGCCGGCCGCGCGCCGGACGCCGGGCCGTCGCGGTCACCGGCCGGGGGCCGCCCGGTCCTGCTCGGGGTCCTCGTCCAGCCCCTGCTCGATGGCGTAGCGCACCAGCTGCACCCGGTTGTGCAGCTGGAGCTTGCGCAGGGTGTTCTGGACGTGGTTCTGCACGGTGCGGTGGGACAGGAAGAGCCGCTCGGCGATCTCCTTGTAGGACAGCCCGGTCGCCACCAGCCGGAGCACCTCGGTCTCGCGCTCGGTCAGCCGCGGGGTGTCGGAGCCCGACGCGCCCGAGGCCCCGCCCGCGCCCGGCGACGGGCTCTCGGCCAGGCGGCGGTACTCCCCGAGCACCAACCCGGCCAGGCCCGGGGTGAAGACGGTGTCCCCGAGCGCGACCCGGCGCACGGCGTCGAGCAGCTCGTGCCGGGAGGCCGACTTGACCAGGTAGCCGGTCGCGCCGGCCTTGACGGCGTCGAGGACGTCCTGCTGCTCCCCGCTCGCCGAGAGCACCAGCACGCGCACGGCGGGGTCGGCGCGGACCACCTCGGCGGTCACCGCCACCCCGTTGGGGGCGGGGATCTGCAGGTCCAGGACGAGCACCTGCGGGCGAGCAGCCGGGAAGCGGGTCAGCGCCTCGGTCCCGGTCGCGGCCGTGGCCACCACTGCCATCCCGGCCTCGGCCAGGTCGCGGGCGACCCCCTCGCGCCACATCGGGTGGTCGTCGACCACCATCACCCGCAGCGGTCGCGGGGCGTCGTGCTCCGACGGGGCATCCGGCTGGGCTTCCGGCTGGGTTTCCGGCTGGGTTTCCGGCTGGGGGTCCACGCGCCGCACCCTAGCCGCTCAGGACACCCCCGCGGCCTTCTCCAGGGCGCCCAGCTCGTCGTCGAGGTGGGTGAGCAGCCGCTGCAGGTGCGGGACGCTGCGCCGGCAGCCCGTGAGCCCGAAGTCCATGTCGTCGGCGTAGCTGTTGCAGGTGATGTTCAGGGCCATCCCGTTGATCGGGATCGACAGCGGGTAGGTGCCGGTCAGCCTGGCTCCGTTGAGGTACATCGGCTTCTTGGGGCCGGGCACGTTGCTGATGATCAGGTTGAACGGCGGACGCACGACGCCGCCCAGGCGCAGCATCGGGATGGCCAGCGCCGGGGTCATCCCCAGCGCGCTCATCGCCATGATCTGGGTCTGGCTCATCGAGCTCAGCGCCTGCTTGCCCGTGACCATCGACTCGTGGATGGAGGACAGCCGGTCCGCGGGGTCCGCGAGGTCGGTGCCGAGCTTGACCATGACGGCGCCGACGGCGTTGCCGCCGTCGCCGGCGCCCTTGCCGGCGCGCTTGGTGTCCAGACCGACCGGGACCATCGAGACCAGCGGGGCGTCGGGCAGGGCGTCGTGCTCGATCAGGTAGGTGCGCATCGCGCCCGAGCACATCGCCAGGACCACGTCGTTGAGCGTGGTGCCGCTGGCCTTACCCACGGCCTTGAGCCGCTCGAGGGGCCAGCCCTGGGCCGCGAAGCGGCGGGACCCGGTGATCGGGGTGTTGAACATCGTGCGGGGGGCGTAGAGGGACAGCGCCGAGGTCTCGTTCTTGAGGCCGTGGGTCAGCGTCTTGACCAGGGCGCCGGGCATGCCCGCGGCGTCGGCGGTGATGCCCAGCGCCGTCCGCACCGCGTCCATCGGGATGGCGGCCAGGCTGCGGTCGGTCTCGGGCTTGGGCGTGCGGGTGCTCGGGCGCTTGGCCCACATCGGGGGCATGTCGCGCTCGTCGGGGTCCTCGGAGAGCGTGTTGCCCATCAGCTTCATCGCCGAGATGCCGTCGACCAGCGAGTGGTGGAGCTTGGTGTAGAGCGCGACCCGACCGTCGTGCAGGCCCTCGATCAGGTGGGCCTCCCACAGGGGACGCTCCCGGGCGAGCCGCGTCGAGTGCAGCCGCGACGTCAGCTCGAGGAGCTCGCGGACCCGGCCCGGCTTGGGCAGCGCGCTGTGGCGGAAGTGGTACTCCAGGTCGAAGTCGTCGTCCTGGGTCCAGGCCCACTGGCCGGCGGTGGTCAGGCCGCGGGTGGGGCGCTTGAGGAACAGCGGGGAGAGCTCGACCTCCTCGCTCATCTCCTCCCAGATCCGCCGGGTGTAGTCGCGGCCGGCGCCCTCCGGCTTCTGGAAGAGCTGGAGACCCCCGACGTGCATGGGCATCTGGCGGTTCTCGGCGTAGAGGAACGCCGCCGAGGTCGGATCGATCGGGACGGCCACGTCGCCCTCTTCCTGGTGGTGGTGCCGCGGGTGAGTTCCGGTGATCCTTGCGCGTTTGCGGTGACGGCGACAGCGTCATGTCCAGAACCCCGGCGTTGTAGGTTCGGGCCACGACGCGCGGCCCGCCGCGGGATCCCGTGCACGACCGAACCCAGGAGCTCCCCGATGACCACGACCGAGGCACGGCCCGCCGCCCAGGAGGGCTCGTCGGAGACCTTCGACTGCCTCGACCCCGCCACCGGCGCGGTCGTCGGCACCTGGCCGGTGCACTCGGCCGAGCAGGTGGACGCGACCGTCCGCCGGGCCCGCGAGGCGGCCGCGTGGTGGGCCGGCCTCGGCTTCGAGGGCCGCGCCGAGCGCCTGCACGCCTGGAAGCGGCTGGTGGCCACGCGGATGGACGACCTGGCCGCCGTGGTCAACCGCGAGACCGGCAAGCCGGTCAGCGACGCCGGGCTCGAGATCGCCCTGGCCATCGACCACATCGCCTGGGCCGCCACCCACGCCGTCCGGGTGCTCGGCCGCCAGAAGCGGTCCTCGGGCCTGGTGATGGCCAACGTGGCCGCGACGGTGGAGTACCTCCCCCTGGGCGTGGTCGGCGTGATCGGCCCGTGGAACTACCCGGTCTTCACCCCGATGGGGTCGATCGCCTACGCGCTCGCCGCCGGCAACGCCGTCGTGTTCAAGCCCAGCGAGCTCAGCCCCGGGGTGGGGCAGTGGCTGGCCGACACCTTCGCCGAGGCCGTCCCGGAGCAGCCCGTCCTCACCGTGGTCACCGGGCTCGGTGAGACCGGCGCCGCCCTGTGCCGTGCGGGGGTCGGCAAGCTGGCCTTCACCGGGTCGACGGCCACGGGCAAGAAGGTGATGGCCACCTGCGCCGAGACCCTCACCCCGGTGCTGATCGAGGCCGGCGGCAAGGACGCGCTCCTGGTCGACGCGGACGCCGACGTCGCCGCGGCCGCCGACGCCGCCCTCTGGGGCGCCTGCTCCAACGCCGGGCAGACCTGCATCGGGGTCGAGCGCGCCTACGTCCACACCCAGGTGTACGACGAGTTCCTGGCCCGCCTGCTCGAGCAGGCCCGCACCCTCGAGGCCAGCACCGCGCCCGGCGCCAAGCTGGGCCCGATCACGCTGCCCTCGCAGCTGGCGGTGATCTCCTCCCACATCGAGGACGCCCTGGCCCGCGGCGGGCGAGCGGTGCTCGGCGGCCCGGACGCCGTGGGGGCGCGCTTCGTGCAGCCCACGATCCTCGTCGACGTGCCCGAGGACTCCCTGGCGGTCCAGGAGGAGACCTTCGGCCCCACCCTGACGGTGACCCGGGTGCCCGACATGGACGAGGCCGTTCGACGCGCCAACGGCACCCGCTACGGCCTCGGTGCCACGGTGTACGCCGGTGAGCGCGCGATGGACCTGGCCTCGCGGCTGCGCTCGGGGATGACCGCGGTGAACTCGGTGATCTCCTTCGCCGCGATCCCCTCGCTGCCCTTCGGCGGCACCGGCGACAGCGGCTTCGGCCGGATCCACGGGGAGGACGGGCTCAAGGAGTTCACCTACGCCAAGGCGATCGCCCGCCAGCGGGTCAAGCCGGCCTTGGCGCTGACCACCTTCCGCCGCACCGCTCGTGCGGACAGGACGCTGCGCACGATCGTGGGGGTGCTGCACGGCCGTGGACCCACGCGAGCGAGGTAGCGCCCGCGCGCAGCTGGCCCGCTACGGCCACGCCGCTGCGCCGCACGTCGAGCACGCGGTGTCGCGTGGTCGGCTCTCGCTGCGTCAGCGGCGGGCCCGGCTGCGCTCCAAGGCCTGGCAGATCGGGCAGTGCGCCCTGGCCGCCGGCGTCGCGTGGTTCCTGGCCGCCGACGTCTTCGGCCACACCACCCCCTTCTTCGCGCCGACCGCCGCGGTGGTCAGCCTGGGCACCAGCTACGGGCAGCGGTTCCGCCGCGTGGCCGAGGTGGCCATCGGGGTCGCGATCGGGGTGCTGGTCGGCGACGCGCTGACCCACTGGCTGGGGTCGGGCGCCTGGCAGATGACGCTGATCGTCGCGCTCGCGATGACGACCGCGCTGATGGCCGGGCAGGGGGTGCTGCTGGTCAACCAGGCCGCCATCCAGGCCATCGTGGTGAGCGCCCTGGTCGCCCCGCCGGGGGCGGCGTTCTCGCGGTGGACCGACGCGATCATCGGCGGCGGGGTGGCCATCGTGGCCGCGGCCGTCGTGCCCCGCGCGCCGCTGCGCCGGCCCCGGGAGCAGGCCGCGGTGGTGTGCCGCAAGATCGCGGCGCTGCTGCGCACGGCGGCCGAGAGCATCCTCGACGGCGACGTGGAGCGCGCGCTGCGGTCGCTGCGCGACGCCCGTGCCACCGACGAGCTCGTGCGCGAGCTGCGGGCCGCCGCCGACGAGGGTCTCGAGGTCGTGCGCAGCTCGCCGCTGCGGCGCCGGCACCGCGGTCCTGTGCGCGCGATGAGCGAGCTGGTCGAGCCGCTCGACTTCGCCCTGCGCAACACCCGGGTGCTGGTCCGGCGGGTCGCGGTGGCGGCCTACCGGGGCGAGCCCGTCCCCCCGGCGTACGCCGCGATGCTGGACGACCTGGCCACGTGCGTGGACCGGGTCGCGGCCGAGCTGGCGGCCGGACGCCAGGCGACCTCGGCCCGGGAGTCGCTGGTGCGCCTGGGGCGCGAGACCTCCCACCTCGAGCGCAGCGGGGACCTCTCCGCCGAGGTCGTGCTCGCCCAGGCGCGGTCGCTGGTCGCGGACCTGCTCGCCGTCACCGGCATGGAGCCGTTGGCCGCCACCGACCAGATCCCGCCGGTCTGAGCCCGCGGCGCGCCTCAGGTCACCCGGTGCAGCCGCAGGTCGCGGATCTCGCCGTCCTCGACCACGAGCTCGCCGACGGTGCCGTGCGGCTGCCGGCGCTTGTCGGTGGGGGAGCCGGGGTTGAAGGCGCGCTGCCCCTCGGTGACCTCGTCCCACGGGATGTGGGAGTGCCCGAAGACCACCAGGTCGGCGCGCGGGAACCGGCGTCGCAGCCGCCGACCGCGTCCGGACGCCGGCCCGCTGTCGTGCAGCACCGCCACCGGCACCCCGGCGAGGTCGAGCTCGAGGACCTCCGGGGCGCCCCAGGCGGCCACGTCGGGACCGTCGTTGTTGCCGAGCACGGCCTGGACGGGCGCGAACCCCTCGAGCTCCTCCAGCGTCTCGCGCCGGCACACGTCGCCGGCGTGCAGCACCAGGTCGGCGCCCTGCAGCAGCCGTGCGACGGCGACGGGACAGCCCTTCCAGAAGCGGGGGGCGTGGGTGTCGGACAGGACGACGACGCGCAGCCGCGTCACAGCTCGCGGACCACCGAGTCCACGACCGCGACCAGGTCGCCGCCGGTGCGCACCGCCACCCCCCGCTGACGCTCGTACGACGCCCCGCGCTCGGGGATGCGGGCCACCGAGGCGAGCTCGTCCGCGCAACCCAGCCGCACCGCGACCGGGGCCAGCCGGTCCAGCAGGTCGGCCAGGTCGTCGCGCAGCAGCCGCTCGCTGGAGTCGGCGTCGAGGATGATCCAGGCGTCGAGGCCGTAGCGGGCGGCGCGCCACTTGTTCTCCTGCACGTGCCAGGGCGGCATCGTCGGGAGCGTCTCGCCGCGCTCGAGCCGGTCGGTGAGGTCGACGACCAGGCAGTGCACCAGCGCGACCAGCGCCCGCATCTCGGCCAGCGTGGAGACGCCGTCGCAGATCCGGACCTCGACGGTGCCCAGCCGGGGGGCCGGTCGCACGTCCCAGCGGATCTCGTCGACCTGCTCGATGACGCCGGTGGTGGTGAGGTCCGCGGCGTACGCCTCGAAGGCCTCCCAGGTGTCGAACTGGAACGGCAGCCCGGCGGTGGGCAGCTGTTGGAACATCATCGCCCGGTTGCTGGCGTAGCCGGTGTCCTGGCCGGCCCAGATCGGGGAGGAGGCCGAGAGCGCCTGGAGGTGGGGGTACCACGTGAGCAGCGCCGAGACGATCGCCATCGCGTGCTCGCGGCGCACCCCGACGTGGACGTGCACGCCCCAGATCAGCATCTGCCGGCCCCACCACTGGGTGCGCGCGATCAGCTCCTCGTACCGAGCGCCCTCGGTGAGCAGCTGCTGGGACCACTCGGCGAACGGGTGGGTCCCGGCGCAGTAGAGGTCCACGCCGAGCTCGGCGGCCAGCGGTCGGACCAGGTCGACCAGCTCGGACAGCTGGTCCACGGCCTCGCCCGCGGTGGTGCAGATGCCGGTGGTGAGCTCGACGCTGTTGCGCAGGAGCTCCTTGTGGATGCGCGGCTGGGGGCCGTGCCGCTCCTCGACGAGGTCGAAGAGCTCGGAGGCGGCGTTGACCAGGTCGCGGGTGGTGCGGTCGACGAGGGCGAACTCCCACTCGACGCCCAGGGTCGGGGTGGGGGAGTCGTGGAACTCGATGGGCGCAGGAGGCACCGCGTCATCGTCCCACGCCGGGTGGGGGTCAGGCGTGGCGGCGGAACCGCTCGAGCCACCCGAGGTGGGTGCCGTCGAACGGGGCCTGTGCCTCGGTGACGGCGTGCTCGAGCTGCTCGGCGCTGGCGACCGCTCGGCGTACGACGTCGGCGGGGTAGTCGAGCTCGACCCTGTGAGCGGCGAACTCGTCCTCGTCGTCGATCCAGACGCGGCCGGTGGTGCCCTTGATGACGTCGAGGTCCAGGTCGACCGCGCGGACCAGCTCCTCGCCGTGCCAGACCGCCGGGGTGGCGACGTCGACGTACACGTCGAAGGGGCGGTGCAGGTCGTGGCCGTAGAACGTGGCCAGCCACCACGCGTCGTGGGGCACGAGCGTCACGTGGTCGGCGACCGCGTGGAAGGCGCGGGTCGGGCTGGCGAGCAGCGTGCCCTGGGTGATGCCCACCCAGGTGCCGTGCCCGTCGACGCCGAGGCGCACGGCGTCGAACTCCCAGTGCGGCGAGTCGGGCCACTTGCGGCACTCGACGCGCACGGGCCGACGCGCGCCGGTCGCCTCCGGGGTGCCGCCGGCCGTCTCCTCGCTGGACATGCGGGCGAGGATACGGCCGGCGACCGCGGGCGTGCGCCCGGGGACGGGTGGGTAGCCTCAGCGCCTGCCGGTGACCTTGGGGTAGGCGCGCGCGACGACGTCCTGGTAGCGCGACCCGGCGAGCTTGGCGAAGGTGTGCAGGGCGTGGGCGTCCAGGCCGACCAGCACGCGGGCGCGACGCTTCAGGGCGCTGCTGAGGATGATCTGCGCGGCGCGGTCGGCGGGCATCTTGGCCAGCTTCTCGTCGAACAGCTTGTCGAGCGCGTCGACGTCCTGGCTCTTGGTCTTGCGGCCGTTGCGGCTGATCCCGGTCTTGATGCCGCCGGGGTGCACGCAGGTGACGGCGACGTTGTGGCCGTTGATGAGCATCTCCTCGCGGAGCGCCTCGGTGAAGCCGCGAACGGCGTACTTCGTGGCGTTGTACGCCGACTGGCCGGGCATCGAGATCAGCCCGAACAGGCTGGAGAGGTTGATCAGGTGGGCGTCGCCGGAGGCGATCAGGTGGGGCAGGAACTCCTTGGTGCCGTTGACGACACCGTCGAAGTTGACCCCGACGATCCAGTCGAACTCGTCGTAGCTCATGTCCTCGAAGTCGCCGCTCATCGAGACCCCGGCGTTGTTGACCAGCACGTTGACGCGGCCGAACTGGTCGGCGACGGCGGCGGCCCAGGTGGCCACGGCCTCGCGGTCGGAGACGTCGACGACGTCGCTGCGGACCTCGCGGACGCCGGCGCCCTTGAGCAGGTCGACGGTCTCGCCCAGGCCGACCTCGTTCCAGTCCGAGACCGCCAGCAGGGCGCCCTGGCGCGCGGCGATGAGAGCCATCTCCCGGCCCATGCCGGACCCGGCCCCGGTGATGACGACCACGGCGTTGTCGAGGTTCTTCATGGATCTCTCCTTCGAGGCCCCGACCGGGTGACGGTCGGGAGCGGTGGGAATCGGTGGCCCCTAGCCTACAAAGTGTTGAACGAGCGTCAATAGCGCTGCTGACGTTCGTTCAGTAACCTGTCCCGCATGTCCACCGGATCCGGTCGTGCGCGCCTGCGCCCCGACGAACGTCGCGAGCAGCTCCTCGAGCTCGGCGTGCGCCTGCTGGCCACGCGGTCCCTCGACGAGGTCTCCATCGACCTGCTGGCCGAGGAGGCCGGGATCTCGCGCGGCCTGCTGTACCACTACTTCGGCGGCAAGACGGAGTTCCACGAGGCCGTCGTGCGCCGTGCGGCCGACCAGCTGTTCGCGGTCACCGCGCCCACCGGGGAGGGCACGGCGCTGGAGCAGCTGGCCGGCTCGCTGGAGCGCTACGTCGACTACGTCACCGCCAACCACCGCGGCTACCTCTCGCTGGTCCGCGGGGCCATGGGGGGCCACGAGGACCTGCGCAAGGTGCACGAGGAGGCCCGCTCGGCGCTGACCGGTCGGCTCTTCGACGGTCCGGCCGCCGAGGAGGCCGCCGCGATCGGCCTGACCGACACCCCGCTCGTGCGGCTGGTCGTGCACGGGTGGGCGGCGTACGTCGAGGACCTGGTGCTGGAGTGGGTCCGCGACCCCGCCGGCATCACCCGCGAGGAGCTGCTGGGCTCCCTGGCGGCGTCGCTGCCGGGGCTGCTGAGCTCCTCGGTGCGAACACCCACCACCGCATCGCGACGAACCGCAGCACCGTGACGGCGAGGTTGGCGCCGGTCAGGACCGTCACCTCCAGCGCCGGCCCGGGCCGGCCCGCCGCGTGCAGCACCGCGAGCGCCGCCGTGGTCACCCCCAGGCCCACGGCGAGGACGATCAGCCCCTGCACCTGGTGGCGCAGCGCGCCGTCGGGACCGCGCACCCCGAAGGTGTAGCGGCGGTTGACCGCGGTGTTGAGCACCGCGGTCACCAGCAGCGCCAGGGCGTTGGCCCACCACGGCGAGGTCACGCCCCGCAGCAGCAGGAAGAGCAACGCGTAGGCGAGCGTCGAGGCGACGCCGATGATCAGGAACACCCCGACCTGCAGTCCCAGGCGTCCGGTGCCGGCCTCGGCGCTGGTGCGTCCCAGACGTACGCCGACCTCCCGCAGCGGGAGCGAGCCCCGCAGGAGCGCGGTCCCGAGCCGGGCCACCCCCTTGAGGTCGTCGAGCGCGGTGCGCAGGACGTCGACCGAGCTGTCCGGGTCGTCGACCCAGTCCACGGGCACCTCGTGGATGCGCAGCCCGGCCCGCTCGGCGACCACCAGCAGCTCGGTGTCGAAGAACCACTGGTCGTCGCGCACCAGGGGCAGCAGCTCTCGGGCGGCCTCGCGCCGGATGGCCTTGAAGCCGCACTGGGCGTCGCTGAACCTCGCCCGCAGCGCACGCCGCAGGATCATGTTGTAGCCGCGGGAGATGATCTCCCGCTTGGCGCCCCGCTCGACCCGTGAGGACCGGGTCAGCCGCGACCCGATGGCGAGGTCGGAGTGACCGCTGACCAGGGGCGCCACCAGCGGCAGCAGCGCGGCCAGGTCGGTCGAGAGGTCGACGTCCATGTAGACGAGCACGTCGCTCTCCGAGGCGCTCCACACCCGCTTCAGGGCGCGGCCGCGGCCCTTCTCGGCCAGGTGCACCACCTCCACCTCGGGGTGGGTGTGGGCCAGCCGCCGCGCGATCAGCGCGGTCTGGTCGGTGCTGGCGTTGTCGGCCACGGTGACCCGGAAGGACCACGGCAGCGTCGCGAGGTGGGTCAGCACCCGCTCGACCGAGGCGGCGAGCTGGGCCTCCTCGTTGTAGACGGGGATCACCACGTCCAGCACGGTCGCGGTCGCAGCGTCGGACCGGCTGTCCGGGACCGGCTCGGCCAGGGCGCTCATCGCACGCCGCCGGAGAGGTCGTAGACGGTGGTGCCGCCGACGGTCTTCGCGGTGAAGTTGGCCTTCACCCACGCGGTGATCTGGGCCGAGGTGCCGCTGTTCCCGCGGCCGCCGAACCCGCCGCTGGCGATGAAGTAGTGGATCTGGCCGTTGGCGACGTAGGTCTTGAACTGCGCCAGCGTCGGGCTCGGGTCGCTGCCGTTGAAGCCGCCGATCGGCATCACCGAGTCGCCCGTGGCGAGCTGGTAGCCCGACGCGTTGTTGGCCCCGACCGTCGCGGCGACCCAGGTGTAGGAGTCGGCGTCGGTGGTCAGCAGGGTCTTCAGCGCGGCGCTCGGGGTGGTGCCGTTGAGCAGGCCGCCCATCCCGCCGGCGCGGTTCCCCGTCGTGCCCGTGGTGCCGGCCGTGCCGTTCGGGCCGGTCGTGCCCGTGGTGCCGGGGGCGGCGGTGCCGTTCCGGGTGCCGGTGGGCGGGGTGCCGGCGGGTCGACCGCCGCCGGGCATCCCGCCGGGACCGCCCGACCCGGTGGAGGGTCCGGCCGTGACGATGGAGCCGGTGTGGGCAGTGGCCACGGTGTCGACGGCGTACGCCGCGGGGCCGGCCAGCGAGATCACGGCGGCGAGGCCGGCGACGCCGAGGGCGACCGGGCGGGGCAGGTGGGCGACGGCCGCCAGCACCAGGGCGGTGACCAGGCCGACGACCAGCACCACCCACTTCAGCCACGGGACGAAGTCGCCGGCGCGGTCGAGCAGGAACCAGCCGAGCACCGCGGTCAGGGCCAGGGTGAAGGAGAGCAGGCCGGAGGCGACCAGCGAGCGGCGGTGCTCCCAGGCGACCCAGGCGCCGGTGCCGACCAGGGCGGCGACCGCGGGGGCCAGGGCGACGGTGTAGTAGGCGTGGAAGATGCCGGCCATGAAGCTGAAGGTGCCGGCCGTGACGACCAGCCAGGTCAGCCACAGGGCGAGTCCGGCCATCACGGTCGGGCGTCGCCGGGCGAACCACAGGCCGGCCGCGCCGAGCACGAGCGCGGCGGGCATCAGCCACGCGATCTGGCCGCCGATCTCGCTGTTGAACAGGCGCAGGATCCCGGTGGAGCCCCAGTTGCCGCCGCCGGTGCCACCGCCGCCGCCGACCGAGCCGGTCTCGTTGCCGCTGAGGCGGCCCAGGCCGTTGTAGCCCAGGGCCAGCTCCAGGATGGAGTTGTCCTGCGAGCCGCCGATGTAGGGGCGGCTCGAGGCGGGCCAGAGCTCGACGATCGCGATCCACCAGCCGCCGGCCAGCAGCATCGAGCCGAAGGCGACGAGCAGGTGGCCGACGCGCTTGCCCCACGAGGTCTGCGCGAGCAGCAGGTAGGCCAGGGCGAGGGCGGGGAGCACCAGGAAGGCCTGGAGCATCTTGGCCAGGAACGCGAACCCGACCAGGGCGCCGCCGAGCGCGATCCAGCGGACGGCGTGGCCGCCCGGACGCCGGGTCTCCTCGACCGCGCGGAGCGTCGCGGCAGCGGCGCCGACCATGAGCAGCACGAGGGCCGCGTCGGGGTTGTTGAAGCGGAACATCAGGACCGCGACCGGGGTCAGCGCCAGGACCGAGCCGGCGAGGAGGCCGGCGGCGTGCGAGCCTGTCGTGCGCCGGACCAGGCGGTGCAGCAGCGCCACCGCCGCCACGCCCATCAGGGCCTGCGGGACGAGGATGCTCCAGCTCGAGAGCCCGAAGAGCCGCACCGAGAGCTCCATCGGCCACAGCGCCAGCGGCGTCTTGTCGACCGTGATCGAGCTGGCGGCGTCGCTGGAGCCGAAGAAGAACGCCTTCCAGGAGACCGACCCGGCCTGGACGGCCGCGGAGTAGAACGAGTTGGCGTACCCGTTCTTGCCCAGGCCCCACAGGTAGAGCAGGGCGGTCAGCCCGAGCAGCGCGGCCAGGGACGGGCGGGCCCAGACCGGGTCACCCTCCCCGCCGCGCACGAGCCGCCCGAGACGGCTCGACCGCGTGCCCGCCGTGGTGGGGGTCGTGGCGCGTCCCGGGCTCGCGTGCGGGCGGCGGTCGGTGGTCGGGGCCTCGGTCGTGGCCGAGGACGGGGCGCTCCGGCGCGCGGCGGTGCCGTGGTGGGCGCCGGGGGGACCGGAGGGACCGGTCGGCAGGGGGAGGGTGCTCGTGGTGTCCATGTGGATCACCTTCGGCCGCGCGCCTGCAGGTCCCGTGTGGTCGCTCTGTGGGTCACCTGTGAGCCGTCAGGCGGGCGTCAGGTGGCGGGTCGCCCCGGCGGCCGAGCCGGCGGTCGAGCCGACATCGACCCGCAGCGCGCCCTGACGGCCCGACGAGGTCGCGGCGGACCGACGGACCGACGGGTCAGTGGGGCAGCGAGACGGTGAAGGTGGTGCTGCCGGCGCGGGAGACGACGGAGGCCGTGCCGCCGTGGGCCTGGGTGATGGCGTGGACCAGGGAGAGCCCCAGGCCGGCGCCGCCGGAGGCGCGGGTGCGCGAGGAGTCGCCGCGGCTGAAGCGCTCGAAGGCGTGCTCGACGAGGTCGGCGGGCAGGCCGGGGCCGTCGTCGTGGACGACGATCTCGGCCCGGTCGCCCCGATCGACGGTCGAGACCGTGATCGTGGTGCCGGGCGGGGTGTGGGCGCGGGCGTTGCCCAGCAGGTTGCGCACGACCTGGTGCAGGCGCTGCTCGTCGCCGGTGACCGTGACAGGCTCCTCGGGCAGGTGCAGCTGCCACTTGTGGGCGTCGGAGAGCACGCGCGCGTCGGCCACCGACTCCAGCAGGAGCAGGGTCAGGTCGACCTCGTTGCGCTCGAGCGGACGCCCGCTGTCCAGCCGGGCCAGCAGCAGGAGGTCCTCCACGAGCGTGGCCATCCGGTCGGTCTCGGTCTCGACCTTGGCCAGGGCGCCCGACAGCGCGGCCGGGTCGTCGGGGGTGCGCCGGGAGAGCTCGGCGTACCCGTGGATGGTGGCCAGCGGCGTGCGCAGCTCGTGGGAGGCGTCGGCGACGAACTGCCGCACCTGCTGCTCGCTGCGGTGCCGGGCCTCCAGGGACTGCTCGACGTGGCGGAGCAGGGTGTTCAGGGCGGCGCCCATCTGGCCGACCTCGGTGCGCTCGTCGGTCAGGTGCTCGGGCACCCGCTCGTCGAGGTCGATCGACCCCGAGGAGAGCGGCTTGGTGGCGACCGAGTGGGCGGTGGCCGCGACCTCGCGCAGCGGCCGCAGCTGTCGGCGTACGACGACCGTGCCGAGGCCGCCGGCGACCAGCAGACCCATCGTGATCAGCAGGACCTCGGAGCCCACCAGGGCGGCCACCGTCTTGTCGGCGTCGCGCGTGGGCAGGCCGGTGACCAGCCGGCTGCCGGAGGGGGTGGTCTGGGCCGTCACCCGGTAGCTGCCGAACGCGGGCAGGTCGACGGTGTGCACCTCGCCGTCCGTGGGGACGTCGGCGAGCCGCGCGAGCCCGGCGGAGGAGATCTGGCGGGCCTGGTTGGCCTGCTCGGTGAGGACGCCGCCGCGGGTCTGGTCCGACGACCCGGACGGCTCGATGACGGCCAGCAGCGTGCCGGGCCCCTGGTTGGCGAAGCCGCCGGGCGGCCGGTGGGGCTGCTGGCTCGAGCTCGGGCCCGCGGGCTGGTTGTCCCGGTCGCCGTCGCCGGCCCGCTTCACCGAGGACAGCACCTTGGAGTCGAGGGAGTCCATCTGCTGGCGGTGCACGACCACGGCGGTGACGCCCGCGATCAGCGAGGTCACCACCAGGACCAGCAGGACCGCCGTGGCGACGAGCCGGGCGGTGAGGGTGCGGGGTGCGTGCATCAGCCGGCGTGCACGGGCTGGTCGGCGCCCGCGGCGGGCTTGAGCACGTAGCCCGCGCCGCGCATGGTGTGGATCATCGGCTCGCGCCCGGCGTCGATCTTCTTGCGCAGGTAGGAGATGTAGAGCTCCACGACGTTGGCCTGGCCGCCGAAGTCGTAGTTCCAGACCCGGTCGAGGATCTGGGCCTTGCTCAGCACCCGCCGCGGGTTGCGCATCAGGAAGCGCAGCAGCTCGAACTCGGTCGCGGTCAGCGCGATGTCGTCGCCCCCGCGGCGCACCTCGTGGCTGTCCTCGTCGACGACCAGGTCGCCCACGACCAGGACCGACTCGGCGCTGGCCTGCTGGGCGCCGGACCTGCGCATCAGGGCGCGCAGGCGGGCGACGACCTCCTCGAGGCTGAAGGGCTTGGTGACGTAGTCGTCGCCGCCCGCGGTCAGGCCGGCCACCCGGTCCTCGACGGAGTCGCGCGCGGTCAGGAACAGCACGGGCACGTCGGGGGCGTCGGTGCGCAACCGCCGCAGCACCTCCATGCCGTCCCAGTCGGGCAGCATCATGTCGAGCACCACCGCGTCGGGCCGCTGGCGCTTGGCGGTGCTGACCGCCTTGGCGCCGTTGAGGGCGACGTCGACGTCCCAGCCCTCGTAGCGCAGCGCCATCCGCAGCAGCTCGGCGATGTTCTCCTCGTCGTCGACGACCAGGACCCGCAGGGGGGTGCCGTCGGGGCGCGTCAGCTCGGGGCCGGAGTTCTTCATGGGCACCACTGTGGTGGCCGACCCCGAGGCTCGTCCATGAGTTCCCTGTGGGCTTCCTGTGAGCCGCTCGGGCCACAGCCTCAGCACAGGTCCGTCGGGCACGGTGGGCGTCATGAACGACGTCCCTCCCTCCTCCCGGCCCG
The DNA here is from genome assembly GCF_054778395.1 of Nocardioides korecus. Classification (NCBI taxonomy): domain Bacteria; kingdom Bacillati; phylum Actinomycetota; class Actinomycetes; order Propionibacteriales; family Nocardioidaceae; genus Nocardioides; species Nocardioides korecus. The sequence continues at coordinate 105,952 of NZ_BAAGZO010000009.1, read as the reverse complement.
TCCCGAACGACCCTCCCGGCCCGACCGACCAGCCGACCGCGCCCCTCGGGGCCGTCCCGGCAGCGGACCGGCCCGTGCAGGCCCAGCCTGCTCAGCCCGACGCCACGCGCTCGCTGCCGGCCGAGCCCCACCCCGCGTCGCACGCCGCGGCTGGGGCCGGTGCGACCCAGGACCCGTCGCCCGGTCGCTGGCAGCGTCTGCGCGAGCGGGCCTGGTCGCTGCGCGCCGTCCTGGCCGTGGCGCTGGCCTCGGTGCTGCTGGGCGGCCTGGGCGGCGCGGCCCTGGCCAGCGCGGGCAAGGGCGAGGACGGCCGCGGCGGGCACCACGGCTTCCCCGGGGGACCGCAGGGCCGGTTCGGCCAGCGCGGTGGTCCCGGCGGGTTCGGGCAGCAGGGTGGCCCCGGTCAGCAGCAGGGTCAGCAGCAGGGTCAGCAGGGCCAGCTCCCGGGGCAGGCACCGCAGCAGAACCCTTGAGCAACCCCTGAGCCAACCCCTGAGCCGACCCGGTCACCGGTCCGACGCCCCCGCGCGTCGCCCGGTGACCGGGGTTGCGCGAGAATGGTCGGGCTGTGCGCATCCACTTCCCGCCCGACCTGCCGGTCTCGGCCCGTCGCGACGACATCGCCGACGCCATCCGCGACCACCAGGTCGTGATCGTGGCGGGGGAGACCGGGTCGGGCAAGACCACCCAGCTGCCCAAGATCGCGATGATGCTGGGGCGGGGCGAGGGCGTGGCCGCCGGCGGCAAGCTGATCGGGCACACCCAGCCCCGGCGCATCGCGGCGCGCAGCGTGGCCGAGCGGATCGCCGAGGAGCTCGGCGACGAGCTGGGGGAGACCGTCGGCTACCAGGTGCGGTTCACCGACAAGACCTCGCGCCAGGGGCGCCTGAAGGTGATGACCGACGGCATCCTGCTGGCCGAGCTCCAGCACGACCGGGACCTGAAGCGCTACGACACCCTGATCATCGACGAGGCCCACGAGCGCAGCCTCAACATCGACTTCATCCTGGGCTACCTCAAGCGGCTGCTCCCGCGGCGGCCCGACCTCAAGCTCGTGATCACCTCCGCCACGATCGACCCCGAGCGGTTCGCCGAGCACTTCGCCGACGCCCACGGCAACGCCGCGCCGATCATCGAGGTCTCGGGACGCACGTTCCCGGTCGAGGTCCGCTACCGCCCGCTGCTCGAGGAGTCGTACGACGACGACGAGGGCGAGCCCGTCCAGCGCGACCAGACCGAGGCGATCGACGCGGCGGTCGAGGAGCTGCTGCGCGACACCCGCGGCGACATCCTGGTCTTCCTGCCCGGCGAGCGGGAGATCCGCGACACCGAGGACGCACTGCGCCACCGGTCGGAGGGCCCGCGCGGCTTCGACGTCGTGCCGCTCTACTCCCGCCTCTCCGCCGCCGAGCAGCACCGCGTCTTCGAGCGGCACACCCGGCGCCGCGTCGTGCTGGCCACCAACGTGGCCGAGACCTCGCTGACCGTCCCGGGCATCACCGCGGTCATCGACACCGGCCTGGCCCGGATCAGCCGCTGGTCCTCGCGCACCAAGGTGCAGCGCCTGCCCGTCGAGGCGATCAGCCAGGCCAGCGCCCAGCAGCGCTCGGGCCGGTGCGGTCGCGTCGAGGCCGGCGTCGCGATCCGGCTCTACAGCGAGGAGGACTTCGAGGCGCGCCCGGAGTTCACCGAGCCCGAGATCCTGCGCACCTCCCTGGCCAGCGTCATCCTCCAGATGACCTCGCTCGGGCTGGGCCAGGTCGAGCGGTTCCCCTTCGTCGAGCCGCCCGACACCCGCGCCGTGCGGGCCGGCGTCCAGCTGCTCGAGGAGCTCGGGGCGCTGGTGCCCGCCGGGCGGCCGACCCCGGGACCCGGCACCGGGCGTGGCGGCCGCGGCGGCGAGCGCGGCCGCCGGCTGACCGCGACCGGCCGCACCCTGGCCCGGCTGCCGATCGACCCGCGGCTGGCCCGGATGATCCTGGAGGCCGACCGGCTCGGCTGCGTGCGCGAGGTGCTGGTGATCACCGCCGCCCTCTCGATCCAGGACCCGCGCGAGCGCCCGGTCGAGCACCGCGCCCACGCCGACCAGCTCCACGCCCGCTTCCGCGACCCGCGCTCGGACTTCATGTCCTGGCTGAACCTGTGGCGTCACCTCAAGGGACTCCAGTCCGAGCTCGGCTCGAGCGCGTTCCGCCGCCGCTGCCGCGAGGAGCACCTGAACTACGTGCGCATCCGGGAGTGGCAGGACTTCGAGTCCCAGCTGCGCCAGGTCGCGAAGCAGGTCGGGCTGACGCCGGGACGTGCGGCCGGCGCCGAGGACGCGGTCGACGGCGACGCCGTCCACCAGGCGCTGCTCTCGGGACTGCTGTCCCACATCGGGCTGCGCGACGCCGACAAGCGCGACTACCTGGGGGCGCGTGGCACCCGGTTCTCGCTCTTCCCCGGGTCGGGACTGTTCAAGAAGCAGCCCGACCTGGTGATGGCCGGCGAGCTGGTCGAGACCTCGCGGCTCTACGCCCGGCAGAACGCCGCGATCGACCCCGAGTGGGCCGAGCGGCTCGCCGGCGACCTGGTCACCCGGACCCTCTCGGAGCCGCACTGGTCCCGCAAGCGCGAGTCGGCCCAGGCCCACGAGCGGGTGACCCTGTACGGCGTACCCCTCGTCGCGGACCGCACCGTGGCCCTCGGCACCCGCGACCCCGAGCTGGCCCGCGAGCTGTTCATCCGCCACGCCCTGGTCGGCGGGGAGTGGCGCGCGCGGCACAAGTTCTTCGAGACCAACCGCGAGCTGCTCGAGGACGCCGCCGAGCTGGAGAACCGCGCCCGGCGCCGCGACATCGTGGTCGACGAGGAGACGCTCTTCGACTTCTACGAGGCCCGGATCCCGCCCGAGGTCGTCTCCGGCGGTCACTTCGACGGCTGGTGGAAGGGCGAGCGGCGACGCCGACCCGACCTGCTGACCTTCGACCCCTCGATGCTGGTCAACGACGCGGCCGACGAGGTCACGGCGCAGGACTTCCCCGACACCTGGGCCGAGGGGCCGCTGACCTTCTCGCTGAGCTACCACTTCGAGCCGGGTGCGGTCGACGACGGGGTCACCGTCGACGTCCCGCTGGCCACCTTGAACACCGTCGGGCCCGACCCGTTCACCTGGAACGTCCCCGGCCTGCGCCTGGAGCTGGTCACCGCGCTGATCCGCTCGCTGCCCAAGCCGCTGCGGGTGCACTTCGTGCCCGCGCCCGACATGGCGCGACGGTTCCTCGAGGTCGCCCCGCCGGGGGAGGAGGACCTGCTCAGCTCGCTCTCGCGCCACCTGCGATCGATGACCGGGGTGCACGTGCCGCGCGAGGCCTGGGACCTCGAGCGGGTGCCGGCCCACCTGCGCCCGCGCTTCCGGGTGGTCGACGACGACGGCCGCGAGGTGGCGATCGGCAAGGACCTCGAGGAGGTCAAGGGTCCGCTGCGGCCCTCGTTCGACGCCGCGGTCCAGCAGGTCGCCTCCGAGTCCGGGATCGACGCGACCGGTCAGACCCGGTGGACCTTCGGGACGGTCGAGACGTCGTTCACCCGCTCGCGGGCCGGTCACGAGGTGCGCGTCTACCCCACGCTGGTCGACGAGGGTGCCTCGGTCGGGCTGCGGGTCGCCGCCTCGGCCTCGGAGCAGGAGGCCCACCACCGTCTCGGCGTACGCCGCCTGGTGCTGCTCGCGGTGCCGTCGCCGGTCTCCGCGATGCTCGACGGGCTCGACAACACCGCCAAGCTCGGGCTGGCCGCCTCGCCGTACCCGGGCGCCCGCGCCCTGGTGGAGGACTGCGTCGTGGCCGCCGCGGGGGAGCTGGTCGACCAGACGCCCGTCGTCCGTGACGAGGCGGCCTTCGACGCGCTCGTGGCCCGCGCCCGCGCCGAGCTGCCCGACCGGTCGGTGGGCGTGCTGCACCAGGTGCTGCGCGTGCTGGCCGCCTGGCGCCCGGTCGACAAGGCGCTGCGCGGACGCGTCGAGATGGCCGCACTGCCGGCGATGAACGACCTGCGCGCGCAGCTCGAGCGGCTGGTGGGTCCGGGGTTCGTCGGGGACGCCGGGGCCGAGGCGCTGCGGCACTACCCGCGCTACCTCCAGGCGATGCAGCAGCGGGTCGACCGGCTCGGCGACCTGTCGCGGGACCGGCAGCTGATGGACGCGGTCACCCCGCTCCAGCAGGCCTGGGAGCACCGGCTCGCGGCCCTGCCCCCCGGCGTACCCCCGACGGCCGATGTCCGCCGCGTCCGCTGGATGCTGGAGGAGTACCGCGTCAGCCTGTGGGCCCAGCAGCTCGGCACCGCCCAGCCCGTCTCCGACGCCCGCATCCGCAAGGCCCTCGACTCCACCTCCTGACCGGCCGGCCCCGGAAGCCCCCCGGCGAGGAGGCTCATCTGGTGGCCGAGGGGGCTCGTGTGGCGCGCGAGGGGGCTCATCTGGTGGCCGAGGGGGCCCATGTGGCGGGTGAGGGGGCCGGTCTGGCGACGTGCGAAAACTCGGTGGTGGGACCGCCGTGCACGTGGGACGGTCCAACCGTGCCCGATCCCGCGCCGTACGCCGACCTGCTGGCCCGCGTGCGGATGCTGCTCGCCCAGCTCGACCGCACGCCCGTCGTCGGGATCAGCGGGCACGGCGGATCCGGCAAGACCACCCTGGCTGCCGGGCTCGCCGTCTCGCTCGGGTTCGACGAGGAGCAGGTGGTCTCCACCGACTGCTTCTACGCGCGGGGGGCCGGACCCGGGTCCGGGTTGGACGACCTGCACGACTGGCCGGCCCTGATCGAGCTCCTGCACCGGGTACGGGCAAGCCCCAGGCCGTCGCGCCTGACGTACCCCGTGCGGATGTGGGACGGGGGCGAGGGTCGGTGTGACGTGGCCCTGCCTCCGGTCGTCCTCGTCGAGGGCATCCGCCTCCTGCGACCACTGACCCGCCCGGTGCTCGACCTCGCCGTCTGGATCGACCTACCACCCGAGATCGCGGCCCGACGTGCGCTGCGCCGCAACCGGGCTCAGGGCGACAGTGCCGCCGAGCTCGACCTCTGGCACACGAAGTGGATCCCCGAAGGCATCGCCTACGCCCGCGCGGTCGAGCCGGAGGGCCTGGCTGACCTCGTCCTCCCCGCTGCCGGACCCGGCGGCGACGAAGGGCTTGCATGACGAGCCTCCTCGGCCGCCAGACGCGCCTCCTCAGCGGCCACACGAGCCTCCTCAGCGGCCACACGAGCCTCCTCGGCCGCCAGACGAGCCTCCTCGGCCGCCAGACGCGCCTCCTCGGCGGCCACACGAGCCTCCTCGGCCGCCAGACGAGCCCCCTCGGCCGGGGACACGGTCAGAGGTGGGGCCGGGCCGCCTCGACGACCCGCTCGAACGTGGCGCGGTCCAAGGTGGCCCCCTCGCGCCGGACCGCGTCGGGCGAGAGCCGCAGCAGGCGGTTCAGGCGCACCTCGCTGGGGCGTCGCTGGGAGTCCCAGGCGCCGGTCCCGACGTCCATCCACAGCCGACCGGCGCGGCGCTCCTGCTCGGCGTCGCGGTCGTGGTCCTTCGAGGTCAGCTGGAGCGCGAGCAGGTCGGACCCCTCGCGACCGATGACGAGGACCGGGCGGTCCTTGCCCTGGGAGGCGTCCTCCTCGTAGGCGACCCAGGCCCAGCACACCTCGCCGGGGTCCGGGCGGCCGTCCGCCCGCGGGGCCCAGCCGAGCTGACGCGAGCCGCCGCCGGGAGCCGGTGCGGGGGCGGACGGGGCCGAGCGCCGTCCCGCCCGACGTCCGAGCCTGGTGCGGGTCGCGGTGCCTGACGAGGTCGCCCTCAGCAGCTCGCGGGTGACGACCGGGACCACGTCGCGCAGGACGCGCGCCATGCGGGGGGAGAGTCGCACGAGCATCCTCCTGCCGAAGCTGTGGAGCGCCGGACCGGGAGCGCCTCACGGCGCGTGGCCGCTCGAAGCGGCTATATGTGGGACCCGGGGCTGCCGCGGTCCGGCGCCCGCGATCACTGTACAACCGGTCCCCGGAGGACACACGCGAAGCGGACGTGGTGATCTCCACACCGCCATGACGGGGGCGGCGTAGGGGTCAGGCCAGCGCGTCGCGCAGCTCGAGGTGCGCGGCCCGCTCGAGCTGGTCGGCCAGGGTGGTCAGGCGTGAGGCCGAGACGTCGCTGGCGTACGTCGCCCCGTCGTGGTCGCGCACGCGTCCGGCGGCCGCTACCCGGGCGAACGCGGAGGCGCGGAACAGCGTGTCGGCGTACTCACCCCCGACCAGGCCGGCCAGGACCTGGTCCACCAGCGCCTGGACCTGCGCGGGCCCGGGCGGGTCGACGACGCCGGAGACCACCTCGCCCACCGGCACGTGCCGGCGACCCCGGTCGAACTCGATGGCCGCGGTCGCCGGGTCGGCGTGCACCCAGCTGCGCAGCAGGTAGAGCCGCCACAGCGACCCCGCCAGGGAGTCGGCCGGTGCGCCGGACCACAGGTCGGCCAGCGTCTCCAGGCCCTCGTCCTCGGCGAGGTGCACGACCCGGGAGACCAGGTCGACGTCGGCCTGCTCGCGCGCACCGCGCACGAGGGCGTGGGCGGCGCGGTCGGCGGCCTCGCTCAGCGTGGCGGGGTCGGCGGACCCCTCGATCGCCTCGAAGTGCTTGGCTCCGGGCATCGAGGGGCGGTGGTGGGGCCGGTCGGTCGAGTCGCTCACGGCTCAGCCCAGCCGGGCAGCGGCCGCCCGCACGGCCGGAGCCATCAGGTCGGCCGGGATCGGGGCGGAGTCGTCGGCCTGGCCCGCGAGGTCCAGGCGGAGCAGCGAGACGCTGCTGCCGCTGCGCACGAGCCCGAACGCCTGGGCGTGGACGTCGCCGCCGACCTCGTAGGTGACGGTGTACTGCCAGGCGCTCCCGGCCGACGTCCCGGTGACCGGCTGGACCGGGCTGACCCGCACCGCGCTGGCGCGCACCCGGTCGCGGCAGCCGTCGTGCCAGGCCTGCACCACCTTGTCGATGCGCAGGGCGGTGCGGGCGTCGGGCGTGCGGGCGACCTGCTGGGCGGCGGTGTCCTGGCCGCTGCTGAAGCTGCGCTCGCTCACGGTCTCGGCCCCGATGGACAGCAGGTCGACCTTCTGGCACAGGCCGAAGGGCGAGGTCCCGGCCGGGCCGCTGCGCTCCTGGGCCCAGGCGGGCGAGCCGGGGACGGCCGGCAGCTGGGCGGTGGTCAGCAGCGGTCCGCCGCCGGTGGGGGCGGGGGTCGCCGAGGACGAGGCGCCGGTCCCGGTGCTGGCGGTGGCGGCCGACGAGGGGCTGGCCGTGGGGGAGGGCGTGGGCGTGGCCACGGGCGTGACCGTGACGGTGGAGGTCGCGGTCGGGGAGGGCGACGCGTCGGCCTTCGAGGTGTCGTCGCTGCGGCTGACCGAGCAGCCGGTGGTCAGGGCGCCGGCGGCCAGGCCCAGCGCGAGCAGGGCCAGGGAGGGGTGGGATCGGCGCGCAGGCATGGGCTCAGCGTAGGCGTCGAGGGCGGGGGCGAGCCGACGCGGCCGGGCGTGGCGTGTCCCGCTATCGTGGCGGCGCCGGGGCAGCCGGTTCGGGGCGTTCCGCGCTCGCCTGCAGGAGGCGATCGGTGGCGGTCGACGACGAGAGGTCGCGTGGGTGCAGGTGCAGGTCAGGTCGTCGGTACGCCGAGGCGTCGCGGGCGTGGCCGGTCTGGTCGTGACCGCCCTCGTGGCGACCGGGTGCAGCTCCGGGCCGCAGACGCAGCCCACGGCCTCGCCCACCGCGTCGCCGAGCGCGCCGACCACCGTGACCCTCGCGGTCTACGGGGCCCGTCCCGTCCTGGAGACCTACCGCAAGCTGGCCGCCTCGTTCACGACCAAGCACCCCGGCACGGTCGTGCGGGTGCGCGGCTACGCGACGCACGACCAGGCCATGGCGGCGCTGCAGAAGTCGCAGGCCGCGGGGGATCCGCCCGACCTCTTCCTCGCCGACCACGGCGACCTGGGCCTGCTCGAGCAGGACAAGGCGCTGCGCCGGGTCGACGACCTCCTCTCCGAGCGCGAGGTGGACTTCGGTGACGGCTTCGCACGCAACGGCCTCGAGGCCTTCAGCTCCGACGCCGCGCTCCAGTGCATGCCGACCGACATCTCCCCGCTGGTCGTCTACTACAACCCGCGCCTGGTCGAGCTCGACCAGCTGCGCGAGCCCGGCCGCACGCAGGTCTCGCAGGACACGGGCTGGTCGCTGGACGACTTCGCGGTGGCGGCCGCCATGCCTCGCGCGCCCGGCGTCCGGGGCGTCTACGTCGCGCCCGAGGTGGAGCAGCTCGCGCCGTTCGTGTGGTCCGGCGGCGGCAAGGTCGTCGACGACACGGACAAGCCCACCACCACCACCCTGGCCGACGACTCCTCGACCGCAGCGCTCGAGCGGCTGCTGACGATCGTGCGCGACCCCGGCAACTCCTTCGGCCCCCGGGCGCTGCGCCGCACCTCGGCGCTCAAGCGCTTCGAGCAGGGCAAGCTCGGCATGATCCTGGGCTACCGCGACCTGGTGCCGCAGCTGCGCGCGCGGCAGAGCCTCACCTTCGACGTGATGCCGATCCCGCGGGTCGGCAGCAGCGAGACCATCGGCTCGATGTCGGGGCTGTGCCTGTCCTCGGCGGTCAAGAACCCCGAGCGCGCCGCCGACGTCCTCACCTACCTGGTCTCCGACGCCTCGGCCTCGGCCCTGGCGGCCACCGGCTACGTGATGCCCGCCAACGTGGACGTGGTCAACGCCGACGCCTTCCTCCAGACGGGGCAGCGGCCGCTGCACTCCACCGTCTTCCCCCGCGAGCTGCGCGACATCCAGCTGCTGCCGACCACGGTCACGTGGCCGGCGGTCCGCGCCGAGGTGGACCGTCAGCTCGGGCCGATCTTCACCCAGCAGCAGGTCCTGCCCCTGCAGGACCGGCTCAAGGCGATCGACGACGCGTCGGTGACGATCTTCAACCCCGACGCGACGCCCAGCCCGACCCCGTCGCCCAGCCCGAGCACTACGTCCAGCCCGACCAGCCCCTCCTCGACCTCCACCCCCTGAGGCCCCGGGCGGCGGTCGACCGACCCCGCGCAGGACCCCGGGTCGGACCCGGGCCGTGCCTCAGGAGGCGGGCGGTGCGGCGGGCTCGTCGACCTGCGGGTCCACGATGGCGCGGGCCAGCATCGGAGCGGTGATCTCCACCTGCCAGCGGCGGGCGCCGAGCCGGGTGAGCTCCTCGGCCACCGCGGTCTCGACGTCACCGTCGAGGGCCGGGGGCTTCCACATCACGCGTCGCAGGTAGTCCGGCGTCAGCAGGTTCTCGATCGGGACCCGGTGCTCCTCGCCGAACTCCGACACGGCCGCGCGCGCGGTCGCCAGGCGGGCGGCGGCGACGGGGTCGCGCTCGGCCCAGACCCGCGGGGCGGGCGGCCCGTCGGAGCGCACGGTCAGCGGGGGCAGCTCCTGGTCGGGGAGCGCCCGCGCCGTCTCCAGCGCCGCCAGCCACTGGTCGGCGTGACGGCGGGCGCCCCGGCCGTTGAAGCCGGGGGTGTCCAGGAGCGAGCCGACGCTCGTGGGCGAGGCGTTGGCGGCGGCGATCATGGCGGCGTCGGGGATCAGCCGGCCGGGCGTGGTGTCGCGCTGCGCGGCGATCCGGTCGCGGGTGGTCCAGAGCTCGCGCACGGCGGCCAGACCACGACGTCCGCGCGCCTTGTGGATGCCCGAGGTGCGGCGCCACGGGTCGGTGCGCGGCGGCGGCACGTGGTCGATCAGGTGCTGGAACTCCTGGCGGGCCCACTCGGCCTTGCCCTGCTCCTTGAGCTCGGCCGCGATGACGTCGCGCAGCTCGACGAGCACCTCGACGTCGAGGGCGGCGTACTCCAACCAGGGCTCGGGCAGCGGGCGCCGCGACCAGTCGACGGCCGAGTGCTCCTTGCGCATCGCCTCGCCCATGATCACCTCGACCAGGGTGGCCAGGCCGACGCGCGGGTAGCCCAGGAGCCGCGCCGCGAGCTCGGTGTCGAACAGGCGGGTCGGGTGCAGTCCCACGTCGCGCAGGCACGGGAGGTCCTGGCTCGCGGCGTGCAGGATCCACTCCGCGTCGCCGAACGCCGCGCCGAGATCGGTGAGGTCCTCGAAGGCGATCGGGTCGACCAGGGCCGTCCCGGAGCCCTCGCGGCGCAGCTGGATGAGGTAGGCGCGCTGGGAGTAGCGGTAGCCGGAGGCGCGCTCGGCGTCCAGCGCCAGCGGGCCGGTGCCCTCGCGCACCCGGCGCACGACCTCGGCGAGCTGGTCGTCGGTGTCGACGATGGGGGGCAGTCCGTCGCGCAGGGTCAGCAGCGGCGCGGGGGGCGCGGCCGCCTCCTCGGTGGCGACGACCTCGTCGTCCTGGGAGGTGGGATCCGGCATCAGGAGGGGCCGCGCTGACCGCGTCGCGTCAGGCCCGACCCCAGGGTCACGACACCCTCGGGCACCGGCGGCAGGCCCACGGCCGTGCACATCAGCTCGCCCCACGCCTCGACGTGCGGGGTCAGGTCGCCGCTCGGCGACCAGGAGGCGCGGATCTCGAGCTGCGCGGTCGGGGGCTCCTCGAGCATGCCGCCGAAGCTCTCGGAGCTGACGCAGGTGACGCTCCCCGACGGCACGGCGTACGCCGCTCCGTGGGCGTCGAGCGCCTCGACCAGCCAGCTCCAGCCGACGCCGGCGAGCATCGGGTCGGTGACCAGCTCCGGGTCGATCTCGGCGCGGGCGTAGGCCACGCAGCGGAAGGTGCCGCCCCAGGCGTCGTTGCCGGCCGGGTCGTGGAGCAGCACGAGCCGGCCGCTGCCGGTGTCCTCGCCGTCGACGGTGACGTCGGCCGAGAGGGCGGACGCGTAGGGGGCGATGCGCTGGGGTGCCGGCATCTCCTCGACGAAGAGCTCGCTGCGGAACCGGGCCTTGTGCATCTGCGCCAGGGCTGCACGGAACTCGGAGGGAGCCACCGGAGGCTCGATGCGCGGTTGATCGGGTGCCGCCATGGTCCACAGGTTAGGGCGCGGGCCCCTGGGTGGCCGCTCGACTCGCCGCCGTGACCTGCGAGGATCGACCCATGCCCGCCGCCTCCACGACGAACCCCTCGCTTCACGACTCCGCCTTCCTGCGGGCCGCCCGCGGGGAGCCCGGGCCGCACACCCCGGTGTGGTTCATGCGGCAGGCCGGCCGCTCCTTGCCGGAGTACCTCAAGGTGCGCGAGGGCGTCTCCATGCTCGACTCCTGCATGCGCCCCGACCTGGTCGTGGAGATCACCATGCAGCCCGTGCGCCGGTACGGCGTGGACGCCGCGATCTTCTTCTCCGACATCGTGCTGCCGCTCAAGGCGGTCGGCGTCGACCTCGACATCAAGCCCGGCGTGGGACCCGTCGTCGCGCACCCGGTGAGCACGCTCGCCGACGTCGAGGCGATCCCGGACCTGACGGTCGAGCACGTCCCCTTCATCACCGAGGCGGTGCAGGGCCTGGTCGGCGAGCTGGGGGACACCCCGCTGATCGGCTTCGCCGGCGCGCCCTTCACCGTCGCCTCCTACCTGGTCGAGGGTGGTCCGTCGAAGGACCACGCCCGCACCAAGGCGATGATGTTCGGCGCCCCCGACGTCTGGGCGGCGCTGATGGCCAAGATCTCCGGGATCGCCGCGGCCTACCTCGAGGTGCAGGTCGACGCCGGCGCCAGCGCGGTGCAGCTGTTCGACTCCTGGGCCGGTGCCGTCACGCGGGCCGACTACGAGACCCACGTGATGCCGTGGTCCGCCGGGGTCCTGGAGCGGATCGGCGCGACCGGCGTCCCGCGGATCCACTTCGGGGTGGGCACCGGGGAGATCCTCGACCTGATGGGCGAGGCCGGCGCCGACGTGGTCGGCGTCGACTGGCGGGTCCCGCTCTCGGCCGGCATCGAGCGCGTGGGCGGTCGGGCGGTGCAGGGCAACCTGGACCCGACGCTGGTCTTCGCCCCCACCGAGGTGATGCTCGCCCGCGCCGCCGAGGTCCTGGACGCCGGTCGCGCCGCACCGGGTCACGTGTTCAACCTGGGCCACGGCGTCATCCCCGCCACCGACCCCGACCAGCTCGCCCGCCTCACCGACTTCGTTCACGAGCACTCCGCCCGCTGAGGCGTCCCGTGGCGGCGCGGGGCGCTGTGCGACGCTGGGAGACGTGATCCCGACGCCCGACCCGCTGCACGTGGTCGTGGTCGGCGGGGGCGTCTCGGGACTCACCGCCGCACGCCGCCTGGCCCAGGAGCTGCGCGACCGTCCGGACCTCCCCGGCGCCCGCGTGACCGTGCTGGAGGCCTCCCCGCGCCTGGGCGGCAGCCTGCGCACCGAGGAGGTCGGCGGGGTCCGCGTCGACGTCGGGGCCGAGGCGATGCTGAACCGCCGTCCCGAGGGCGTCGACCTGGTCCGCGGCACCGACCTGGCCGAGGACCTGGTCCACCCCGCGACCACGGCGGCCAACCTCTGGACCCGCGGCCGGCTGGTGCCGATGCCGCGGACGCTGATGGGGGTGCCCCTGGACCTCGACACCCTCGACGGCGTCGTGTCGCCCGCCGGCGTCGCGCGGGCGCGGCTCGACGCCGAGCTCCCGGCCACCGAGCTGGGCACCGACGACGTCAGCGTCGGCGACCTGGTCGGGCAGCGGCTCGGCGACGAGGTCGTCGACCGGCTGGTCGAGCCGCTCCTGGGTGGGGTGTACGCCGGTCACGCCCGCGAGCTCTCCGCCCGCGCCGCCGTGCCGCAGCTCGTGGCCCTCCTCGAGCGCGACCCCTCGCTGGTCCGCGCGGCCGCGTCGGCGCTCCCGCCGCCGCTGGACCCCGCCACCGCCCCGCCGGTCTTCGCCGGCATCCGCGGAGGCGTCGGCCGGCTGCCCGACGCCCTGGCCGCGACCCCGGGGGTCGAGGTCCGCACCGGCGTGACCGTGCGCGAGCTGCGTCGCGACGAGCGGGGCTGGAAGATGGTGGTCGGCTCGGCCCACGACCCCGAGGTCGTGCACGCCGACGCCGTCGTCCTGGCCACGCCCGCCCGTGCCACCGCGCGCCTGCTCGGCACCGCCGCCCCCCGCGCCGCCGCCGTGCTGGAGGGGGTCGAGGCGGCGTCGATGGCCGTGGTCACCCTGGCCCTCCCCGCCGCCTCCTTCCCCGACGTGGCCGGGTCGGGCTTCCTGGTCCCGCCCGTGGACGGGCACCGGATCAAGGCGGCGACCTTCTCCTTCGCCAAGTGGGCCTGGGTCCGGGAGGCGGGGGCCGCCGGCACGACCGAGCCGCTGCTGGTGCTGCGCTGCTCGATGGGGCGCCACCGGGAGGAGGCGACCCTCCAGCGCAGCGACGAGGAGCTGGTCGCCCTCGCCCTGGCCGACCTGGCCGAGGCGACCGGGCTGGCCGTGCCCCCGGTCGACACCCACGTCCAGCGCTGGGGCGGCGCCCTGCCGCAGTACGCCGTGGGCCACCTGGCCCGGGTCGCCGACGTCCGGCGCGCGGTGGCGGCCGTGCCGGGGCTGGCGGTCTGCGGGTCGACGTACGACGGCGTGGGCATCCCGGCCTGCATCGCCTCGGCCCACCGGGCGGTGGCCGAGCTGTTGGCCACCTTTGGGACACTGGACCCATGACGTCGACCGGCAAGAAGGCACGCGAGCTCAACGACACCATCCGCTACACGATGTGGTCGGTGTTCCGCCTGCGCGACGTCCTGGGCGAGGCCGACCGCGAGGCCGAGGCCCGCGAGGTCGACGACCTGTTCGCCAAGCTGGAGGCCGACGACGTCCTGGTCCGCGGGCTGTACGACGTTGCCGGCCTGCGCGCCGACGCCGACCTGATGGTCTGGTGGCACGCCGAGACCGTCGAGCAGGTCCAGGCGGCCTACCACCAGCTGCGCCGCACCCGCTTCGGTCGCCGCCTGGACCCGGTCTGGTCCCAGGTCGCGCTGCACCGCCCCGCGGAGTTCAACAAGAGCCACATCCCGGCGTTCCTGGCCGGTGAGGACGCGCGCGACTACGTCTGCGTCTACCCCTTCGTGCGCTCCTACGACTGGTACCTCCTCGAGGACTCCGAGCGCCGCGCCATGCTCGCCGAGCACGGCCAGATGGCCCGGGGCTTCCCCGACGTGCGGGCCAACACCGTGGCCAGCTTCGCGCTCGGCGACTACGAGTGGCTGCTGGCCTTCGAGGCCGACGAGCTGCACCGCATCGTGGACCTGATGCGCCACCTGCGCGCCTCCGAGGCCCGTCGTCACGTGCGCGAGGAGCTGCCGTTCTACACCGGTCGCCGGCGCACGCCGACCGAGCTGCTCACCGCGCTGCCCTGACCTGCCGCCCCACCGAGGAGCCCGCCGTGCCCACCTTCACCACCACGCTCTTGGCCGCCGGCGGGAACAACGTCGGCATCGAGCTGCCCGACGACGTCGTGGCGGCGCTGGGCGGCGTGCGGGTGCCGGTGACCGTCACGGTCAACGGCCACACCTACCGCTCGCGGACCGCCGTCATGGGCGGACGACACCTGGTCGGCGTCAACGCCGCCGAGCGGGCCGCCTCCGGGGTGGCGGCGGGGGAGGAGCACGAGGTCACGGTGGAGGTGGACACCGCCCCGCGCACCGTGGAGGTCCCCGACGACCTGGCCCGCGCGCTCGCGGACGCGGGCCTGCGCGACGCGTTCGACGGGCTGGCCCCCTCGCGCCGCAAGGAGCACGTGCGTCAGGTCGAGGAGGCCAAGGCCGCGGCGACCCGCGAGCGTCGCGTCACCAGGGTCGTGGACAGCCTGTCCTGACCACCGCGGGCGAGGTGGTCAGGCGTCCTCGGGGCCCGCGGTGGGCTCGAGGGTCATGCTGATCGAGTTGATGCAGTAGCGCTGGTCGGTCGGCGTGCCGTAGCCCTCGCCCTCGAAGACGTGCCCGAGGTGGGAGCCGCAGGCCGCGCAGCGGACCTCGGTGCGGACGCTGCCGAAGGACCGGTCCTCGACGTACTCCACGGAGTCGCCGGCCAGGGGCGCGTAGAACGACGGCCAGCCGCAGTGGGAGTCGAACTTGGTCTCCGAGGTGAACAGCTCGGCCTGGCACGCGCGGCAGCGGTAGGTGCCGACCGTCTTGGTGTCGGTGTACTCACCGACGTACGGCGCCTCGGTGCCCGCCTGGCGCAGGACCTTGTACTCGTCGGCCCCCAGCTCCTCGCGCCACTCGGCCTCGGACTTCTGCACGCGGTAGGTCATGTCTCAAGAGTACGAAAGCCCTCAAGCGGGGTACCTGGGTGGTGCAGACTCGGGCCGCACTGGTGAGATCGGTCACCAGGGCCCTTGACGTGGTCAGTGGACACCTGTTCACTGACCACCGGGGTCCACCCAACAACGGAGGTAGCGCACGCATGGTCGTTGAGAAGGTCTCGTGGGCTGAGGTCCGCAAGGTGGGGGCGCGGCTCACGACGCCGCTGGCCCCGGACGACTACCTGCGGCTGGTGAACCCGCTGTGGACCTCGCGCGAGCTGCGTGGCCGCATCGAGAAGGTCATCCCCGAGACCGACGACGCGGCGACCATCGTGATCCGGCCCGGCTGGGGCTGGCGCTACGAGCACGTCGCCGGGCAGTACGTCGGCATCGGCATCCAGGTCGACGGCAAGATCCACTGGCGCTCCTACTCGGTGTCCTCGGCCCCCAAGCGGACGGGTCGCACCATCGCGATCACCGTGCGCGCGATGCCCGAGGGCTTCCTGTCCGACCACCTCGTCAACGGCCTGGAGCCGGGCACGATCCTGCGCCTGGCCGCCCCCAACGGCGACTTCGTGCTCCCCGACCCGCCGCCGGCGAAGCTGTTCTTCCTGGTCGGCGGCAGCGGCATCACCCCGGTGATGTCGATGCTGCGCACCCTGGACCGTCGCGGCACCGTGCCCGACGTGGTGCTGGCCTACAGCTCGCCGACGCGGGACCGGATGATCTTCCGCGACGAGCTGCTCGCCCTGAGCGAGAAGCACGAGGGCTTCCGACTGCACGAGCAGCACACCGACGACGACGGCATGCTCGAGATGAAGGACCTGGACCGGGTCTGCCCGGACTGGAAGGACCGCGAGACCTACGCCTGCGGTCCTGCTCCGATGCTGGACGCCTGCGAGGAGCACTGGGAGCAGGCCGGTCTCGAGGACCACCTGCACCTCGAGCGGTTCTCCCTCGACCTCGGCGGCGAGGGGGGCGAGGGCGGCACGCTGACCTTCACCAACTCGCAGAAGTCGGTCGAGGTGGACGGTGCGACCACCGTGCTCGAGGCGGGCGAGGAGGCCGGTGTCGGCCTGCCCTACGGCTGCCGCATGGGCATCTGCCACACCTGCACCATCACCCTCGTCGAGGGCACCGTGCGCGACCTGCGCAGCGGCGACGAGTACTCCGGGCCCAACGAGCCCATCCAGACCTGCGTCACGGCCCTGGCCGGCGACTGCAAGCTCGACATCTGACCACCACACCGCGAGAAGCAGAGGGAGAAGCATGGCCATCGCCGACGTCAAGGACTACACCCATCTCACACCGGAGGAGGTGGAGGAGATCGGTCGCCAGTTCGACCAGATCCGCAAGGACATCGAGGAGTCCCGCGGCGCCGGCGACGCGGCGTACATCAACCGGCTGATCACGGTCCAGCGCCGCCTCGCCGCCGCCGGTCGCATCACCCTGTTCGCCAGCAAGTGGAAGCCGGCCTTCTTCGCCGGTGCCGCCATGCTCGGCGCGGCCAAGATCCTGGAGAACATGGAGATCGGCCACAACGTCATGCACGGCCAGTGGGACTGGATGAACGACCCCGAGATCCACTCCAGCACCTGGGAGTGGGACACCACCCAGCCCGCCGAGCAGTGGAAGCACAGCCACAACTACGTGCACCACCAGTTCACCAACGTGCTGGGCCACGACAACGACATCGGGTACGGCATCCTCCGGATGGCGCGCGAGCAGAAGTGGAACCCCTTCAACCTGGGCAACCCGATCTACAACGCGATGCTCGCCACGCTGTTCCAGTGGGGCGTCGCCCTGCACGACCTCGACATCGAGGCCATCCGCAAGGGTCAGAAGGACCCCAAGCTGATGAAGAAGCAGCTCAAGCAGATCGGGGTCAAGGTCCGCCGCCAGGTCGGCAAGGACTACATCCTGTTCCCGCTGCTGACCGGTCCCGCGTTCGTGGAGACCGCCAAGGCCAACGCCCTGGCCAACCTCTCGCGCAACCTGTGGTCCTACATGATCATCTTCTGCGGTCACTTCCCCGACGGTGCCCTGCACTTCACCGAGGAGGAGATCGAGGACGAGACCCGCGCCGAGTGGTACCTGCGCCAGGCGCTCGGCTCCGCGAACTTCGAGGGCAGCCCGTTCCTGCACGTGATGTCGGGCAACCTGGGCTACCAGATCGAGCACCACCTGTTCCCGGACCTGCCCAGCAACCGCTACCCCGAGATCGCCGCGCGCGTGCGCCCGGTCCTGGAGCAGAACGGCATCCCCTACACCACCGGGCCGCTCTACAAGCAGTACAGCCAGGTGCTCCGCACGATCCACAAGCTGGCGCTGCCCAACAAGTTCACCAAGCCCGACCGCCACGACGGTCCCGCGGGCCCCGACGTGCCGCGTGGCCGCAAGAAGGACGACGAGCGTCCCACCCGTCGTGCGGAGACCGGCAACTGGACCTCCCGGGCCTCTGCGTGACCACCACCCCCACGAGGCGCTCGTTGCGCTCCCGCCCCGCCGGGGGCCCCGGATGATCGACCAGCCGACCGTCGGCATCGGGGACCTGCCGTTCGCCAGCAAGGGTGACCTCGGTCTGGACAAGATGCGGGTGACGCAGTGTGCGCTCAGCCGGATCTGCGGGGTCTGCGCGCAGACCCTGGACCGGCCCGTGGTCTTCCTCGGCACTGCCGAGGAGGCCGAGGCCAACGCCTTCCACTTCCCGCCCACCCACCGGGCGTGCGCCGAGCACGCCCTGCGGCACTGGGCGCGGACGTGGGGCGTGGCGCTGGGACAGGCCAAGCAGCCGGAGCGCTGGGTGCTCGTGACCACCGCGGGCTTCGAGTTCGTGCGTCCCACGCACGACTCCGTCGACCGCCGGCCGGTGTTCGCACCCAACTCGGTGATCGAGGATGAGCGTGACGGCCTCGCGGGCGGGACGTCGGGGTCCGTGACCCCGCTCGCGCCCCTCACGGTGGTCTGAGCGACCGAGCAGGATCCCTCGACGCACGGCCCGGGCGACCCGCCCGGGCCGTGCGTCGTTCCCGCGTCCGGCCCGCCACCTGCGTCCTGTCGGGGCGAGCCTCTAGCGTGGGCCCATGGCGAAGACCGCAGCGGCGATGGTGACGGTGGGCGAGCGCGAGGTGCGTGTCTCCAGCCCCGACCGGGTGGTCTACGAGGCGACCGACCGGACGCCGGCGGTCACCAAGCTGGCGGTGTGCGAGTACTTCGCCGACGTCGGCGAGACCATGATGCGGGCGGTGAGGGAGCGGCCCACGGCCATGGAGCGCTGGCCCGACGGCTGGCGCGAGGGCATGCGCCTGGCGACCGGCCCGCAGGACCGCGGCGGCGACGGCTTCTACCAGAAGCGGCTGCCCCGAGGGGCCCCGGACTTCGTGGAGACCGTCGAGATCCGCTTCCCCAGCGGCCGCACCGCCGACGAGCTGTGCCCCACCGAGCCGGCGTCGCTGGTCTGGGCCGCTCAGATGGGGGCCCTGACGTTCCACCCCTGGCCGGTGCGCCGCCCGGACGTCGACCACCCCGACGAGCTGCGGCTCGACCTGGACCCCCAGCCCGGCACGACCTTCGCCGACGTGCGCCGCGTGGCCGAGACGATGCGTGAGCTGCTCGCCGAGCTCGGGCTGACGGCGTACGCCAAGACGAGCGGGAACCGTGGCGTGCACGTCTACGTGCGGCTCGAGCCGCGCTGGACCTTCGACGAGGTGCGCCACGGGGCCATCGGGCTCGGCCGGGAGCTGGAGCGGCGCGACGCCGGGGTCACCACGGCCTGGTGGAAGGAGCAGCGGGGCGAGCGGGTCTTCCTGGACTACAACCAGAACCTGCGCGACCGCACCATCGCCAGCGCGTGGAGCCTGCGGGCGCGGCCCGGTGCGCCGGTGAGCACCCCCCTGACCTGGGAGCAGCTCGCCGAGCTGGAGGACCCCCGTGACCTCCACCTGGGCAGCGTCCGGGACCGCCTGGCCGACGGCGACCCGTGGGCGGGCCTCGACGACGTCGGGCACTCGCTCGCGCCGTTGCTGGAGCTGTGGGAGACCCTGCCCGGCGGGGAGCTGAACTGGCCCCCGGACTACCCCAAGCAGCCGGGGGAGCCGCCGCGGGTGCAGCCCAGCAAGAAGGTCGCCGAGCACTGGGACGAGTCGGGCAACCGGGTCGAGGACCAGTGACGGCGGGTGCGGCCTACTGACGCAGGTGGGCGACGGCGTCCCAGGCGGGGTCGTGCATGGCGTGCACCTTGGCGCGTCCGCCCTGCCACCCGTTGGCCGCGGCCGTCAGCTGGTCGACGGCGTCGGTGGTGGAGTCGAGGAAGAGGTGGAGCGTGCGGGTCCCGCCGGTGCTGAGGTGGGCCACGAGCTCGCCACGGCTCCCCAGCTCCTCGGTCAGGCGCGCGGCGAAGGCGTCCAGGGCGGCCGCCGTCGCCTCGTCGGGGAGCCCCTGGGAGTCACGCCCCCGGTAGGGCAGCGAGACCGAGACGTAGGTGTCGAGATGGGGTGCCGTGGCGGGCACCAGCAGCCGTCGCACCAGCGCCGTGAGCCGGCCCGAGGGCCCCTGGCCCTGGAGCTGCACCCAGCGGGGCGCCCCGTCGGCGTCGACGTGCTGGCGCTCGAGGTCCCGCACGACCGAGCGCAGGGCGACCAGGCCGAACCCGTCGACCGGCGGGGTCGGGGACGCCTCGATGTCGCCGATCCACAGCTCCGTGCCGAGCTCGCCCAGCGTCGCGTCGAGGGCCTGCATGGTGAGGGCCTGGCGCGACTCGGCCGAGAGGTCGGCGTACGCCGGGTGGTGGACCGTGACGTCCATCTGCGAGCCCTGCATCCGGGCCGCGACCCGGACCCGGTCGAGGTCGACCAGCTCGCCGTCGGAGAACAGCACGACCTCCTCGGGAGCGGGGGAGGCGGGCCGGTGGTCGGTGACCGTCCAGCCGTCGTCCTCGGGCGCCGCCAGGACGAGCCGTCGCGCTGTCGCCCGGCGCTCGGGATCCCCACCGGCCACGACCAGGAGCACCGGTCGGGTCTGCTCGTCGGCCAGCACCTCACCGGTCAGGCCGAGGGGGGCCAGGTGCTCGCCCAGCCCGGTGGCGCCCTCGGCGGTCCCGGCGGCGGCGCGGCCCTCCTCGGTCCACCACCGCCAGAACGCCTCCACGCGTGCATGGGTGGGGTCGGGCCCCGGGACGGGGTCTTGCGAGCGTCGGAACAGCGCCACTAGAACCCGCTGATCCCTTCGCCCTCGCCGGCCTGCTCGTCGAAGTTCTCGTGCTCCAGGAGGTGCAGGACCGGTACGCCGAGCTTGCGCCGGGCCTTGGAGGTCCAGTCGAGGTGGAAGAACTCCGCGACCACGTGGGGTCGGGTCATGATGATGACCTCACGGGCGTCGACCTCGCGCACCTTGGCGGCCAGGGCCTCGATCGGCTCGATCGTGACCGGCTCGCCGACGGCGCGCCCCCCGGCGGCGGCGATCTCGGCCACGCTGGCCTCGACCCCGCTGCGGCACTGCTCCAGCAGCTCGTCGCGCAGGTGCGCGACGTCCTCGGGGGCCAGGGCCACGGGCGGCGTCGAGAGCACCTCGCCGGTGGAGATGCTGCCCATGGCGCCCTCCACGCGCGCCGAGGCGTCCTCGGCGGGCAGGAGCAGGTGGTAGACCACCGGGTCCTCGATGTCACCGTGCAGGCCGCGCAGGTTGGCTGCGTCGACGGCCGTCAGGGGTTGTTCTGCCAGCAGGACGACGTCGTAGTCGCTCATGACCCACCTCCAGTGGTGTCGGTGCCCAGGATCCTAGTGAGGTCGTAGCGTGCCGGCTCCTCGAGCTGCTCGTAGCCGCACGACTCGGGGTCGCGGTCGTCGCGCCACCGCTTGAACTGAGCGGTGTGGCGGAAGCGCCGGCCCTCCATGTGCTCGTAGCCCACCTCGAGCACCCGCTCGGGGCGCAGCGGCGTGAACGAGAGGTCCTTGCCTGCGCTCCAGCGGCTCTGGGTGCCCGGCACCCGGTCCGGGTTGGCGATCGCGTTCCCGGCCCAGGCGCTCCACGGGTGCTCGGAGACGTCGCACTCCAGCGGGCGCAGCTCCTCGACCAGCTCGGCGCGCCTCTTCTCGGTGAAGGACGCGGCGACGCCGACGTGCTGCAGCGCGCCGTCGGCGTACAGGCCCAGGAGCAGGGAGCCGAGCAGCGGGCGCTCGGGCGTGGAGGTCTTGTGCAGGCGGTAGCCCGCGACCACGACGTCGGCGGTGCGGGCGTGCTTGATCTTGAGCATGGTCCGCGCGTTCTCGGCGTACGACGAGGCGTTGGGCTTGGCGACGACGCCGTCGAGCCCGGCGCCCTCGAAGACCTCGAACCAGCTCGCGGCCTCGGCGACGTCCTGGGTGACCCGGGTCAGGTAGGTGGTGGGGCCGGTCAGCGACCCCAGGGCCTGCTCGAGCCGGGCCCGGCGCTCGGCGAAGGGCCGGTCGACCAGGGACTCCTCGCCCAGCGCCAGCAGGTCGAAGGCCACGAACGCCGCCGGGGTGCGCTCGGCCAGGGTGGCGATGCGCGAGGCCGCGGGGTGGATGCGCTCCTGGAGCACCTCGAACTCCAGGCGCGGGCCGACGGCCACGAAGAGCTCGCCGTCGAGCACGCAGCGCTCGGGGAGGGTCTCGCGCACGGCGGCGACGACCTCGGGGAAGTAGCGCGTCAGCGGCTTGGTGTTGCGCGAGGTGAGCTCGACCTCGTCCCCGTCCTTGAACACCAGGCAGCGGAAGCCGTCCCACTTGGGCTCGAAGGTGAGCCCGCCCTCGTGCTTGGCGGGGTCGGGGATGCCGGCAACCGACTTGGCCAGCATCGGGCGCACGGGCGGCATCACGGGCAGGTCCACCCCACGACCGTAGTCGGCGGCACCGACGGCCGTCCCGCCCCGGTCCGTCCCGGTCGCGAGACCCGTCCCGGAGACCCTCCCCGGGGACCTCGCGGTGGGCCATACTCCGGGCATGGCCTACGAGATCACCGACCAGCTGCGCCTCGCTCCCGGACCGGTCCGGCTCGCCGACCTGGACGCGGGCGCCACCCCCGGGCTGAAAGGTGGCCGAGAGGAGGCCGAGCAGGCTCTGGCCGACCTGGCCGAGGAGCTGGCCGACCTCCAGGAGCGGCTCTTCGCCGACGCCTACACCGGCGGCCGGCGCCGGGTGCTGGTCGTGCTCCAGGGCATGGACACCTCCGGCAAGGGCGGCGTCATCGACAAGGCGCTCGGCCTGCTCAGCCCCAACGGGCTGCGGCTGACCTCGTTCAAGCGGCCGACCGAGGAGGAGCTGGCGCACGACTTCCTGTGGCGCATCGACCGGGCGCTCCCGGCCCCGGGCGTGGTGGGGGTCTTCGACCGGTCCCACTACGAGGACGTGCTGGTCACCCGGGTCCACGAGTCCGTCGACGCGGCCGAGCTCGACCGGCGCTACGACGCGATCGCCGCCTGGGAGAAGGCCCTGGTCGACGACGGCGTGGTGATCGTGAAGTGCTTCTTGCACATCTCCGCCGAGGAGCAGCGCGAGCGCCTGCTCGCCCGGCTCGACGACCCGGCCAAGCAGTGGAAGTTCAAGCCCGGCGACGTCGACGAGCGGGCGCACTGGCGCGACTACGAGCGCGCCTACGAGGCCGCCCTGGAGCGCTGCGGCACCGAGGCCGCGCCGTGGTACGTCGTCCCCGCGGACCACAAGGCCTACCGCAACTGGGCCGTGGCCAGCCTGCTGCTGGAGGCCCTGCGCGGCATGGACCTGGGCTGGCCCGAGCCGGCGTACGACGTGGAGGAGCAGCGCGCCCGGCTGCAGGAGCGCCCGTCGTCGTGAGGCACGTGCGCGCCACCCGGTTCGTCACCCCTCTGCGCGAGGGCGGCTCCCTGCCCGGCATCGTCGAGGCCGACGACCTGGGGGTCTACGTCTGCAAGTTCCGCGGCGCCGGTCAGGGCCTGCGCGTGCTGGTGGCCGAGGTGGTCGTGGCCGGTGTGGCCGGGCTGCTCGAGGTGCCGGTGCCCGAGCTGGTCACCGTCGACCTGGCCTCCGAGATCGCCCGCTACGAGGCCGACGAGGAGGTCCAGGACCTGCTCACCCGCAGCCTCGGGCTCAACCTCGGGGTGGACCTGCTGCACCGGGCGTTCGGGTACGACGCCTCCTACGAGCCCGACCCGGACCTGGCGGGTCGGATCCTGTGGCTGGACGCGCTCTGCGCCAACGTCGACCGGTCCTGGCGCAACCCCAACCTGCTGCTGTGGAGCGGGGCGCTGTGGGCGATCGACCACGGGGCGGCGCTCTACTTCCACTACTCCTGGCCCGGCGGGACCGGCAGCCCGGAGCGGTTCGCGGCCCAGCCCTACGACGCCAGCGAGCACATCCTGGGCCGCTTCGCCGAGCAGGCACGGGCCCAGGACGAGGCGCTCGCCGCCCGGCTGACCCCGGCCGCGCTGGCCGAGGTGGTGGCGCAGGTGCCCGACGAGTGGCTCGAGCCGGTGCCGGGGGCCGAGACGCCCGAGGCCGTGCGGCAGCGCTACGTCGACTTCCTGCTCGCCCGGGTGGGCTCGCCGCGAGCGTGGCTGCCCGGGGCGGGGGCGGCGTGAAGGGCTACCAGTACGTCGTCCTGCGCTGCGTCCCCCGCGTCGAGCGCGAGGAGTTCCTCAACGTCGGGGTGGTGGTGTTCTGCCACGCCCTGGACTTCCTGGGCAGCGCGTCCCACGTCGACGACGCCCGGCTGCGAGCCCTCGACCCCGGCATCGACGTGTCCTCCGTGCGACGGGCCCTGCGCGGCGTCGAGGAGGTCTGCGCCGGCTCGGCCCGGCTCGACCTGGCCGTGGGGTCGCGCGCCACGGCGTACGGCACCCGGGAGGTCGCGGACACCCCCAGCACCCGCTTCGGCCTCCTGCGCGCTCCGCGCAGCACCGTCGTCCAGCCCGGCCCCGTCCACGGCGGCCTCACCGACGACCCCGCCGCCTCCCTCGCCCGTCTCGTGCGGCTGTACGCCGGGTAGCACCGACTGATCCCCGGCTAGCCGGGGATCAGTCGGGTGGTCGGCCGAACGTTCAGCCGACAAGCCATCTGTTCCCCGGCTAGCCGGGGATCAGACGGCTTCTCACGACCTCAGGGCGAACGCCTCAGACCGGGACGAGGTCGACAGCGCCGACGGCGTAGCGGGCGAGGATGGTGCGGGCCAGGACGGGGTCGGAGCCGAGGGGGGCCGAGACGGCGACCGCGCCGGCCTCCAGGGCGAGCTCGGCCGCACGGTCGGGCAGGAAGCCCGGCGCGAGGAACATCGAGGCGACCGCGACGTGGCGGCGGCCCTCGGCGCGGAAGGCGCGCACGGCCTCGCCGGTGGCCGGGGGAGCGGCGGAGGCGAAGGCCGCGGTGACCGGGAGCTTGTGGCGCGAGCCCCAGACGCGGGCCAGCCGGGCGACGGCCTGGTTGGCCAGGGCGTCGGAGGAGCCGGCGGCGGCCAGGACGAGGGCGTCGAGCTCGCGCACCCGGGCGTCGCGCAGGGCGTCGCGCAGGCGGCGGTCGACCACGTCGAGGAAGCCGGGCTCGAGGCCCAGGATGCGGGTGACCCGGATCTGCAGGCCCGGGTGCCGGTCAGTGGCCGCGGCGACGACCGCGGGCACGTCGACGTTGGCGTGGTAGGCGTCGTTCAGGAGCAGCGGGACGACCACCACCTCGTCGTACCCGGCGCGCACGAGGCGGTCCACGACGGTCGCGAACGACGGGCGGGACAGCTCCAGGAACGCGGGCTCGATGCGCAGGTCGGGACGCATCGCGCGGGTCTCGGCGACGAGGGCCTCGACGGTGGCCGACGAGCGGGGGTCACGTGAGCCGTGGGCCAGGGTGATCAGGGCTGGAGCGGTCATGGTGGAACCGTTCCCTTCGATCTCGTGCGCCGTACGCCGTTGTCGGTCGCGGTGTGGAGGTGGGGGTGGCGGGGAGTGAGCTACTGGTGGATGCCGCACTCGGTCTTGTTCTGGCCCGCCCAGCGCCCCGAGCGGGGGTCCTCGCCGGGGGCGACGCGGGCGGTGCAGGGCCAGCAGCCGATCGAGGGGTAGTCGTCGTAGTGCAGCGGGTTGATCAGGATCCCGTTCTCGGCGACGTAGCGGTCGACGTCCTCGTCGGTCCAGCGCGCCAGCGGGGAGACCTTGACCTTCTGCTTCTTCTCGTCCCACCCGACGACCGGCGCGATGACGCGGTTGTGGGTCTCGGCGCGACGCAGGCCGGTGGCCCAGGCGTCGTACGCCGCGAGGCCCTCGGCCAGCGGCTGCACCTTGCGCAGCTTGCAGCACAGGTCGGGGTCGGTCTTGAACAGGTCCTTGCCGTACGTCGCGTCCTGCTCGGCCACCGACTGCACGGGCGTGATGTCGATCAGGGTGACCGGCATGGTGGCGGCCACGGCGTCACGGGTGCCGATGGTCTCGGCGAAGTGGTAGCCGGTGTCGAGGAAGACGACGTCGACGCCCGGGTGGACCTTGGCGGCCACGTGGGCGAGGACGGCGTCGCTCATCGAGGAGGTGACGCAGAACCGCGACCCGAAGGTCGCCACCGCCCACTCGACGATGTCCTCGGCCGGGGCGAGCTCGAGCTCGGCGCCGACGTGGAAGACGATCTCCTTGAGCTCCTCGGTCGAGCGGCCCTCGGTGATGGACCCGCGGAAGTCGCGGGCGGCCAGGGTGCTGGGGATGGTCACGACCGACCCCCTGCGGTGCCGGCGGACGCGGGACGGGGGAGAGTGGCGATCATGCTGATCTTGAACACCCGCAGGCACGAGCGGCATTCCCACTCGCCGTGGCCGGGGCCGTCGGCGGACTCGTGGGGGAAGAGGTTCTCGTCGCCGCAGTAGGCGCAGTGGAAGGGCACCGCCCGTGCGGAGCCGCCGGCGCTCACGAGGCGTCCTCGGCCAGCGACTTGTCGCCGCGCAGGAGCACCTCGTCGGCGCGCACGGCCCACGTGGCGAAGGCCTCGCCGGCCTCGCGGTCGGCGAGGTAGTTGCCCACCACGACGGTCACGTAGTCGTCGAGCGCGGTGCTGGTGACCTTGTGAGCGCGCAGCTTCTTGCCGAAGTCGGCGCCGAGCCCGAGGCCGCCACCGAGGTGGACCTGGAAGCCCTCGACCTGCTGGCCGTCGTCGTCGAGCACGAGCATGCCCTTGAGGCCGATGTCGGCGACCTGGGTGCGGGCGCAGGCGTTGGGGCAGCCGTTGACGTTGATCGTGACGGGGGTGTCGAGGTCGGGGAAGCGCTGCTCGAGCTCGCCCACGAGGTCGATGGCGCGCTGCTTGGTGTCGACGATCGCCAGCTTGCAGAACTCGATGCCGGTGCAGGCCATGGTCGACCGGCGCCAGTGCGAGGGCCGGGCCTGCAGCCCGGCCGCGTCGAGCTCGGCGACCAGGTCCTCGACCTTGTCCTCCTCGACCCCGAGCACGACGAGCTTCTGCTGGGCGGTCAGGCGGGCGCCGTCGGCGCCGTACTTCTCCACGAGGTCGCCCACGCGGGTCAGGGTGGCGCCGTCGATGCGGCCCGCGGTCGGGGCCAGGCCGAGGTAGAACCGGCCGTCCTTCTGCGGGTGCACCCCGACGTGGTCGCCGGCGTCGCCGGACGGCTCGGGGGAGGCGTTGTCGACCAGCTCGCGGTGGAGGTACTCGTCCTGGAGGACCTGGCGGAACTTCTCCACGCCCCAGTCGGCGACCAGGAACTTCAGGCGCGCGCGGGAGCGCAGCCGGCGGTAGCCGTAGTCGCGGAACACCGCGGCGACGGCCTCCCACGCGTCGGGGACCTCCTCGAGGGGGATCCACACGCCGAGCTTCTGGGCCAGCATCGGGTTGGTCGAGAGACCGCCGCCGACCCACAGGTCGAAGCCGGCGCCGTGCTCGGGGTGGACGGTGCCCACGAACGAGACGTCGTTGATGGAGGGCACGCAGTCGTGGCTGGGGTGGCCGCTCGCGGAGGTCTTGAACTTGCGCGGCAGGTTCGAGTACTCCGGGTTGCCGATGTAGCGGCGCTTGATCTCCTCCAGCGCGGGGGTGGCGTCGATGATCTCCTCCGACGAGACCCCGGCGACCGGCGAGCCCAGGAACGGCCGGGGCGAGTCGCCGCAGGCCTCCAGGCTGGTCATGCCGCAGGCGTCGAGGCGGTCCCAGATCTCGGGGACGTCCTCGACCTGGATCCAGTGGTACTGGATGTTCTGCCGGTCGGTGATGTCGGCGGTGCCGCGGGCGAAGTCCGTGGAGATGCCACCCAGGGTGCGCAGCTTCTCGGCGTCGAGCAGCTCGCCGTCGCTGCGCACGCGGAGCATGAAGAACTCGGCGTCGAGCTCCTCCTCGGGCACGGTCGCGGTCTTGCCGCCGTCGAAGCCCGGGGCGCGCTGGGTGTAGAGGCCCATCCAGCGGAAGCGACCGCGCAGGTCGGCCGGGTCGATGGAGGCGAAGCCGCGCTTGGAGTAGGTGTTGATGATCCGGGCGCGGACGTTGAGCGGGTTGTCGTCCTTCTTGGACTGCTCGTTCTTGTTCAGGGGCTCGTTGTAGCCCAGGGCCCACTGCCCCTCGCCGCGCTTGGGGCGGGCACGGCCCGAACGGCCGACGCGGCCGCCGGCCGGGGTGCTGGCGCTGGGGGGAGTCGCGGTGCTGCTCATGAGGTGATCTCGTCCTGGGGTCGGGGGAGGGCCGTGCAGGCCCGGGGGGCCGCGCTCCGGCGCGGCGTCACACGACGGGACGACACATGCTGCTGCGCGTGCGACCCAGGTCCACGTGACGGCGGGTCACGAGGTGGGTCGAGGTGTCGGCGGCGAGCATGCTCCCGAGTCTCATTCCTCGGACGGGGCTCTCACAAATATCAATCTCATGTCGTGAGACGCATGTCCGGGATGTGGACGACCTGTCGCCTCCTCCGGCGGGTACGTGTTGCCCACGTCACACCGACGGTAGGAACGGCCTCCTAGGGGTAGAGCTCGGCGTAGGCGCTCAGGACCGCGGTGGCCTCGGCGAGGCCCGCCGGCCCGGTCGCGGACGCCGCCGGACCCACCAGGCGGGCGAGCGTGCCGCCGGCGCGGTCCGGGCCCAGGACGTCGCGGGCGAGCGTGATGCCGCCGACGACGTGGTGGTGCTCCAGGTGGGCGCCGGCCGGTCCCTCGACCAGCAGCAGGCGGTTCTCCGGCCCCAGCCAGGTGGAGGACGGGACGGCGGCGCGGAAGAGTCCCTTGGTCACGCCGGGCTCGACGCGCACCCCGGGCAGCCGCCCGACCAGGTCGAGCAGGCCGGGCAGCCCGGTGGCACCCACCACGGCGTCCAGGACGCGGGCGACGGCGGCGGGGTCGCGGGGGTCGACGTACGACGGGGCCGCGGGTGGCGTCACGGCTCAGCCCAGCGGGAGGACGAGCGTGGGGTCGACCGTCGAGGCGTCGCTGACCCGGCGCACGGCCGTGCCGGAGGTGAAGAACTCCAGGGTGTGGGTGCCCCACATCCACTCGTTGGCCGACCACTCGACGCCGGTGATGCCGCTGGCCTGGACCCGCTCGGCCTCGGCCTGCATCCGCGTCAGGGCGGTCTCGCGGGCGTCGTAGTAGCCCTGGGTCCACTGCGGCATCTCGACGTTCTGACCCATCTGGCGCATGGTCTGCATCAGGCCCTGGGCGGCGACGTGCCAGACGCAGACGCCCATCACGAACTCGACCGGCACGTGGCCGGTGCGCAGCAGCGTGTAGAAGTCCTGGACGTTGAGGTGGCTGGAGAAGGGGTAGCCATCGGTGCGCAGCAGCGCGCCGGGGGAGTCCTTGGAGATCACCGCCGTGCCGACGGCGATGAACTCGATGTGGTCGGCGCTGATGCCGTGGCGGCGGAAGGTCAGCCGGGTCCCGACGACGCCGTCGGCGCCGACCTGGGCGGCCTCGGCCATCATCCGGCCCATCGCGTTCATCCGGGCGGTGTACATCGCCTGGCTCAGGGTGCCCAGCTCCACCGACTGGCGCATGTTCTGCTGCTGCCAGCCGACGTGGAAGACCGAGCTGCCCATCACGAACTCGAGGGGTCGGAACCCTGCGGTGTCCAGCAGCGCGAACTCGTTGACCGACAGGTCCGAGGTCCACAGGCGACCCACCTCGCCCAGTCGGGCCGAGGCCACGGAGTCGGGGCGCAGGTCGTCGGTCATGGGGCCTCCTGGGACGGCGCGGGACGGCTGCTCGTGCGGACGCTCCCGCGCGGCGACCGCCACCGGCCAGAGTAGGAGACTCCGCACCCTCGCGGTGCCCGACGCGACGACTAGGCTGGCGCCCATGACCGACGAACTCACCGGTGACCTCTCCGACCGCTCCGGCGCCCCGGCCTACGCCAAGGCCGCCTCGACCGCCTACGACGCGGCCCTGGAGGTCATCGCCTCCGTCGAGCCCCGCATCGCCGAGGCCACCCGCCAGGAGCTGGCCGACCAGCGCGGGTCGCTGAAGCTGATCGCCTCGGAGAACTACGCCTCGCCGGCCACGCTGCTCACGATGGGCACCTGGTTCAGCGACAAGTACGCCGAGGGCACCGCGGGCCACCGCTTCTACGCCGCCTGCCAGAACGTCGACACCGTCGAGCGGCTCGCCGCCGAGCACGCCCGCGAGCTGTTCGGGGCGCAGTACGCCTACGTCCAGCCGCACTCCGGCATCGACGCCAACCTGGTGGCGTTCTGGTCCATCCTGGCCAACCGGGTCGAGACCCCCGCGCTGGCGAAGCTGGGCGCGAAGAACGTCAACGAGATCACCGAGGCCGAGTGGGAGCAGCTGCGCCACGAGCTCGGCAACCAGCGCCTGCTCGGCATGTCGTTGGACGCTGGCGGTCACCTCACCCACGGCTTCCGCCCCAACATCAGCGGCAAGATGTTCCACCAGCAGCAGTACGGCACGGACCCGGAGACGGGGCTGCTGGACTACGACGCCGTGCGGGCCAAGGCCCGGGAGTTCAAGCCGCTGGTCCTGGTGGCCGGCTACTCGGCGTACCCCCGCCGGGTGAACTTCGCGACGATGCGCGAGATCGCCGACGAGGTCGGCGCCGTGCTGATGGTCGACATGGCCCACTTCGCCGGTCTGGTCGCCGGCAAGGTGTTCACCGGCGACGAGGACCCGGTGCCCCACGCCCACGTGGTCACCACCACGACCCACAAGTCGCTGCGCGGACCGCGCGGCGGCATGGTCCTGGCCACCGACGAGTTCGCGGCCGACGTCGACCGCGGCTGCCCGATGGTGCTCGGCGGCCCGCTCTCGCACGTGATGGCCGCGAAGGCCGTCGCGCTGGCCGAGGCGCGCCAGCCCGCCTTCCAGACCTACGCCCAGAACATCGCCGACAACGCGAAGTCCCTGGCCGAGGGCTTCCTGACCCGCGGCGCGAAGCTGGTCACCGGCGGCACCGACAACCACATCGTGCTGCTCGACGTCTCCGGCTTCGGCCTCACCGGCCGCCAGGCCGAGTCGGCGCTGCTCGACGCGGGCGTCGTGACCAACCGCAACTCCGTGCCCAGCGACCCCAACGGTGCGTGGTACACCTCCGGCATCCGCTTCGGCACCCCGGCGCTGACCACCCGCGGCTTCGGCTCGAGTGAGTTCGACACCGTCGCCGACCTGGTCGTCGAGGTGCTCACCAAGACCCAGGCCGGCACCAACAAGGCGGGCGCCCCCTCCAAGGCGACGTACGTCACCGAGGACGGCGTCGCCGACCGCGTCAAGGACCGCTCCGCCGAGATGCTCGACAAGCACCCGCTCTACCCGGGCCTCGTCCTGAGCTGAGGCAGGTCCTCGCCGACAGGGGCATCCGCGCACGCCCAGAGCCGCCGAGTGGGGGATCCGCGCACAACCAGTCACGCCGAGCGGGGGATCCGCGCACACTCGGGGGCGCTGAGCGGGGGATCAGCGCACGTGCTGCTGCAGGCGGTCGTCCTGTCGGCGGCGTACGCCGTGCGGGGATCCCCCTCTCGGCGGCGTACGCCGTGCACGGAATCCCCTCTCGGCGGGGTAGGGCGTGCGGGGGATCCCCTCTCGGCGCGGTAGGGATCCCCTCTCGGGGTCACTGGCGCCAGAGGTAGGCGACCTCGGGGCGGCCGGTGCCGCCGTACCGGGGGGAGCGGTCGACGGAGCCGTCGTCGGCGAGGTGCTCGAGGTAGCGGCGGGCGGTGACGCGGGAGACGCCGATGACCTCGGCGACCTCCTTGGCCGACATCCCGGTCGGGGCGGCTCGTAGCGCCTCGGTCACCTGGCGCAACGAGTCCAGGCTCATTCCCTTGGGGAGGCCGGCGCCGGTGCCGCGGGCCCGCAGGGCGCCGAAGAGCTGGTCGACGTCGTCCTGGACCACGTCGGTGGCGGTGCCGGCCAGGCGGGCGCGGTAGGCGGCGTACTGCTCGAGCTTGGTGCGGAACGCCGCGAACGAGAACGGCTTGAGCAGGTAGAGCACGACCCCCTGCGCCACCGCCCGGCGGACCACGTCGGCGTCGCGCGCCGACGTCACGGCGATCACGTCGACCAGGTGGCCCGCGGCCCGCAGCCGCTGGAGCAGCGCGAGGCCGTGCCCGTCGGGCAGGTGCATGTCGAGCAGGACCAGGTCGACGCCGGTCCCCGACGCCAGCAGCCGCACCGCCTCGGCCGCCGAGCGGGCGACGCCCGCGAGCTCGAAGCCCGCCACCCGCCCGACGTACGCCGCGTGGGCCTGCGCCGCGAGCTCCTCGTCCTCCACGACCAGCACCCGCACCGGCAGGGGGGCGTCCGGGGTGCCGGCGCTCATCCGCGGGCCTCCAGCACGACCGTGAAGCGGGCGCCGCCCAGGGACGACTCCGCGACCTCGACCGTGCCCTGGTGGGCCCGTGCGACCTGGCCGACCAGGGCCAGCCCGATCCCGCGCCCGCCCGCCGCCTTGGTGGACCAGCCGCGCTCGAGCACCCGCTCCGCGTCCTCCGGCCGTACGCCGGGCCCGCCGTCCTCCACGACCACCCGGACGTGCTCCTCGTCGCCCTCGACGTGCACCGTCACCACGCGCCGGACGGACGGGTCCTCGGCCGACCCGACCGCGTCCAGGGCGTTGTCGACCAGGTTGCCGACCACCGTGACCAGGTCGCGGGAGCGCACCGGGAGGTCCTCGCCGGCCACCTCGCCGGAGACCACCAGCTCAATCCCGCGCTCGGCGGCGTCGGCGGTCTTGCCCAGCAGCAGCGCCGCCAGGACGGGCTCCTGGACGGCGCCGAGCACCCGGTCGGTGAGCACCTGGGCGACCTGGAGCTCCTCGGTGGCGAAGGCGACCGCCCGGTCGGGGTGGCCCATCTCGATCAGCGACACCACGCTGTGCAGCCGGTTGGCCGCCTCGTGGGTCTGGGCCCGCAGTGACTCGGTCAGCCCGCGCACCACGTCGAGCTCACCGGTCACCGCCTGGAGCTCGGTCCGGTCGCGCAGCGTGACCACGGCCCCGACCTCGCTGCCCTCCCACAGCGCCGGGGCCGAGCTGACCACCAGCACGTGGTCGCCCAGGACGTAGATGGTGTCGGGCTCGGCGGTGTCGCGCCCCGCCGCCTCGACCAGGCCCGGGGGCAGTCCGAGGTCGGCCAGCGAGCGCCCCTCGACGTCGGCGGGCAGGGCGAGCAGCCGGCGGGCCTCGTCGTTGACCAGCTGCACCCGGCCTCCCGCGTCGACCAGCAGGAGGCCCTCGCGGACGGCTCCCAGGACGGCTCGGTAGTACTCGTACATCCGGGTGATCTCCTGCTCGCCCATCCCGTGGGTCTGGCGCCGCAGCCGCCGGCTGATCGCGACGGCGCCGGCCACGCCGACCAGCAGCGCCACCAGGCCGGCGGCGAAGATCGTGGGCAGGTCCTGGGAGAGCTGGCGGTCGACCCGGGTCACGCGGATCCCGACCGAGACCAGCGCGACGACCCGGCCCGTGCCGGAGGCCGAGCTCCGGACCGGGACGACCGCGCGGATGGAGGGGCCGAGGGTGCCGGCGTACTCCTGGGTGAAGACGCGACCCTGCGGTGCGCCACCGACGTCGCCCACGAAGCGCTCGCCGATCCGGCCCGGCGTGGGGTGGGTGAAGCGCCGGCGCTGGAGGTCCATCACGACCACGAAGTCGACGTGGGTGTCGGCGCGCACCTGCTCGGCGTACGGCTGGAGACGGGCGCTGGGGTCGCTGCTGCTCACGGCCTCGCGGACCGAGGGGGCGTCGGCGACCGACAGGGCGACCGAGACGGCCTCGTCGCGCGCGCTGCTGCGCACGTCGCGGCGGGTGTCGGCGGCGGCCAGGGCCACCGCGGCGAGCACCAGCACGAGCACGACGAGGACCTGGAGCACCAGGATCTGGCGGGCGACGGGGCTCTCGTGAGCTCCTCGGCCGGCCATGGGCGCATCATGCCCCACCGCGCGGGCGTGCGGCCCGGACGCGGGCCGCCACCGCGCCCGGTGAACACAACGACCACAAGGGTGACCGCTGTCACAGGGCGCCCCAGGATGTGACGCAGGGCACCGCCCGGTCGCGAGAGCGAGCCACGAGCAGCAGTCGGAGGAACCATGAGCAGCACCACCCAGGGAGCGCCGGTCAAGCGGGACCGCACGCACTTCCTCTACATCGCCGTCATCGTCGCGGTCGTCCTGGGCGCCGTCACCGGCCTGGTCTTCCCCGACTTCGCGGTCGGCCTGAAGTGGATCGGCACCACCTTCGTGGCCCTGATCAAGATGATGATCCAGCCGGTCATCTTCTGCACCCTGGTCATCGGCGTCGGCTCGGTGCGCAGCGCCGCCAGCGTCGGCAAGGTCGGCGGCCTGGCCCTCGGCTACTTCCTGACCATGTCGACCGTGGCCCTGGGCATCGGGATGCTCGTGGGCAACCTGATCGACCCCGGCGCCGGGCTGAACCTGACCAAGGACGTCGCGGGCGTCGGCAAGGAGCAGGCCGCCGAGGCCGCCGGCTCGACCACCGACTTCATCACCGGCATGGTGCCCGACTCGCTGTTCTCCGCCCTGACCTCCGGCGAGGTGCTGCAGACCCTGCTCGTGGCGCTCCTGGTCGGCTTCGCCCTCCAGGCCATGGGCCGCGCGGGGCAGCCGATCCTGGGCGGCATCGGCCACGTGCAGCGCCTGGTCTTCCGGGTGCTCTCGATGATCATGTGGGCCGCTCCCGTCGGCGCCTTCGCCGCGATCGCCGCCGTCGTCGGTGAGACCGGTGTCGACGCGCTCAAGAGCCTGGCCACGCTGATGATCGCCTTCTACATCACGTGCTTCCTGTTCGTCTTCGTCGTGCTCGGCACGATCCTCAAGGTGGTCACGGGCGTGAACGTGCTCAGCCTCTTCCGCTACCTGGGGCGCGAGTTCCTGCTGATCGTCTCGACCTCGTCCTCGGAGTCGGCGCTGCCCCGTCTGATCGCGAAGATGAACCACGCCGGGGTCGAGAAGACCACCGTCGGCGTGGTGGTCCCGACGGGCTACTCCTTCAACCTCGACGGCACCGCGATCTACCTGACGATGGCCTCGATCTTCATCGCCGAGGCCCTGAACAAGCCGCTCAGCATCGGCGAGCAGTTCTCGCTGCTGCTGTTCATGATCATCGCCTCCAAGGGCGCCGCCGGCGTCACCGGCGCCGGCCTGGCCACGCTGGCCGGCGGGCTGTCCTCGCACCGGCCCGAGCTGCTCGACGGCGTGGGCCTGATCGTGGGCATCGACCGCTTCATGTCCGAGGCCCGGGCGGTCACCAACTTCGCCGGCAACGCCATCGCCACCATCCTGGTGGGCCAGTGGACCGGCACCTTGGACCGCCCGCAGCTGGACCGCGTGCTGGCCGGCCAGGCGCCGTTCGACGAGACCACCATGGTCGACGACCACGGCGACGGCCCGGCCGAGACCTCGACGGCCCGCGACGGGGAGCTCGCCGCGACCCGCTGACCTGCCCGTACGCCGACGGCCCGGCCCCCGACGAGGGGGACCGGGCCGTCGGCGTCTGGGCTCAGGACAGGTCGAGCACGATCCGTCCGCGGACGCCGCCACCCTCGAGGAGGCGGTGGGCGTCGGCGGCCTCGGCGGCCGGGAAGGTCCGGGCCACCCGCAGGGTCAGGTCGCCCCGCGCGGCCGCGTCGACCAGGGCCCGGAGCTCGTCGGTGCGCTCGGCGGCCCCGAAGACCATCACGGGGTGCACGCTGATGCCGCGCTCGGACGGGCCGTCCCAGCCGCGCACGGTCGCCATCGCGCCGCCGTCCTTGACCGCACCGAGGACGGCGCCGTTCTGCACCGAGCCGTCGGCCAGGGCGTCGACGCCGTCGGGGGCGATCTCGCGGATCCGGGCGACGACGTCGTCACCGCGCTCCACGATCTCGTCGGCGCCCAGCGAGCGGACCAGCTCGACGTCCTTCTCGGCGGCGTCGGCGATCACGCGCAGGCCGGCCAGCTTGGCCAGCTGCACGACGTAGCCGCCGAACGACCCGGCCGCGCCGGTCACCGCGATGGTCGAGCCGCCGGGGAGGTCGAAGGCCTCCAGGGCCAGGCGGGCCGTCATGGCGTTCATCAGCAGGGTCGACCAGGCGACGAGGTCGGTGTCCTGGGTGCTCTCGGGCAGGGCCACGGCGGAGGCGGCCGGGACGACCAGCTCCTCGGCGTACGCCCCTCCGTGCGGGCCGGCGGGCAGGACCAGGGCGGCCACCCGCTGCCCGACCTCGAAGCCGGTGACGCCGTCGCCGACCTCGCTGATCACGCCCGCGGCGTCCATGCCGGGGATCCAGGGGGCGTCGTGGTCGCCGGGCCGGTCGCCGTACGCCCCGGAGCGCAGGCCGGTGTCGGTGGGGTTGACGGTGGCGGCGTGCACGCGGATGCGCACCTCGCCAGGACCCGCGTGGGGCTCGGGGAGGTCCAGGACCTCGAGTGCGTCAGGTCCGCCGAACTGGTTGATTCCGATAGCTCGCATACCGGGCCCAACGTCGGTGGGCCACCAGCATTCCCTCGGCGGGTCAGACCAGCGAGCGGTAGATCTCCAGGGTGCGCCCGGCGATCGCGGGCCAGCTGAAGTGCTCCTGGGCCCGTCGACGCCCCGCCTCGCCCCTCCGGCGGGCGCGCTCGGGGTCGGAGACCGCGTCGTTCAGCGCCGCCGCGAGGTCCGCGACGTACTGCTCGGGGTCCAGGGGCGTCCCGGTCCCGTCGGTGGCCTGGTCGATCGGCACCAGCCACCCGGTCTCGCCGTGCACCACCACCTCCGGGATGCCACCGGTCGCCGTCGCGACCACCGCGGTCTCGCACGACATCGCCTCGAGGTTGACGATGCCGAGCGGCTCGTAGATCGAGGGGCAGGCGAAGACCGTCGCGGCGGTCAGGAGCGTCGTCACGTCGTCGCGGGGCAGCATCTCGGCGATCCAGACGACGCCGTCGCGCTCGGTCGCGAGCCCGTCGACCAGCCCGCGGACCTCGGCCTCGATCTCGGGGGTGTCCGGCGCGCCGGCGCAGAGCACCAGCTGCACCTCCGGCGGCAGCTGGGCGGCGGCGCGCAGGAACAGAGGCAAGCCCTTCTGGCGGGTGATCCGGCCGACGAAGATGACGCTGGGGCGGTCGGGGTCCAGCCCGAGCTCGCGGGCCCGGTCGGGGTCGTGGCGCGGGGCCCAGTCGTCGGTGTCGATGCCGTTGTGCACGACGTGGACACGCTCGGGGTCGACGGCGGGGTAGCTGCGGAGCACGTCCTCGCGCATGGCCGCGCTCACCGCGATCACCGCGGCCGCCGACTCGTATGCCGTCCGCTCGACCCAGCTCGACACGGCGTACCCGCCTCCCAGCTGCTCGGCCTTCCAGGGCCGCATCGGCTCCAGGCTGTGCGCCGAGACGACGTGGGGGACCCCGTGCAGCAGCCCGGCGAGGTGCCCGGCCATGTTGGCGTACCAGGTGTGGGAGTGGACCAGGTCGGTCCCGGCGCAGCCGCCGACCATCTCGAGGTCGACGCCCAGCGTGCGGATCGCCGCGTTGGCCCGGCTCAGCCCGGGCGGGTCGGCGTACCCCGTCGTGCCGGCCTCGGCCCGCTCGGACCCGAAGGCGTGGACCCGGGTGTCGACGCCGTCCACCGCCCGGAGGGCCCGGACCAGCTCGGCCACGTGGACCCCGGCGCCGCCGTAGATCTCGGGCGGGTACTCCTTGCTCAGCACGTCGATGCGCATGGCGCTCAACCTAGCGCTCGCACAGTGGCCCACGTCACCACTAGGTTCGACCCATGAGTGCAACGTCTCGCCGCAAGAAGGTGCTCGCGATCGTCCTGGCCGGGGGGGAGGGCAAGCGGCTGATGCCGCTGACCGCCGACCGGGCCAAGCCGGCGGTGCCGTTCGGCGGCATCTACCGCCTGATCGACTTCGCGCTGTCCAACGTGGTCAACTCCGGCTACCTCCAGGTCGTCGTGCTGACGCAGTACAAGTCGCACAGCCTGGACCGCCACGTCACGACCACGTGGCGGATGTCGACGCTGCTGGGCAACTACGTCACCCCGGTGCCGGCCCAGCAGCGCGTGGGCAAGCGGTGGTACCTCGGCAGCGCCGACGCGATCTTCCAGTCGATGAACCTGCTCGACGACGAGAAGCCCGACATCGTCGTGGTGGTCGGCGCCGACCACGTCTACCGGATGGACTTCTCCCAGATGGTCGAGGCCCACGTCGAGAGCGGCGCCGCCGCCACGGTGGCCGCCATCCGCCAGCCGATCTCGCTCGCCGACCAGTTCGGCGTCATCGACGTCGACCCGGCCCGACCCGACCGGATCCGTGCCTTCCTGGAGAAGCCGAAGGACCCCACCGGGCTGCCCGACTCGCCCGACGAGGTCCTGGCCTCGATGGGCAACTACGTCTTCGACGCCGATGCGCTGCGCGACGCCGTGAGCCGCGACGCGGACCTGGAGGACTCCAAGCACGACATGGGCGGCGACATCATCCCGGCCTTCGTCGAGCGCGGCGAGGCCGGCGTCTACGACTACAAGGACAACGTCGTCCCGGGCTCCAACGACCGCGACCGCGGCTACTGGCGCGACGTCGGGACGATGGGCTCCTACTACGCGGCCCACATGGACCTCGTGGCCCACCTCCCGGTGTTCAACCTCTACAACCAGGAGTGGCCGATCTACACCACCTACGGTCCGCAGCCGCCGGCCAAGCTGGTCGAGGGCGACGGCATGGCCCCGGTGACGGTCTACAACTCGATCCTGTCCCCGGGCGTCGTCGTCACGGGTGGCTCGGTCCGCGAGTCGGTCCTGTCCCCGTCGGTGCGCGTCGCCTCGGGCGCCCGCGTCGAGGGCTCGGTGCTCCTCAACGGCGTCAGCGTCGGGGAGGGCGCGGTGGTCAAGAACGCGATCCTGGACAAGAACGTGGTCGTGCCCGCCGGCGCGCAGATCGGCGTCGACGCCGAGGCCGACCGGGCGCGCGGGTTCGTGGTCGAGGACGGTCTGACCGTGCTGGCCAAGGGCCAGCAGGTGACGCCGTGAGCGACCCCCGCGCCGGCCAGCTCGCCGAGGCCCGTGACCTGGTCGACGTGGCCCACCTGGTCACCGCCTACTACACCCAGCGCCCGGACCCCGACGACGTCGACCAGCAGGTCGCCTTCGGCACCAGCGGGCACCGCGGCTCCTCGCTGAAGACCTCGTTCAACGAGGACCACATCCTGGCCACCACCCAGGCGATCTGCGACTACCGCAAGGACCAGGGGTACGACGGTCCGTTGTTCATCGGCCGCGACACCCACGGACTCTCCGAGCCGGCGTGGGCCACGGCGCTCGAGGTGCTGGTCGCCAACGACGTGACCGTGCTCGTCGACGACCGCGACGCCTACACCCCGACCCCGGCGGTCTCCCACGCGATCCTGCGGGCCAACGGCGGTCGCACGTCCGGGCCGGGCCTCGCCGACGGGATCGTGGTGACCCCGTCCCACAACCCGCCGACCGACGGCGGCTTCAAGTACAACCCGCCCCACGGCGGCCCGGCCGACTCCGATGCGACCAAGGTGATCGCCGCGCGGGCCAACGAGCTGATCGCCGCGGGCCTGACCGACGTGCGCCGCACCCCGTTCACCCGGGCGCGCGCCCAGGCGTCGGGCTACGACTTCCTCGGCACCTACGTCGACGACCTGCCCTCGGTGGTCGACCTCGAGGCGATCCGGTCCGCCGGGGTGCGCATCGGCGCCGACCCGCTCGGGGGCGCGGCCGTGCACTACTGGGGTGAGATCGCCGAGCGCCACGGCCTCGACCTGACCGTGGTCAACCCGCTGGTCGACCCCAC
Source organism: Nocardioides korecus (assembly GCF_054778395.1). NCBI lineage: Bacteria > Bacillati > Actinomycetota > Actinomycetes > Propionibacteriales > Nocardioidaceae > Nocardioides > Nocardioides korecus. The sequence goes on along the minus strand of NZ_BAAGZO010000009.1, from coordinate 66,544 downwards.
GTGGCGGTTCATGACGCTCGACTGGGACGGCAAGATCCGGATGGACTGCTCCTCGCCCTCGGCGATGGCCTCCCTGATCAGCCGCAAGGACGAGTACGACATCGCCACCGGCAACGACGCCGACTCCGACCGGCACGGCATCGTCACCCCCGACGCCGGGCTGATGAACCCCAACCACTTCCTGGCCGTGGCGATCGAGCACCTCTTCGGCGGTGCCCGGCCCGACTGGCCGTCCTCGGCGCGCATCGGCAAGACGCTGGTGTCCTCCTCGATGATCGACCGGGTCGCCGAGTCGCTGGGCCGTCCGCTGGTCGAGGTCCCGGTCGGCTTCAAGTGGTTCGTGCCCGGCCTCATCGACGGCTCGTTCGGCTTCGGCGGCGAGGAGTCGGCCGGCGCCTCGTTCCTGCGGCGCGACGGTGGCGCCTGGACGACCGACAAGGACGGGATCATCCTCGCGCTGCTGGCCTCGGAGATCCTCGCCGCGACCGGGAGGAGTCCCAGCCAGCACTACGCGCGGCTGGTCGAGGCGCACGGCGATCCGGCGTACGCCCGCATCGACGCGCCGGCCGACCGCGACCAGAAGGCCAAGCTGGCCGCGCTGTCACCCGAGGACGTCACCGCGACCTCGCTGGCGGGGGAGGAGATCACGGCCAAGCTCACCGAGGCCCCCGGCAACGGTGCCGCCATCGGCGGCCTGAAGGTCACGACGGCCTCGGCCTGGTTCGCCGCCCGCCCCAGCGGCACCGAGGACGTCTACAAGATCTACGCCGAGTCCTTCCAGGGCCCCGACCACCTCGCCCGGGTCCAGGAGGAGGCCCGCGAGGTCGTGTCGGCCGCCCTGGGCGCCTGACAGGGGGATCCGCGCACGCCGTACGCCGTCCACCGGGCCATCCGCGCACGCCGTACGCCGCCCACCGGGGCATCCGCGCCCGCCGTACGCCGCCGACCGGGGCATCCGCGCCCGCCCTGCAGGTCCGCGGCTGCACGAAGTCCCCGGTCGGCGCCGTCGAGCGTGCCAGGAGACCCCGCTCGGCGACGTGGAGCGCGCGCTGAACCCCCGGTGGGCACCGTCGAGCGTGCGCCACGCCCCCGGTCGGCGGCGCGCGGCGGGTCCCTACCCCCCCTGTCAGGCCTGTCAGGGCGGCGCGGGGATCTCCTGTCAGGCCAGGGTCGGGGTGGTGCGGGTGACGATGGTGCGGAGGTCGGTGCCGACGGGGAGGGTGCCGAGGGTGCCGTTGTAGTCGCCGCCCAGGCGGGTGGCGCAGAAGGCGTCGGCGACGGCCGGGGGAGCGTGGCGCACCAGCAGGGAGGCCTGGAGGCAGGCGGCCATCTGGCCGGCGAGGCGTCGCGCGGAGACCTCGAGGGTCTCGGCGTCGCCCAGCAGGGACAGCACCCCCTCGACCGCGCGGTCCAGGCGCGGGTCCTCGCCGCGGGCCAGGCCGACCTCGGTCAGCCAGGCCTGGAGCGTCTCGGGCTCCCGCGACAGCGCCCGGAGCACGTCGAGGGCGTTGACGTTGCCCGAGCCCTCCCAGACCGAGTTCAGCGGCGACTCGCGGAACAGCAGCGGCAGGCCGGACTCCTCGACGTACCCGTTCCCGCCCAGGCACTCCAGCGCCTCGGCGACCATCATCGGGGTGCGCTTGCAGACCCAGAACTTGGCCAGCGGCAGCGCGATCCGGCGCAGGGCCGCCTCGTGGGCGTCGTCGCGGCGGTCGACGGCCGAGGCCAGCCGCATCGCCAGGGCGGTGGCTCCCTCGGACTCCACGGCGAGGTCGGCCACGACGTTCTGCATCAGCGGCTTGTCGCCCAGCAGCCCGCCGAACGCCGACCGGTGCGCGACGTGCCACGACGCCTCGGCCAGCGCCTTGCGCATCAGGGAGGCGGAGCCGAGCACGCAGTCCAGGCGGGTCGCGGCGACCATCTCGATGATCGTGCGCACCCCGCGGCCCTCGTCGCCCAGGCGCTGGGCCCAGGTCCCGTCGAACTCCAGCTCGGAGGAGGCGTTGGAGCGGTTGCCCAGCTTGTCCTTGAGCCGTACGACGTCGAGCCGGTTGCGCTCGCCGGAGGGCAGCACCCGGGGCAGCAGGAAGCAGGTCAGCCCTCCGGGCGCCTGGGCCAGCACCAGGAAGACGTCGTTCATCGGCGCGGAGGTGAACCACTTGTGGCCGTGCAGCGTGTACTCCCCGTCGACCGACGTGGGGCGGGCCTGGGTCTGGTTGGCCCGCACGTCGGAGCCGCCCTGCTTCTCGGTCATCCCCATGCCGGCCAGCGCGCCGGTCTTGTCCGCGAGGACGCGCACGCCGGGGTCGTAGGAGGGCGCGGCCAGCTTGGGGGTCCACTCCTTGGCGATCGCGTCGTCGACCCGCAGCGCCGGGACGGCGGCGTACGTCATCGACAGGGGGCAGCCGTGCCCCGGCTCGGTCTGGGACCAGGCGAAGAACCCGGCGGCCCGGCGCAGGTGGGCGTGCGGCGAGTCCTGCTCCCAGGGCGCCGCCTGCAGCCCGTGGCCGACCCCGCGCTCCATCAGCCAGTGCCACGAGGGGTGGAACTCGACCTCGTCGATCCGGTTGCCGTAGCGGTCGAAGGTGCGCAGCTCGGGGTGGTGCCGGTTGGCCAGCACGCCGTGCTCCCGGGCCTCCTCGGTGCCCGCCTGCACCCCGACCTCGACCAGCGAGTCGAGCACCTCGGGCGTGGCGTGCCGCAGCACCGCCTCGGTCAGGGCGGCGTCGGAGGACACCACGTCGTGGCCCACGAGGGGCGGAGCCTGGTTGCGGGCGACCCGCTCGTCGCCGAGGGCTGAGGACGTCATGGGCCTAACCTAGTGGCCATGGGTCGGGCCGGCAGCAGCGTGCGCTGGCCGTCCGGGCGCTCCTGGCAGGACGTCCGGGGCGACCTGTGGCGGCTCGTGGTCTCGACGGTGAGCACCTGCATGCGCCACCGGGTCACCGGGCTCGCGGCGGAGGCGGCGTTCTTCGCGGTCTTGTCGCTGCCGCCGCTGATCTTCGCGCTGGCGGGCTCGATCGGCTACGTCTTCGCGCAGTTCAGCGCCAGCCAGATCACCGAGGTGCGCACCACCGTCCTGAGCATCGCCGGTCAGGCGCTGACCCCGCAGACGGTCGCCAGCATCATCGAGCCCACGCTCAACGAGGTGCTGGCCGGTGGTCGCTACGACGTGGTGTCGATCGGCTTCGTCCTCGCGCTGTGGTCGGGGTCGCGCGCGCTGAACGTCTTCGTCGACACCATCACGATCATGTACGGCCTGGGCGGTCACCGCGGCATCGTGCGCACCCGCGCCCTGTCGTTCCTGCTCTACGTCCTGGGCATGCTGATCGGCGTCGTCGTGGTGCCGCTGGTCGTGGTCGGCCCCACGATGCTCGGTCGCTGGCTCCCGGACCGGCTGGACTTCCTGGTCGGGCTCTACTGGCCCACGGTGCTCGTGCTGGGCATCCTGTTCCTGGCCACGCTCTACCACGTCTCGGTCCCGGTCCGGACGGCCTGGCGCTACAACCTCCCGGGCGCGGTGTTCACGATGTTCTGCTGGGTGTTCGGCTCGGCCCTGCTGCGCTGGGTCCTGGTGTCGACGGCCAGCGGCTCGACCTCGATCTACGGCCCCCTGGCCGCCCCGATCGCGGTGCTGCTGTGGCTCTACCTGCTCTCGATCGCGGTGCTGATCGGGGCCGCGCTCAACGCCGCGTTCGACCACGTGTGGCCCCAGAAGGAGCTCACCAGCGCCCGGATGGAGCGGCTGCGCAGCCTCAGCCTCGACGCGGTCCTGCCCTGGCGCCAGACCTCCGACGAGCCCACCCCGGCCGGCCCGGAGGCGGACGACGCGCGGGACGAGCCGGCCGCAGCGGACCCCGAGCCCGCCTCGGTGCCCGCGCGGCGCGTCCGCGAGCAGCGCTCCTAGCTGCGACGGGGCCAGACCGGGCCGGACCCGGGCCGGACGGGGCCCGACCGGGTCGCTGCCGGGCGGTCGGGTGTGCGCGTGCGATGCTTCGTGACGTGGGAAACGTGACCCTGCCGACCCCGGTCTTCGTCGCCGGAGGCGCCCTGTGCCTCCTGGCCGGCTACCTCGTCGGCACGGTGGCCACACCGGGCGTCCCCGAGCGCACCACCGGCACCGTCGTCAGCTTCGACACCTCCCGGTCGCGCCTGTGCCTCAAGGGCGACGGCGTGCAGGGGCAGGAGGGCGTGGACTCCCAGGGCGTGCTGTGCGGCACCCTGCGCCGTACGCCGGCCGCCCGGACGCCGCGGGCCGGGGAGAAGTTCCGGTTCGTCTCGGTGAGCCAGTCGGGTGAGGACCGCGGCAAGCGCCAGCAGCAGGTCGTCATCTACGGCGACGTGGTCGGCTGAGGCGCCGGGTGGCCGACGACACGACCGACCAGACCCGCTCGGGCCTGCTCAAGCTCCCCGAGAGCACCCGGTCGCCGTGGTGGCAGCTGGGCTTCCGGTTCCTGGTCGCCGTCGCGATCCTGGGCGTCACCGTGGCCCTGGTGTACGCCGACCGCGGCGGCTACGTGGACAACAGCGACCCGCGCAACAAGGTCTCGCTGATCGACGCGATCTACTACACGACCGTCACCTTGAGCACCACCGGCTACGGCGACATCGCCCCGGCCTCCGACAGCGCCCGGCTGGTCAACGCCTTCCTGATCACGCCGCTGCGCATCGCCTTCCTGGTGCTGCTGATCGGCACCACGCTGGAGGTGCTGGCCGCCCAGGGCCGAGAGATCTTCCGGGTCGCCCGGTGGAGGAGGAACATGGACCAGCACGTCGTCGTCATCGGCTACGGCACCAAGGGCCGCAGCGCGGTGGACACCTTGGTCAGCAACGGCACCGCGCGCGAGTCGATCGTCGTGGTCGACCCGCGTCCGATCGCCCAGGAGGACGGGCACGCCGACGGGCTGGCCGTGGTCACCGGCGACGCGACGCGCCGCGAGGTGCTGCGCCGGGCCGGTGTCGAGCGGGCCCGCCAGGTCATCATCACCACGGCCCGCGACGACACCACGGTGCTCGCGACCCTCACGGTGCGCCAGCTCAACCCCGACGCCTACATCGTGGCCGCGGTGCGCGAGCAGGACAACGTCCCGCTGGTGAAGCAGAGCGGCGCCGACTCGGTGATCACCTCCTCCGACGCGGTGGGGCGGCTGCTCGGGCTGTCGTCGTTCTCGCCCAACCTCGGGTCGGTGATGGAGGACCTGCTGACCTACGGCGAGGGCCTCGAGGTGGCCCAGCGCGACCTGCTGGTCAGCGAGGTCGGCAAGGCGCCCCAGTCGCTGCCCGACCAGGTCATCGCGGTCGTGCGCGACGAGAAGGTCTACCGCTACTTCGACCCGACGGTGACCCTGCTGGCCCGGGGCGACGAGCTGATCGTCGTACGCCCTGCGCGCGAGCTGCCGTGGGCCCCGCGCCCCGGCACCCACGGCGAGACCTTCGCCGACGAGGACGACTGAGTCGCAGCTCCGGCGCACCCTGGTGGCCCTCGGTATCCTCGGGGACGTGAAGAGCACAGCGAAGAAGTGGGGCGTGGCCGTCGTCGGCGGGCTGGTGCTCGCCCTGGGCGTCGTGCTGATGCCGCTGCCCGGCCCCGGGGCCGTCGTGGTGGTCCTCGGCATGGTCATCCTGGCCACCCAGTTCGAGTGGGCCGACCGCCGGCTCGACACGGTCAAGGCGTGGGCGATGAAGGGTGCCGCCGACAGCGTCCGCACCTGGCCACGGATCCTGCTCTCGGTGCTCGGCGTGGTCTGGCTGGTCGGGCTGGGCATCGTGTGGGGCCTGGGTCCCGACTCCCCCCAGTGGTGGCCGCTGGCCGACGAGTGGTGGCTCAAGGGTGGCTGGGGCACCGGCTCGACGCTGATCCTCTCCGGCCTGGCGGCGCTGGCGCTGCTGGTCTACAGCTTCGTGCGCCTGCGCGAGGACGGCACCCCTCAGGGCGGTCCGCAGCGGCGCGACCGCGTCGCGGGCTGACCGCGCCGGGGGCTCAGAGCCAGAACTCGCGACCGATCACGACGGTGCGGTCCGCCGGCAGCGACAGCTGCTCCATCCGGTCGGTGCTGAGCCGGTCCAGCACCAGGAACACCCGCTGGCGCCACACCGCCATCCCCGATCCGCGCGAGAGCCGGGGGATGGGGTCGGAGACGAAGAACCGGGCCTCGCGGTGGTCGACGCCCCGCATGGCCTCGGGCTCCTGCTCGCAGGCAACCTCCAGGACGTGGTCGATGTTGAGGCGCTCGCGGTAGCCGAGGGTCACCGCGACCGCGAGGATCCCCTCGTAGCGGTCGCCGAAGGTGTCGACCTCGACCACCGTCGCGTCGGGGGAGGCCGACGGCTTGTCCTCGACCTGCCAGCTCAGCAGCACGACGTGCTCGGCCATGGCGTAGCCGGTCTCCACCACGGTGCGCAGCGACAGCGGCGCGACCCGGGGGTCGGGGGTGAGGAACACCGCGCTGCCCTCGACCCGGCGCTCGACGCAGCCCGACTCCAGCAGCTCGCGCAGCATCTGCTCCGGCGTGCTCTCGCTGCTCTCGCGGGCCACGGCGAGCCGGCGCTGCCCCGAGCGCCAGGTGGACATCACCACGAACAGCGCGAGCCCGATGCCGGCGGGCGCCCACCCGCCGGTGAGCAGCTTGGGCACGGTGGCGGCGCAGAAGACGGCCACGACCAGCCAGCAGGCGACGGCCACGACGCGACGCGCGGTCGTCCGCGGGTGACGCGCCCGGTCCAGGACGATGTAGACGGTGGCGGTGACCAGGATCGTCGAGCTCACCGCCACGCCGTACGCCGAGGACAGGCTGGCCGAGCTGCGGAAGACCGCGACCACCGCGAGCACCCCGACCGCGAGCGCCCAGTTGGCCGCGGGCAGGTAGATCTGGCCCGCGTGACGGCGCGAGGTGTGCTCGGTGCGCAGGTAGGGGAACAGCCCGAGGCCGGCGAGCTGGTGCAGCACGGTGAAGGCGCCCGCGATCACGGCCTCCGACGCAATCACCGTCGCCGCGGTCGCCACCACCAGCACCAGGATCGTGGCCCACCCCGGCACGACGGAGTAGAACGGCTGCGAGGCGGCCCCGTGGTCACGGATCACCGCCGAGGCCTCGCCCAGGTAGGCCAGCACCAGCGCGGGCAGGACGACGAGCAGCCACCCCGAGCTGATCGCCCGGCGACCGAAGTGGCCCAGGTCGGCGTACAGCGCCTCGGCCCCGGTCACGGTCAGGATCACCGCCCCGAGGGACAGGAAGGCCGTGAGCGGGTCGGCGAGGAAGAAGCCGACCGCCAGGTGGGGGGAGAGCGCCACCAGCACGCCAGGGTCGTGGGCCAGCGAGACCGCGCCGGTGACGGCGAGCAGCAGGAACCAGACCACCATCACGGGGCCGTAGAACTTCCCGATCACCCCCGTGCCGATGCGCTGGAGCACGAACACCCCGGCCAGCAGGACCACCGCGATGGGCAGCACCGCCACCTTGAACGAGGGGTTCGCCACCTCGAGCCCCTCGGCCGCCGACAGCACCGAGATCGCGGGAGTGATGACGCAGTCGCCGAGGAACATGGCGGCGCCGATCATCCCCAGGACGGTCACCAGGCCGATGCTGCGGCCGCGCGTGCTGGTCCGCCGCACGAGCGCGACCAGGGCGAGCAGGCCGCCCTCGCCCTCGTTGTCGACGCGCAGCAGCAGGCCGACGTACAGCACGGTGACCACGACGACCATCGACCACAGCAGCGTCGAGGTGACCCCGAGGACGGTGTCGCGGGTCAGCGGGCCGGACTCGCCCAGGATGGTGCGCAGCGCGTAGAGGGGGCTGGTCCCGATGTCGCCGAACACCACGCCGAGCGCGCCGACGGTCAGGACGAGCGACCCGCCGCGACCGGCACCCTGGCCCACAGTTCCTCCCGAGCACCTCGCGGCCGCCTGCCGGCCAGGTCGGATCCTCTCGCGCGAGCGGCTCGCTGACCAGGGTGCTGTCCACCCGGGGCCGCTGCGGGCGACGTGGAGGCATCGTCAGGTTGCTGACAGGGTGGACCCATGGGAGATACGAGGGACCAGGGGCACGACACGACGGGAGCGGGTGGCAGCACGCTGCCCTCGCGGGAGCGGGTGATCGGCCAGGGCGTGGACTGGACGGCCCGCTGGAGCCTGCGGATGGTGGCGATCGCGCTCGGGGCCGTCCTGCTCGGCCTGCTGGTCAAGTACGGCTGGTTCGTGATCTTCCCGGTCCTGCTGGCGCTGGTCCTGTGCACCGTGCTGGGGCCGGTCAGCGACCTGCTGCGTACGCGGGCCCGGTTCCCCTCCGGCCTGGCGGCCGCGGCCACGCTGGTCGGCGCGATCCTGGTCGTGGTCGGGATCGGCTTCGCCATCGCCCCCTCGGTGTCGGGGCAGAGCAGCCAGCTGGTCACGAGCGCCAACCAGGGCCTGCAGCAGGTGCAGGGCTGGGTGCAGAGCAGCAGCTTCGTCTCGAAGGCGCAGATCGACGCCGCGCTCCAGGGCCTGCAGCAGAAGCTGTCGGGGTCCGCGGGCAGCATCGCCTCGGGGGTGCTGACGGGGGTCTCGGCCCTGACCAACGGGGTCGTCACGCTGGTGATCACGCTGATCCTGAGCTTCCTGTTCCTCAAGGACGGCCGCCACTTCCTGCCGTGGCTGCACCGCTCCGCCGGTCCCCGCGCGGGCGCCCACCTCGAGGAGATCGGCACGCGCGCGTGGAGCACCCTGGGCGGGTTCATCCGCACCCAGGCGCTGGTCTCCCTGATCGACGCCGTGCTGATCGGCGCCGGCCTGCTGGTGGTGGGGGTCCCGCTGGCCATCCCGCTGGCGATCCTGACGTTCTTCGCGGGCTTCATCCCGATCGTGGGGGCCTTCGTGGCCGGCTCGATCGCCGTCCTGGTCGCCCTGGTCTCGGTCGGCACCGGCGGCGCGCTGGTCATCCTGGCCGTGATCGTGGCCGTGCAGCAGCTCGAGGGCAACGTGCTGAGCCCCTGGCTGCAGTCGAAGTCGATGAACCTCCACGCCGCGGTCGTGCTGCTGTCGGTGACGCTCGGCTCGACGCTGTTCGGCATCACCGGCGCCTTCCTGGCCGTGCCGACCGCCGCGGTGGCCGCGGTGGTCCTGCGCTACCTCGACGACGTGGTGCGGGCCCGCACCGACGAGGAGGTGGACAACCCCAACGTCGAGCGCCGTGAGGACCTGGCCACCGACGAGGAGGACACGGACCCCGATGGCGACGGTCCCGACGCCCCCTCGGAGCAGGGCTCCGGGGTGAGGGGCCCCTGGCAGGCTGAGGCCATGCCCGCTGTCGAGCCTGCCGCCGCACCCGTCCCCGAGCGGCCCGAACCGTCTCCCGTCGTCGTGGTGGGGGCCGGCATCGCCGGGGCCGCCTGCGCGCGCCGGTTGCGGGCGAGCGGCGTCGAGGTCGAGCTGGTCGACCGGGGCCGGCGGGTCGGGGGACGGATGGCCAGCCGCACGCTGGCGGGCCGGCCGGTCGACACCGGGGCGTCGTACTTCACGGTCTCCGACGACGGCTTCGCCGCCGTCGCCTCGGACTGGGAGCGGCGTGGGCTCGCGCGTCCCTGGACCGACACCTTCCACGTCCTGTCCGCGTCCGAGGGCCCGCACCCGGTCGAACGGGCCACCCGCAAGCAGGGGCCCGTCCGGTGGGGGGCCGGTCACGGGCTGCGCTCGCTGGTCGAGGACCTCCTCGCCGACCTCCCCGTACGCCGCCACGAGGTCACCCGGGTGGCCCTGGACGACACCGGGACCCTGCTCGTCGACGGGCGCGCGGCCGCGGCGGTCGTCCTGGCCATGCCCGACGCCCAGGCGCGGCGGCTGCTCGAGGTGGGCAGCACCCCCGGGACGACCCTGGACGCCGTCGCCGAGCGCCTGGACCGGCCCTCGGACCCGACCCTGGCGCTGAGCGCCGTCTTCGCCGAGCGCACGTGGGACCCCGCGGACGGCCACCTCGACGGGGCCTTCGTCAACGACGACGACGTGCTGTCCTGGGTCGCCGACGACGGCCGGCGTCGGGGCGACGACGCGCCCGTCCTGGTGGCGCACTCGACCCCGGCGTACGCCGCCGCCCACCTCGAGGACCCCCAGGCCGCGCTGCCCGAGCTGCTGGCAGCGTTGAAGCGGCTGCTCGACCTGCACCACGAGCCGCTCGAGACCCACGTGCAGCGGTGGTCGCAGGCCAAGGCCTCGGGGGAGCGGCCCGCGCCGTTCCTGCTCCAGGACGTGGGCGGCACGCCGCTCGGGGTCTGCGGCGACGGCTGGGGGCCGGTCTCCAAGGTCGAGGGCGCCTGGCTCTCGGGCGACCGCCTGGGGGCCGCGCTGGCCGAGGTGCTGGGCGGTGCGCCGGAGCCGTCCCCGGTCGGCCCTGCCGAGGGCTGAGCCGTGTGGGTGCTGCCCGACGTCGTCGGGGCCGAGCCGGTCGTGGTGTTCTGCGGACTGGCCGGCGCGGAGAGCACGAAGAGTCGCGAGCACCGCTACGAGACGCCGGGCAACGCGTTCTACGAGCTGCTGCACGCGTCCGGGATGACGCCCGAGCGGCTGCAGCCGCACGACGAGCACCGCCTCCCGGCGTACGGCCTGGGGACGACGGACCTCGTGGGCCACTGGGACCCGCCGAGCGTCGACGTCGACGAGCTCGTGGCCAAGGTCGAGCGGTGGCAGCCGGAGTGGTTCGCCTTCACCGGCAAGGGCGTCGCGCAGACCGCGGCGCGGGCCCTGGGGGAGCGGCCGCCGCGGGTGCTGGGACCGACGCAGTGGTACCTCGGCGGCGCCCAGGTCTTCGTGCTGCCGGGTCCGAGCGGCGCCAACCGCCGCAAGGACTACGACGGACGCCCGCACCGCCTCGCGTGGTGGCGCGAGCTGGCCCAGGCGTCGGGCCTGTCCGACGGGGGCGGCGTCAGCGGGTCTTGAGCTCGCGCTTCACGCGGCGTCGCAGCTGGAGGATGCGCAGGGCCCCGGCCGCACCGACGATCAGCGCACCGCCGGCGGCGGCGATCAGCAGGGTGGCCGACAGCGGCGCCTGACCGGTCCAGCCGAAGAACGACACCTGGGCCTTCTGGGTGTTCTGCAGGATGAAGACCGCCAGCAGCACCAGCACGACGACCAGCAGCAGCACGGCGACCCAGGTGCCGCTCGTGCGCGAGCCGCGCAGCGGGTTGTCGGCCTTCACGCCCTTGCCGGGCTTGCCGGGCTGCTCGGCCTTCGTCGACCCGGTGGTGGGGGCGCTGCTCGTGGGGCCGGTGGGCCGCTCGGGGGTGGGCTGCTCGGTGCTCACGTGGGTGCTCCTGCGTCGTCGTGCGGGGGACGGGCCCTGAGAAGTGCGGCCGTCGTCGGCAAGGTACCCCTCTGCCCATCCGGTGATGCGCGATCGCGCCCGAGACGCGCGTGGGCTTGCTCACCGGTGGCCTGCCAGGATCGGGGGGTGTGGAAGACGTGCTCGTGCGGCGAGCGTCACTGGGGCCGGTACGGCGCGGCCGGGCTGCTGCTCAGCGACCCCGCCCGCACCGCGGTCCTGCTGCAGAAGCGGTCGGTCCACGTGCACCAGGGCGGCACCTGGGGCGTGCCGGGCGGCGCCCTCGAGCGTGGTGAGTCGGTGCGCGCGGCGGCCCTGCGCGAGGCCCACGAGGAGGCGGGTCTCGACCCCCGCTCCCTGCGTGTCACGAGCACGGTCGTCGGCACCGACCACGGCGACTGGGCCTACACCTACGTCCTGGCCGAGGCCGAGCTGCCCGAGCACCCCGAGCTGGCGGCGGCGGGCTCGACCAGCTGGGAGGCCGAGCGCACCGTCTGGGTGGACCTGGCCCAGGTCGAGAGCTACGCCCTGCACCCGGGCCTGCGCGCGCACTGGCCGACGCTGCGCGAGGCCCTGCTCGGCTGAGACCGGCCGACCGGCCCCGCGCCGTCCCTCGTAGGCTCACCGGCGTGCTGGGAGTCTCGCGAACCGACGACGTGTCCGTGCTCGAGCTGCAGCGGGAGGACCGCCGCAACGCGCTGGACCTGACCCTGTGCCGGGCCCTGCTGGAGGCGGCGACCGCCGAGGTCGAGGCGGGCGCGCGCGTCCTGGTCGTGACCGGCCGGGGGTCGTCGTTCTGCTCGGGGGCCGACCTCGACGGGGTGTACGGCGACGAGTTCATCGAGGCCCTCTACGCGATGCTGCACGGGCTGACGCAGCTGCCGGTGCCGCTCGTCGCGGCCGTCAACGGGCCCGCGATCGGAGCGGGCACGCAGCTGGCGCTGGCCTGCGACCTGCGCGTGGCGGCCCCCACCGCGCGGTTCGGCGTGCCGACCTCCCGCAACGGGATGGCGGTCGACGCCTGGACCATCCGCACGCTCGCGGAGGTGGCCGGCGGCGGCGTGGCCCGGCGGCTGATGCTGGCCGCCGAGCTCCTCGACGCCGAGGAGGCCCTCCATCACGGGCTGGCCGACCGGGCCGGTGACCTGGACGACGCCGTGGGCTGGGCCCACGAGATCGCCCGCCTGGCCCCGCTGTCGCTGGCGCACAGCAAGGGCGTCCTCAACGGCGCCGACGACGCGCAGGTCGCCCGGACCTTCGCGGCGTGCTGGGCCAGCGCGGACGTGGCCGAGGCGTCGGCGGCCCGGCGCGAGAAGCGCGCGCCGGTGTTCACCGGCCGCTGAGCCGTCCCGTGCGAGGCTCCCTGTCATGACGCGAGCGGACTGGCGACGCACCACGGTCGAGCACGACGGCCTCACCTTCGACGTCACCGTCGCGGGGCCGCAGGACGCCCCGCCGGTGCTGCTCCTGCACGGGTTCCCGCAGTCGTCCCGCTCGTGGTGGCCGGTCGTGGAGCGGCTCGAGGCCGACCACCGGTTGATTGTCCCCGACCAGCGCGGCTACTCCCCGGGCGCGCGGCCGGCCGAGGTGTCGGCGTACGAGGTCCGGGAGCTGGCCGCCGACGCCCTCGCCGTGGCCGCCGCGCTGGGCCACGACCGGGTCCACGTGGTGGGGCACGACTGGGGCGCCTCGGTGGGGTGGCAGCTCGCGGCGATGCACGCACCCCACGTGCTGACCCTGACCGCGCTGTCCATCCCGCACCTGGCGGCCTTCGGTCGCGCCGTGGCCGAGGACCCCGAGCAGCGCCGGCTCTCGGCGTACCTCGCGGACTTCCGGCGGCCCGGGCACGAGGAGCAGCTCCTGGCCGACGACGCCCGGGAGCTCCGCGCGATCTACGACGGGGTGGTGGGCGCGGACGACGTCGACCACTACGTCGAGCTGATGGCCGGTGGCGCGCTCACCCCGGCGCTGGGGTGGTACCGCGCGATGGGGCGCGACCTGGGCCGGATGCCGGCCGTCGACGTGCCCACGACGTACGTCTGGGGCGAGGCGGACCGGGCCACCAGCGAGGCCGCGGCGACCGGGTGCGCGGCGCACGTCACGGGGGACTACCGGTTCGTCCGGCTGCCCGGGGTGAGCCACTGGTCGCCGGACGAGGTGCCCGACGTGGTCGCCGAGGAGGTACGCCGCCGGGTCGCCGCCGGCGCCTGACCCCCTCGTCCGGCGACCTCAGGCGGCCTCAGGCGGGCTCGAGGTCGCCCGCGTCCCCGGTCCGGGGGGAGTCGTCGGGCGAGAGCGAGTCGGCGTGCGCCTCGATGACCACGGTGGCGGCGTCGACGAGCTCGCAGCGGGCCACCTCGGCGTACGCCGTCAGGAGCTGGGCGGCCGTCCCGAGGTCGACGCCGCGCTCGTTCACCAGCAGGTCCATCGCCTCGGAGACGTGCGCGTCCGGCGAGGGCAGCTCCCAGGCCTCGTCGAAGTCCGGGTGGGCACGGTGGGCCAGGGCGAGCCGACGCAGCCGCACGATCACCGCGCCGCGGCGGTCGGGGCGGCTGCGGACCTCGGCCTGGGCGAGGCGCAGCTCGCGCAGCAGCCGCAGGCCCGCGCCGCCCTGGTCCCCGAGGCTGTCGCGCGCTCGGAGGCGCAGGAAGGTGTGCAGCTGCTCGAAGGTGCGCAGCTCGTGCCGCACGGGGTGGAGTGACACCGGGACCGCCTGGGGATCGTACGAAGGCGCGTGGGGAAGCAGCGCGCTCCTCCTATGTTCCCCCTTCGCCCCATCCGTCACAGCAGACCCGAAGGTGAGGGAGGTCTCACCTGGCGGTGCTGAGACCTAGGCCGGCTGCGGCTGCACCTCGGGATCGCTCTGCGGGGTCACGCCCGGGTCCTCGCCCGGCGCGATCGGGCTGACCTCGGGGGAGGCCTCCGGGGTGTCGTCCGGCACGGCGCCGGGGTCGGTCACGGGCTCGAGGGGTGCAGTCGTCATGACCGTCCCGTGCCCGCGAGCGCCGGTCTCAACCCTCCGGGTCCGCGACGACCTGAGGGCCGTCCGGTACGTCCTCGGGCGCCGGCGTGATGTCCGGGTCGGGCCGGTGCCCGGGATCCTCGTCGGGTCGGATGATGGGCTGCTGGTCGGGGTCCTGCACGGGGCCGGCCGGTGTCGTCGTCATGGACGCCCAGTACCCCGAGCTCGGGTGTGAGCACCCTGCCCGAGACCACGGGCGAGGGCGCGACGAGGGACCACGGCGCTGGTGGGGAGTCGGAAGGTCTCGTCCTGCCCCACCTCGCGGCAGCGCGCGTCCTCGGCATCCGGCCCGGTCGAGGAGTATCTAGACGGGGCGGCACACGTAGTGCACGTAGTCGGCGTCGGAGTGCTCCTCGTGGGGGTCCACCGGCCGACCCCCCTTGTCGTGCGCGGACTCCACTGCCAGTCCCACGTCGCGCAGCATGGCGACGGTGGCGCCGACGGTCGCGTAGTGGACCAGGAACCGGAACTCGTGCGAGCGCATGGGCACCTCGCTCCAGTCGGCCGCGCGCACCGCGAGGGACCGGGTGCGTCGGTAGTTGCGCACCGCTCGAACCTCACGTCGCGGGTGGCGCACCTTCCTGGCGACATCGAGCACCACCTCACGGGGTTGCCGTCCTCGCCAGAAGGTCCACGGCCGCTCGTCGCAGCTGGCTCCGTCGCGATTCAGGCTCGAGAACACGAGCCTGCCCCTGGGCGCCAGGACGCGGCTCAGCTCCCGGATCGCCTCGAGGCGGCCCGCGTGGTCGAGCGCGTCGATCCCGTTGAAGCTGAAGACCACGAGGTCGAAGGCGTTCGAGTCGAAGTCACCGAGGTCCCGTGCGTCTGCGACCCGCAGGTCGACACCGGGGAACCGGCTGCGCGCGAGCTCGAGCATCTCTGCTGAGATGTCGACCCCCACGTAGGACCGCGCGGTCCTGTGCAGCAGGCCGGTGGTACGACCTCCGCCCACTCCCACGTCCAGCACGGATCCCCGCGCCTGCGTGTCGATCGCCGACATCGCGGCCGCCTCCCCCGGATCAGAGAATCCCTCCGTGGCGTAGCGGGAGACCACGTCGGGGGAGCCCCAGCTGCCGAGTTCGCCGTTGTCCATGACCACCAACGTACGAGCGGGGGGACCGGAAACCGACATCTACTCACATACCCCTGGTCCACTGTCAGCCGGCCGTCGACAGCACATCCGGGGTGCAGGACTGGGAGCACCCCTGTGCGGCGCGGACCGGACGAGCGGGCCTCGAGAGCGTGGACACGTGGTCAATGACGAACAGCCTCTGAGGCTGCGTTTCCGCAGGTCAGAGGCTGTTTCTGTTCGGTGGGCGATACTGGGTTTGAACCAGTGACCTCTTCCGTGTCAAGGAAGCGCGCTACCGCTGCGCCAATCGCCCTAGATCTTGAGTTCGAGGTGGGTACGGGATTTGAACCCGTGTAGACGGATTTGCAGTCCGTTGCCTCGCCTCTCGGCCAACCCACCGTGGAGGCCAGACATGACCCGGTTTAACAAAAACGAGCGGACGACGAGGCTCGAACTCGCGACCTCAACCTTGGCAAGGTTGCGCTCTACCAACTGAGCTACGTCCGCTTGCGTTCCGCTGGCATCCCCGGGGGGCTTCCTGCGGTGCGAGAAGAACAGTAGCGGACGTTGCGCGGAGTGCAAAAACGGGGGTCCCTCGGTCGCGTTGGGGCTGGTGGGGCCGGTTGGACGCTGCCCTCGGCATAGGGTGCCGGCCATGCAGACGTGGGTGGACGGTCGGTTGCTGGACGACCCGAGGGCGCCCGTCCTCGGGGTCACCGACCACGGGTTCACCGTGGGCGACGGGGTCTTCGAGGCCGTCAAGGTCGTCGACGGCGTGCCGTTCGCGCTCAGCCGCCACCTCGAGCGGCTCGGACGCTCCGCTGCGGCCCTCGGGCTGCCGGCGCCCGACGCCGACCGGGTCCGCGAGGGCGTGCGGGCCGCCCTGGCCGCCGAGCACGTCGCCCTGGGCAAGCTGCGGATCACCTGCACGGCCGGTCCGTCGCCGCTGGGGTCGGGACGCGTCGCAGCGGGGGAGTCGCGGCCCACGCTGGTCGTGGTCGCCACCTCGATGGACCCCTCTCCGGGCACCACGGCGGTGGCGCGGGTCCCGTGGCCCCGCAACGAGCGCGGGGCGCTGGCCGGCGTCAAGTCCACGTCGTACGCCGAGAACGTCGTCGCGCTCGCCCGTGCGGCCGAGCACGGGGCCAGCGAGGCGATCTTCGCCAACCTGGCCGGCCACCTGTGCGAGGGCACGGGCAGCAACGTGGGCTACGTCGTCGACGGCGAGGTGCGTACGCCGACCCTGGCCGCCGGGTGCCTGGCCGGAATCACCCGGGCGCTGCTGCTGGAGTGGGCCGACGTGCGCGAGGTCGACGAGCCGGTCGAGGTGCTCGACACTGCGGACGAGGTGTTCCTGCTGAGCACCACCCGGGACGTCCAGGGCGTCCACCGGGTCGACGGCCGCGAGCTGGACGCGCCGGGGCCGGTCACCCGCGAGCTGATGGACCTGTGGCGCGTCCGGGAAGCAGAACAGCCGGACCCCTAGGGGTCCGGCTGCTCGAGGTGCGAGGGCGGCGGTGGCCGATCGGGCCCGAGGGCCCGGGGTGCGCCGCTAGGAGGCGAGCAGTGCGCTCAGCTCGGTGTCGAAGTTGACGAACGCGCTCTCCTGGCCGTCGGGGACGGCGGCCAGCATGCGGGCGACGAAGCCGGCCACGATGCGCGAGCTGGCCTGCACGAGGAGCTCGCCGTCGGGGGAGCACAGCTCGATGATGACGACGGCGCTGCCGGTCGAGCTCAGGCAGGGCCAGACGTGGACGTCGCCGTCGCCGGTGGGCTCGTAGAGGCCCTCGACCAGCAGCTCGCGGCCGAAGGTCCACAGGACCTCCTGCACGCCGGTGCGGAAGACCGTGGTCACCGCGTAGGGGTCGGCGGGGTCGAAGACCAGGTCGGCCTCGATGGAGGTGGCCTCTCCCTGCGGGTCGACGAACTCCAGCTCGACGCTCTCGGTGATGACCTGGGCGGTCCTCGTCTGCTTCATGGTGACTCCCTCGTGTTCGACCGGGCCTCTTGATCGAGGTCCTCGTCCCGCGCCCTCACGCGTTGAGAGGAGTCTGCGCAACAACGAGTCTCCATGCAGGGTGAAGTTCCGAAATGTCCGATACATCCCAGGGGTGGTCTACCTGTTTTCCCCTACTGGTCTATTTCTGCAGGTCAATGGTCTAGTCAGGTGGACCGGGTGGGGTGCCGAATTTCGAGACTAGGGATACGCGAGGCGTTCGTCCGGGGGCCGGTTCGTGGGGCCGGACGGTCTGCGCTAGTGTTCTCGACGCACCGCAGGACGAGGCGGGGCAGGGTTCCACCGCAACGTGGACCACCCGGGCGATTGGCGCAGTGGTAGCGCGCTTCGTTCACACCGAAGAGGTCACTGGTTCGAACCCAGTATCGCCCACCCAGCAGGACCCACCCGTCCACCACGACGCCCCGGCACCGCGCCGGGGCGTTCGTCGTACCCGGACCTCGTTACGATCGCCGGGTCCTGCGCCACCCGTCCCCGTTCCAGGAGCTGCCCCGTGCCCGACATCCAGGTCACCCTCGTCCGTCCCGGCGCCGACGCGCGCGAGGAGCGGACGCTGACGGCGGGCACCAAGGCCTGGGAGCTGTTCCGCGACGAGCCCGAGGTCGTCGCCGCCCGCGTGGGGGGCACGCTGCGTGACCTCGCGACCGAGCTGGCCGACGGCGAGGAGGTCGAGGGCGTCCTGCTCGACAGCGCCGACGGTCGCGACATCCTGCGCCACTCCACCGCCCACGTGATGGCCCAGGCCGTGCAGGACCTCTTCCCGGCCGCGAAGCTGGGGATCGGCCCGCCGATCAAGGACGGCTTCTACTACGACTTCGACGTCGAGACGCCGTTCGTGCCCGAGGACCTCGTCAAGATCGAGACCCGGATGCGCAAGATCGTCAAGGACAACCAGCGATTCGAGCGTCGCCCGATCTCCGACGACGACGCCCGTGCCGAGCTGGCGCAGGAGCCCTACAAGCTCGAGCTCATCGGCCTCAAGGGCTCGGCAGCGGACGCGGCCGAGGGCGCCGGCGCCGAGGTCGGGGCCGGCGAGCTGACCATCTACGACAACGTCGACCGTCGCGGCGAGGTGGCCTGGAAGGACCTGTGTCGCGGGCCGCACCTGCCCACCACCAAGCGGATCCCGGCCTTCAAGCTGATGCGGTCGGCGGCGGCGTACTGGCGCGGGGACGAGAAGAACAAGCAGCTCCAGCGCATCTACGGCACCGCCTGGGAGTCCAAGGAGGCCCTGGAGGAGCACCTGCACCGCCTCGAGGAGGCCGAGCGGCGCGACCACCGCAAGCTGGGGCGCGACCTCGACCTGTTCAGCTTCCCCGACGAGATCGGGTCGGGCCTGCCGGTCTTCCACCCCAAGGGCGGCGTGATCAAGCGCGAGATGGAGGACTACGTCCGTCGGCGCCACATCGAGGAGGGCTTCGAGTACGTCGGCACCCCCCACATCGCCAAGGAGGGGCTCTACTACACCTCCGGGCACCTGCCCTACTACGGCGAGGGGATGTTCCCGGCCCTCGACGTCGACGGCATGGACTACCGCCTCAAGGCGATGAACTGCCCGATGCACAACCTCATCTTCCGCTCGCGCCAGCGCTCCTACCGCGAGCTGCCGCTGCGCCTGTTCGAGTTCGGGCACGTCTACCGCAACGAGAAGTCCGGCGTCATCCACGGCCTGACCCGCGTGCGCGGCTTCGCCCAGGACGACTCGCACTCCTACGTCACCCCCGAGCAGGCCCCCGACGAGATCAGGCACCTGCTCGACTTCGTGCTCAGCCTCCTGCGCGACTTCGGCCTCGACGACTTCTACCTCGAGCTCTCGACGCGCGACGACTCCAAGCCCGACAAGTTCATCGGCTCCGACGAGGAGTGGGCGGTGGCGACCAAGGTCCTGGAGGACGTCTGCGTGGAGACCGGTCTCGACCTGGTCCCCGACCCGGGCGGCGCGGCGTACTACGGCCCCAAGGTGTCGGTGCAGGCGCGCGACGCCATCGGGCGCACCTGGCAGATGTCGACCATCCAGTACGACTTCAACATGCCCTCGGCCCCCCGCTTCGACCTGCAGTACGTCGCGGCCGACGGCTCGCGCCAGCAGCCGGTGATGATCCACTCCGCCAAGTTCGGGTCGATCGAGCGCTTCATGGGCGTCCTGGTCGAGCACTACGCCGGGGCGTTCCCGCCCTGGCTGGCGCCGGTCCAGGTGCAGGGCATCCCGATCGCGGAACGCCACCACGACTACCTGGCCGACATCGCGCGACGGATGAAGGCGCAGGGCATCCGGGTCGAGGTCGACCACTCCGACGACCGGATGCAGAAGAAGATCCGCAACGCCCAGCTCCAGAAGGTGCCGTTCATGGTGATCGCCGGCGACGACGACGTCGAGGCCGGCGCGGTGAGCTTCCGCTACCGCGACGGTCGCCAGGACAACGGCGTCCCCGTGGAGGAGGCGATCGCGCGCGTGGCGGAGGCGGTGGCGTCCCGGGTGCAGGTGTGAGCGGCACCCAGGACCCGGCGGGGTCGACGCGTGAGGGGTTCGAGGGCTTCGACCGGCTCTGGACCCCCCACCGGATGGCGTACGTCGCCCCGGCCCGCCCCGCCGACGACGGCTGCCCGTTCTGCGCGATGGAGCACCTGCCGCGCGAGGAGAGCCTGGTCGTGGCCACGGGGGAGCGGTGCTTCGCGGTGCTGAACCTGCACCCCTACAACCCCGGGCACCTGATGGTGCTGCCGCTGCGGCACGTGGCCGACCTCGAGGACCTCGACGACGCCGAGGCCCACGAGCTCACCGCGATGACGCAGCAGGCCGTCCGCGTGCTCCGGCGCGTGAGCGGACCGCACGCCTTCAACGTCGGCCTCAACCTCGGCGGCGTCGCGGGCGGGTCGCTCTCGGACCACCTCCACCAGCACGTGGTCCCGCGCTGGTCCGGAGACGCCAACTTCATCACCGTCGTGGGTGCCACCAAGACGCTGCCCCAGCTCCTCGGCGACACCCGCGAGCTGCTCGCCGAGGCCTGGGACCGACCGACCGGCTGAGCCCTCAGGCCACCCGGTGGGGCGGCACGTCCAGGCGTCCCTGGAAGGCCAGGATCGCCCCGTTGCGCACGACGCCGTCCTGCACCTCGATCGCGCGGCGCACGGTCTCGTCGGCCTCCCAGGCCGGCGCGCCCGCCATCACCACGGGCAGGAACGGCAGCAGCGCCTCGCTGTTCTCCCAGGTCGCGGAGCTCCACAGGTAGGACGGGCTGTGGTCGACCGCGTAGTAGTCGACCCGGTCGGCCACGGTGAACATCGGGTCCTCGAAGCCGGTGGGGCGCGCCCACTCGAACCCCATGCCCTCGTCGCAGGAGACGTCCACCACCAGGCTCCCGCGGCGGAACTCCTCGAGGTCGGCCACCGTCAGGAAGGTCAGCGGCGCCGCGGTGTCCTGCAGCGTGCAGTTCACGACGATGTCGTTCTCGGCGAGGTAGGACGCCAACGGCACCCGCCCCCGCTCGGTGATCACGTGGCTGAGGTACGGCGCCTCCGGGTCGTGGTCGAACTGCCGGATCCGCACCGAGTGGATCGGCGAGCCGACGGCCGCGACACCGCGGTTGGTCAGCACCGCCACCTCGTGCACGCCGTGGGCGTTCAGGGCGGTCACCGCGCCCCGGGCCGTGGCACCGAAGCCGATCACCACGGCGCTGAGCCGTCGCCCGTAGTCACCGGTCGTGCCGGTGAGCTCCAGGGCGTGCAGCACCGAGCAGTAGCCCGCCAGCTCGTTGTTCTTGTGGAAGACGTGCAGACCCACCGACCCGTCGACGGTCCAGTGGTTCATCGACTCGAACGCGATCATCGTCAGGCCGCGGTCGATGGCCAGCTGGGTCATCTCCCGACCCTGCACGAGGTGCGGCCAGCCCCAGAGGACCTGACCGGCGTGCATGGCCGCGACGTCCTCGAGCTGCGGCTTGGGCAGCACCACGACGTCGGCGGTCGCGACGATCTCCTTGCGGGAGGCGAACCCGCCGACGTACGCCGCGAGCTCGGCGTCGGAGCGCCGGAAGCGCGCGCCGTAGCCGTGCTCGAGGGTGATCCGCGACCGCAGCTCGACCGGGATCCGGGAGAGGTGCTCGGGGTGCAGGGGGAGACGGTGCTCGTTCTCCTTGCCCGAGGACCCGATGACGCCCACCGTGAGGGGCGCCGGGGTCACCTCTTCTTGCCCTTGGCGTCTTCCTTGGCCACGAGGCTCGTCTGCTCCGCAGCCCCCCGCTTGTCGGCGCGCTTCTCCTTGATGGACTTGCCGGTCTTCTTGGTCATGCTCTGCCGTGGCGACTTGTCGCTCATGGGGGGTCCTTCGAATCGGATCGCCTGGATGGCTCCGTGCTGCGACCGTACGCCCTCCTCCGTCGGGCGAGGTCGAGGTGGACCTCGCCGGGCGGTAGCCTCCTGACCCTGATGTTGGACCGTTTCAAGACCTTCTGGCAGGGCGTCGTGCTGGCGCCGATCGTGCGGCTGTTCCTGCGGCTGGGCATCAGCCCGGACGCGGTGACCCTGGTGGGCACCCTCGGGGTGTCCGCCGGAGCGCTGATCTTCTTCCCCGGCGGCCACCTGCTCGTCGGGGTGCTGGTGATCACCGCGTTCGTGTTCAGCGACCTGGTCGACGGGGCGATGGCCCGGGCCTCGGGGCGCTCCTCGGTGTTCGGCGCGTTCTTCGACTCCACCCTGGACCGCATCGGCGACGGCGCGATCTTCGGCGGGCTGGTGCTCTACTTCGCCGGTCCCGGGGACCACTACCTCTACCTGTGCCTGAGCCTCTACTGCCTGGTGATGGGGGCGGTCACGTCGTACGCCCGCGCCAAGGCCGAGTCGCTCGGCCTCGACGCCCGTGGCGGTCTGGCCGAGCGGGCCGACCGGCTGGTGCTGATCCTGGTCGCGACCGGACTGGCGGGCCTGCTCGGTCTGCCGGTGCTGATCTACGTCGCGCTGTGGGTGCTCGCGCTGGCCAACACCCAGACGGTGCTGCTGCGCGTGCTGAAGGTCCGCAAGCAGGCGCTGGCCGGCAGCGGTGGGCCGCTCCCGGGCGCCTGATCCCGGGTGGGGGAGCCGGGGGCTCCGGACGTAAGATCCAGCCATGGCTGACATCCCTTCCTCGATCCCCCAGACCTCCCCCGAGACCGGCACCTCCCGCGTCAAGCGCGGCATGGCCGAGATGCTCAAGGGCGGCGTGATCATGGACGTGGTCACCGCCGAGCAGGCCAAGATCGCCGAGGAGGCCGGCGCCGTCGCGGTGATGGCCCTCGAGCGGGTCCCGGCCGACATCCGCGCCCAGGGCGGCGTCTCCCGGATGAGCGACCCCGACATGATCGACAGCATCATCGCCACCGTCTCGATCCCGGTGATGGCCAAGGCCCGCATCGGTCACTTCGCCGAGGCCCAGGTGCTGCAGAGCCTCGGGGTCGACTACATCGACGAGTCCGAGGTGCTCACCCCGGCCGACTACGCGAACCACATCGACAAGTGGGCCTTCCAGGCGCCGTTCGTCTGCGGGGCGACCAACCTGGGCGAGGCGCTGCGCCGGATCACCGAGGGCGCGGCCATGATCCGCTCCAAGGGCGAGGCCGGCACCGGTGACGTCTCCAACGCCGTGACCCACATGCGCACGATCCGCGGCGAGATCCGGCGCCTGGCCGCGCTCTCGCCCGACGAGCTCTACGTGGCGGCCAAGGAGCTGCAGGCGCCCTACGACCTCGTCGTGGAGGTCGCGCGCAACGGCAAGCTCCCCGTCGTGCTGTTCACCGCCGGCGGCATCGCCACCCCGGCGGACGCCGCGATGATGATGCAGCTGGGCGCCGAGGGCGTCTTCGTCGGCTCGGGCATCTTCAAGTCCGGCAACCCCCAGCAGCGCGCGGAGGCGATCGTCAAGGCCACCACCTTCCACGACGACCCCGACGTCGTCGCCAAGGTCTCGCGCGGCCTGGGCGAGGCCATGGTCGGCATCAACGTCGAGGACATCCCGCAGCCGCACCGCCTCGCCGAGCGTGGCTGGTAGTCCATTTAATCCAATTCGTCATGTTTGTCGGTTTCTCGGACATCATGGACGTGGCCGCCTGAGGCGGCCGACCCACCGGGCCCCGGTGTGGTGCCGCCGCGGGGGAGGCACCACACCGGGGCCCGGCCCGTCCGCCCCCTAGGGTGTGCCGGTGCCCGCCCCGCTCCACGACCCCACCGACCCCACCGACCCCGCCGACACCCCCGACCTCGCGGTCCCGCCCCACGTCGACCCCGCCGGTCCCACGATCGGGGTGCTCGCCCTCCAGGGGGACGTGCGGGAGCACCTCCGGGCCCTGCGGGCGCTGGGGGTGCCCTGCCTCGGCGTACGCCGTCCCGAGGAGCTCGCGGCCTGCGACGCCCTCGTCCTGCCCGGTGGGGAGTCCACGACCATGGCCCGCCTGCTCCGGGTGTTCGGGCTGCTCGAACCCGTCCGCAGCCGGGTCGCGGCCGGGATGCCGGTGCTCGGGACCTGCGCCGGCATGATCCTGCTGGCCGACCGCGTGCTCGACGGCGAGGAGGGCCAGGTCACGCTCGGGGGGCTGGACGTCACGGTGCGGCGCAACGCCTTCGGCCGCCAGGTCGACTCCTTCGAGGGGGAGGTCGAGATGACCGGTCTCGGCGACCCGGTGCACGCGGTCTTCATCCGCGCCCCCTGGGTGGAGTCGGTCGGCCCCGGGGTGGAGGTCCTCGCGCGGGTGCCGACGGGAGAGGCCGCGGGTAGGATCGTCGCGGTCCGTCAGGGACCGCTGATGGCGACCTCCTTCCACCCCGAGGTGGGGGAGGACACCCGGGTCCACCGGCTCTTCCACGACCTCGTGGTGTCGAGCCTGGCGGGAGCGGGGTCGGCCCCGCAGCCCGGGGAGGCCGAGCCGACGACGACGACGCAGGAAGGAAGGCGCTGACATGTCAGGCCACTCCAAGTGGGCGACCACCAAGCACAAGAAGGCGGTCATCGACGCCCGTCGCGGCAAGATGTTCGCCAAGCTGATCAAGAACATCGAGGTCGCCGCCCGGATGGGCGGCGGTGACGTCTCGGGCAACCCGACGCTCTTCGACGCCATCCAGAAGGCCAAGAAGTCCTCGGTCCCCAACGACAACATCGACCGCGCGGTCAAGCGCGGGTCCGGCGCCGAGGCCGGCGGCGCGGAGTACTCCACGATCATGTACGAGGGCTACGGCCCGAACGGCGTCGCGTTCCTGATCGAGTGCCTGACCGACAACAAGAACCGCGCCGCGATGGAGGTCCGCACGGCGATGACCCGCAACGGCGGCTCGCTGGCCGACCCGGGCTCGGTCTCCTACCTCTTCCACCGCAAGGGCGTCGTGGTGGTGCCCGTCGAGCAGGACGGCAAGCAGGTCGGCGAGGACGACGTGCTCGAGGCGACCCTCGAGGCCGGCGCCGAGGACGTCAACGACCTCGGCGACTCCTTCGAGGTCGTCAGCGAGCCCACCGACCTGGTGGCCGTGCGCTCCGCGCTCCAGGAGGCCGGGGTCGACTACGACTCCGCCGACGCGTCGTTCGTCCCCTCGATGCAGGTCGAGCTGGACTCCGAGGGCGCCGGCAAGGTGTTCCGGCTCGTGGAGGCGCTCGAGGACCTCGACGACGTGCAGAACGTCTACGCCAACTTCGACGTCTCCGACGACGTGATGGAGTCCCTCGAGGCCTGATCCCGCGCGTCAGCCCGCGGCCGGCTGCCGGAGTGTCGCGGCCGGCCCCGGGAGGCGGCTCGCCTAGCGTGGTGCGAACAGGTGTTCGGACGACAGGGAGCTGAGTCGATGCGCGTGCTGGGGATCGACCCCGGGCTGACCCGGTGCGGCGTCGGCGTCGTCGAGGGCTCCCTGGGGCGGCCGCTGTCGCTGGTCGACGTGGGCGTGGTGCGGACCCCCACCGACCTGCACGTCTCCGACCGGCTGCGACTGCTCGAGGTCGGCCTCGAGGAGTTCCTCGACCGCACCCGTCCCGACGCCGTCGCCGTCGAGCGGGTCTTCAGCCGCAGCGACGTCAGCACGGTGATGGGCACCGCCCAGGCCAGCGGCGTGGCCATGCTGGTGGCCGCACGACGTGGCCTCCCGGTCGCGTTGCACACCCCCAGCGAGGTCAAGGCGGCCGTGACCGG
This sequence comes from Nocardioides korecus, assembly GCF_054778395.1. Classification (NCBI taxonomy): domain Bacteria; kingdom Bacillati; phylum Actinomycetota; class Actinomycetes; order Propionibacteriales; family Nocardioidaceae; genus Nocardioides; species Nocardioides korecus. The sequence continues at coordinate 41,010 of NZ_BAAGZO010000009.1, read as the reverse complement.
CAACGGCCGGGCCGACAAGGCGCAGGTCGGGACCATGGTGGCCCGGCTGCTCCGCCTGGACGCCGTGCCCAAGCCCGCCGACGCCGCCGACTCGCTCGCCCTGGCGATCTGCCACGTCTGGCGCGGGGGAGCCTCCCAACGCCTGGAGGAGGCCGCCGCCGCCCAGCGCAAGGCCCTGGCCGCCTCGCGCCGCACCCCCGCCCCGACCAGCAGGAGGACCGTCCGGTGATCGCCTTCGTCCGGGGCCGCGTCGCGGCCGTCGGCCCCACCTCGGCCGTCCTCGAGGTCGGCGGGGTCGGTCTCGACCTCCAGTGCACGCCCGACACCCTCGCCGGGCTCCGGCTCGGGCACGAGGTGGTCCTCCCCACCAGCATGGTCGTGCGGGAGGACTCGCTCACCCTGTTCGGGTTCGTCGACGACGACGAGAAGCAGATGTTCGAGCTCGTGCAGACGGCCAGCGGCGTCGGCCCCAAGCTCGCCCAGGCGATGCTGGCCGTGCACCGGCCCGAGACCCTCCGACGGGCCGTGGCCGCCGACGACGTCAAGACCCTCACCGCCGTGCCCGGCATCGGGGTGAAGGGCGCCCAGCGGATCATCCTGGAGCTGCGCGACCGGATCGGCGCCCCGGGTCTCGCACCGGGCACCGCTGCCGCGGGTGCTGCCCGCCTCGGCACCGTCGACTGGCAGGCCCAGGTGCAGACCGGGCTGGTCGGGCTGGGGTGGAGCGCCAAGGAGGCCGACCGGGCCGTCGCGGAGGTCCAGCCCGAGGCCGAGATGATGGGCGTCCCCGACGTCGCCGTCCTGCTCCGCAGCGCGCTGCGCGCCCTGAGCAAGGCCTAGCCGGTGCCCATGGACGAGTCCCAGCTCGAGGCGGCCGAGGCGGCGTACGTCTCCGGGCGGGCGCTGACGGCGGCCGACGCCGACGGCGACGAGCGCGTGGTCGAGGCCGCGCTGCGGCCGCGCACCCTGGACGAGGTGGTCGGCCAGGAGCGGGTGCGCGAGCAGCTCGGCCTGCTGCTCGAGGCGGCGCGGGCGCGCGAGCGGGTGCCGGACCACGTGCTGCTCAGCGGGCCTCCCGGCCTGGGCAAGACGACCCTGGCCATGATCGTGGCCGCCGAGATGAGCGCCCCGCTGCGCCTGACCAGCGGCCCCGCGATCACCCACGCCGGCGACCTCGCCGCGATCCTCTCGGGACTCAACGAGGGCGACGTCCTGTTCGTGGACGAGATCCACCGGATGTCGCGCCCGGCCGAGGAGATGCTCTACATGGCCATGGAGGACTTCCGGGTCGACGTGATCATCGGCAAGGGTCCCGGTGCCACCGCCATCCCCCTGGAGATCCCGCCCTTCACCCTCGTGGGGGCGACGACCCGGGCCGGGCTGCTCCCCAGCCCGTTGCGCGACCGCTTCGGGTTCACCGCCCACCTCGAGTTCTACGAGCCCGAGGACCTCGACCGGATCGTGCGGCGCTCGGCCGGGCTGCTGGACGTCGAGCTGCGCAGCGACGGGTCCAAGGAGATCTCCATGCGGTCGCGGGGGACCCCCCGCATCGCCAACCGCCTCCTGCGTCGCGTGCGCGACTACGCCCAGGTCCGCGCCGACGGGGTGGTCACGCGCGAGGTGGCCCGCGCGGCGCTGGACCTCTTCGAGGTCGACGCCTCGGGGCTGGACCGGCTCGACCGAGCCGTCCTGGACGCCCTGGTCCGTCGCTTCGGCGGTGGCCCCGTCGGTGCCTCGACCCTGGCCGTGGCCGTGGGGGAGGAGCGCGAGACCGTCGAGGAGGTCGCCGAGCCGTTCCTGGTTCGGCTGGGTCTGCTGGCCCGGACCCCACGGGGCCGGGTGGCGACGGCGGCCGCGTGGAGCCACCTCGGACTCGCCGTTCCTGCAGGTCAAGGCTCGGGTGACACGCTGTTCGGCACGGAGTCCGGCTGAGCGGGTGGGGGCGGTTACACTCCCTTGTCGGCGCTGAGCCGGTCCCTGCGACCGGTCCGACCGCGGCGGGACGCCGGGCTCCTCGACCTCGAGGTCGTCCCGCGACCCGAGCGCCCTGACCTGATCCCCCTTCCCTTGGAGTTGGTGAACTCGTGCCTGCCGCCGCGCAGCTGCTCGTGATCCTGGCCGCGCTCGTGCTGTTCTGGGCCGTGGTCATGCGTCCGGCCCGCAACCAGCAGCGCAAGGTGCAGACCCTGCAGGCGGAGCTGGCGGTCGGGGACGAGGTCGTGCTCTCGGCCGGCATCTTCGGCACCGTCCGGTCGCTGACCGACACCCGGGTACAGGTCGAGGTGGCCCCGGGCGTGGTGCTCACCGTCGCCCGCCAGGTCGTCGTACGCCGGGTGGAGGACCTGCCCGACGAGCGCCCCACCGAGAGCCCCGCCCAGAGCCCTGCCGACCACCTCCCGGGGGACGAGCCCCACGACGCGACCGGCACGACCGGCGAGATCGACGACCGGGGCCCGCGCCCCGGCCAGGACTAGGAGAGCCCGCGTGGCGAAGAAGCAGCTCCGACCCGGTCGCACCCTGGCCATCCTGGGTCTGGTCATCATCGTGCTCTACGGCCTCGCCGCGCTCGGCGGGAGCTTCACGCCCCGCCTGGGCCTCGACCTCGAGGGCGGCACCCGGATCACGTTGTCGGCGACCGCCCAGGGCGGGGCCGTCACGCAGGCCAAGCTCAAGGAGGCCGCGAGCATCGTCGACGCCCGCGTGAACGGCACCGGCGTCACCGAGGCAGAGGTCACGACCCAGGGCGACCGCAACATCGTCGTCGAGATCCCGGGCAGGAACGCCTCCAACCTGGTCGACCAGGTCAAGCGCACCGCCCAGCTGCGGTTCCGCCTGGCCTCGGTCGGGTCGCCGCAGCCGGGCACCCCGGCCACGTCCCAGAGCGCGAGCCCCTCACCCAGCGGCAGCGCCAGCCCCAGCAGCAGCGCCAGCCCCAGCGGCAGCGCCAGCCCGGGCGCGTCCTCCTCCGCCACGCCGGACAAGGTGAGCCCGTCCAAGTCGGCCTCGGGCAACCCGCGCCCGGCCCCGTTCGCGCGGGCCAGCTCCACGCCCAGCCCGTCCGCGGCCGCGTCGAGCACGGCCTCCGCCGCGCCCACGGCCGCCCCGACCGGCGCGACCACCCAGCAGCAGACGCCCCAGCTGACCGCCAAGGGCGCCAGCATCGACGACCCCATCGCCTGGGCGCAGAACCCCGGCGAGACCTGGCTGCGAAAGCTGCAGGCCTACCAGTGCCCCACGGGCAAGAACGCGGCCAAGCAGGTCAAGGACGACCCGAGCCAGCCCCTGGTCACCTGCGACTCCAAGGGCCTGAAGTTCCTGCTGTCCAAGGCGGTCATCGAGGGCACCTCGCTCAAGACCGCGTCCTACGGCACCCCGCAGACCGGCGGCGGGTTCGTGGTCAACCTGAGCCTGAAGGGCAAGGCGGTCGACACCTTCGGCACCATCTCCCGGACCCTGAACGCCAACGGCGGCACGTTCGCGATCGTCCTCGACGGCCAGGTCATCTCCTACGCCGGCTTCAACCAGCCGATCCTCGACGGCAACGCCGAGATCAGCGGCTCCTTCAGCGAGAGCGAGGCCAGCTCGCTGGCCAACTCGCTGAAGTTCGGCGCGCTGCCCCTGAAGTTCGACTCCACCACCGAGACGATCGGGCCCTCGCTGGCCGGCAACCAGCTCTCGGCCGGCATCCTGGCCGGGGCCATCGGCCTGGGCATCGTGATGCTCTACTGCCTGATCTACTACCGCGGGCTCGGGCTGGTCGTGATCGCCTCGCTGGTCGTGGCCGGGGCGGTGACGTACGCCGTCGTCCTGGTGCTGGCCACGGCGGCCGGGTTCACCCTGACGCTGCCCGGGATCGCAGGTCTGATCGTCGCGGTCGGCATCACCGCGGACTCCTTCATCGTCTACTTCGAACGCATCCGTGACGACATGCGAGCGGGCCGCTCGATGCGGGTCGCCGTGGAGACCGGGTGGGCCAAGGCGCGGAACACCTGCCTGGCGGCCGACACGATCTCGCTGCTGGCCGCGGTGGTGCTCTACATCTTCGCCATCGGCGTGGTGCGCGGCTTCGCCTTCGCGCTCGGCGTCAGCACGGTCATCGACGTCGCGGTCTTCTTCTTCTTCACCAAGCCGACGATGACGCTGCTGGCCCGGCGTACGTTCTTCAACAGCGGCCACCGGCTGTCCGGCCTGTCCAGCGAGACGCTGGGCGTGGACAGCCTCAACACCGGACGCGACACGCGTCTGGCAGGAGGGCGGGTCTGATGGGACGCATGAGCAGGCTGGGCAACAGCCTCTACGAGGGTGACGTCTCGATCGACTTCGTCGGTCGCAAGTGGCTCTGGTACGCCATCTCGGGCGTGATCGTGCTGCTGGCGATCATCGGCCTGAGCACCAAGGGCCTCAACTTCGGCATCGAGTTCAAGGGCGGCGTCGAGTACACCGTCAGCCTCCCGGCCAACCAGGTCACCCAGGGCAACGTCGACAAGATCCGCACCGCGGTGGCCGACACCGGCATCGAGCAGGCCAAGTCGCCGACGGTGAACACCTCGGGCCAGTCGATCCGCGTCCAGACCGAGCAGCTGAGCAACACCGACGCGCAGACCGTGACCACGGCCATCGCCAAGGCCACCGGCGTCAACGCCGACCAGGCGATCTCGGCCTCCGACGTCGGCGCGAGCTGGGGCTCCCAGGTCGCCAACCGGGCCCTGACCGGCCTCGGCGTCTTCCTGGTCCTGGTGGTGCTCTTCATCTGGGCCTACTTCCGCGAGTGGAAGATGTCGGTCGCGGCGATCGTGGCGCTGGCCCACGACATCGTGATCACCGTCGGCGTCTACGCGCTCTCGGGCTTCGAGGTCACGCCGGCGACGGTCACCGGCCTGCTGACCATCCTCGGCTTCTCGCTCTACGACACGGTCGTGGTCTTCGACAAGGTCAAGGAGAACACCCGGTCGACCAAGGGCAGCCGCAGGACGTACGCCGAGCAGGCCAACCTCGCGATCAACCAGACGCTGGTGCGCTCGATCAACACCTCGATCGTCGCGCTGCTGCCGGTGGCGGCGATCCTCTACGTCGGCGTGGCCACCCTCGGCTCCGGCGCCCTGAAGGACCTCGCCCTGTCGCTGTTCGTCGGCATGGCCGCCGGTGCCTACTCCTCGATCTTCATCGCCACGCCGCTCGCGGTGCAGCTGAAGTCGAGCGAGAAGGACATCACCGCCTCCGACGCGCGGGCCCGCGCCCGCCAGCGTCGCGACGTCGACCGTTACGCCGAGGTGCCGACGTTCCACGACGGCATGCCGGTCAGCGACCGCCCCGCCGAGCTCGAGGACGACGAGGACACGCTCGAGGTGCGCGACGAGGACCGTGCCGCGGCCTCCCCGGTGCGGGCCCCCGCCCGCCGTCCCGAGGCGTCCGGCTCGGGACGCACCGTCCCCGACGCCAAGGCACCCCTGCGCGAGGGCGGGTCGTCGCGACGCACCCAGCCCAGCCGGCAGCCGCGCTCCAAGCGCGGCAAGTGACCGACCACCACCCGCCCCGAACGACCGGCCCCGAGAGGCACCCGTGACCCAGGCCCCGCTCAGCGAGCGCATCGACTCCCTCGTGCGCGACGTGCAGGACTTCCCCAAGGCGGGGGTGACCTTCAAGGACATCACCCCGCTGCTCGACGACCACAGCACGTTCACCGCCGTCGTCGAGGCGCTCGCCGCCGCCGGTCGTGACGAGCAGGGCAACGTCGTGGTCGACAAGGTCGTCGGCATGGAGGCGCGCGGGTTCATCCTGGCCGCCCCGGTCGCCCTCCACCTCGGCGTCGGCTTCGTGCCCGTGCGCAAGCCCGGCAAGCTGCCCTGGGAGACCCGGGCCGTCGCCTACGAGCTGGAGTACGGCCAGGAGACCCTCGAGATGCACGTCGACGCGCTCGACGAGGGCGACCGCGTGCTCGTCATCGACGACGTGCTGGCCACCGGTGGCACCGCGCGCGCCACCGTCCAGCTCGTGGAGCAGGGTGGCGGGGTGGTGCACGGGCTCGGGGTGCTGATGGAGCTCAGCTTCCTGCCCGGTCGCGAGACGGTCGGCGACCTGCCGCTGACCGTCCTGCACACCGTCTGAGGCGGTCGGTCACGGGGCCTTCCCGGGTCCGCCTAGACTCTGCTGAAGTGCCGATGCGTGGAGGGGAGTGGCCGTGGCCGAGGACCACCTCGTGACGGACGCGCTCTCCGAGCCCGCAGCCACGACGCCTCCCGCCCGTGAGCAGCAGGCCGACGGCGTCACCACCGGTGACGCCCGCACGCGTGCCGACGCTCCCCGCCAGGCCGCTGCCCGTCGCGCCGAGCTCGATGCTGCCGCCGCGGGCACCAACCCGACCGGCGTACGGGCCGACAACGCGCCGCTGGGCGGTGCGACGGCGATGCCCGAGCGCCCACCGGTCACCGGCCGCGGCGTACGCGCCCGGCTCGCGCGGATCGGCACCCGGGGGCAGAACGGCAACCCGGTGCTGGAGCCGCTGTTCCGCACCGTGCGCGCGAACCACCCCAAGGCCGACCTGGCCCTGCTGGAGCGGGCCTACGACACGGCCGAGAAGTTCCACCGCGGGCAGATGCGCAAGAGCGGCGACCCCTACATCACCCACCCGCTCGCGGTCACGACCATCCTGGCCGACATCGGCATGACCGAGCCGACGCTGGTCGCCGCGCTCCTGCACGACACGGTCGAGGACACGCCGTACACCCTGGACCAGCTGCGCCGGGACTTCGGCGACGAGGTCGCACTGCTGGTCGACGGCGTCACCAAGCTCGACAAGGTGAAGTACGGCGACTCCGCGCAGGCCGAGACGATCCGCAAGATGATCGTCGCGATGAGCAAGGACATCCGGGTCCTGGTCATCAAGCTCGCCGACCGGCTGCACAACATGCGCACGCTGCGCTACGTCAAGCAGGAGACCCAGGAGCGCAAGTCGCGCGAGACCCTGGAGATCTACGCCCCGCTGGCCCACCGCCTCGGCATGAACACGCTGAAGTGGGAGCTGGAGGACCTCGCCTTCGCGACCATGCACCCCAAGATCTACGACGAGATCGTGCGGCTGGTCGCCGAGCGGGCGCCCTCGCGCGACCAGTTCCTGGCCGAGGTGATCAACCAGGTCGAGCGGGACCTGCGCACCTCGCGGATCAACGCGCGCGTGACCGGTCGGCCCAAGCACTACTACTCGATCTACCAGAAGATGATCCACGGGGGCCGCGAGTTCTCCGACATCTACGACCTGGTCGGCATCCGCATCCTGGTCGACAGCGACCCCGAGTGCTACGGCGTCCTCGGGGTGCTGCACAACCGCTGGAACCCCCTGCCCGGGCGGTTCAAGGACTACGTCGCGATGCCCAAGTTCAACATGTACCAGTCGCTGCACACCACCGTGATCGGTCCCTCCGGCAAGCCGGTCGAGATGCAGATCCGCACCTTCGGGATGCACCGTCGCGCGGAGTACGGCGTCGCGGCGCACTGGAAGTACAAGGAGGACGTGCGCGCCGGCACCGAGGGCCGCGCCACCGACGCCGACAACGACATGCAGTGGCTGCGCCAGCTGCTGGACTGGCAGAACGAGGTCGAGGACCCGGGCGAGTTCCTGGACTCGCTGCGCTTCGAGATCAACTCCGCCGAGGTGTTCGTCTTCACCCCGCGCGGCGACGTCATCGGGCTGCCGATCGGGTCGACGCCGGTCGACTTCGCCTACTCCATCCACACCGAGGTCGGGCACCACACCATCGGCGCCCGGGTCAACGGGCGGCTGGTCCCGCTGGAGTCGGTGCTCGAGCACGGCGACGTCGTCGAGGTCTTCACCTCCAAGTCGCCCAACGCCGGGCCGACCCGCGACTGGCTGACCTTCGTGAAGTCACCCCGCGCGCGCAGCAAGATCCGGCACTGGTTCACCAAGGAGCGCCGCGAGGAGGCCATCGAGCAGGGCAAGGAGCAGATCGGCCGGCTGCTGCGCAAGGAGGGGCTGCCCCTCAAGCGCGTGATGACCCACGAGTCGCTCACCCAGGTGGCCCAGGAGCTCAAGCTCGCCGACGTCTCCTCGCTCTACGCCGCCGTGGGGGAGGGCAACCTGGGCGCCCAGACGGTGGTGCGCAAGGTCGTCGAGGTCTCCGGTGGCAGCGACGGCGCGGCCGAGGACCTGGCCGAGGCCGTCACGATCACCCGTCCGCGTCGCCGCGGCGCCGCGGGTCAGGACTCCGGCATCGTGGTCAAGGGCGCCACCGACGTGCTGGTCAAGCTCGCGCGGTGCTGCACCCCGGTGCCCGGCGACGAGATCCTCGGCTTCGTCACCCGCGGCGACGGCATCTCGGTGCACCGCCGCGACTGCACCAACGCCGCCTCCCTGCTCAGCCAGCCCGAGCGCCTCGCCGAGGTGGCGTGGGCACCCAGCTCGCAGTCGACGTTCCTGGTGCAGATCATGGTCGAGGCCCTCGACCGCGCCCGCCTGCTCTCCGACATCACCATGGTGCTCTCGGACCAGCACGTGAACATCCTGTCCGCGAGCCTGACCACCGGCCGCGACCGCGTGGCCAAGAGCAAGTTCTCCTTCGAGATGGGCGACCCCAAGCACCTCGGCGCGATCCTCAAGTCCGTCCGCCAGGTCGACGGGGTCTTCGACGCCTACCGCGTCACCCACTGACCCGGCGTACGCCGAGAGGGGGGTCCCCGCGCGCCCCGGCCCGCCGAGAGGGGAACCCCCTGCAGGGTTGCTGAGAGGGGAATCCCAGCACGCAGTGAGGTGCCGACCGGGGGATCCCAGCACGCAGTGACGTGTCGACCGGGGGATCCGTGAACGACCGGCGGGGTGCAATTCCCCGCTCGGCGGCGTACGGCGTGCTGCGATGCCCCGGTGGGCGGCGTACGGCGTGCTGCGATGCCCCGGTCGGCGGGGTACGGCGTGTTGCCATGCCCCTCTCTTGGCGGGGGTGGGGAATCTCCCTGGCCCGGCTGCGGCCGGGGGAGTCCCCTCTGATCCCGGTGGGTCAGCTGAAGTCGGAGGCGGCGCGCTCGGCCATCTCCAGGAACTGCCGGCGCGACGCCAGGTCGTTCTCGAGGCGCTGGGCGCGCTTGTCGTCGCCGCCGGAGCGGGCCTTCTCCAGGTCGGTCTCGAGGTCGGCGATGCCGCGGCGCAGCTGGCTCAGCACGTCGTCGGCGCGGGCCGACTTCTCGGGGTCGCTGCGCTTCCAGCGGTCGTCCTCGACCTTGCGGATCGCCTCCTCGACCTTGCGGATGCGCGCCTCGAGGGGCTTGATCTGGTCGCGCGGCACCTTGCCGGCGGCGTCCCAGCGGTCGGCGATGTCGCGGAAGAGCCGCTTGGCGGTGTCCAGGTCCTTGACGGGCAGCAGGGCCTCGGCCTCGACGAGGATCTCGCGCTTCTTCTCCGCGTTGCCCTCGAACTCCTTGTCCTGCTCGGCGTTCGCGGCGTCACGGGCCCCGAAGAACACGTCCTGGGCGCCGCGGAAGCGCTGCCACAGCTTCTCCTCGACGTCGCGGGGAGCCGAGCCGGCGGCCTTCCAGTCCTGCATCAGCTGGCGGTAGCGCAGCGAGGTGGGGCCCCACTCGGTCGAGGTGCTCAGCTGCTCGGCCTCCTTCAGGAGCCGCTCCTTGACCGCCTTGGCGCCCTCGCGCTGCTCGTTGAGCTCGGAGAAGTGCGACTTGCGACGACGGGTGTACGCCGTGCGGGCGCCGGAGAACCGGTGCCACAGCTCGTCGTCCTTCTTCTTCTCCAGCCGGGGGAGTGCCTTCCACTCCTCGAGCAGGTCGCGCAGCCGGTTCACGCCGTTGCGCCAGTCCTTGCCCTGGGAGATCGACTCGGCCTCCTCCACGATCTGGGTCTTGCGGCCCAGCGACTCCTGCATCCGCTTGGCCTTCTCGTCGCGGCGCTTGCCGCGCTGCTCCGAGATCAGCGGGGCGAGGGCGCCGAGGCGGTCGTGGAGCCCGACCAGGTCGCCGACCGCGTTGGCCTCCTGGACCTGGCCGTCGACGCGCTTGACCGACTCGGCGGCCTCCTCGGGGGAGAGCGCCTCGTTGCGGACCCGCTGCTCGAGCAGCTGGACCTCGAAGGCGAGCGCGTCGTAGCGGTTGGTGAAGAAGGCCAGCGCCTGCTCGGGGGTGCCCTGGGCGAGCTGGCCGACGGTGCGCTCGCCGTCGGCGGTGCGGACGTGGACGGTCCCGTCGGCGTCGGCGCGGCCCCACCGGACCGACACCCCGCCGTCCGGCTCCTGGGTCACGGGGCCCTGGTCGACCGAGATCGGGGGCGTCGGGTCGGAGGCGGCCGGGGCCGGTGCGGCCGGGGCTGCCCGGGGCGGGCGGGGAGCCGCGGGACGCGGGACCGGACGAGGCCGCGCGGTCGCCGGGGTCGGGGCGGCCGGGGCGTCAGCAGCGGGAGCGACCTCGGGAACCTCGGGAGCCTCGGTCTGGGGAGCGCTGTCCTCGGGGACCTGGGGTGCGTCCGACTCCGGGCCGACGGCCCCGGAGGAGGGAGACTCGGGGGCGGCGCCGGTGGAGGCCGTCTCGTCGGGGGCCGCGCCGGTCTCGCTCGAGGCGGCGGGGTCCTGCTCGTCGACGGGGGAGTTGCCGTGCGCGGTCACGTGGCTGCACCTGTTTCTGCGTCGGTAGGGGGAAGCGGGCCGGCCCGGGGCCGACCGGGGTTCATCGTAGCCATGCCGGGCCACCCCGCCCGGGACAGTAGGCTTGCTCAGTCCCCGACCCCGGGACGCGACCCCTGATCCACTCCCGAACCAGGAGACGAACACGTGCTGATCGCAGGCTTCCCGGCCGGGCCGTGGGGCACCAACTGCTACGTCGCGGCGACCGGCCCCGGCGCGGAGTGCGTGGTGATCGACCCCGGCAAGGACGCGGCCCCCGGCGTGGCCGACGTGGTGCGCGAGCACCGCCTCAAGCCGGTCGCCGTGCTGGTCACCCACGGGCACGTGGACCACATGTGGTGCGTGGCCCCCGTCGCCGGGACGTACGACGCCACCGCCTGGATCCACCCGCGCGACCGGCACCTGCTGGCGAACCCGATGGCGGGGATGTCGGCGGAGACCACCTCGATGTTGCTCGGGGGCAGGTACGAGTTCGCCGAGCCCGACCGTGTCGAGGAGCTCACCGACCTCCAGACCCTCGAGCTCGCCGGCCTGTCGTTCGTGGTCGACCACACCCCGGGCCACACCGAGGGATCGGTCACCTTCCGGACGCCGTACGACGACCAGCCCGACGTCGCCGAGATCATGTTCTCCGGCGACCTGCTCTTCGCCGGCTCCATCGGCCGCACCGACCTGCCCGGCGGGGACCACCCCACGATGCTGCGCAGCCTGCGCGAGAAGGTCCTGACGCTGCGCGACGACGTCGTCGTGCTGCCGGGCCACGGCGAGCAGACCAGCATCGCCCGCGAGCGCGCCACCAACCCCTACCTGCTCGAGCTGCTCGACGAGAGCGGCCCGTCGAGCCCCGTCACGCGAGGTCTGTAGTCCCATGAGCAAGCCCACCCCGCTCAGCGGGTTCCCCGAGCTGCTGCCCGCCCAGCGCGTGGTCGAGCAGCAGGTCGTCGCGCGGCTCGTCGAGACCTTCGAGCTGCACGGCTTCTCCGGCGTCGAGACCCGCGCCGTGGAGCCGCTGGACCAGCTGCTGCGCAAGGGCGAGACCTCCAAGGAGGTCTACGTCCTGCGACGCATCCACGACACCGGCCAGGACGAGGTCGACCCCGCCAAGCAGCTCGGCCTGCACTTCGACCTGACGGTCCCCTTCGCGCGCTACGTGCTGGAGAACGCCGGCAAGCTGGACTTCCCGTTCCGTCGCTACCAGGTGCAGAAGGTCTGGCGCGGCGAGCGCCCCCAGGAGGGCCGCTTCCGCGAGTTCACCCAGGCCGACATCGACGTGATCGGCCGCGACACCCTCGCCTTCCACCACGACGTCGAGGTGGCGCGGGTGATGCTCTCGGCGATGGGACGCCTGGCCGACCCCCAGCTGCTGGGCCTGCCGGGCTTCCGGCTCCAGGTGAACAACCGCAAGCTGATCCAGGGCTTCTACGCCGGCCTCGGCGCCACCGACGTCGAGGCCGTCATGCGGGTGGTCGACAAGCTCGACAAGCTCCCCGCCGAGCGGGTGCACGCCCTCCTGGTCGCCGACGCCGGGCTCGACGCCGGGCAGGCCGACCGCTGCCTGGAGCTGGCGACCATCTGCACGCCCGACACCTCCTTCGTGGAGCGGGTGCGCGCCCTCGGCGTCGAGCACGAGCTGCTCGAGGAGGGCCTGGCCGAGCTGGCCGCGGTCGTCGCGGGCTGCGCGCCGCTGGTCACCGACCGCGTCGAGATCGTCGCCGACCTGTCCATCGCCCGGGGCCTGGACTACTACACCGGCACCGTCTTCGAGACCCGCCTGCACGGCCACGAGTCGCTCGGCTCGATCTGCTCGGGCGGCCGCTACGACTCCCTGGCGAGCGACGGCCGCACGACGTACCCCGGCGTGGGCATCTCCCTGGGCGTCAGCCGCCTGCTGGTGCCCCTGCTCTCGCGCGGCACCCTGGTGGCCGACCGGTCGGTGCCGAGCGCCGTCCTGGTCGCCGTCACCGACGAGGAGAGCCGCGCGACCAGCGACGCCGCCGCCGAGCAGCTCCGCGGCAACGGCGTACCGTGCGAGGTGGCGCCCACCGCGGCCAAGTTCGGCAAGCAGATCAAGTACGCCGAGCGGCGCGGGATCCCCTTCGTCCTCTTCCCGTCGGGGACCGACCAGCCCCACGAGATCAAGGACATCCGCACCGGCGACCAGTCGCCGGTCGACCTCACGACCTGGACACCGCCGGTGGAGGACCTCCGCCCGCGCGTCCGCAGCAACGAACAGGAGCAGCAGTGATCCGCACCCACGACGCCGGCACCCTCCGGGCCGAGCACGTCGACACCGTCGTCACCCTCGCCGGGTGGGTGGCGCGCCGCCGCGACCACGGCGGCGTGGCCTTCATCGACCTGCGCGAGGCCAGCGGCGTCGTGCAGGTGGTGATCCGCGACGAGGCGGTCGCCCACCAGCTGCGCAGCGAGTACTGCCTCAAGGTCACCGGCACCGTCGGCCTGCGCCCCGAGGGCAACCAGAACCCGCAGCTGCCCACCGGCGAGATCGAGGTCGTCGCCTCCGAGGTCGAGGTGCTCAGCGCCGCCGCACCGCTGCCCTTCCCGATCGACGACACCGCGACCGGCGGCGGCGAGGTGGGGGAGGAGGCGCGCCTGCGCCACCGCTACCTCGACCTGCGGCGCAGCGGCCCGGCCGCCGCCCTGCGCCTGCGCAGCAAGGTCAACAAGGCCGTGCGCGACACGATGGACGCGCACGCCTTCGTCGAGGTGGAGACCCCGACCCTGACGCGCTCGACCCCCGAGGGGGCGCGTGACTTCCTGGTGCCGGCCCGCCTGCAGCCGGGCAGCTGGTACGCCCTCCCGCAGAGCCCGCAGCTGTTCAAGCAGCTGCTGATGGTCGCCGGCCTCGAGCGCTACTACCAGATCGCGCGCTGCTACCGCGACGAGGACTTCCGCGCCGACCGGCAGCCGGAGTTCACCCAGCTCGACATCGAGATGAGCTTCGTCGACCAGGACGACGTGATGGCCCTGATGGAGGACGTCCTGGCCGCGATGTGGGCCACGATCGACGTCGAGATCCCCCGGCCGATCCCGCGGATGACGTACGCCGAGGCGATGCGCCGCTTCGGCTCCGACAAGCCGGACCTGCGGATGGGCCTGGAGCTGGTCGAGTGCACCGACTTCTTCGCCCAGACGCCGTTCCGGGTCTTCCAGAGCGACTACGTCGGTGCCGTGGTCATGCCCGGTGGCGCCGGCCAGCCCCGCAAGCAGCTCGACGCCTGGCAGGAGTGGGCCAAGCAGCGCGGCGCCCGCGGGCTTGCCTACCTCCTGGTCAAGGAGGACGGCGAGCTGACCGGCCCGGTGGCCAAGAACATCTCCGAGGACGAGCGCGCCGGCATCGCCGCCCACGTGGGGGCCCAGCCGGGCGACTGCATCTTCTTCGCGGCCGGCGCGGCCAAGCCCAGCCGGGCCCTGCTCGGCGCGGCCCGCCTGGAGATCGGCCGCCGCGGCGGCCTGATCGACGAGAGCGCCTTCGCCTTCACCTGGGTCGTGGACGCGCCCATGTTCGAGCCCAGCTCCGACGCGGTCGCCAGCGGTGACGTCGCCGTGGGGGCGGGCGCCTGGACGGCCGTGCACCACGCCTTCACCGGTCCCAAGCCGGAGTACGCCGACACCTTCGACACCGACCCCGGCAGCGCCCTGGCCTACGCCTACGACATCGTCTGCAACGGCAGCGAGCTCGGCGGCGGCTCGATCCGGATCCACCGCGAGGACGTGCAGAAGCGCGTCTTCGCCGTGATGGGCCTGACCGAGGACGAGGCGCAGGAGAAGTTCGGCTTCCTGCTTGACGCCTTCAAGTTCGGCGCGCCGCCCCACGGCGGGATCGCGGTCGGCATGGACCGGATCGTGGCCATGCTCGCCGGCGCCGAGTCGATCCGCGAGGTGATCGCGTTCCCCAAGTCCGGGGGCGGCTACGACCCGCTCACCCAGGCGCCGGCCCCGATCACGCCGCAGCAGCGCAAGGAGGCCGGTGTGGACGGCCCCGAGCCGAAGAAGGTCCCGTCTCCCGCCGACGTCTGAGGAAGACCGTCGGTCGATGTCCGACACGTCTCGGATAGGTAACGAATGCCCAGTCCGGGGTGGCTCGCGTTGAGCGACCCGGGTCACGTTCTTAGGGTGAGGCGGTCCGGCCGCCGGTCGGGACTCGAGGAGGAAACAGATGAAGAACACAAAGCGCCGGGGGCTCGCGGCTGTCGCCGCGGCGTCGGTGACCGTGCTGATCGCCGCCGGGTGCGGCGTCGGTGGCTCAGGCGGGTCGGGTTCGTCGTCCGACAGCGGCGCTGGCACGCCGGTCAAGGGCGGCACCCTGAACATGCTCGGCGTCGGTGACGTCGACTACATGGACCCCAACGTCTCCTACTACTCCGGCGGCTACCTCGGGCTGCGCCTGTGGAGCCGTCAGCTCTTCACGTTCCCGGCCAAGAAGGGCCAGACCGACAAGCCCTACGCCGACCTGGCCACCGAGATCCCCAGCACGAGCAACGGCGGGATCAGCAAGGACGGCAAGACCTACACGATCAAGCTGCGCTCGGGCGTGAAGTGGAACACCTCCCCCGAGCGTGCGGTCACCGCCGAGGACGTCGTCCGCGGCGTCAAGCGCACCTGCAACCCGATCCAGCCCTTCGGTGGCACGCCCGACTTCGCCAACCTGATCGACGGGTACTCCAAGTTCTGCGCCGACTTCGCCGCGCCGTACGCCAAGAAGGGCGCCAAGCCGGCGACCGCGGCCGACGTGGAGAAGTACATCGAGGGCACCGACCTGCCCGGCGTGGTGGCCAAGGACGCGAGCACCGTGGTCTTCAAGCTGACCCAGCCGGCGTCGTACATGGTCGACATGCTGACCCTCCCGGCCTTCTCGCCGGCCCCCAAGGAGGTGCTGAAGTACGCCCCGGGCAGCACCAAGCTGGGCCAGAACCAGATCTCCGACGGCCCTTACAAGATCGACGACTACCAGCCGACCAAGTCGATCTCGTTCTCCCGCAACCCCGCGTGGGACCCCTCGACGGACCCGATCCGCAAGGCCTACGTCAACAAGGTCGAGGTCAACGAGACCGGTCAGCAGGAGAACATCCAGCAGCAGCTGGAGGCCAACACCAAGGAAGCCGACATGGCGTGGGACACCTTCCCGCCGCCCACCGCGGTTCCCGGCCTGGTCAAGAAGAAGGACCCGAACCTGAACATCGGTGAGACGTCCTCGACCAACCCCTACGTGATCTACAACCTGCAGTCGCCCAACGCCAACAAGGCGATGCAGAACGTGAAGTTCCGTCAGGGCCTCTCCTACGCCCTGGACCGCGACAACCTGGTCCAGGTCCTCGGTGGCAAGGAGGTCAACACGCCGCTGAGCCACGTGCTGCCCGAGAACATCGACGGGTCGGAGAACTTCGACCTGTACCCGCACAGCACGTCCAAGGCCAAGGCGCTGTTCCAGCAGGCCGGCGTCAAGAGCGGCACCACCATCAAGGTGCTCTACCGCAACGAGTCCGAGGGCAGCACCAAGAGCTTCCAGACCATCCAGCAGGACCTGTCCAAGGTCGGGCTGAAGGTCGTCGGGGTCTCGGCCAGCAACGCGGACTTCTACACCAAGTACCTCCAGGACCCGTCGAAGGCCAAGTCCGGCGTCTGGGACCTGTCGCTCGGTGGTTGGGGCTCGGACTGGTACGGCAACGCCGCCCTGTCCTTCTTCGCCCCGCTGTTCTCGGGGGCCCCGTCGTTCCCGCCGAACGGTTCCAACTACGGTCTCTACGACGACAGCGCCACCAACGCGCTGATCAAGAAGGCCTCGACGGCCCTGACCCAGGCGGACTCGGACAAGCTCTGGGCCGAGGCCGACAAGGCGGTCATGAAGAACGCCGCGTTCTTCCCGATCACCCAGCCCAAGACCGCGAACTACCACGCGGAGCACGTCCACAACGCCATCTACATCGAGGCGTTCCAGCAGTTCGACCCGGCCAACGTCTGGATCGACAAGAGCTACCAGGAGTGATGTAGATGGCCCTCCTCGAAGTCGACGACCTCAAGGTCTCCTTCAAGACCGATGACGGAGTCGTCCAAGCCGTACGAGGCGTCTCCTTCGAGGTGGACCGTGGCAAGACCCTCGGCATCGTGGGTGAGTCCGGCAGCGGCAAGAGCGTCTCGACGCAGACGCTGACCGGACTCACCCGCGGTGCCCAGGTCAGCGGTCAGGCCAGGTTCGACGGTGTCGACCTGCTGACCGCCACCGACAAGCAGCTGCGGGCGATCCGCGGCGTGCGGATCGGGATGATCTTCCAGGACCCGCTGACCAGCCTCCACCCGGCGTACTCCGTGGGGTGGCAGATCGTGGAGATGATCCGCTCCCACAAGAAGGACGTCAGCAAGAAGGCCGCCAAGGAGCGCGCCGTCGAGCTGCTCGGTCTCGTGGGGATCCCCAAGCCGCGCCAGCGGGTGGACGACTACCCGCACCAGTTCTCCGGCGGCATGCGCCAGCGCGTGATGATCGCGATGGCGATGGCGCTCAACCCCGACCTGCTGATCGCCGACGAGCCGACCACCGCGCTCGACGTGACGGTCCAGGCCCAGGTGCTCGACGTGATGCGCCGGCTCCAGGAGGAGTTCGGCACCGCGATCGTGCTGATCACCCACGACCTCGGGGTCGTGGCCGAGATGGCCGACGACGTCGTGGTGATGTACGCCGGTCGCGTGGCCGAGCGGGCCTCGCGCCGCGACACCTTCTACGCCAACCACCACCCCTACACCGAGGGGCTGCTGGCCTCGCTGCCGCGCCGCGACAGCATCGGCGAGCGGCTGCTGCCGATCAAGGGCGCGCCGCCCAGCCTGATCAACCTGCCCGCGGGGTGCCCGTTCGCCCCCCGGTGCCCCTACGCCTTCGCCCGCTGCCGGGAGGAGACCCCCGAGCTGCTCGAGGTCTTCCGCACGCCCGGGCACGACTCGGCGTGCTTCCTGCCCGGGCACCGCGAGGAGCGCGAGCAGCTGCGCACCGAGCTGCGGGCCTCCCTGCTCGCCACGGACGAGAACGAAGGAGTCGCATGACCTCCGCAGCCCCGGCTGCCACGCCCCTGCTGCGTGCGAGCAACGTCAAGAAGCACTTCCCCGTGAGCAGCAACCGGCTGCTCGGCGGCGGCAAGGACACCCTCAAGGCCGTCGACGACGTCAGCCTCGAGGTCTACCCGGGGGAGACCCTGGGACTGGTGGGGGAGACCGGCTGCGGCAAGTCGACCCTGGCCCGGTGCCTGACCCGTCTCTACGACCTCACCGACGGCACCGTCGAGTTCGACGGCACCGACATCAGCACGCTGTCGCGCCGCGAGATGCGCCCGCTGCGCCGCGAGATGCAGATGGTCTTCCAGGACCCCTACGGCTCGCTGAACCCCCGGCGCCGGGTGGGCTCGATCATCGGCGACGCCTTCCGCATCCACAAGATCGACGACAAGGGCGGCCAGAAGCGGCGGGTCCAGGAGCTGATGGAGCTCGTGGGGCTCAACCCCGAGCACTACAACCGGTTCCCGGCCGAGTTCTCCGGCGGCCAGCGCCAGCGGATCGGCGTGGCCCGCGCCCTGGCGCTGAAGCCCAAGATCATCGTGTGCGACGAGCCGGTCTCGGCCCTCGACGTCTCGATCCAGGCGCAGGTGCTCAACCTGCTCGACGACCTCCAGAAGGAGTTCGGCCTGACCTACATCTTCATCAGCCACGACCTGTCGGTGGTGCGCCACGTCAGCGACCGGATCGCGGTGATGTACCTCGGCAAGGTGGTCGAGACCGCCCCGGCCAACGAGCTGTTCGACAACAGCCGGCACCCCTACACCCGGGCGCTGCTCTCCGCGCTCCCGCCGGCCGACCCGGACGCCGCCGAGGCGCGCGAGCGGATCGTGCTCGCCGGTGACATCCCCTCGCCGATCTTCCCGCCGACCGGGTGCCGGTTCCACCCGCGCTGCCCCAAGGCCCAGCGCGACTGCGTCGAGACCGTCCCGCTCCAGGTGTCCTTCCCCGGTGACGCCGACACCCACCTCCACGCGTGCCTGCACCCGATGACGCCGGAGCAGAAGCTCACCGACTTCAAGCCGCAGATCGAGGACACCGAGGTGGTCCGGGTGGACGGCGTGGCCACCACGGTCCCCGGCGGCCCCGAGAACGAGGAGGCCGCGCGATGAGCGTCGACGAGTCCGCCCCCCGCACCACCCCCGAGCCCCCGGAGGCCGCGAAGCCGGCCGCGATCAAGGGCCGCGGCCCCTGGGAGCTGGCCTGGCGGCGGCTGCGCCGCGACAAGGTCGCGATGATCTCGCTGCTCTTCATCGTCCTGATCGTGCTGCTCGCGATCTTCGCCCCGCTCGTCGCCGCGATCACCGGTCACTCCCCGAACACCCAGTACCGCCAGACGGGTCTGGACGAGAGCGGCCTGCCGGTGGGCCCCAACGGCACCTTCTGGTTCGGCACCGACGACCTGGGCCGCGACATCCTGGTCCGGATCGCCTACGGCGCCCGGGTCTCGCTCGGCGTCGGCGTCGTCGCCACCCTGCTGACCGTCGCCGTCGGCACCGCGGTCGGCATCACGGCCGGCTACTTCGGCGGCTGGGTCGACACCGTGCTGGCCCGCCTGGTCGACGTCGTCCTGTCGGTGCCGTTCCTGCTGGTCGCGATCTCGCTGGTCTCGATCTTCAGCCCCAGCCTGACCATCTCGGTCCTGGTGATCGGCTTCTTCAGCTGGGCCTCGGTGGCCCGGATCGTGCGCGGTCAGGTGCTCTCGCTCAAGGAGCGCGAGTTCGTGGAGGGCGCCCGGTCGCTGGGAGCGAGCAACACCCGGATCATGGTCGTCGACATCCTGCCCAACGTGCTGGCCCCGGTGATCATCTACGCGAGCCTGCTGGTGCCCGTCGTCATCCTGACCCAGGCGGCGCTGTCGTTCCTGGGGCTGGGCATCCAGCCGCCGACCCCCGACTGGGGCGGCATGATCAGCAGCTCCCAGGGCGTCTACCAGGAGGCCTGGTGGTACCTCGCGTTCCCCAGCCTCGCCCTGGTGCTGACGACCCTGGCCTTCAACCTGCTCGGTGACGGCGTCCGCGACGCGGTCGACCCGCGCATCGACCGCATCCTGGCGAAGTGAGGACGAGTCCCTCGTGCTGAAGTTCCTGCTCAAGCGCATCCTCACCGGGATCCTGGTCATCTGGATCATCTCGGTGCTGGTCTTCGCGCTGTTCTTCCTGGTGCCCAACGACGTCGCCCGTCGGATGGCCGGCCACAACGCCACCCCCACCTCGATCCGGCTGATCGAGCAGCGGCTCGGGCTCAACGACCCGATCTGGGAGCAGTACCTCCGGTTCGCCGGCAACGCCCTTAAGGGCGACCTCGGCACCGACTACTACTTCCAGCTCCCGGTCACCCAGGTCATCGGCCAGGCGCTGCCGATCACGCTGTCGCTGGTCGTCGGCTCGGCCATCCTCTGGGTGGTGCTCGGCGTGGTCAGCGGGGTGGTGTCCGCCGTACGCCCCCGCAGCTTCGCCGACCGCAGCCTGACCGTGATCTCGCTGATCTTCTACTCGGTGCCGTCGTTCGTCCTCGGCCTGGGCCTGATCTACTTCCTGTACTACAAGCTCACGCTCGCGGGCTTCCAGATCTTCCCGCCCGGCGGCTACAAGCCGCTCTCGGCCGGGTTGAACCAGTGGGTCTTTCACCTGATCCTGCCGTGGATCACGCTGGCGATGATCTCGGCGGCGACGTACACCCGGCTCACCCGCGGGTCGATGCTCGAGGTCCTGGGCGAGGACTACATCAAGACCGCCCGGTCCAAGGGGATCTCCGAGCGCCGCGTGGTCTACCGCCACGCGCTGCGAAGCGCGCTGACGCCGGTCGTGACCCAGTTCGGCATCGACGTGGCCACGCTGATCGGCGGCGCGGTGCTGACCGAGACCGTGTTCAGCCTGCCGGGCATCGGCCGCACCTCGATCCAGGCCATCCGCAACCAGGACCTGCCGCTGATCCTGGGCATCGTGCTGGTCGCCTCGGTCGCGATCGTGATCGCCAACATCCTGGTCGACATCGCCTACGCCGTGCTCGACCCCCGCGTCCGGCTGGAGTGACCACCGGGTGAGCGACGGGCTCTTCACCTACGAGGGGGCCGACAGCGCTCCTGGGACCCCGGGTCCCGGGGGCGGCACGCTCTCGGGCAACGCGCATGCCTCGGCCCCGCTCGCGGTGCGGATGCGCCCACGGGTGCTGGAGGAGCTGGTCGGCCAGCAGCACCTGCTCGCCGCGGGGTCCCCGCTGCGCCGGCTGGTCGAGGGTGACCAGTCGATGGCGCTGCTCCTGTGGGGCCCGCCGGGCACCGGCAAGACCACCATCGCCTCGATCGTCTCCGGTGTCACCCACCGGCACTTCATCGAGGTGTCGGCCGTCTCCGCCGGGGTCAAGGAGGTGCGGGCGGCGATCGACACCGCCCGCAACCGCCTGGTCAGGACGGGCCAGGAGACGGTGCTGTTCGTCGACGAGGTGCACCGCTTCTCCAAGGCCCAGCAGGACGCGCTGCTGCCGGGTGTGGAGAACCGCTGGGTGACCCTGGTGGCGGCCACGACCGAGAACCCGTTCTTCTCGGTGATCTCCCCGCTGCTCTCGCGCTCGCTGCTGCTGACCCTGGAGCCGCTCACCGACGACGACGTGCGGGGCGTGATCGAGCGGGCCCTGGCCGACGAGCGCGGGCTCGGCGGGCGCGTGCGCCTGACCGACGACGCCCTGGACCACCTGGTCCGGCTCGCCGGCGGGGACGCGCGGCGGTCGCTGACCTACCTCGAGGCCGCGGCGGGAGCGGTGGTCCCGACGGGCGCGACCGACGAGGAGGGCGCGACCGACGAGGCGCCCGAGCCGGTGGAGGTCGACCTCGAGGCCTGCGAGCGGGCCGTCGACCGGGCGGCCGTGCGCTACGACCGGCAAGGCGACCAGCACTACGACGTGATCAGCGCGTTCATCAAGTCGATCCGGGGGTCGGACGCGGACGCGGCGCTGCACTACTACGCGCGGATGGTCGAGGCGGGGGAGGACCCCCGGTTCATCGCGCGCCGCCTGGTGGTGCTGGCCAGCGAGGACATCGGGCTGGCCGACCCCACCGCGCTGACGACGGCGGTCGCCGCGGCGCAGGCCGTGCAGCTGATCGGCATGCCCGAGGCCCGGCTCAACCTGGCCCAGGCCGTGATCGCGCTGGCCCTGGCCCCGAAGTCCAACGCGGTGATCAAGGCGGTGGACGCGGCCAGCGCCGACGTGCGCGCGGGCAAGATCGGGCCGGTGCCCTCCCACCTGCGCGACGCCCACTACGCGGGCTCGAAGAAGCTCGGTCACGGGAAGGGCTACCAGTACTCCCACGACGCGCCCTTCGGGATCGCCGAGCAGCAGTACGCCCCCGACGTGGTCGCCGACGCCACCTACTACGTCCCGACCTCGCTGGGTGCCGAGGGCGCGGTCAAGGAGCGCTGGGAGCGCATCCGGCGTCTCGTCCGGGGCAGGTAGGGTCGGACCCCATGGAGATCGCCCTGCCCGTCGTCGTCGGCGCCGGAGTCATCGCCGTGGTCCTCCTCGTCCTCGTGGTCGCCCTGCTGGCGGGTGCGGCCCGGAGCAGGCGGGACCGCGCCGAGCTGGCGGCCGCCCGGGCCGAGACCGCTGCGCTCGCGGCCCGGCTCGACGCGCTGGCGACCCGCGTCGAGCGACCGGCCGGCCACCGGGGCGAGGACCAGCCCTCGGCGTACGTCATCACGGACGCGGGGAGCGAGCCCGCGACGGGCACCGACCGCGCCGCCGTCCCGGACCGGCTGTTGCTCAGCGCCACGCTGGGTGAGCCCCTGGTGCGCGCGGTCTCCCTGGGCCACGGCGTACGCCGTGCGCTGTCGGCCGAGTCGCGCAACCGGATCCGCTTCGAGGTGCGCCGAGAGACCCGCCGTGCCCGCAAGCAGCGACGCCGGGAGATGAAGGACGCCTGGCGCCGCGAGCGCACCACGCCCGTCGGATCGGCCCCCGGCACCACCCCGGCCGAGGCCGCATGAGTCGCGGCACCTGGTTCGTGATCGGGGCCGGGGCCGGGGTCTACGCCATGACCAAGGCCCGTCGCGCCGCCGAGTCCTTCACCCCCGACGGGCTGCGCGACCGGTGGGCCGGTCTCGCCCTGGGGGCCCAGCTGTTCGGCGAGGAGGTCCGCGCCGGCCAGCGCGAGAAGGAGACCGAGCTCCGCACCCGCCTGGGCCTGGACCGGCCCGCCGGCCCGCCCGAGATCGCCCCCGGCCCCACGCCCGCACCGCTCGACCCGTCCACCACCACCGAACCGGAGATCAGCTAGCCATGGACACCGCCGACATCCGCCGCGCCTTCCTCACGCACTTCGAGGCGGCCGGCCACCAGGTGGTGCCCTCGGCCTCCCTGCTGGTGCCCGACCCGAACCTGCTGTTCGTCAACGCGGGCATGGTGCCGTTCAAGCCCTACTTCCTCGGGCAGGAGACGCCCCCGTGGCCGCGGGCCACCAGCGTGCAGAAGTGCATCCGAACCCCCGACATCGAGGACGTCGGCAAGACCACCCGCCACGGCACCTTCTTCGAGATGTGCGGCAACTTCAGCTTCGGCGACTACTTCAAGACCGGCGCCATCGAGCTGGCCTGGGACCTGGTCACCAAGCCGGTCGCCGACGGCGGCTGGGGCCTGGAGGAGAGCAAGCTCTACCCCAGCGTCTACGAGGACGACCCCGAGGCCGTGGCCCTGTGGCAGAAGATCACCGGCCTGCCCGACGACCGGATCATCCGGCTGGGCAAGAGCGAGAACTACTGGTCGATGGGCGTGCCGGGCCCCGGCGGCCCCTGCTCGGAGATCCTCTACGACCGCGGTCCGGAGTTCGGGGCCGACGGCGACTTCGGCGCCGAGGACCGCTACCTGGAGATCTGGAACCTGGTCTTCATGCAGGACGAGCTCTCGGCCGTGCGGTCCAAGACCGACTTCGACATCGCTGGCGCCCTGCCGAAGCAGAACATCGACACCGGCATGGGCCTCGAGCGCGTCGCCTTCCTGCTCCAGGGCAAGAAGAACATGTACGAGATCGACGTGATGTACCCCGTGATCGAGCGCGCCATGGAGCTCACCGGCCGCCGCTACGGCGTCGACCCCGGCGACGACGTGCGGTTCCGGGTGGTCGCGGACCACGTGCGCAGCTCGATGATGCTGATCGGCGACGGCGTCACCCCCGGCAACGAGGGCCGTGGCTACGTGCTGCGGCGGCTGCTGCGCCGGGCCGTGCGCTCGATGCGGCTGCTCGGCTACGAGGACCGCGCGCTGCCCGAGCTGATGCCCGTCAGCCGCGACAAGATGGGCGAGACGTACGCCGGCCTGCACACCGACTGGGAGCGCATCGCGAAGGTGGCGTACGCCGAGGAGGACGCCTTCCGGCAGACCCTGCGCACCGGCACCACGATCTTCGACACCGCGGCGGCCGGCGTGAAGTCGGCCGGTGGCAGCCAGCTCGCCGGCGACCAGGCGTTCGCGCTCCACGACACCTACGGGTTCCCGATCGACCTGACCCTGGAGATGGCGAGCGAGCAGGGCCTCTCGGTCGACGAGGCCGGCTTCCGGCAGCTGATGACCCAGCAGCGCGAGCGCGCGCGGGCCGACGCCAAGGCCAAGAAGGGCGGCCACGGTGACACCGGCACCTACCGCGACATCCTCACCGAGCACGGCCCGACCGAGTGGCTGGCCTACGAGACCCTCGAGACCGAGTCGCGTCCGCTGGCGCTGCTCGGCGGCGGGCGGGCCGTGAGCACCCTGGCCAGCGGCGAGGTCGGCGAGCTGGTCCTGGACCGCACCCCGTTCTACGCCGAGTCCGGTGGGCAGGCGGCCGACGCCGGCACCATCGAGTTCGACGGCGGCACGCTGGAGGTCCTCGACGTCCAGCGACCGGTCAAGGGTCTGGTTGTCCACCAGGTGCGGGTGCTCGACGGCGAGCTCTCCGCCGGCGCGGCCGTGCACGCCCGCGTCGACCCCGAGTGGCGCACCGGCGCGCGCCAGGCGCACTCCGGCACCCACGTGGTGCACGCCGCGCTGCGCGAGGTGCTCGGCCCGACCGCGCTGCAGGCCGGTTCCTACAACCGCCCGGGCTACCTGCGCCTGGACTTCGGGTGGACCAGCGCCCTGAGCCCGCAGCAGGTGCGCGACGTCGAGGACGTCGCCAACCGCGCCCTGCGCGCCGACCTCCCGGTGTCGTGGCAGTACATGACCCTGCCCGAGGCCAAGGAGTGGGGCGCGCTGGCACTGTTCGGCGAGACCTACGACGTGGGCCAGGTGCGGGTCGTCGAGATCGGCGGCCCCTGGTCGCGCGAGCTGTGCGGCGGCACCCACGTCGAGCACTCCAGCCAGGTCGGCACCGTGGTGGTGACCTCCGAGGCCTCGGTCGGCTCGGGCAACCGGCGCATCGAGGCCTTCACCGGCGTCGAGGGCTTCTCCTACCTGGCGCGCGAGCGCGACCTGGTCGGGGAGCTGACCACGCTGCTCAAGACCCGTCCCGACGACCTCGTCGGTCGCGTGCAGGACCTGGTCGAGCGGCTGCGGTCGGTCGAGAAGGAGGTCGAGAAGGCGCGGGTGGCCCAGCTGCTGGCCGGTGCCGCCGACCTCGCCTCCGCCGCCGAGGACGTCGACGGCGTGGCGCTGGTGGCCCGCGAGGTCGAGGGAGCGGGCGGCGGCGACGTGCGCACGCTCGCGCTCGACGTGCGCCAGCGCCTGGCCTCGGACCGCCCCGGGGTGGTCGCGGTGGTCGGGACCTCCGGCGGCAAGGCCGCGGTCGTGGTCGCGGTCAACGAGGCCGGTCGTGCGGCCGGGCTCTCGGCCGGCGCCCTGGTGCGCACCGCCTCGCAGGTGCTCGGGGGCAAGGGCGGCGGCAAGGACGACGTCGCCCAGGGGGGTGGCACCGAGGTCGACCAGGCCGCGCAGGCGCTCGCCGCGATCCGGTCGGCCGTGCACGAGGGGCGGGCGGGCCGCTGAGCACCGACGCCGGCCTGCGCGGCGTACGCCTGGGGATCGACCCGGGCGACGCCCGCATCGGGGTCGCGAGCAGCGACCCCTCCGGCATCCTGGCCACGCCGGTGGAGACCGTGCAGCGTGGCCGAGGCGACCTGGACCGGCTCGCGCAGCTGGTCGAGGAGCTCGACGCGCGTCGCATCTACGTCGGCCTGCCGCGCTCGATGTCCGGGGGCGAGGGGCCCTCGGCCGGTAAGGTGCGAGCGTTCGTCAACGACCTGGCGGTGCGGGTGCGCCCCGTCCCCGTGCGGTTGTGCGACGAGCGCCTGAGCACCGTGACGGCCGAGAGCCAGCTGCGGGCCCAGGGCAAGAAGGGCAAGAAGCGTCGTGCAGTGGTCGACCAGGCCGCCGCCGTCGTGATCCTGCAGGGAGCTCTCGAACGCGAACGGCAGACCGGTCTCGAGGCCGGCGAGCTCGTCCGGGTCGAGGACACGGACGAGTAGGGACGCACGCGTGAGCCAGATCGGCTTCGGTCGCGAGGAGCAGGACCCCTCCGCCGACCACCAGGTCGACCAGGGACCCCACGGGGACCCCTACGACGACGACTTCCACGACGACCGGGACGACCAGGACGACCGGGCGGCGTACGACGCCCCGCGGCGGCGCCGTCGCCGGTTCCGCGGCTGCCTGCCGGTGCTCCTGGTGCTCCTCGTCCTGGTCGGCGGCGGCTACTTCGGCGGCAAGTACGCCCTGGGCCAGCTCCAGGCCAAGTTCGCCGACGCCCCCGACTACGCGGGCCCCGGCACCGGTCAGGTGCTCTACCAGGTGAAGTCGGGCGCCACGTCGACCCAGATCGCCCGCGACCTCAAGCAGGCGGGCGTCGTCGCCAGCGTCGACGCGTTCACCAAGGCAGCCGCCGGCAACGACAAGTCGCGCAACATCCAAGTCGGCTACTACGAGCTGAAGAAGCAGATGAAGGCCAGCGAGGCGCTCGGGGTGCTCGTCGACCCCGCCAGCCTCGTCCAGAGCCTCGTGACCGTGCCCGAGGGGGCGCGGGTCAAGACGATCGTGGCCACGATCGTGAAGAAGACCGACCTCACCCGCCGCGCCGTGAACCAGGCGCTGGCCAACCCCTCCGCGATCGGGCTGCCGGCCGAGGCCAAGGGCAACCCCGAGGGCTACCTGTTCCCGGCGACCTACACCGTCCCGCCCAAGATGACCGCCCTCGCGCTGGTCAAGCAGATGGTGGCCAAGACCGTGGCCGTCGAGCAGCAGCTCGACGTCAAGACCAAGGCGGCCAAGCTGGGGCTGACCAGCGAGCAGGTGCTGACCGTGGCCAGCATCCTGGAGTTCGAGGCCAGCCGCGACCAGGACTACCCCAAGGTGGCCCGCGCGATCTACAACCGCCTGGACCAGAACATGCCGCTGCAGTCCGACGCGACGGTGGCCTACATCTCCGGCAAGGCCGGCACGGTCTACACGACCGACGCCGAGCGGCAGTCGGCCTCGCGCTACAACACCTACCGCTACCCCGGCCTGCCGCCGGGCCCGATCGGGTCGCCGGGTGAGAAGACGATCGAGGCGGCGCTGAACCCCTCGTCGGGCAAGCAGCTGTTCTGGGTCGTGGTCAACTTGCGCACCGGTGAGACGCGCTACGCGGACACCTACGCCCAGCACCTCAAGAACGTCGCGCTGTTCCGGCAGTACTGCCAGACCTCCACGGCCTGCTGACCCGTGCGGTGCGCCGTCCTCGGATCACCGATCCGACACTCGCTGTCCCCGGCGATGCACCGGGCGGCGTACGCCCGCCTGGGTCTGGACTGGACCTACGAGGCGGTCGAGGTCCTGCCCGACACCCTCGAGCCGTTCGTCCACGGACTCGACTCGACGTGGCGGGGGCTGTCGTTGACGATGCCGCTCAAGCGGACCGTCGTGCCGATGGTGGACCGGCTCGACGAGTGGTCGAGGGTCTCCGGGGTGGTCAACACGCTGGTGTTCGGTGACCAGAGGCGGCTGGGGTTCAACACCGACGTGCCCGGTGCGATGGCCGCGATCGTCGAGCGCGTCCACGACCCGATCCGCTCGGCCGTGGTGCTCGGCGGTGGCGCGACCGCCACCTCGGTGCTGCTGGCGCTGGGGGAGCTGGGCTGCCAGGAGGCCCGACTGCTCGTGCGCGACCCGGCCCGGGCGGAGGAGACGGTCGCCGTGGTGTCGGCGTACGCCCGGGGGCCGCGCGTGAGCGTCGGGCTGCTGCAGGACGCCGCCGGCCTGCGCGCCGACCTGGTCGTCTCGACCGTTCCGGCGTCGGCGCAGACACCCCGGATCGTGTCGGCCTGCGACGACGTGGCGGCGGTCTTCGAGGTCGTCTACGACCCCTGGCTCACCCCGCTCCTCGCGGCCGCCGAGGACACCGGTCGCCCGGCCGTCGGCGGACTCGACCTGCTCGCCCACCAGGCGGCGCTCCAGGTGAGCCTCATGACCGGCCGCTCCGTCCCCGTCGACCTGCTCCGCTCCGCTGCGCGAGCCGAGCTGGCCCGGCGAGCGGGTGCTGCCGCCGGTTCCTGAGGCGAGGTCCACGCGCGAAGGCTCGGGATCGCGGGCTCTGGTGGTCGAGCAGGGCGTTCTGCGCCCGTCGTCGAGGCCCGGTGACCCGGGGAGCAGCGTCTGGGCACGCCGGTGGCCTGTCCAGGTGGTGCCGTCTGGACAGGTCTCGGGGCGGTGAGGCTAGGTGGGTGGTTTTCGCTGGCGTGGCAGATGGATCGGCCCGGGGGGCATTCGTGGTCGGTCGGTGGTGACGTCTCTGGTTCCGCCGGGGTCGCGCAGGAACTGGTAGCCGTGGGGACTGGACCACAGGTAGGCGCCTGGACTGACCGTGGTGTAGGTCCACAGTGCGTGGGTCTTGAGCCGGTGGTGTCGTCGGCACAGGGGCGCGAGGTTGCACGAGCAGGTCGGGCCGCCGTCGGCGTGGGCGATGACGTGGTCGCAGTCGGCCTTCCTCGCTGGTGCGCTGCACCAGGGGAAGACGCAGGTGTGGTCGCGGAGCTGGGCCTGGTGCTGGAGCCGGTCGGGGATCTCGTAGGCCTCGACGTGGATCAGGTCCTCGGTGTCGACGACGGCCCGGACGGTGATCTGGGTGTCGGGGTTGGCGCACCAGCCGCGGACCTGGTCGGCGGTGACGATGCGTCGGCCCTCCTCGACCCGGGCCAGGTGGAGGTCATCCTCGGCCCGTCGACCTTGTCGAGATCCGTTCCCCTCGCAGCTGCAACCTGAACCACTGCCGGTGATGGCGGCGTGGGAGAGGTGGACGTGCAGGACCACCTGGCGTGCCTTGGGTCGCGCAGCCGGTCGCGGAGCCTCCGTGTCCTGGTGGTCTTGGGTGGTGAGCAGGTCGAGGGTGAGCTGGTCACGGGTGTGGCGGCGTCCGAGCTCCCCGGCGGCCATGGCACGACGGACGTCCAGCGATTTGTCGCAGCCGCCTGCCTTCAACACCGCGGCCTCGTGAGACAGCGCGTTGTCGAGGTCGCGGGCGTCGGCGGTGTCGAGCTGGGCGTGGAGGTAGGTCATCCCGCCAATCGCCGAGTCCGGGGTTGGCCGGTCGTGGCGGAACGTGACGTGACGGCCGTCGGCGGCCCTCTCCGCGTCCTCCCGAGCCCTCTCGGGCATGAACCTCGCGATCGCCTCGGTGACCAGGCGTTCGACGGCGGCGTAGCCGACCCTGTGGGCGTACGCCGCTACCCGGTTGTCCACGTGGCCGGCGGCTTCGGGGGTGAGGGTGATGGTCTGGTCGGCGATGTTCTTGGCCCGCCACACCGGCACCTGACCCGCGACCACGCGTACCCAGAGGCGGGGGAGGCGGTGCTTGACCTCCAGCGCCCTGCCGATCAGGCTGCGGCCGGAGTCAGTCGACAGACCCAGGGCGGCGGCGAGCTCGGGGATCGCGAACTCCGCCACCAGTGGTGCACCGTCGCCGGCGACGGCCAGGGGCCGTTCGAGGTAGGTGGGTGCCATCCAGGCCGCGTCGTGGATCGACTCGGCGGGGTGCTGCTCACCCCAGACCGCGGCCGCCATGAACAGCTGTGCGTCGGCGCGGTCGCGGGCGTCACGCTGGTCGCGTGCGTAGGCGAGGACGTCGGTCGGCTCGTCGAGGTCGGGCACCTCGACCCGCACCGGGGTGACCGCGGGGCGACGCGATCGGCGGGTGCGGGAGGAGGTGGCCATGACCAGACTCAACCAGCGACCACCGACAAGACCCCGTCGGGAAGCGGGCTGAAACGGACACGGTGGAGAACTTCGTGGAGAAGTTCCTGCGGCGCGGCCCGGGCGTGGCCGGGCGGGGCCTGGCGAGGTGGCCGGCGGCGTGCGGTTCGGGTTTCGACGACGGGCCTGGCGGCCCTGCTCGGCCGGCGGGGGCCGGCGGGTCTGTGGAGAAGCGGGCGGGGAGGAGCCGGTCTCGCCTAGCCTCGGCGCATGGAGTGGCTCGGGTCGGCGGCGGTGGGGCTGGTCGTGTCCGGAGGGCTGGGCCTGGTGTCCCCGCGCTGGATCGCGCGCATCCCCGAGCCCGCGCCCGAGCCCGCGCCCGAGGCGGAGCCCGCTCCGACGCCGGACGTCCGACCCGATCCCCAGCCCGAGCTCCAGCCCGAGCCCCAGCTCACCGCCACGTCGGAGGCCTCCGGGCCACCCGGTGAGACGGCGGCGCAGGCGTCCGGGGGCGTACGACGGGGGACGCTGGCGCCACCACCCCCCAAGCAGCCGTACGCCGAGATCGCGGCCGCCCCGGGGATGGCGCTGCGCCTGGCGGGCTGGTCGGGGCTGGTCGGGGCCGCCTTCGGGGCCGCGCTCGGGTGGACCGGGGCGCTGCTGTTCGTGCTGCCGCTCGTGCCGGTGGGGGTGGCCCTCCTGGTCATCGACTGGCGCACCACGCTGCTGCCCACCCGCGTCATCCACCCGACGTACGCCGCCCTGGCCGTCCTGGTGCCGCTGGCCGCGCTGGTGGACCACGACCTCGCCCCGCTCTACCGGGCCGGGCTGGGGTGGCTCCTGCTCGGGGGGTGGTTCTGGCTGTTCTGGGCGGTGGCCGGGGCCTGGGGGTTCGGCGACGTCCGGCTCTCGCGCGTCCTCGGACCGGCGCTGGGCTTCCTGGGCTGGTCGCAGCTGCTGGTCGGGGCCCTGCTGATGGTGTTCCTGGGCGGTCTCGGGGGTGCCGCGCTGGCGGCCCGGAACCGCAGCCTGCGCAAGCGCTTCCCGTACGGCCCGTTCATGCTGGTCGGTGCGGCCGTCGGCGGGCTGGCCGGGCCCTGGATCGCCCGCGGTCTCGGCTACTGACGCCGCTCGCAGGGCCGGTCGGTCGTGCGTGAAAGACTAGACTCATGCTGCGCTGGCTCACGGCCGGGGAGTCCCACGGTCCCTCGCTCACCGCGATCCTGGAGGGGCTTCCCGCCCACGTCCGGATCACCTCCGACGACATCTCCGAGGCGCTCGCGCGTCGCCGCCTGGGCTACGGCCGTGGCGCGCGGATGAAGTTCGAGCAGGACGCCGTCCGGATCACCGGTGGCGTGCGCCACGGCGAGTCCCAGGGCGGTCCGGTCTCCATCGAGGTCGGCAACACCGAGTGGCCCAAGTGGGAGAAGGTGATGTCGGCCGACCCGGTCGACCCCGTGGAGCTCGAGGCCCTGGCCCGCAACGCCCCGCTCACGCGCCCGCGCCCGGGCCACGCCGACCTGGTCGGCATGCAGAAGTACGACTTCACCGAGTCGCGCCCCATCCTCGAGCGCGCCTCCGCCCGGGAGACCGCCGCCCGGGTGGCCCTCGGCCGGGTGGCCAGCGCCTTCCTCGAGCAGTCCACCGGGGCCCGGATGGTCTCCCACGTGGTCGAGCTCGGCGGCGTGCCGGCCCCGGCGGGCTCCGTGCCCGGGCCCGACGACGTGGCCCACCTCGACGCCGACCCGGTGCGCTGCCTGGACACCGACGCCTCGGCCGCCATGGTCGAGCGCATCGACCAGGCCCACAAGGACGGCGACACCCTCGGTGGCGTCGTGGAGGTCGTGGTGCACGGCCTCCCGCCGGGCCTGGGCTCCCACGTCCACTGGGACCGTCGGCTCGACGCCCGCCTGGCCGGTGCCCTGATGGGCATCCAGGCCATCAAGGGCGTCGAGGTCGGTGACGGGTTCGAGCTGGCCGCCACCCCGGGCTCGCTCGCGCACGACGAGATCGTCACCGAGGACGGCGCCCTGCGCCGCGCCAGCGGTCGCTCGGGCGGCACCGAGGGCGGCATGTCGACCGGGGAGGTCCTCCGGGTCCGGGCCGCGATGAAGCCGATCGCCACGGTGCCCCGCGCGCTCCGCACGGTCGACGTCGCCACCGGCGAGGCCACCGTGGCCGACCACCAGCGCTCCGACGTGTGCGCCGTCCCGGCCGCCGGCATCGTGGCCGAGGCGATGGTGGCGCTGGTGCTCGCCGACGCCGTCCTGGAGAAGTTCGGCGGCGACTCGGTGACCGAGACCCGCCGCAACGTCGAGAGCTACCTCGACACGCTCCGGTTCCGCTGATGGCTCCGCGGCTGGTCCTGGTCGGCCCGATGGGCGCCGGCAAGACCACGGTGGGGCGTCGGCTCGCCGAGGCCTGGGACGTGACCTTCCGCGACACCGACCTCGACGTCGAGGAGAGCGAGGGCCGCAGCGTCGCCGACATCTTCGTCGACTCCGGCGAGGAGCGCTTCCGCGAGCTGGAGCGGGCAGCGGTGCTCGCGGCGCTCGCCGGCCACGACGGCGTGCTGGCGCTGGGCGGGGGTGCCGTGACCGGGTCCGACGTGCGCGCGGCGCTCGCCGACCACCGCGTGGTGTTCCTGCGGGTGGGCCTGGCCGACGCGGCGTCGCGTGTGGGCCTCGGCGTCTCCCGGCCGCTGCTGCTGGGCAACGTCCGCGGCCGGATGAAGCAGCTCATCGACGAGCGCACCCCCGTCTACGAGTCCGTCGCCACGCACGTGGTGGACACCGACGGGCGCTCGGTCGAGGACGTCGTCGCGGCCGTGCAGGAGGCGGCCCGGTGAGCCCGGTGCGCGAGGCGCCGACGACGCTGCACGTCGGCGGCGCGTCGCCGTACGACGTGGTCGTGGGTCACGACGTGCTCGACGTCGTCGCGTCCATGCTCGGCCCGGGCGTGCGCCGCGTGGCCGTCGTCCACGACGGCGAGCTGGGCGACCTGGCCGACCGCGTCGAGGCCCACCTGGGCGACCTGGAGGTGCTCAGGGTCGCGCTGCCCAGCGGCGAGCAGGCCAAGACCGTGACCACCGCCGCCCACGCCTGGGAGGAGCTCGGCCGCGCCGGCTTCACCCGCTCGGACGCGGTGGTGACCGTCGGCGGCGGCGCCACGACCGACATGGGCGGCTTCATCGCCGCCACGTGGCTGCGCGGCGTGGCCGTGGTGCACGTGCCGACCTCGTTGCTGGCCATGGTCGACGCCGCCGTCGGCGGCAAGACCGGGCTGAACACCGGCGCCGGCAAGAACCTCGTCGGCTCCTTCCACGAGCCGGCCGGGGTGGTGTGCGACCTCGACGTGCTCGCCACGCTGCCGCGGGCCGAGCTGGTGGCCGGCATGGGCGAGGTCGTCAAGTGCGGCCTGATCGCAGACCACGAGATCCTGCGCGTCGTCGACGCGGTGGGCGACCGGGTGCTCGACCCCGCCTCGCCCGAGCTGCGCGAGGTGGTCGAGCGCGCTGTCCAGGTCAAGATCGACGTCGTCGTCGACGACCTCCGCGAGACCGGCGGCCGCGACGGGCACCCGGGGCGCGAGGCCCTCAACTACGGCCACACGCTCGCCCACGCGATCGAGCGCGGCACGGCGTACGCCGTGCGGCACGGGGAGGCGGTCGCCCTCGGCATGGTCTACGTCGCCGAGCTCGCCCGGCTGACCGGGCGGCTCGGTGAGGCCGGGGCCGCCTACCACCGCACCGCCCTGGCGAGCGTCGGCCTGCCCACGCGGCTGGCCGACCTGCCGGTCGAGGTGCCGCCGTTCGAGGACCTCGTGGCCACGATGCGGGTCGACAAGAAGTCGCGCGGCGACCAGCTGCGCTTCGTCGTGCTCGTGGACCTCGGGCGGCCGAGGATCCTGACCGGGCCCGACGAGCAGGTCCTGCGGTCGGCGTACGCCGTGCTGGAGGGCGACCGGTGAGGGTCCTGGTCCTCAACGGACCCAACCTGGGGCGCCTGGGCCGTCGGCAGCCGGAGGTCTACGGCCACACGTCGTACGCCGACCTGGTGGGCCTGTGCGAGCAGTGGGGCCGCGAGCTGGGGCTCGAGGTCGAGGTGCGCCAGACCAACCACGAGGGCGACCTCCTGGACTGGCTCAACGCCGCGGCGGACGAGCAGACCCCCGTCGTGCTCAACGCCGCCGCCTGGACCCACTACTCCTACGCCCTGCTCGACGCGTGCGCGCAGCTGACCGCCCCGCTCGTCGAGGTCCACATCAGCGACCCGCGGAACCGTCCCGAGGAGTTCCGCCACCACTCCGTGATCACGGCCTTCGCCGCCGCGGAGGTCGTCGGCCAGGGGATCGACGGCTACCGCCAGGCGCTGGCGCACCTCGCGGGGTCCTGACCCTCAGGCCGTGGGAGAGGTCTCCGGCTCCAGGAACACCCGGCGGGTGGTGGGGGTGAAGCCGTGCTGGGTCGCCCAGAGCACGGCCTGGGTGCGGCTCTCGGCCCCGATCTTGCGGTAGGCCGTGCGGATGTAGGTCTTGACCGAGTTGATCGAGAGGTAGGCGCGTCGCGCCACCTCCTGGTTGCTCAGGCCCTGCGCGATCAGGGCCAGGATCTCGGACTCCCGCGCGGTCAGCCCGGCGTCGCGCCCGGGCCAGTCACCGCCCACGACCGTCGCGTCGGGCCCGGGGTCGGGGCTCACCACGACCGATCCGGCCGCCACCTTCTCCAGCACCTCCACCACGTCCAGCGCCGAGGAGGACTTGGCCAGGCAGCCGCTCGCGCCGGCCGCGAGCGCCTCGCGGACCAGGTCGGGCTCGAGGTGCCAGGTGTAGAGCACGACGCGCGCGCTCGCCGACTGCAGGACCTCGGCGACCGGCCCCTCGACCTGCTCCCGGGTGAACGCGTCGTAGAGCAGCACGTCGACGTCGCTGACCAGGTGGGTGCGGCTGTCGAGCTCGACGACCCGCACGCGCTCGGCGTGCGGGGCCAGCATCCGCTGGAGGCCGGCGACGACGACCTCGTAGTCGTTCATGATCGCGACGCGGACCGGGCCCGAGGTCCGTCCGGTGGTTGCGGAGCGTTCGGAGGGCTGGGACATGGCCCAACGTTACCCAATCGTCCGCGCCTCGCGAGCGCAGGCGACAGGACGCTCACCCCTGCGGGGGTGACCGGCCCCAGGTGGTCCCTGCGAGGGTGGGGGACGGCGACCCCCCGGTCGCCGAGCTCTCGTGGTGCGCCACCGCTGTGGCCCGACAGGACGGAGGACCCGGGTGTCGCCTGGTCGATCCGAGACCACCCGCCCGGCTCCTGCCGACCCGGCCCCGCCCCGCGCGGTGCGCCTGGGGCCCGCCGACTGGGACCGCTCCGACCAGCCCGACCCCACGGCGTACGCCGACCTGCTGGCGCCGCTGGTCGGCGCCGCGACCGAGGCGGCCGCGTCGGGCGACGGGGTGACCGCCTCGCTCCGCCTGGCCGAGGCGCTCGGGGGCCGTCTGCCCCTCCCCGGGCAGGGCAGCACGCAGCTGCTCTGGGAGGCGCTGGCCACCCTGGGCGCGGTCGACCTGACGGTGGCCCGGGTCGTGGAGCCGCACCTGGACGCCTGCGCCATCCTGGCCGAGGCGGGGATGGAGTGCCCGGCCGGTGCGACCCTCGGGGTCTACGCCGCCGAGGGGCCCGGTCGCCGGCTCGAGGCCACCGAGCTCCAGGGGAGCGTGGTCCTGGACGGGACCAAGCCGTGGTGCTCGCTGGCCGACCAGGTCAGCCACGCCCTCGTCACCGCGTGGGTCGACGAGCGCGAGCGCGGACTGTTCCTGGTGGACCTCGTGGACCCCGGGGTGCGCACCGACCCGGACTCCCCGCCGTGGGTGGCGCGGGGCCTGGCCGCGGTCACCAGCACGGGTCTGGTGCTCGAGCGGGTCGACGCGACGGCGGTCGGGGCCCCGGGGTGGTACCTCACCCGACCCGGGTTCGCCTGGGGCGGCATCGGGGTGGCCGCGATCTGGTACGGCGGTGCGGTCGGCGTCGCCCGCCGGGTCCACCAGGCCTCGACCCGGCGCGAGCCCGACCAGGTCGGCCTGGCCCACCTCGGCGAGATCGACGTCGCCCTGGCCGCGGCCAGGGCCGTGCTGGCCGCCGCGGCCCGCACGGTCGACGGTGCCGCGGTCGGACCCGCCGCCGCGTCCCGCCTGGCCCTGCAGGTGCGCACCCTGGTCGCCGACACCGTGGAGACGGTGCTGCGGGTGGCCGACCACGCCCTCGGTCCGGGCCCGCTGGCCCTGGAGGAGGAGCACGCCCGCCGGGTCGACGACCTGCGACTCTACGTGCGCCAGCACCACGCCGAGCGCGACCGCGCGGCGCTGGGCCGCGCGGTGCTGGAGGCCTCCGAGGACCAGCGGTCCGACGACGTCGTGGGGAGCTGGTGGTGAGCACGGGGGAGCGGCCCACGCCCGGGCCCGGAGCCCCCGCGGTGGCGTTCACCCACGCCGGGGCCGGCACGCCCGCCCGGGCGTGGCGCGAGGACCCCCGCTGGGACGCGGCGAAGCCCCTGACCCTGCACGGCGTCGAGCGGCTGGTCGTGGTCGCCGCCCACCCCGACGACGAGAGCCTCGGGGCCGGGGGACTGGTCGCCACCGCGGTGCGGGCCGGTGTCCCGGTGTCCCTCGTGGTCGCGACCGCGGGCGAGGGCAGCCACCCCGACTCCCCGACGCACACGCCCGAGGACCTCGCGCGCCGCCGCCGCGTGGAGATGGACGCCGCCGCCGCGGCGCTCGGCGTGGAAGCCCACGGCGTACGTCTGCTGGAGCTGCCCGACGGCGGGGTCGCGGACCACGTCGAGACGCTGACCCGGGCCGTCGTCGAGGCCACCGGTGACGGACGGCGCTCGGTCGTCGTCGCGCCCTGGCGGCGGGACGGCCACCCCGACCACGAGGCCGCCGGCGTCGCCGCCGCGGCCGCAGCCCGCCGCACGGGGGCGGACCTGTGGGAGTACCCCGTGTGGTTCTGGCACTGGGCCACCCCGGCGGCCGCGCCCTGGGACGACCTGGGGCGCTTCGTGCTGGGCGCCCCCGTCGTCGAGGACAAGGCCGCGGCGATCGAGGCCCACGTCAGCCAGGTGCGGCCGCTGTCGGCGTCCGCCGGCGACGGTGAGGTCCTCCCGGACGGGCTGCTGGAGCACTTCCGGGGACGCCGCGAGACCTTCGTCCGCACGCCCTCGCGCGAGTGCCCCGACGACGCGCTGGACCGCCTGCACCGCGACGACGACGACCCGTGGGGCGCCGAGACCCGGTGGTACGAGCGCCGCAAGCGTGACCTCCTGCTCTCGCTGCTGCCCCGTCCCCGCTTCGAGCGGGTGCTCGAGCTCGGGTGCTCCACCGGGGCCCTCGCCGAGGCCCTGGCCCGACGCTCCGGCTGGGTGGTCGCCGTCGACCGGTCCCAGGCCGCGCTGGCGCTGGCCCGGGCCCGGTTCGCCGACGCGCCCCACGTCGAGGTCGCCGACCACGACGTCCCGTGGGAGTGGCCGGACCGACCCGATTTCGACCTCGTCGTGGTCTCGGAGATGGGCTACTTCCTGAGCCCGGTCGCGCTGGACGCGCTGGTCGAGCGCGTGCGGGCCTCGCTCGGCCACGACGGCGTCCTGGTGCTGTGCCACTGGCGCCACCCGGTGGAGGGCTGGGTCCTGGACGCCGAGGCGGTGCACGCCCGGTTCGTGGAGGCGAGCGGGCTCCCGGTCGCCGCGACGTACGCCGACCGCGACGTCGAGGTGCTGGTCCTGTGCCACCCCGGGCAGTGGCCCGATCCCGCGCGCGACGCCACCGGCCCGGAGGACTCCGCGTGAGACGGTCCCGGTTCGACCGGGTCGAGGTGGTGGTCCCCGCGCGCGACGAGGAGGCCCATCTCGCGGCGTGCCTGGAGTCGGTTCTGGTCGCCGCCCGCCTCGCCGGTCGCGTCCAGGGCTGCCCGGTGGGCGTCACCGTCGTCCTCGACTCGTGCACCGACCGCTCGGCCGAGGTGGTCGCGTCCTTCCCCGACGTGCGAGCCCACGTCGTCGGTGCCGGCGTCGTGGGTCTGGCCCGCGCGCACGGACTCGGGCGCCTGGACCGCGGGCTCCCGACCTGGGTGGCGTGCACCGACGCCGACACGGTCGTGCCGCGGCGCTGGCTGAGCACCCAGCTCGCGCTGGCCGAGCAGGGGCTCGACCTGGTGGTCGGCACGGTCACCCCCGACCCCCGCGACCTCCCGGCCGGCGACCTGCTGGCGTGGCACGCGCTGCACCCGCTGGGGGAGGGTCACGGGTTCGTGCACGGCGCCAACCTGGGGTTCACGCTGGCGGCGTACGACCTGGTCGGGGGGTTCGCGCCCCTGGCGACCGGTGAGGACGTCGACCTCGTGGAGCGGATGCGCGCGGCGGGGGTGCCGTGGCGTGCCACCGACCGCACCCGCGTGCGCACGTCGGGTCGCTGGCACGGTCGGGCGCCGGAGGGCTTCGCCGGCTTCCTGAGCGACCTGCACCTCGGGGCGTTCGACACGGCCTGAGCCCCGGCGGGCCACCGGGACCACCGGGCTCTCTAGGCCTCAGCCGGTGCGCAGCCGCTCGTCGAAGAAGCCGAGGACGCGGTCGACGGCCTCCTGCTGCCGGTGCAGGGTGAGCGTGGCGTGCTGGCGACCGGGGAACTCGACCTTGACGAAGGCCCCGCCGAGCTCCTCGGTCAGGGTCTCGAAGCGTCGGCCGACCGCCGCGTCGCCGGTGAACCGCAGACCCAGGACCGGGCAGCCGGCCGCCGCGCGCTCCTTGACCACGGCCAGGTCCTCGGGGCTCAGGTTGACGTCGCGCGAGCGGCGCGGACCGATCGGGAAGGGCGCCGAGGGCTGGGCCAGGACGGGGGCCACGACCGAGTCGTCGACCATCATCGCCAGGGCGAAGCCGCCGGTGAAGCACATCCCGAGGGCGCCGACCCCCGGGCCGCCGAGCTCCTCGTGCAGCTCGCGGGCCAGGCTGCGCAGCCAGCCCGCCACGGGCGTCGTCACCCCGGTGGCCATCGAGGTGAACTCCCGGCTGATGCAGACCTTGCGCAGGCTGTCCAGGGCGTACGCCGCCCCCACCGGCTTGCCGGGCACGCCGAACAGGTGGGGCATCACCACGGTGAAGCCGGCCGCCACGACCTCCTCGGCAAACGCGATCACCTCCGGGGTGGGACCGGGGATCTCGTGGACGACGACGACCCCGGGGCCGGTGCCCTTGCGGAAGGTCGGGAAGGTCTGCTCGCCGTGGCGGTGCTCACCCGTGGTCCAGGTGTCGAGGGGGCTCATGCCCAGCGATCCTGCCACCCCCCGGGCGGGTGGGGCGGCCGTTGAGCCGATGTGCCAGGGTCGGGTCGTGAAGGCCTACCGCTGTCGCGTGTGCGACAACCCGCTCCACTTCGAGAATTCCCGCTGCGTCAGCTGCGGCACCCGGCTCGGCTACTCCCGCGAGGAGCGCACGATCGTGCCGGTCGACGACGCCGGTCGCTACGTCGCCGCCGACGGCCAGGAGCACTGGGTCTGCCGCAACATCACCCTGTCGGGCTGCACGTGGCTGGCCCCGACCGAGGGCGGCCAGTGCTTCAGCTGCGACCTGACCCGGACCCGCCCCCACGACTCCGACGCCGTGGGCCTGCGCCAGTTCTGGGCCGCCGAGCGCGCCAAGCGCCAGCTGGTCACCGAGCTGGACACCCTGGGGTTCCAGGTCGTGGGCAAGCACGAGGACCCCGAGAACGGGCTGGCCTTCGACCTGCTCAGCAGCGTGTCGGAGAACGTCACGATCGGGCACGCGGACGGCATCATCACCATCGACCTGGCCGAGAGCGACGCCGGCCACCGCGAGCGCCTCCGCGAGCAGCTCGACGAGCCCTACCGGACCATGCTCGGCCACTTCCGCCACGAGTCCGGGCACTACTTCGAGTGGCAGCTGGTCCGCGGCGAGGAGAAGATCGCCGCCTGCCGCGAGCTGTTCGGCGACGAGTCGAAGGACTACCAGGCCGAGATCGACCGGCACTACGCCGAGGGCCCGCCCGAGGGGTGGGAGGAGCGCTACATCTCCAGCTACGCCACGATGCACCCCTTCGAGGACTTCGCCGAGAGCTGGGCCCACTACCTGCACATCTGCGACACCATCGAGACCGCCTCGCAGTACGGCCTGGCCACCGTCGGCACGCTGACCTCGTTCACGCACTTCCGCGACGTGGTGGTCGGGATCTGGATGCCGCTGAGCGTGGCGCTGAACATGATCAACCGCAGCATGGGCCAGGACGACCTCTACCCCTTCGTGATCCCGGGCCCGGTCCTGGACAAGCTGCAGTTCGTCTCCACGCTGACGACGCTGCGCGCGGACGGCTGACCGGCCGGGCTCGACGCCTGCGGGGTGAGACGTCGGCTTTGTCCGTCCGGGGCGGATCGGCGTACGCTCCCTCGGGCCCGGGGGGACGCGTCGACGCGCGGGGCCGCCGTCCGCGTCCGCCCGTCCCGTCCGGAGGAACCCGTGCCCAGTGCTCCCACCCGGCCCGTCTTCACCGCGGCCACCTCGACCCGCCCCCTGCTGACGTCGTGGTCGGTGCGGGCCGCGTGCGCGGTGCTGGCGCTGGTGATGGTGGCCCTGGTCGGCACCCTGATGACCGACGTCCGGCTGCCGGGACTGGGCCGA
Organism: Nocardioides korecus; assembly: GCF_054778395.1. Lineage (NCBI taxonomy): Bacteria > Bacillati > Actinomycetota > Actinomycetes > Propionibacteriales > Nocardioidaceae > Nocardioides > Nocardioides korecus. The sequence continues at coordinate 527 of NZ_BAAGZO010000009.1, read as the reverse complement.
CTGGGACAGCTGGGCGGCTCCGGTGGCGCGTCCGGCGAGGACACCACCGCTCGCGACGGCCTGGCCGGCACCGCGGCGGCGCGTCGCGGTGACCGGGCTGGCGACCTCCCGCTGACCCTGGCCCTGGGTCTGGACCCGGCCCCGGGCAGCACGTCCACCACCACGGTCCGGTCGGCGGCCCGACCGGCCGCGATGACGGTGCGGGCCGCAGGACCTCGGCCCGTCACGGCGTCCGACCCCGCGCACCCGGGCGTCGCGACCGGCTCGAGCACCGGCGGCACCACCGGCTCGCCGTCCGGCAGCGGCGGCGCGTCCGGCTCGCCCCGGGGCACGGCCACGCGGGGCGGTACGACGCCCAGCGGCGTCACGCCCGGCAGCAGCAACGCCGGCCGCGGGAACGGCTCCTCCTCGAGCAGCACCGCGACGGGCACCACGACGGCCCCCGGGCGGCAGGGCGCGGCCGCGCCCGGTCGGCGTGCGCGCGGGACCGAAGTCGGAGGCCAAGCGGTCTTAGGAAGACAACACGT
>NZ_BAAGZO010000008.1:0-206556 GCF_054778395.1 Nocardioides korecus | reverse complement strand
GTCGCCACGCCGGCCCTCCTCGCCCAGGCCGCCGCCGCCCGGGCCAGGCTGGCGCCGCCGCCCGGGGACGTGCGCCACTGGCAGGACGCCGCTCGCGGGTTCCGCGCCGCCGGCCTCGCCTTCGACGAGGCGGAGGCGCGGCTCGAGCTCGCGGCGGCCCTGCGCGCCGGCGGGGACGAGTCCGGTGCTCGCGAGCAGGAGGCCCTGGCGCGCGGAACGCTCGGGCTCACCCGGGCGGAGGGGGGTGCACCCGAGGGTCACGGGCTGACCGAGCGCCAGGTCGAGGTCCTGCAGCTCCTGGCCCGGGGCCTGAGCAACGCGGCGATCGCCGGGCAGCTCCACCTGAGCGAGCACACCGTCCACCGCCACGTGGCCAACGTCTACCTCACGCTCGGGCTGCGGTCGCGCGCCGCGGCGGCGGCGTACGCCGTGCGGCACGGGCTGGGCTGAGGGGCCGCCCGACCGGTCGGGTCACCGGAAGGCGGGCAGCCTCCAGACCAGGTACCCCTCGCGGTCCGTGGTCGGGGGACCCAGCGCGGCCCGCGTGAGGGTGGCGACCCACCGTCCCTGGCGTCCGGTCGGGGAGACGACCATCGCGTCGATGTGGTGGGTCGCGACGTAGGCGCGCAGGGCCGTGGCGAGACGCCGTCGCGGGGCGGACGTGGGCGGCGACCAGTGCGTGCTGCGCTGGGGGCCGCCCTCGACCAGGACGTCCCACAACGAGCGGGGCAGGTCGCCGTGCGGGTAGTTCTTGCTCGTCCCGTCGGGGCCGGGCACGTAGATCTCGCCGCCGGTCAGCCGGAACCGCAGGTCGCTCTCGATCTGCCAGATCATCGCGATGTTGCCCGAGTACGACGGGTAAGGGTAGGTGAGCACGGTGGCGCCGGCCGGGATCTCCTGGACCCCCCGACCCGCGAAGTACGCCGAGGTCGGCACCGGGACGCTGGTGGCGGGACCGTTCGGCAGGAGCGGGACCAGCGCGACCAGGGCGACCGCCGTCACCGCGAGCGTGCGGCGTGCCCCGGTGAGGCGGGAGCGCCGCAGCCCGAGGTCCACCACGAGCGCGAGCAGCACGGCGGCGACGAGCTGGATGGGCAGGGCGAAGCGCGTGGGACCGATCTCCTGCAGCGCGGGCACCCCGGTGACCGCGGCGAGGGGGAGCGGGACGCCCGTCGCCCGGTTGGCCACCGTCAGCTCGATGCCCAGCGCGAGCACGAACGAGACCACGCCCAGCGTCCCGAGGCCGACCACGAGGAGGTTCCGGCGGAGCACCACCAGCGCGACCAGCAGGAGGACGAGCAGGGGCACCCCGAGGTAGAACCCGTTCTCGTGCACGACCCCCTTGACGAACTGGTCGGCCACGCCCTGGAGGAAGGGGGTGCGGATCCACTGGGGGCGCGAGGGCAGGACCAGGGACAGCAGGTCGGCGTGGAAGCTGTCCAGGTTGGACACCGAGTGAGGGGGACCCTGGGGACGCTGCGGGCCCCGGAGGAACATCCAGATCGGGTAGCCGCCCACGAGCAGGCCGGCGGCTCCGGCGGCCAGGGTCCCGCGGGCCAGGGCGGGCAGCCGCGACCTCACCTGCCGGTGGCGCACGAGCGCGATCGGGGCCAGCGCGATCGCCCCGAGGATGACGAAGAGCGCCGACAGCTCGACCGAGATCAGCATCTCCAGGCCCAGGAGCAGGCCGATCAGCGCTCCGCACCGGTAGGGGGAGGCGTCCGCGCTGATCAGCCACCGGTCCAGGAGCAGGATCAGTGGGGGGAGCAGGGGCAGGAACACCAGGAAGACGTGCAGCTGCCCCTCGGCGAGCATGTAGGGGGAGAACCCGAAGAGCAGGCCACCGAGGAACGCCGCCGCGCGGGACCTCACGTAGCGGCGCAGCACCAGGAACATCGAGAGCGCCGAGAGCGCGAGACCCAGCCGCAGGAGGGCGTTGAACGCGGCGACGGGTCCGAGCCACGCCGTCACCGGCCACCCGAGGAACCCGAGCAGGGGCATCGAGGTGTTGACGCCGAGGTTCACCCCGGCCGGGGCGTTCAGGTAGGTGCTGAACAGGGGGTCGTGCCCGTGGCTGAGCGCGAACGGGACCCACTGGAGGAACCAGGTCTGCTGCACCGAGTCCGAGCAGGCGCACTTGACCACGTGGTGCGGGTCGAGGGGGGAGACCGGCCAGTAGAACAGGCAGGCGAGCCCGAGGTAGACCGCGGCGACGACGAGCGTCAGGACCACCGTCCCCGACCTCGGGTGCGACCGGGACCTCGCGTCGTCGGGGCGAGTCACGTCCTGCGCGTCGTGCATGGCGTCAGCATGCACGACGTGCGCCGCCCCGCCGCGCACCGACCCGGGGTGGTGAGGCCCCGGGTCGGTGCGCGGCGGCTAGTCGTCGAAGGCCCCGACGACGTCGGTGTCGATGGTGTGCTTGGGGCCGGTGAACCACTTCTTGGCCGAGGTCTGCCACCAGACGGCCAGCACGATCAGCGTGCCGAAGGTGAGGATCGGCGCGTAGTTGACCGAGGCCCAGGTGAAGTCCTTGTTGCCGGGGGTGCCGGCCGGGCTGAAGGGCAGGATGAAGTAGATCGAGACGATCGCGATCTCGGCGACGGCGAGCAGGTTCATCCACTTGTACTTCCTGCCCAGGGTCCACGAGCCGGCCTCGAAGTCGTCCCCCATCCGCCACCGCAGGAAGATCGGGACCGCGAAGGCGAGGTAGAGGCCGATGACCGCGATGGAGACCACGGCCAGGAACGCGACGGGGACGCCGCCGACGCCGTACAGGGCCGGGGCGGTGATGACCACGCCGACCACGAAGCACAGCAGCACGGCGTTGACCGGGACGCGGGTCCGCGGGCTGACCTTGGCGAACAGGCGCGAGCCGGGGATGGCACCGTCGCGGCTGAAGGCGAAGGTCATGCGGGAGCAGCTGGTCATGCAGGCGGTGAGGCAGAACAGCTGGCCGCCGGTGGAGATCAGCAGGACCAGGAAGTGCCAGCCCGAGGGCAGCGCCTGACCGAAGATCGCGTCCACCGACCCGTAGGCCTTGCTGACGCCCTTCGGGTCCTGGACCGCGAACAGGAAGGCCAGCAGCAGGATGTAGCCACCGATGGCGGAGTAGGCGATCGAGCGCCAGATGCCCTTGGCCGCCGCCTTGGACGCGGACGCGGTCTCCTCCGACAGGTGGGCCGAGGCGTCGTACCCGGTGATCGTGTACTGCGTCAGGAGCAGACCGAGGGGCAGCACGAGGAACCAGTACTTCGCGTTGCCGACGGCACCGCCGTCGAACCCGGAGTTGTTGATCTTCTCGGTGTAGACCCAGTGCAGGGACTGGTGGGTCTCGGGGATGAAGACCAGGATCAGGATGACCGCGGCCGCGCCGGCGACGTGCCACCACACCGAGATGTTGTTGATGACGGCCAGCAGGTGGCCGCCGAAGACGTTGGCGACCACGGCCAGGACCATCAGGACGAGGAAGATCAGGTAGGTCCGCGTGAGGCCGGTCCCGCTCGCCCACGACGTCGACACCGTGCTGAGGGTCAGGTCGGTGAAGGTCGCGGCGCCGTACCCCACGGACGCGGTCACGGCCAGCAGACCGATCAGGTTCAGCCAGCCGGTGAAGAACCCGGCGGCGGGGCCGCCCATCTTCGAGGCCCACCAGTAGATGCCGCCGGAGGTGGGGTACGCCGAGACCAGCTCGCTCATGGTGAAGCCGATGACCAGGATCAGCAGCGAGACGACCGGCCAGCCCCAGCTGATCGCGACCGGTCCGCCGTTCTGCCAGGCCTGGTAGAAGGTCGTGAAGCAGCCCGCCAGGATCGAGATGATCGAGAACGAGATGGCGAAGTTGGAGAACCCGGACCACGACCGGTCCAGCTCCTGGGTGTAGCCGAGGCGGGCGAGCTCCTGCTCGTCCTCGGACAGGTGGGAGGTGTCGGTCACGGGCACTCCTACGGGGGCGGGCGGGCCGGCACGGCCGGAGGCGGCGGCGCCGCACTGAGTTGCGTGGAGGCTAGACCCGCCGTCGAGGGGGCGTCCAGGGTCGTGACCGTTTTGGTTTGAACTCAGACCATTGACAGCGACGGAGCGGGTGGCAGGATGACCGCCGTGACCTCCGCCGCGCCCGAGCTCCCCACGCCCGCAGGGGCGCCGCGGGGCGCGACCCTGGGGGAGGCGGTGCTCCGACCGGTCCGAGGCCACCACGCCTTCGAGGCCTGCGTCGAGCAGCTGGCGACCGCGATCCGGCTGGGCGCCTACCCCCGCGGCAGCACGCTGCCCCCCGAGCGGGAGCTGGCCGAGCGGATGGCGGTCTCGCGGGCGACGCTGCGCGAGGCGATGGCCGCCCTGCGCCAGGCCGGCCTGGTCGAGACCACCCGCGGTCGGGGCGGCGGCACCGTGGTCACCGAGCGACCGAGCCTGACCTCGCGGCTCTCGGGCCCCCAGCAGGAGCAGCGCCGGGCCGGGTGGCTCGACGCCCTGACCTTCCGCCGCGTCGTGGAGCCCGGCGCCTGCGCCCTCGCGGCCTCGCGGACGCTCTCGAGCGCCGACGAGCAGGCCCTGCACGCGGCGCTGGCGGCCGTCGGTGCGGCGCACCGCCCGGGCGCGCACCGCCAGGCCGACTCCCGTCTCCACCTCACCCTGGCCACCCTCGCCGGCTCGGACCGCGTGGTGGAGGCCGTCACCTCGGTGCAGGCGAGCCTGGACGAGATGCTGCGCGCGATCCCGGTGCTCGAGGCCAACATCGCCCACTCCGACCGGCAGCACGAGGTCATCGTCGAGGCCGTCCTGGGCGGCGACCCGGCCCGGGCCCGGCGCGCCATGGAGCAGCACTGCGACGACACCGCCGCGCTGCTGCGGGGGCTGCTGGGATGACAGACGTACGGCACCGCACCGCTCACCGGACCGACACGATGGAGACGCCATGACCCGCAACGCCCGACACCTGTCCGTGGAGGACCTGGTGGCCCGCATCGACGCCGACGAGATCGACACCGTGGTGGTGGCCTTCACCGACATGCAGGGGCGGCTCCAGGGCAAGCGGCTGCACGGCGCCTACTTCCGCGACGAGGTGCTCGGTCACGGCACCGAGGGCTGCAACTACCTGCTCGGGGTCGACGTGGAGATGAACACCGTCGAGGGCTACGCCATCACCTCGTGGGAGCGGGGGTACGGCGACATGGAGTTCGTGCTGGACCTCGACACCATCCGGCTGCTGACCCACCTCCCGGCCACCGCGATGGTGCAGTGCGACCTCGCCTGGCCCGACGGCACGCCGGTCGTCCAGTCGCCGCGGGCGATCCTCCAGCGCCAGGTCGACCGCGCCGCCGAGATGGGCTACACCGCCGTGGCCGGCACCGAGCTGGAGTTCATCCTCTTCGACGACACCTACGAGGCGGCCCGGTCGGCGAACTACACCGGCCTGACCCCGGCCAACCAGTACAACGTCGACTACTCGATCCTCGGCACCACCCGCGTCGAGCCGCTGCTGCGCGACATCCGCAACACGATGTACGCCGCCGGCCTCGACGTCGAGGGCGCCAAGGGCGAGTGCAACTTCGGCCAGCACGAGATCGGGTTCCTGTACGCCGACGTGGTCAAGACCTGCGACGACCACGCGGTCTACAAGAACGTCGCCAAGGAGATCGCGGCCCTGCACGGGCGCTCGCTGACCTTCATGGCCAAGTGGGACGAGCGCGAGGGCAACTCCTGCCACGTGCACCTCTCGCTGCGCGGCCCCGACGGCGAGATCGTGTTCTGGGACGACGAGGCCGGACGCCGTACGCCGACCTACGACTCGTTCGTGGCCGGGATCCTGGCCGGCATGGAGGACCTGACGCTGCTCTTCGCCCCCAACGTCAACTCCTACAAGCGCTTCGCCGACGGGTCCTTCGCGCCCACCGCGATCGCCTGGGGCGAGGACAACCGCACCTGCGCGGTGCGCCTGGTCGGCCACGGCGCCGGTGCCCGGATGGAGAACCGCGTGCCGGGCGGCGACGTCAACCCCTACCTGGCCGTGGCCGCGATGCTGGCCGCCGGGCTGGACGGCGTCGAGCGGGGGCTGGAGCTCGGGCCGGCCACCGAGGGCAACGCCTACAGCCAGGGCCTGCCGACCGTGCCGCGCACCCTGCGCGCCGCCCGCGAGGCCTTCGCCGGCTCCGACCTGGCGCGGCGGACCCTGGGTGCGGAGGTCGTCGACCACTACACGAACATGGCCGACGTCGAGCTGGCCGCCTTCGAGGCCTCCGTCACCGACTGGGAGCGCCGGCGCGGCTTCGAGCGCATGTGACGCCCTCGCACCACCGCCCCACCCGCACCCCCTCCGCCCCCGAGGAGTCCTCACCGTGTCCACCTTCACCGTCCTGAACCCCGCGACCGCCGAGGTCGTGCGCGACGTCGAGCTCGCCTCGCTGGAGCAGACCGACGCCGCGATCGAGCGCGCCCAGGAGGCCTTCGGTTCCTGGCGCGACGTCGCGCCCGGCGAGCGCGCCCGGTTGCTGCGGGCCTTCGCCGCGGTCGTCGACGCCCACGTCGAGGAGCTCGCGCAGCTCGAGGTCCTCAACGCCGGCCACACCCTGGGCAACGCCCGCTGGGAGGCCGGCAACGTCCGCGACTGCCTGAACTACTACTCCGCCAGTCCCGAGCGGCTGTTCGGTCGCCAGATCCCGGTCCCCGGGGGCATCGACGTCACCTTCCGCGAGCCGCTCGGCGTCGTCGGGATCATCGTGCCGTGGAACTTCCCGATGCCGATCGCCGGCTGGGGGATGGCCCCGGCGCTCGCGGCCGGCAACACGGTGGTGCTCAAGCCCGCCGAGCTGACCCCGCTGACCGCGATCCGGCTCGGTGAGCTGGCGCTGGAGGCCGGGCTGCCCGAGGGCGTCCTGACGGTGCTGCCCGGCGCCGGCCCGGTCGTGGGGGAGCGCTTCGTGACCCACCCGCTGGTGCGCAAGGTCGCCTTCACCGGGTCGACCGCGGTCGGCCAGCAGGTGATGCGCGGGTGCGCCGACCAGGTCAAGCGGGTCACCCTCGAGCTGGGCGGCAAGAGCGCCAACATCGTCTTCGCCGACGCCGACGTGGCCAGGGCGGCTGCCAGCGCGCCGTACGCCGTGTTCGACAACGCCGGCCAGGACTGCTGCGCCCGCTCGCGGATCCTCGTCCAGCGGCCGGCGTACGACGAGTTCCTGGGGCGCCTCGAGCAGGCCGTCACCGCGATGCGCGTGACCGACCCGGGCAGCGACCCCGACAGCGAGATGGGGCCGCTGATCTCCGCGCGCCAGCACGAGCGGGTCGCGGGCTACGTCGACGCCGCCGAGGTCGCCTTCACCGGCTCGGCGCCGGACCTGGGCGGCTTCTGGATGCCGCCGACCGTCGTGCTCGCCGACGACCCGTCGGCCGCGATCTGGCGCGAGGAGGTGTTCGGCCCGGTCGTGGCCGTGATGCCCTTCGACGACGAGGAGGACGCGGTCCGCCTCGCCAACGACACCGACTACGGTCTGTCCGGCTCGATCTTCACCCGCGACCTCGGACGCGCCCTGCGGGTCGCGCGGCGGGTGGAGTCCGGCAACCTCTCGGTCAACAGCCACTCCGCGGTCCGCTACTGGACCCCGTTCGGCGGCTTCAAGCAGTCCGGCCTCGGCCGCGAGCTGGGGCCCGACGCCCCGAACGCGTTCACCGAGGAGAAGAACGTCTTCCTCAGCCACGACTGACCCGCACCACCCCGTCCCCCAGATCGCCCCTACAGAAGAGGAACCACCACCATGTCAGGACGCCCAGGTCGCCTCGAGGGCCGTGTCGCCGTCGTCACCGGAGGATGCTCCGGGATCGGTCTCGCCACCGTCCAGCGCTTCACCGAGGAGGGTGCCAAGGTCGTCATCGGCGACATCGACGACCAGCGCGGCCACGAGCTGGTGGGGCAGCTCGGTGGCGAGCAGGTCGCGACGTACGTCCACGTCGACGTCACCGACAAGGAGCAGGTCGACGCGCTGTTCAGGACGGCCAAGGACACCTACGGCTCGGTCGACGTCGCGTTCAACAACGCGGGCATCTCCCCGCCCGACGACGACTCGATCCTCGACACCGAGCTCGAGGCCTGGCGCCGGGTGCAGGAGGTCAACCTGACCAGCGTCTACCTGTGCTGCAAGGCCGCCCTGCCCTACATGATCGAGCAGGGCCGGGGCTCGATCATCAACACCGCCTCCTTCGTGGCCGTGATGGGCGCGGCGACGTCGCAGATCTCCTACTCCGCCTCCAAGGGCGGCGTGCTGTCGATGACCCGTGAGCTCGGCGTGCAGTTCGCCCGCCAGGGCGTGCGCGTCAACGCGCTGTGCCCGGGGCCGGTGAACACCCCGCTGCTCAAGGAGCTCTTCGCCTCCGACGCCGAACGCGCGGCCCGTCGCCTCGTGCACGTGCCGATGGGTCGCTTCGGCGAGCCCGAGGAGATGGCCAACGCGGTGCTGTTCCTGGCCTCCGACGAGTCCAGCTTCATGACCGCCTCGACGTTCCTGGTCGACGGTGGCATCTCGGGCGCCTACGTCACGCCCCTGTGAGCCGGTGCGTGACGTGCGACCGCTGATCGGGCTCTCGACCTACCGGGAGCGGGCGCGGTGGGGGGTGTGGGACCAGGGCGCCGACCTGCTGCCCACGTCGTACGCCCTCTCGATCGAGCGGGCGGGCGGCGTGCCGGTGCTGCTCCCGCCCACCACGCCGTACGCCGACGCGGCGACCGCCGTGGTCGCCCGCCTCGACGCCCTGGTCGTGGCGGGCGGGGCCGACGTCGACCCGGCCCGCTACGACGAGGAGCCGCACCCCGCGACGGGCGTGCCGCGCCCCGACCGGGACGCCTGGGAGCTCGCGCTCCTGGCGGCGGCCGAGGCGCGCGGCCTGCCCACCCTCGGGGTGTGCCGGGGCATGCAGGTGATGGCGGTCGGGTCGGGCGGCTCCCTGGTGCAGCACGTCCCCGACGAGCTCGGGCACCGTCGCCACGACCCCGGTGGCGACGCCTTCGGGCAGGTCGAGGTCAGCATCGAGCCCGGCAGCCGGCTGGCGCAGGTCCTGGGTCCGCGGGCCCAGGACCTGGTCGTGGGCTGCCACCACCACCAGTCGGTGCGGACCCACCCCGGCTGGACGGCGGTCGCCCGCGCCGACGACGGCAGCCTCGAGGCGATCGAGCAGCCGGGCGGCCGGTTCGCCGTCGGCGTGCAGTGGCACCCCGAGGTGGCCGAGGACGCCGGGTTGTTCCGGGCGCTCGTGGAGGCGGCCGCCGCCGGGCGCGGCTGAGGGCTTCGGCCCGGGTGTGCCGGGGTGTGGTGGGGTGGAGCGGTGAGCGACCACCAGCCCGCCGAGCCCGACACCGCGTCCCCCGCCGGCCCCCACCCCTGGCGGGCCTGGGCCGAGGCGCGACCCTCCACCGACGCGGTGCACCTCGACTCGGCCTCGGCCGGGCGGTCGTCGCGGGCGGTGCTCGAGGCGGTCGCCGCCCACGCGCTCCTGGAGGCGACCGACGGTGGCTACGTCGCCGCGGAGGTCCACGCCCCCGCGGTGGAGCAGGCGCGGTCCGACGTGGCCGTGCTGCTGGGGACCGACCCCGCCGGCGTGGCCTTCGTCGAGAGCGCCACCCGGGCCCTGGACGTGCTGCTCGAGTGCTGGCCGCTGCCGCCCGGGGCGCGGGTGGGCGTGGCCCCGTCGGCCTGGGAGCCCAACGTCGAGTCGCTGCGCCACCGCGGGCTCGTCCCCGAGCTGCTGCCGGTCGACGGCGTCGGGGTGGTGGACCTCGAGGGCCTCGCCCGCCGCCTCGCCCTGGACCCGCCGCACCTGGTGCTCGTGGACCAGGCCGCGGCCCACCGGGGACTGGTGCAGCCGGTCGTCGACGTCGCCGCCCTGGGGCGCGCCCACGGCGTACCGGTCTGGGTCGACGCCGCGCAGTCGCTCGGCCACCTCGACGCCGTCACCGGCGCCGACGCCGTCCTCGCCACGAGCCGCAAGTGGCTGGCCGGTCCGCGCGGTGTCGGGGTGCTGGCGGTGGCGCCCGAGCACCGGGCCGCCCTGCGGGTCAAGCGGCTGGCCAAGCACGCGGACGCCGACGTCGTGCGGCGCCTGGAGTCCGACGAGGCCCACGTCGCCGGCCGGGTGGGTCTCGGGGTCGCGGTGCGCGAGCTGCACGACCTCGGGCCGCACCGGGTCCGGGACCGCTTGCGGGAGGTGGGGGCCCGGGTCCGCGAGGCCGCCCTCGACCTGCCCGGGTGGCGCGCGGACCGGCCGGAGGCGCCGGCGGGCGCGACCACGACCCTGCTGCCGACCCGGGGTCAGGACGTGGGCGTCGAGCGCGAGCGCCTGCTGCGCGAGCACCGGGTGGTGACCACCGTGTGCCTGCCCTGGAGGGCTCCGGTGGACATGGCGGCGACGGGCCCGGGGCTGCGGCTGAGCCCCCACGTGGACCTCACCGACGAGGCCCTGCTGACCGTGTGCCGGGCGCTCGCCGCGCGCTGAGGTGACGGGTCGCGGTGGGCCCCGCCTTGGTCTTGTCGGCGCGCTGTGCCACATTTGAGGGGTACTCGAGGACGGCTCCAGCAGCGACGCACCACCCCCGGCACCACCCCGCAGCCGCCCCCGCACCGACCCGCAGTCCTCACCGGACTGGTCCGGACCTGGAGGGGGCCCCCGTGGCCGCACAGCAGCTCGATCCCGTCGCGACCGCCCGCGACCACGTGGCGCAGCACGCGCTGACCCCCGACGCCGGCGGCCGGGTCGGGCTGGAGCTGGAGTACCACCTGGTCGACCTCGCCGACCCGGGGCGCCGCCCCGCGTGGGACCGCGTGCTCGACGTGGTCGCGGCGGTCGGCACGATGCCCTCGGGCAGCAGCGTGACGCTCGAGCCCGGGGGACAGGTCGAGCTCTCGACCCCACCGGCCGACGACGTCGTCGCCTCCGTGGCCGCCCTGCGGGCCGACCAGGCCGTCATGCGCTCGCGCCTGCACGAGCTCGGGTACGGCGCGGCGGCCCTCGGCACCGACCCGGCGCGCCCCGCCCGCCGGGTCAACCCCCACCCGCGCTACGACGCGATGGAGGAGCACTTCGGGGCCCTGGGCAGCCGTGGGTCGGGGGAGTCGATGATGTCCTCCACCGCGGCCCTCCAGGTCAACCTCGACGCGGGGCCGCGGTCGGGCTGGGAGCGCCGGCTGGCGCTGGTGCGCTCGATGACCCCGGTGCTGGTGGCGCTGTCCGCGACCTCGCCCTACCTGGCGGGCCGGTCCTCGGGCTGGCACAGCATGCGGCAGGGCTGCTGGAACGGGATCGACCGCGGCCGCAGCGACCCCTTCGCGAGCGGGGAGCCGACCGCGGCGTGGGCCGACTACGCCCTCAGCGCGCCCGTGATGCTGGTGCGCGACCCCGGTCCGCCGCACGCGCCGGGCTCGATGCTCGCCGTGACCGAGCGGATCTCCTTCGCCGACTGGCTCCAGGGGCGTGGCCCGGTCCGGCGTACGCCGACCACGGCCGACCTCGACTACCACCTGACCACGCTGTTCCCGCCCGTCCGACCCCGCGGCTACCTCGAGATCCGCTGCATCGACGCGCTGCCCGACCGCTGGACCGGCGCGGTGGCCTCGCTCGTGGCCACCCTGGTCGACGACCCGGTCGCCTCCGAGCGCGCGCGGGAGGTGTGCGAGCCCGTCGACGGGGCCTGGGAGACGGCCGCCCGCCACGGCCTCGAGGACCGCGCGGTGCGCCGCGCGGTCGAGGCGTGCCTCGAGCTGGCCGTGGCCCACGGCCCCGCCGCCCTCCGTCCGGAGGTCGAGGCCCTGAGCGAGCTGGTGGTCGCGGGGAGCTCCCCGGGCCAGGAGATCCGCAGGCGGGTCGAGGCCGTCGGCCCGCTCGCCGTCCTGGAGGAGGAAGCCCGTGCCTGAGACCACCCCCCGCCCCGACTCCGGACCTGGCCCCGGCACCACCCGGGAGGCCCGGGCGCTCGGCCTGGAGCAGGCCCGGCGCCGCACCCGCCTGGTCACCGACGTGGAGGAGCCGGAGCTGCTGGCCCAGCACAGCCGCCTGATGAGCCCGCTGGTCTGGGACCTCGCCCACATCGGCCAGCAGGAGGACCTGTGGCTGCTGCGCGGGGGCGACAGCCGCGCCCAGGGCCTGCTCTCGACCCGCGTGGAGAAGTTGTACGACGCCTTCGAGCACCCGCGCGCCGCCCGGGTCGACCTGCCGCTGCTGGCGCCCACCGAGGCCCGCGCCTACCTGGCTGACGTGCGCGGCCGGGTCCTGGACGCCCTCGAGCGCGTGCCGGTCGAGGACGGCCGCGAGCTGTTCGCGTTCTCGATGGTCGAGCAGCACGAGCAGCAGCACGTCGAGACCATGCTGGCCACCCACCAGCTGCGGCGCGGCGCGCCCGTCCTGGGTGCCGGCTCCCCGCTGCCCGCGGGCCGGCCCGTGCCGCACGACTCCGTGCTGGTGCCGGCCGGGCCCTTCGTGCTCGGCACCGACGCCGAGAGCGAGCCGTGGTCCCTGGACAACGAGCGCCCGGCCCACGTCGTCGACCTGCCGGCGTTCCGGATCGGTCGGGTCCCGGTGACCAACGCCGAGTGGCAGGCCTTCGTCGAGGCCGGGGGGTACGACGAGCCCCGCTGGTGGTCCGAGCGGGGCTGGGCCCACCGGGTCGAGTCCGGTCTGGAGCGGCCGCTGTTCTGGTCCGCCGACGGGTCCCGCCGCCGGTTCGGCCACGTCGAGGACGTGCCGCCCGAGGAGCCGGTCCAGCACGTCAGCTTCCACGAGGCCCAGGCGTACGCCGCGTGGGCCGGCGCCCGCCTGCCCACCGAGCAGGAGTGGGAGAAGGCGGCCACGTGGGACCCGGAGGCCGGACGCAAGCGGCGCTGGCCCTGGGGCGACTCGGTGTGGACCCCCGCGCTGGCCAACCTCGGGGGCGGGGCGCTGCGACCGGCGCCCGTGGGTGCCTACGCGGCCGGCGCGTCGGCGTACGGCGTGGAGCAGCTGGTCGGCGACGTCTGGGAGTGGACCAGCTCGGGCTTCGAGCCCTGGCCCGGCTTCGCCCCGATGCTGTACGCCGACTACAGCGCGCCGTTCTTCGGCGGCGACTACCGCGTCCTGCGCGGGGGCTCCTGGGCCGTCGGCGCCGACGCGGTGCGCTCGACCTTCCGCAACTGGGACCTGCCGATCCGTCGCCAGGTCTTCAGCGGCCTGCGCCTGGCCTGGGACGCCTGAGGTGTGCCGTCACGTGGCCTGGCTCGGTGAGCCGCGCTCCGTCGCCGCGCTGGTGCTCGAGCCCGAGCACGGGCTGCTGCACCAGAGCTACGCGCCCCGCCGGCAGTCCCACGGCACCATGAACGCCGACGGCTGGGGGGTCGGCTTCTGGGCCGACCACGCGGCCGAGCCGGTCCGTTGGCGCTCCTCGCGCCCCCTGTGGAGCGACACCTCCTTCGCCTCGGTCGCCCCGGTGCTGCGCGCCGGCGCCGTGGTGGCCGCGGTCCGGTCGGCCACCGAGGGGATGCCGACCGACGAGAGCGCGGCCGCGCCGTTCACCGACGGCCGCTGGCTGCTCTCCCACAACGGCCGGGTGGACCGCTCGGTGCTGCCGCCCGCGCCGCTGGCGGAGTCGGTCTGCGACTCCGCGCTCCTGGCCGCCCACGTGTTCGACGTCGGCCCCGAGCACCTGGGCCGGATCGTCACGGGAGTCGCCCGGCTCGACCCCGCGGCCCGGCTGAGCCTGCTGGCCGGCGACGGCACCCGCGTGCTGGCCACCACCTGGGGCGACCCGCTGAGCTACCTGGTCACCCCCGACGGGGTGGTCGTGGCCAGCGAGCCCTACGACGACGACCCGCGCTGGGTCGACGTGCCCGACCGACACCTGCTGGAGGTGGCCCGGCGCGAGGTCACCGTGACCCCCCTGGAGACCTGACCGTGCCCGTCGCCGACGCCCGCGTCCACCTCGACCCCACCGCCCTGGCCGACCAGATGGCCCTCGACGTCCGGGCGGGTCTCACCTCGACGCCCCGGACGATCCCGCCGAAGTACTTCTACGACGCCCACGGCAGCCGCCTGTTCGACGAGATCACCCGGCTGCCGGAGTACTACCCGACCCGGGCCGAGCGCGCGATCCTCGAGGCCCACGTCGACGAGGTCGCCGCCGCGAGCGGCGCCGAGACGCTGGTCGAGCTCGGCAGCGGGACCTCGGAGAAGACCCGGCTGCTGATCGCCGCCCTGCGCGCGACGGGCACCCTGCAGCGCTTCGTGCCCTTCGACGTCGACCCCGCCGTCCTGGGCGAGGCCGGGCGGTCGGTGGCCGCCGAGTTCCCCGGCCTCGAGGTCGAGCCGGTGGTCGGCGACTTCGAGCACCACCTGCGTGACCTGCCGCGGCACCCGCGCCGCCTGGTCGCGTTCCTCGGCTCGACCATCGGCAACCTCGACCCCGACCAGCGCGCCGTGTTCCTCTCCGACGTGCGGCTGACCATGGGCGAGGACGACTCGCTGCTGCTGGGCACCGACCTGGTCAAGGACGTCGACCGGCTGGTGGCGGCGTACGACGACGCGCAGGGGGTGACGGCCGCCTTCGACAAGAACGTGCTGACCGTCCTCAACCGCGAGCTCGGTGCCGACTTCGACCTCGACGCCTTCACGCACCGGTCGGTCTGGGTGCCCGAGCACGAGCGGATCGAGATGCGGCTGGAGTCGACGGTCGACCAGCTCGTGCGCGTGCGCGCCCTCGACCTGGAGGTGCGCTTCGCGGCGGGGGAGCAGCTGCGCACCGAGATCTCCACCAAGTTCCGGCGCGCGACGGTCGAGGCCGAGCTGGCCGCCGCCGGGCTGGAGCTGCGTCGGTGGTGGACCGACCCGGCCGGTGACTTCGCGCTCAGCCTGGCCGTGCCGCGCTGACCCGGGTCCTCGGAGGCCGAGTCCTCGGAGGCCTCAGCGTGGGCCTCAGCCCAGCACCACGCACACCACGCTGACCCCGCACAGGGCCAGGCCGAGCGTCTGGACGCGGTGCAGGCGCTCGTGCAGGAGCACCACCGCCAGCAGCACGGTGGCGGCGGGGTAGAGCGAGGTCAGCACCGCCGCCACGCTGAGCAGTCCCTGCTGGCGGGCGAGCACGAACCCCACCACCGCCGTCGTGGCGGTCAGCCCGGCCAGCAGGCCCACCCAGTGCCCGGGCACGCGCGGACGGGGGTCGCCGCCCAGCAGCAGCGAGGCCGCCACCACGGCGACCAGGGAGACCAGCTGCGCGACCAACACCGGCCAGTACCCCGATCCCTCCGGCACCTGCCCCAGGGCCGCGAACAGGAGGCCGAACCCGGCGCCGGCCAGGACCCCGTCGGCCAGGCCGGGGGCCGGTCCCCGTCGCCTCGCCGCGGGGGACGCGGGCGCCGGCCCGGCGGCCCGTTCCGGCGCCGACGGCTCCTGGGAGACCAGCCAGATGCCGGGCAGCGCCAGCACCATCCCGGCCCAGACCAGGGCGGACGGACGCTCGTCGGCGAGCACCCCGACCGCCGCCGGCAGCAGCGCGGCGCCGACGGCCGAGACCGGGCCGACCACCCCCATCCGGCCGCGGGCAAACCCGCGGTAGAGGAACGCCGTGCCGATCCCGCTGCCGATGCCGCCGAGCGCGCCCCAGGCGAGGTCGGCACCCCCTGGTCGTCCGGGGAGCAGCAGGGCCAGGACCAGCGACCCGGTCGCCGCGCCGAGGCAGGCGGTGAAGGCCACCGGCCAGACCGAGGAGCGCCGGGAGGCGACGCCGCCGACGAAGTCGGAGAGGCCGTACGCCGCGGCCGCGCCGAGCGCGAGCAGGACGCCGGTCATCGCCGGACCGCCGCCGGGGCGGGCTGGCGCGTCAGGTCGCCGGGCACGGCGGGTCTCCTCGCGGGTGGGTGCGCACCTCGTCCCGAGGACGGGGGCGTGAGGGGAAAGGCCGAGGCCCCGGTCCACCAGGGACCGGGGCCTCGGATCAGGTCTGTCGGGCGCTCAGTCGTCGGTGCTGACGGCCGGACGGTCGGCGAGCTTGCCGGTCTCGTCCTGCACGTGCTCGGCGACCTCGCGGAGCTTCTCGCCGTGCTCACGAGCGTGGTGGGCGCAGAAGAGCAGCTCGCCACCGCCCTTGAGCTGGACGCGGAGGTAGGCCTGGGCGCCGCATCGGTCGCACCGGTCGACCGCGGTGAGCGGCATGGCGCTGGGGGCTGTCGCAGTAGTCACGTCTGGCCTCACTCTCGTTGGGTGACTGGTCCTCGGTCCTGCCCCGGTGTTGTCGCCGGTCGCGTTCTCGAGTCGCAGTCACAACAGTCAACCACGCTGGATGCTTCCTTCCGTGCCCAGTCCACTGCATGTCACACAGGTGGTCCTGCTCACGTCGTGCGTCGAGTCTGCCCCGCCGATCGGACCTTCACGGCGAAACCGACCAACTCACTCAGGTCGTCTCCTCCTCCAGTGCAGCACACGGCCCAAGCCGGGAGGTGTCGAAACGCCCCGGCTGGTGCGTCTGGGCGGGGGGACGACTCGGTAGATTCACCCCCTGCCCCACCCGCGCGTCCGGCGGCGTCCCCCCGGGACTGCCCGCCCGGCCCGAGACCGACTGCCGAGGTCACCGTCATCGCCGACAACACCTACAACGCTCAGCACCTGCTCGTGCTCGAGGGTCTCGAGGCCGTGCGCAAGCGCCCCGGGATGTACATCGGCTCCACCGACACCCGGGGCCTGATGCACTGCCTGTGGGAGGTCATCGACAACGCGGTCGACGAGGCGCTCGGCGGCTTCTGCACCGCGGTCCGGGTCGTCCTGCACCCCGACGGCTCGGCCGAGGTCCACGACGACGGCCGCGGCATCCCGGTCGACAAGGAGCCCAAGACCGGGTTGTCCGGGGTCGAGGTGGTCTTCACCAAGCTGCACGCGGGCGGCAAGTTCGGCGGGGGCTCGTACGCCGCCACCGGCGGCCTGCACGGCGTGGGTGCCTCGGTGGTGAACGCGCTGTCCGCGCGCCTCGACGTCGAGGTCGACCGCTCCCCGACCACGCGGCGGATGTCGTTCCGACGCGGCGTCCCCGGCGTGTTCGACGGCGAGGGCGCGACCGCGGCCTTCATCGAGGAGTCCGGGCTGCACGCCGGGTCACGCGTCAAGAAGGGCGTCACCGGCACCCGGGTGCGGTTCTGGCCCGACCGCCAGATCTTCACCGCCGACGCCGCGTTCACCTGGGACGACCTGGTCACCCGGGCGCGCCAGACCAGCTTCATCGTCCCCGGCCTCGAGCTCACCCTGGTCGACCGCCGGGCCGAGGAGGAGCGCACGGAGTCCTTCCGCCACGACGGCGGCATCGCCGAGTTCTGCACCTTCCTGGCCCACGACGAGCCGGTCACCGACGTCCTGCGGCTCCAGGGCGCCGACGTGTTCACCGAGACGGTGCCGCTGCTCGACGAGCAGGGCCACATGACCCCCCAGGACGTCGAGCGCGAGCTGGGCGTCGACGTCGCGCTGCGGTGGGGGACCGGCTACGACAGCGAGCTGCGCTCCTTCGTCAACGTGATCTCCACCCCCAAGGGGGGCACCCACGTCAGCGGCTTCGAGGCCGCGCTGACCAAGACCTTCAACGACGCCATGCGGGCCTCGAAGGTGCTCAAGGTCAACGACGCCGACGTGGTCAAGGACGACGTCCTGGAGGGGCTGACCGCGGTGGTCACGGTGCGCCTGGCCGAGCCGCAGTTCGAGGGCCAGACCAAGGAGGTGCTCGGCACCCCGGCCGCCCGCTCGGTGGTGCGCAAGGTCGTGGCCAAGGAGCTCAAGTCGTTCCTCACCTCGACCGCGCGGGGTGAGAAGGCGCAGGCCAAGCTGGTGATGGAGAAGGTCGCCGGCGCGGCCAAGACCCGCCTGGCCGCCCGTGCCCATCGCGACACCCAGCGGCGCAAGAACGCCCTGGAGTCCTCGGCCCTGCCCGCCAAGCTGGCCGACTGCCGGTCCAACGACGTGGACCGCTCCGAGCTGTTCATCGTCGAGGGCGACTCGGCGCTCGGCACCGCCAAGCTGGCCCGGGACTCGGAGTTCCAGGCGCTGCTGCCGATCCGGGGCAAGATCTTGAACGTGCAGAAGGCGACCGTCGCCGACATGCTCAAGAACGCCGAGTGCGCCTCGATCATCCAGGTGGTGGGGGCCGGGTCGGGTCGGACCTTCGACCTCGAGCAGGCCCGCTACGGCCGGATCATCTTCATGGCCGACGCCGACTCCGACGGCGCGCACATCCGCTGCCTGCTGGCGACCCTGTTCTTCAAGTACATGCCCGAGCTGGTCACCTCGGGGCGGCTGTTCACCGCCGTGCCGCCGCTGCACCGCATCGAGCTGACCAACCCCAAGCGCGGCATGGAGAAGTACGTCTACACCTACTCCGACCCCGAGCTGCAGCGGAAGATGGCCGAGCTGACCAAGAAGGGCGTGCGCTGGAAGGACCCGGTGCAGCGCTACAAGGGCCTGGGCGAGATGGACGCCGACCAGCTGGCCGAGACCACGATGGACCCCCGCCAGCGCACGCTGCGCCGCATCACCGCCGACGACGCCGCCCAGGCCGCCGACGTGTTCGAGCTGCTGATGGGCTCCGAGGTCGCACCCCGCAAGGACTTCATCGTGGCCGGCGCCTACGAGGTGGACGCCGACACCATCGACGCCTGACCGGGGTCCCGGGGCTGACCGGCCGGTCTCGCCCGCCCCCTACCTGACACCTGCCTGACAGGCGGCCCGACACGGGCGAGCGTCCCGTGACGTGGCTAGACCAGAAGCGGACAGAACGCCGCAGAGTCGGGCATGCGCGGACGGGCGCGGACACGCGGTGGTAGACCTTGTCTCGACTAGTGGACCTTCTCGGGTGTGGCAGTGGAGACGTGATGAGAGCCGAGCCCCTGGGGGCGCCCGCCGAGGGCCTTGCCGACGAGGCGACGACCCCGCCCGTGGCGGGGATCGCCGCCCTCGCGGTGGCGGGGCTGCCGCCCCTGGTGGGCCCCGCCCCGACCGGCGGGTCCCTCTCCGAGGAGCAGCTGGTGCAGGCCTACCTCGCCGAGCTGCAGGTGCCGTCCGGCGCGCCCAGCCGCGAGCAGCTGCTCGCCCTGCACCGGGCCCACGTGCTGCGGTTCCCGCACGACACCATCTGGAAGTCGCGCGGTCGCGTCCCTGAGCTGACCGAGGAGTCGCTGGTGCGGGCGGTCGTGTCGGGGGAGGGCGGCGGCTGCGTGCACCTGAACAGCTCGTTCGTCTGGCTGCTGACCCGGCTGGGGTACGACGCGAGCCTGCACCTCTCGCGCGTGCAGCGGGGCTTCGACAGCCGGCCCGGCGCCCGTCCCGACGCCCACGCCGTGGTCCTGGTCCGGGTGGAGGGGACGACCTGGTTCTGCGACGTCGGCCTGGGCAACGGGCCCCTGGACTGCTTCCCGCTGGCCGAGGGGGAGGTCCACCAACCGGGGGGCTTCAGCTACGCGCTGGCCCGGGCCGCCGAGCCCGGGCGGTGGGTGTTCCGGCACGACCGTCGCCTGGCCGCCATCCGGCTGCTGGACTTCGCGGAGGCGCCGGCCCGCCTGGAGGACTTCGCGACCGGGTTCGCGTTCGACAGCACCCACCCCGAGTCGCCGTCCCTGCGGCACCTGTCGGTGAACCGGCGACGGGTCGACGGGGTGTCGGTGCTCAGCGGGCACGCCTGGGTCGAGCACGGTCCGGCGGGACGCTCGATGCGACGGGTGACCAGCGCCGAGGAGTGGGAGCGCCTGCTGCGGGAGGACATGGGCCTGCTGCTGCCGGGCCTCACCGTGGACGAGCGCGACCGCCTGTGGGAGAAGGCCGGCCGGGTCTGACCGGCGTACGCGCCCCGGGTGCGTGCACAGCGGACGCCCAGCCGCCGCCCGGGCGGTCCACAGCCGCGCGTCGCACGCTGCTGTCATGAGCCAGCACCGCATCCGCAGGAGCATCGCCGCCGTCCTCACCGCCGCGGCCGTCGGGGTCGTCGGCATCGGGGCGGTGGCCCCCGAGACCGCCCAGGCGGCCGGGGTCGTCGTCGAGCACCGGGCCTGGGGCACCGGGCTCACCACCGACCGCGACGACTAGCGGGGCCGCCCCACCTCAGACGCGCTGGTCGAGCAGGCCGGTGTCGACGTCGTAGATGAACCCGCCGACCTTGACCGAGTCGGGGATCAACGGGTGGGAGCGCACCTTGTGGACGTCGTCGAGGAGCGCGGCCTCCTGGTCGGTGACCACGCCGAAGGTCTGCCACGAGGCGTCCTGGCCGGCCGAGGCCGAGACCCGCTCGCGCAGCTCCTCCAGGGTCGAGGAGGCCATCGCGCAGCGCGTGTGCGGCGCGATCAGGATCCGCTCGACCCGCAGCAGGTGCACGCCCAGCACGAGGGCCTCCAGGGCCTGAGGGGTCACGCGGCCGCCGGGGTTGCGGAAGATCTTGGCGTCGCCGGGCGACAGCCCGAGCATGCGCAGCGGGTCGATCCGGGAGTCCATGCAGGTCACCAGCGCGACGCCGGCGCGCGCGACGCCGTCGAAGCCGGCGCCGTCGAAGGTCTCGGCGAAGGTGCGGTTAGCGGACAGCAGGTCGTCGAAGTCGGAGGCCATGGCGGGATGTTAGGCCGGTGGCACCGGGGTCGCCACCGCGGCCCCTGCCCCGGTCGCGGCGCGGGTCTGCGCGCCGCGGAAGCACACCAGCGCGAGCAGACCGGCGACGATCGCGCACCCGCAGGCACCCAGGAAGATCGCCTGGAGCTGCTCGATGCCGGCCAGCTCCACCAGACGGGTGTACGCCGGGCACCGGGTGCTGCTGCCCCCGCACACGCTGGTCGCGCTGGGCAGGTCGGTCTGGACGGCGTAGTAGCGGCGCAGCCCGATCGTGGTGAGTGCCGAGACCCCGATCAGCATGCCGACCATCCGCGCCACGACGAGCAGGGCGCTGGTGACGCCGTGGACGCGGTCCTCGGTGCCCGCGAGCAGGGCCGCGTTGACGGGGGCGAGCGCGAGGCCGAAGCCCAGGCCGGTGCCGGCCAGCACCGCCGAGCTGCTGAGGTGGGCCAGGGAGTCGGGACCCCACCCGGACATGACGGCGAACCCGGCCGCGGCGAGCCAGGTGCCGGCCGCCGTGATCACCCCGGCGGGGGCCCGGCGCACGAGCCAGCCGCCGAGGAGCGCGCCGACGGGCAGGGCCACCAGCAGCTCGACGAGCACGAGGGCCGACTTCAGCTGCGACCCGTCGGCGACCGTGATCCGGGCCAGGATCGGCACGTCCACGAGCGCCGCGATCAGCGCCGCCCCGACGAAGAAGCTCACCAGGAGCGACCCCCACGCCGACCGGCTCGCCAGGGAGCCCCGGGGGACCAGCGGCTCGGCGACCCGTCGGGAGTGCACGACGAAGGCGACCGCGCCGACCAGCGCCAGGGCGAGGTACCAGGGGCCCGCCTCGGAGAGCACCTGCACCGCGGGGTCGGCGGTGGCGAAGGCCAGGATCACCCCGCCCAGCGCCACGGCGAGCAGCCCGGCGCCGACGACGTCGGCCTCGCGGACCGAGCCCCACCAGCCGCGCAGGTCGACCAGCGGGCGCGGGGCCACGGCCCGCGGGGCCACCAGCAGCCAGGCCACGAGGGCGGCCGCCGCGACGACCGTGGCCAGGCCCAGGGGGGAGGCCCACACCGAGCCGCCGGTCGAGAACGGCACGAACGGGCCGCCCCACGCGACCGAGGTGACCAGGGAGTCGGGCTGGCGCATCACCAGCAGCAGCAGGGTCAGCGCCAGGACCAGCAGCAGGATCCCCACGACGTCGGGTTGGGCCCGCCGGGGTCGGTGGACCCGCTCGTGGCCCGGTCCGCCGTCCGGCCCGGCCCGCCGGGCCAGGGCGGCCACGGCGGCGGCCAGGACCAGCCCGGCGGCCAGGTTGATCCAGAAGATGTCGCGCCAGGTGCCGACCGCGAGCACGACGGCGCCGTACAGGGGGCCCAGGACGCTGCCCAGCTCCTGCACGGCCCCCACGATCCCCAGCGGCACCCCGCGCCGCTCGGCGGGGTAGAGGTCGGCCACCAGCGCGAGCGTCACCGGGACCAGGCCGCCGCCGCCGACGCCCTGGAGGAAGCGCCCGGTCACCAGCGACCCCAGATCGTACGCCGCGGCGGTGACCAGCGAGCCGAACGCGAAGACCAGCAGCGCCGCGACCAGCACGGGCGTGCGACCCCGCACGTCGGCGACCCGGCCGACCAGCGGGAGCATCGCGACGTACCCCAGCAGGAAGCCGCTCAGGATCGGGGCGGCGCGCTGGAGCTGGTCGACCCCGAGGCCGACCGAGCCCATCATGTCGGGCAGCGAGAGCACCACCACGTAGGTGTCGGCGGCGGCGAAGGCGACGGCGACCGCCGCCAGTCCCAGCAGGACCCGGCTCGCGGCCGGGGGGCGCTCCATGCGGTGCGGCCGGCTCAGCCGGCGGCGGGAGCGGTGACGGTCACCGGCTTGTCGTAGCCGCTGAACGTGGCGTTGTAGGTGACGTCGCCGCCGCCCGAGAAGAACGGGCCGGTGATCTTGACCGTCTGGGCGTGGCCCGAGGAGTCGACGCCGACGACGGTGGCGTACTTCTGGCCCGCGTCGGCGCTGGGGATGATCTGCTTCACCGCCGACCCCGGGAGCTGCCCGGTGTAGGTGGTCAGCACCGAGCCGGCGCTGCGGACCTGCTTGCCCCGGGCCAGGCCTTGGATCTTGGTCAGCAGCGAGGAGAGCCCGACCTTGCTGTCGGCGAACTGCGCGGGGTCGGGGGCGCCGTACTCCTTGGGGTCGATCACGGAGAACTTGGTCTGCAGCGGGAGCCGGGCGTAGACCTTGCCGCCGACCGAGGTGATCGGGACGGTCGCGGTCAAGCCGCTGAGGACCACCTTGACGTCACCCTGGAAGGCCGGGGCGCGGGTGACGGTGCCGGTGGCCGCCAGGACGCCGTTGCCGCTCGTGGGCACCGAGGTCGTCGACAGCGCCACCTGGACGCTGCGGGCGGCGTCGAACTGCTTCTTGGCCTTGGCCATCACCGCGGCCGGGCTGGGCCCGGCGTCCTTCGTCGCCGACCCGCCGCACCCGGCCAGGACCAGCAGACAGGCGACCAGCGCGGCGAGGACCGCCGCGGAGGGGCCGCGCGTGGAGCGCGACGGGAGCAGGTGGGGACGGGGAGGCATGGCCTCAGCCTGCCACGTCGGGGTCCACGCCCGGGGCCGCGTCTGCGGCGTCGTCGGGCGCGTCGTCGGGTGAGGTGGTCGCCGCTCCCAGCAGGACGGCCACCGGGGCGGCGACCGCCACCACCGGCTGGCTGCCCGGGACGCCGGACCCGTCGCGGCGCGCCACGGGCTCGGGCAGCTCGACCGGGGTGCCGCTGTCGGCGGCGGCCAGCGCCGGCGCCGGGCCGGCCCAGGCGAGGACCAGCCGGTCCTCCCCGCGCAGGAACCGGTGGCAGCGCACGCCGCCGGTCGCGCGCCCCTTGGCGGGGTACTCCGTGAACGGCGTGACCTTGACCGAGCCGGTCTCGGTGCCGGGCAGGGCGCTGGACGCCCCCGAGACCGTCACGGCGACGGCGGTGGTGGGGTCGAGGGCGGTGAAGGAGACCACGCGGGCCGCGGGGCCCAGCTTGACGCCCGCGATGCCGCCGCCGGCCCGTCCCTGGGGGCGCACGCCGGAGGCCGCGAAGTGGAGCAGCTGGGCGTCGCTGGTGACGAAGCACAGGTGCTCGTCGCCGGTGCGCAGCTCGACGGCCCCGACGACCTCGTCGCCGTCCTTGAGCGCGATGACGTCCCACTCGTCCTTGTTGCTCGGGTGCTCGGGCGTCACCCGCTTGACCACGCCCTGGCGGGTGCCCAGGGCCAGGCCCACGGAGTCGGGGTCGAGGCTGGTCAGGCCCAGCGCCCGCTCGCCGTCGAGGGCGACGAACTCCCCGACGGGGGCGCCCCCCTGGAGGTGGGGGTGGTGGGCGGTGCTGGGCAGCGTGGGCAGGTCGAGGACCGGGAGCTTGACCAGCCGGCCGGCCGAGGTCAGCACGCCGACCTCGCCGCGCGCGGTGGCCGGCACGGCGGAGACCACGACGTCGTGCCGGGCCCGGCCGCCCTCGTCGCCCACGGGCTCGCGCGAGGTGGTGCGCGCCAGCAGGCCCGAGGAGGAGAGCAGCACGTAGCAGGGGTCGTCGGCGACCTCCAGCGGCGTCGCGGAGGCCTTGGCCGTCTGGCCCGAGGACTCCAGGAGGACGGTGCGGCGCGGTGTTCCGTAGGTCTTCGAGACCTCGGCGAGCTCGGTCGACACGACCTCGCGCAGCTTCTGGTCGTCGCCCAGGATCTCCTCCAGCGCGGCGATGGTGGCCCGGAGCTCCTCGGCCTCCTGGTCGAGCTCGAGCTTGGAGAAGCGGGTCAGGCGCCGCAGCGGCATGTCCAGGATGTACGTCGCCTGCACCTCGCTGAGGTCGAAGACGGCGACCAGGCGTCCGCGGGCCTGCTCGGCGTTGTCGCTGGAGCGGATCAGCGCGATCACCTCGTCGATGTCGAGGATCGCGGTGAGCAGGCCCTCCACCAGGTGCAGCCGGTCGGCGGCCTTGCCGCGGCGGAAGGTCGAGCGACGGCGCACGACCTCGAAGCGGTGGGCCAGGAAGACCTCGAGCATCTCCTTCAGCCCCAGGGTGCGGGGCTGCCCGTCGACCAGGGCGACGGCGTTGATCGCGAAGGACTCCTCCAGCGGGGTGCTCTTGTACAGCTGCTCCAGGAGCGCCTCGGGGTGGAACCCGTTCTTGACCTCGATCACCAGCTGCAGGCCCTTGCTGCGGTCGGTGAGGTCCTTGACGTCGGCGATGCCCTGGAGCTTCTTGGCCAGCACCAGCTTCTTGATCGCGGCGATCACCCGCTCGGTGCCCACGGCGTACGGCAGCTCGGTGACCACGATGCCCTTGCGGCGCGCGGTGACGCTCTCGATGCGGGTCGTCGCGCGCATCCGGAAGCTGCCGCGGCCGGTCTCGTAGGCGTCGCGGATGCCGTCGAGGCCGATGATCTTGCCGCCGCCGGGCAGGTCGGGGCCCGGCACGAAGCGCATCAGCGCGTCGAGGTCGGCGTCGGGGTTCTTGACCAGGTGGCGCAGCGCCTGGACGACCTCGACGAGGTTGTGCGGGGCCAGGTTGGTGGCCATCCCCACCGCGATCCCGGCGGCGCCGTTGACCACGAGGTGGGGGATCGCGGCCGGGAGGACCGAGGGCTCGAGCTCGCGCCCGTCGTAGTTGGGCCGGAAGTCGACGGTGTCCTCGTCGATGCTCGCCGTCATCGCGACGGCGGCCGGGGCCATCCGGGCCTCGGTGTAGCGCATCGCGGCCGGAGGGTCGTCGGGGGAGCCGAAGTTGCCGTGGCCGTCGACGGTGGGCAGCCGCATCGCGAAGGACTGCGACATCCGCACCAGGGCGTCGTAGATCGCGCCGTCGCCGTGGGGGTGGAACCGGCCCATGACCTCACCCACGACGCGGGAGGACTTCACGTGCCCGCGGTCGGGACGCAGGTTCATGTCGTGCATCGCGTAGAGGATCCGGCGCTGCACGGGCTTGAGGCCGTCGCGGGCGTCGGGCAGGGCGCGGGAGTAGATGACCGAGTAGGCGTACTCCAGGAAGCTGGTGCGCATCTCGTCGCCGACGTCGATGTCGACGATGTGCTCCTCGAAGTCCTCGGGGGGCGGCGGTGCGCTGCGTCGGGCCATGGGCGGGATTCTCTCCTGCGCGCCTCCGGCTTCGTGCGACGGGCACGCCGTTCGCCGCCGGACGGTACATTTCAGCCGTGACCGCACAGGACACGGACCCCGCCGTCGCCCCTCGGGACTACCCCGAGCACTGGGAGGCCGACGTCCTCCTGCGCGACGGTCGGACCGCCCACCTGCGGCCGATCTTGCCCGAGGACGCCGAGAACCTGGTCGACTTCTACGCCCTGGTCTCGGACCAGTCGAAGTACTTCCGCTTCTTCGCCCCGATGCCGCAGCTCTCGGCTCGCGACGTGGAGCGGTTCACCAACGTCGACCACCGCGACCGGGTGGCGCTGGTGCTCACCGTCGCGCAGAAGATCATCGCCGTGGGCCGCTACGACGTCGTCAGCAAGGGCCTGGCCGAGGTCGCCTTCCTGGTCCAGGACGCCCACCAGGGCCGCGGCGCCGGCCAGCTGCTGCTGGAGCACCTGGCCCAGGCCGGCCGCGAGCGCGGTGTCGACCGCTTCGTGGCCGAGGTGCTGCCGGACAACCGCCGGATGATCCAGGTCTTCCGCGAGCAGGGGTACGTCGTCAAGGGCGGGTGGGACGACGGGGTGATGCACCTGGAGTTCGACATCGACCCGACCGAGACCTCGATGGGGGTGATCGCGGCCCGCGAGCACCGCTCCGAGGCGGCCTCGATCGCGGCCTTCCTCAACGCCCGCAGCGTCGCGGTGATCGGGGCCTCGCGCCGCAGCGACACGATCGGGTCGGTGCTGGTGCGCAACCTGGTGCTCGGTGACTACGCGGGCCGGGTGTACGTCGTGAACCCGGCCGCCGACGCGGTGGCCGGCATGCCGGCGTACGGCTCGGTGGGGGAGATCCCCGGTGACGTCGACGTCGCGATCGTCGCGGTGCCGGCCGACAAGGTGCAGGACGTCGTGCTCGACTGCGCCGCCAAGGGCGTGCACGGCCTGATCGTGATCTCCAGCGGCTTCGCCGAGACCGGCGAGGAGGGCCGCAAGCGCCAGCGCAAGCTGGTCGGGCTGGCGCGCTCCTACGGCCTGCGGCTGATCGGCCCCAACTGCCTGGGCGTGATCAACACCGCCTCCGACGTCTCGCTCAACGCCTCCCTGGCCCCGCTGATGCCGCCGCGCGGACGGGCCGGCTTCTTCTGCCAGTCCGGTGCCCTCGGCACCGCGATCCTGGAGAAGGTCCGCGGGCGCGGGCTGGGCCTGTCGACCTTCGTCAGCGCCGGCAACCGCGCCGACGTCTCGGGCAACGACCTGCTGCAGTACTGGGAGGAGGACGAGGCCACCGAGGTGATCCTGCTCTACCTGGAGTCCATCGGGAACCCGCGCAAGTTCTCCCGGATCGCCCGGCGGGTCTCGCGCTCCAAGCCGATCGTGGCGGTCCGCTCGGGCCGCACCACCCAGGGCGTGCCGATGGGGCACGCCGTACGTCAGATCGCGGCGCCGCCCGAGGCGGTGGACGCGATGTTCCGCCAGGCCGGGATCCTCCAGGTGGACACGCTCGAGGAGATGTTCGACGTCGCCCAGCTGCTGGCCCACCAGCCGCTGCCCTCGGGCGGACGGGTGGCGATCGTCGGCAACTCCGACGCCCTCGGCCTGCTCGCCGTCGACGCCGCCGCCGCCAGCGGCCTGACCGTCACCAGCGCCACCGCGCTCGGGGCCGAGGCCACGGCCGAGGACTTCGAGGACGCGCTGGACGCGGCCATCGACGACGACCACGTCGACGCGGTCGTCGCGGTCTACATCCCGCCGCTGGACGCCGGCGGCGAGGAGGTCGCCAACGTCCTGGCCGCCGTCGGCGAGCAGTCCGACAAGCCGCTGGTCTCGACCTTCCTGGGGCGCGAGGGCGTCCCGGAGCTGCTCCGCGTGCCCGACCTGTCCGGCCACACCGCCGGTCGCGGCTCGGTGCCGTCCTACCCCGCCGTCGAGGCAGCCGTGCGCGCCCTGGCCCGCGTCGTGGAGTACGCCGCGTGGCTCAAGCGCCACGACGACGCCCCGAGCGTGCTGGACGGGGTCGACGTGGACGCCGCGACCCGCCAGGTCAACGAGGTCCTGATGCACTCCCCGGAGGGTCGCGAGCTCGACGACGCCGAGCTGCAGCAGCTGCTCGGCCACTACGGCGTCGACCTGTGGGAGCGCGTGCACGTCGCCGACCTCGACGAGGCCGTCGCCGCGGGCGAGCGCCTGGGCTGGGACGTCGTGCTCAAGGCGACCGCCGAGCGGCTGCGCCAGCGTCCGGACCTCGCCCACGTTTGGCGCAACATCGACGACCCCGAGGACATGCGCGACGCCTGGGAGTCGCTCCAGACCAGCATCTCCGACGCCTCCGAGGCCGAGTTCGTCGTGCAGCGCACCGCGGCGCCCGGGGTGCCCGTGGCCATCGCCGGGCTCGAGGACCCGCTGTTCGGCCCCGCGGTCTCCTTCGGCATCTCCGGGGCGCTGACCGACCTCGTCGGCGACCGCGCCTACCGGATCCCCCCGATCAGCGCGCTGGACGCCTCCGAGACCGTCCGGTCGATCAAGGCCGCACCGCTGCTGTTCGGCTACCGCGGCAGCGAGCAGGTCGACGTCGCGGCGGTCGAGGACCTGATGCGCCGGGTCGCCCAGCTCAAGATCGACCTGCCCCAGCTGCTCCAGATCGACCTCGAGCTGGTCCACGCCTCGGCCGCCGGGGTCACGGTCCTGCACGCGGCCGGCCGGGTGGCGCCGGTCACCGACGCCCGGTCCGACCTGTTCGTGCGGCGCCTCACCGCCCCCGCCGGTGACACCGTCCCCGGCTGAGGTCGGAGCCGAGGTCAGGGCCGAGGTCGGGCCCGCCCGGGCTGCTCCGGGTGATCGGGGGAGCACCCCGTCCGCGTGACAGACTGCCCCCATGCGTCCCGCGACCTCCCGTGACACCTCCCGCGACCGGCTCGGCGACCTCGTCGCCACCATCGAGCAGACGGGCTACTACCCGCAGGTCGTCGCGGCCGGCGTCCGGGCCGCCGTCGCCGGTGAGCAGGTCGCGTCGTTCCTGGTCCACCACGAGCCGACCATCGACCGCGACGAGGTGCGTCGCCACATCACGGTCGTGGTGCTGACCGCGACCCGGATGATCCTGTGCCACACCGACGAGCACGCCCCCGACGACCTGCTCCCCGAGCCCTACACCTCGACCTCGACCGAGGCGATCCGGCTCTCCTCGGTGCGCTCGGTCGTGGTGAACCGGATGGTGGCCAACCCGGCCACCTTCGCCGGTCGTGGCGAGCCGGCCCCGATCGAGGCCGTCCTGACCGTCGGCTGGGGCGGGGTCAGCCGCATCGACCTGGAGCCGGCCGGCTGCGCCGACCCCGAGTGCGAGGCCGACCACGGCTACACCGGCATGCTCGCCGGCGACGACTTCTCGCTGCGGGTCAGCTCCGCGGCCGACGGCCAGGGCGCGGTCGACGACCTGCTGGCCTTCTCGGAGTCGCTCTCGGCCCGCACCCAGGGCTGAGCGCGTGACGCCGGCTCCTGGCCCGGGCGCCCCCGCGGGCTTCGTCGAGCCCGACTACTCCGGCTCCGGCCCGCGCGCCACCCTGGGCGACGTGCTGCCCGCCGTGGCCGGCGCCCTCGGGGTCCCGGTCGGGTTCCACGCGACCTCGCTCTCGCTGCCCCCGGCCCCGGCGTACGTCGTGGTGCTGGTGGACGGCCTCGGCCACGACCTGCTGGCCGAGCACCGGGCCCAGGCGCCGTTCCTGCACGACCTGCTCGGTGCCGGCGGTGCCGTGCCGGCGACCTGCGGGGTGCCCAGCACCACCGCCACCTCGCTGACCTCGCTGGGCACCGCGCTCACCCCGGGGCAGCACGGCCTGGTCGGCTTCACCTCGCGGGTGCCGCAGACCGGCGAGCTGCTCAACTCGCTGTTCTGGGACCGGCCCGTGGACCCGCTGGACTGGCAGCCGCACCCGACCGCGTTCGCCCGGCTCGAGGCCGCGGGCGTGCGGACCACGGTGGTCTCCAGGCGCGAGTTCGCCGGCTCCGGCCTGACCCGCTGCGGCCAGCGCGGGGCGGCGTACGCCGGGGCCGACGACGTCGCCGAGCGCACCGCCGCCGCGGTGGCGGCCTCGCGGCAGCGCCCCTCGGTGACCTACGTCTACGACGGCGACCTGGACTGGCACGGCCACCGCGCGGGCGTGGACTCCCAGCGCTGGCGCGGCCAGCTGCGCGAGATCGACGAGGACGTCCAGGAGCTCCGCGAGGAGCTCCCCGACGAGGTGCGGCTGGTCGTCGTGGCCGACCACGGCATGATCGACTCCTCGCCCGCGACGCACGTCGACGTCGACTCCGTGCCCGGGCTGCGCGACGGGGTCTCGCTGCTGGGCGGGGAGGCGCGCTTCCGCCACGTCTACTGCCACCCCGGCGCGGCCGACGACGTGGCCGCGACCTGGGCCGGGACCCTGGGCGACAAGGCGGTGGTGCTCACCCGGGAGGCCGCCGTCGAGCGGGGCTGGTTCGGGCCGGTGGAGGGCGACGTGCGTCGGCGCCTGGGTGACGTGGTCGTGGCCGCGCGCGACGACTGGGCCCTGATGAGCTCCCGCGACTTCGCCTACGAGATGACGCTGGTCGGCCTGCACGGCTCGCTGACGCCCCGGGAGATGCACATCCCGGTCCTGGTCTGCTGAGACCCGCGGGACCGGGCGCCGCTCAGGACCCGCCGAAGGGCAGCGGCTCGGCGATCATCGAGATCGCCCGCGCCCGGGCGGCGGTCATCCGGCGCCGGTGGTGCGCGCGGCAGAGCACCTCGTACGCCGTCTGGGCCGGCTCGTGGGCCTCGACGTCGCCCACGACCACCTGCGCGCCCTCGACCACCATCTCGCCGTCGACCGTGCGCGCGTTGTGGGTGGCCCGTCGTCCGCACCAGCACAGCGCCTCGACCTGGAGGACGTTCATCCGGTCGGCGAGCTCGACCAGCCGGCGCGAGCCCTCGAAGAGCTCGGTGCGGAAGTCGGTGAGGATGCCGAAGGCGAAGACGTCGAGCTGGAGCTCGTCGACGATCTTGGCCAGCTGCTCGACCTGCGGGCCGGTGTAGAACTGGGCCTCGTCGCAGATCAGGTAGTCGATCCGCGCGCCGTGGGTGAGCTGGTCGACCACGTAGCGCCAGAAGTCGAAGTCCTCCTCGACCTCGATGGCGTCGTGGGTCAGCCCCAGGCGCGAGGAGATCAGCGCCTGGCCGGCCCGGTCGTGGGTGGTGAAGATCCGTCCCACCCGGCCGCGGGCGGCGTGGTTGTGGTTGGTCTGCAGGGCGAGCGTGCTCTTGCCCGAGTCCATGGTGCCGGTGAAGAACTGGAGTTCGGCCACGGGGGATGAAGATACGCGGGGTCGGCGCGGGCCGCGAGCCGGGTCACCCGGGTCTGGGGCACGATCGGGTCATGACCACGCTCGACGAGACGCCCGTGCCCTCCCCGCTGATCGGCGTCGCCGAGCTGGCCGCCGACCTGGTCGGGACCACCGTCCTGGACGTCCGCTACCGGATGGGAGGTCCGCCCGGGGCGCGGCAGTTCGCGGCCGGCCACGTGCCGGGAGCGGCGTACGTCGACCTGGACCGGGACCTGGCCGCCCCTCCTGGCGCGCGCGGTCGTCACCCGCTGCCCGACGTCGCGTCGTTCGAGGCGGCCATGCGGGCGGCCGGCGTGAGCGACGACCGCCCCGTGGTGGTCTACGACGACTGGCAGGGGCGCGCGGCGGCCCGCTGCTGGTGGCTGCTGCGATGGGCCGGGCACACCGACGTACGCGTGCTGGACGGCGGGTGGGGCGCCTGGACCGGGGCCGGGGAGGAGGTCTCGGGCGAGGACGTGCGCCCCGAGCCCGGTGACTTCACCGCGCGCCCCGGCAGCCTGCCCGTGCTCGCGCCCGAGGACGTCCTGGGCGTGGCCGAGGGCGGGCTGCTCCTCGACGCCCGCGACCCGGCGCGCTTCCGCGGCGAGACCGAGCCCGTCGACCCCGTGGCCGGCCACGTCCCGGGCGCGGTGAACGTGCCGACCGGCGCCAACCTGGCGCCCGACGGCCGGTTCCTGCCCGCCGACCGGCTGCGGGAAGTGTACGCCGACGCGGCGGGCCGCCCGGGCCACACCGTCGGCGTCTACTGCGGCTCGGGGGTCACCGCGACCCACGACCTGCTCGCGCTGGCGGCGGCGGGATTGGACGGCGTGCTCTACCCCGGCTCGTGGAGCGAGTGGGTGGCCGACCCGGACCGCCCGGTGGCCACCGGGGAGTAGCCGCGGGTCAGCGGTCGACCGGACGCACCTCGACCACCGCGGCGGGCGAGAGCGGGCCGATCACGTGGGGGAAGGTGTCCTCGCCGACCGGGTC
This sequence comes from Nocardioides korecus, assembly GCF_054778395.1. Taxonomy (NCBI): domain Bacteria; kingdom Bacillati; phylum Actinomycetota; class Actinomycetes; order Propionibacteriales; family Nocardioidaceae; genus Nocardioides; species Nocardioides korecus. The sequence continues at coordinate 174,532 of NZ_BAAGZO010000008.1, read as the reverse complement.
CTCGCGCCACGGCACGTCGAGCAGGTCGGTGTCCACGACGAGCAGGACCAGCGGCTCGGTGACGTCGGCGTAGTAGCGCTCCAGCACCCCGTCGACCTGGTCGGCCCGCGCGGCGTGCAGGAACCCCACATCCTCCAGCGAGGCGCCCCGGGTGGAGGTGGTGTAGCGGCCGACCTCCTGGGCGTGCGCCCAGTCCGCCGCGGTCGCGACGTGGTGGATCAGCACCGGTTCACCGGCGCCCGCTCACCCGCACCGGCTCACCAGTGCACGCCCTTGAGCAGGCGGGCCAGCATCAGCTGCTCGCTCTCGGACTTGCCGGCGCCGCCCGACTGGCCCTTGGCGGCGGAGGAGTCCGGGAACACCTGGTAGGCCAGGTGCAGCACCTTGAACGCCGTCTTGGGGGCCAGGTAGTGCGCCAGCGCGCCCAGGCTGCCGGTGAGCGTGTTGATCTCGTGCGGGCGCTCGACCAGGGCGGTGATCACCTTCTGCGCCGCCTGGCCGGGGGAGATGGTGGGGAACCGGTCGTAGAGCTTGGTCGGGGCGATCATCGGCGTGCGCACCAGCGGCATGTGGATGCTGGTGAAGGAGATCCCGTCGCCGACCAGCTCGCTGGAGACCACGTTGCTCCAGGCGTCGAGCGCGGCCTTGGAGGCGACGTACGCCGAGAACCGCGGCGGGTTGGTCAGCACCCCGATGGAGGAGATGTTCACGACGTGCCCGGACTGCTGGGCGCGCATGGTGGGCAGCAGCCCCATGATCAGCCGGATCGCGCCGAAGTAGTTGAGCTGCATGGTGCGCTCGAAGTCGTGGAAGCGCTCCTCGCTGAGCTTCAGCGAGCGCCGGATCGAGCGACCGGCGTTGTTGACCACGAAGTCGATGTGCTCGAAGTCCTCCGACAGCTGCTTGGTGAGCGTGTCGATGGCGTCGAGGTCGGAGAGGTCGCACGGGTAGGAGTACGCCGTCCCGCCCTGGCTCTCGATCAGGCGGCGGGTGGCCTCGAGCTTTTCTGCCCCGCGGGCCACCAGGATCGGCACACCGCCGGCCTTCGCGATCTGCACGGCCGTGACCAGGCCGATCCCGGAGGAGGCGCCGGTGATGACCACGGTCTTGTTGGCCAGCGCGCGCACGGCGGCGGTGTCGTTCTTGATGGAGTCGTCGAGCATCTCCTCCCACCACGACCACAACGTCGAGGCGTAGGAGTCCAGGTCGGGCACCGAGATGCCGGAGCCGCTGAGCGCCTTCTCGGTCGAGCGCGAGGCGTAGACGGTGGGGAAGGAGACGTGCTCGAGGACCTCCGGCGGGATGCCGATGCGGCCGATGGTCTGGCGCAGGGCCAGGTTGACCGGGGCCGTGCGCAGGGCCGCCCCGAGCAGGTTCGCGGGCTGCAGCGCGCGCGGCAGGACGGCCGTGGGCAGCTTGGAGGTCACGCTGCGGTCGATCGGCACGGCGAACTGCGGGGCCTTCGCGGCCGCGGCGAAGGTGTTGATCAAGCCGACCGTGCTCTGCGGCTCGGGGTTGACCAGGTGGAAGGCCTGGCCGTCCAGGCCGGGCTTGTGGGCCAGGTGGTCCATCGCCCGGGCCACGTAGTCGACCGGCACCACGTTGGTGTCACCGAGGTCCACGCCGACCAGCGGGACCCAGCCGGGCAGGGTGTCGCGCAGCAGCTTGAGCAGGCCGAAGAAGTAGTAGGGCCCGTCGATCTTGTCCATGGCGCCGGTCTCGGAGTCGCCCACGACCACGGCCGGGCGGTAGACCCGCCACGGGACGGTGCTCTCCTCGCGGACGATCTTCTCGGACTCGAACTTGGTCCGGTGGTACGGCGAGGGCAGCCGCTGCCCCTCGTCGAACATGGTCTCGTCGAAGACGCCCTTGTAGTCGCCGGCCGCCGCGATCGAGGAGACCTGGTGGAAGCAGCCGACCTCGAGGCGGTCGGCGAGCTCGACGGCGTGGCGGGTGCCGCCGACGTTGAGCTTGTCGTTCATCTCGTCGGTCGCGGTCATGTCGTAGATCGCGGCGAGGTGGAAGAAGTGGTCGACGTCGCCGACGTGGGCCTTCACCCAGCCCGGGTCCACCCCGAGCCCGGGCTCGCCGAGGTCGCCGATGACGGGGGTGACCCGGTCCGAGCCCCACTGCTCGACCAGCGCCTCCATCCGGCCGCGCGAGCCCTCGCGGCAGAGCACGAAGACCTCGCCCTCGCGGTGGTCGAGGATCTCCTGCACGAGGTAGCGACCGATGAAGCCGGTCGCGCCGGTGACGAAGTAGGCCATGGTCGATGCACCGCTCTCGGGTAGTTCTCGCTCAGCAGGTTTGACGTGCCATTGAACCGCCCTGGGCGGACGGGGTCACGTGCTGCGCGACATTACCGGTCGGTAACATTCGGTCTCGCCCGGACGAGGCGTGGGATCGCCCACAGGGTGGACGCCCCGGGCGGGCCGGAGCGGGTGCGGCTGGGTGTTCCCGGGCGGGCTCAGTCGCCCTTGCCGCCGCCGAACATGATCTCGTCCCAGGACGGGACCGAGGAGCGCGCCTTGCGGCGCGAGGGGGCCGGCGCGGGCTGGGCGGGCGGCTCGACGGGCTCGGTCTCGGTCCCGGGCAGCACCTCCTGCTCGTCCTCGACGGGCGCGGGGGCGCTCGTGGCAGCCGGCTCGGTGGTGGCGGACCGGGCGGCCGGCCGGTCGTCCGGCTGGTCGTCAAGGTGGGCGTCGTGCTCGGTGGCTGGGCCCGCCGGTGCGGCCGGGGCGTCGACGGCGACCAGCCAGTCGGCGTCGGCGGTGTCGGCCGCGGGGTCGAAGGGGAGCGGGTCCATGTCGTGGGGGGCGGCGGTGTCGTCGGGAGCCCCCGGGTCCCCGGGCACGCTGGTGTCACCGGGCGCGACCGTCTCGGTGTCGCCACCGGGCTCGTCGGGCTCGTCGGGGTCCCCGGCGTCGACGGCCTGAGCGGGGTCCCCGGCGTGCGCCGCGTCGTCCTCGGGCGCCTGCGGCGACGGCGTGGTGCGGGCCGGGTCGCGGACCAGCTCGATGGCGTCGTCGCCCAGCGGGACCTCCTCGCCGCCGAAGCGCACCGAGGACAGGCGCCGGCTCGCAGGTGAGGTGGCTGCGTCCGGGGCGCCGGCGGTGTGCTCGCCGGTGAGCACCCGGGCGTCGTCGTTCTCGGCCACCACGAAGCGGCCGGGCAGGTCGTGGACGAACTCGGCGCGGGCGGGTCGGCCGTCGACGGCGAAGGTCGCGACCAGCGCCCACCGGCCGTCGGGGCGGCGCCAGGCGTCCCACTCGAGGTCGTCGTCGTGCAGGCCGTGCGCGGCCAGGAAGGTCTCGGCCGCCTCGCCGAGGACCCGGGCGCCCCCGGCCTCGGTGCTGCGGCGGCGCACGGACGCCTTCTGCGCCAGCTGCGCGACGTGCTGGCGCTCGGCCAGCACGGGGCCGGCGAAGGCCATGATCCCGTCCACCGTGGTGCGGGCCGCCTCGGCGACCGTCTCGGGCGACTCACCGGCGCGGATGCGGGCCTGGATGTCGCGGGGGCGCAGAACGCTGTCCATGGTGGTCTCCAACTGACGGTCTCGTCGCGGGGTCCGTCCGGGGGCGACGGGGGCGGCCGGGGGGCGGGTGGGGAACGGGCGCAGGGACTGGCGCAGGCGGTCGTCCACGACGACCGCGAACTCCTCGCCGTCGGAGGAGACGAGCACGAGCCGCTCCCCGTCCGCGCTGAGCCCCACGACGGTGAGGTCGTGCATCGTGTCTCGCTCCCTTACGTCCACCCGGTGACCCTGGGGGGAGCCTACGTCAGCGCTCACCCCGGAGCGGAGGGACGACCCGCCGGTCACGGGTCGGCACCTCGCGGGCGAGCGGCCTGCGAGGTCCTACGCTGCGCCCATGGGGTCCTCGAGCGTGCTGCTGCTGGTCCTGGACCTGGCCGGCATCTTCGTCTTCTCGGTCACCGGTGCGCTAGTCGCGGTGCGCAAGCGGCTCGACGTCTTCGGGGTGCTCGTGCTGGCCGGCACGACCGGGCTGGGCGGCGGCTTCCTGCGCGACGTGCTGATCGGCGCCACGCCGCCCGCCGCGCTGGCCGACTGGCGCTACCTCACCGTGCCGGTGGTGGCCGGTGTGCTCACCTTCTACCTCCACCCGGCGCTGAACCGCTTCGAGCGGGCGGTGACGGTGCTCGACGCCGCCGGGCTCGGGCTGTTCTGCGTGACCGGGGCGCTCAAGGCCCTCGACTTCGGGCTCGGCCCGGTGCCGGCGGCGCTGATGGGCATGGTCACCGGCGTCGGCGGCGGCATCGCGCGCGACCTGCTGGCGGGCCGGGTGCCGGTGATCTTCGCCAGCGAGCTCTACGCGACCCCGGCCGTGCTGGGCGCCACCTGGGCGGTGCTCGCCACGCGCTGGGGGTTCGACGAGGTCGCGGTCAGCCTCCCGGGTGTCGCGGCCTGCTTCGTGCTGCGGATGCTGGCGGTGCGCCGCGGGTGGCAGGCGCCCCTCCCGAGCGGCTCCGCGAGCGTCTGAGCGCGAGGCCGGGGTCAGGCCACGGGGGCGGGGCGGCGCACGAGCAGGGCGGTGACGGCGGCGACGACCGCGGCGACGATGCACACGGCGTACGCCGAGCCGCCGCCGCCCGGCCCGTCGGCCACCGCGCCGGCGGCCCAGGCCCCGGGGGCGATGCCGCCGGCCACCCCGGTGCCGACCAGCCCGATCGCCTCGGTCAGGCGGCCCGCCGGCACCGACTGCTCGACCAGGGAGAACAGCGCCACCAGCGTCGGGGCCAGGGTCAGGCCGACCAGGGTCAGCACCACGGCGCGCCAGCCCAGCCCGGGCAGGAACGGCAGCGGCAGGGTGCCCAGCGCCAGCAGCACCAGCCCGAGACGGGCCCGCACCAGGGGGTGGCGGCGGATCGTGGCCGCCCCGGAGACCACGCCGGCGACCAGGCTGCCGGCGGAGAACGTCGCCAGCATCACCCCGGCGAAGGCGGGGTGCTCCTGCTCCTGGGCCACGGCCACGGTGGCGACCTCCAGGGCCCCGAAGAGCGCCCCCAGGGCCAGGAAGGCGACGCCGAGCACGGCCAGCAGCCCCAGGGGCAGGCGACCCCGGCCCCGCGCCCGTCCGGCCGGTGCGGCCGGTGGTGCGCTGCGGCGCTGCAGCGCCAGGGCGACGGTGCCCACCGTCCCCAGCACGACGGCCAGGACCAGCCCGGTCGGCGGCGCCGCGGCCGTGGCCACGAACGTCACCAGGGTCGGCCCGGTGACGAAGACGACCTCGTCGAGCACCCCCTCGAGGCTGAAGGCGGTGTGCCGGTCGCCCGGGTCGGCGAGCAGGTGGGCCCACCGGGCCCGGACCATGGCGCCGACCTGCGGCTGCCCGATCCCGGCCACGGCCGCCGTGAGCAGCGCCCAGGGGAGCGCGGCGTCCCGGGTCACCGCGACCAGCAGGGCCACCGTCCCCACGGCGTGGACCAGCGCGCCGCCCAGCAGCACCGGTCGCTGGCCGAAGCGGTCCGCGAGGCGGCCGTGCACCACGGCGGAGGCGGCGTTGCCCACGACGTACGCCGCGGAGACTTGGCCGGCGACCGCGTAGGAGCCGCTGGTGCGGCTGACCAGCAGCACGATCCCGAGCGTCATCATCGACATCGGCATCCGCGCGACCAGGCCGGCGAGGGAGAAGCCGAGGCCCCCCGGGGTGGAGAGCACCCGGCGGTAGGGGCTGAGCACCGACCCACCCTACGGAGCGAGAGGGCCGCCTCGACCCCCGGTGCCTAGGCTGTGCCCCATGTCCTCGCTGTCCTCGACCCCGTCCACCACCGGACCCCTCGACGCCCCGGCCGGTGGCTCGCCGACCACCGACGTCCGTCCCTACGACGCCCTGCTGCTCGTCTCCTTCGGCGGCCCGGAGAAGCCCGAGGACGTGGTGCCGTTCCTGCGCAACGTGACCGCCGGCAAGGACATCCCCGACGCCCGGCTGGAGCAGGTGGGGGAGCACTACTACGGCTTCGGCGGGCGCAGCCCGATCAACGACCAGAACCGCGCCCTGATCGCGGCGATCCGGGCCGACCTGGACGCCTCCGGCATCGACCTGCCGATCTACTGGGGCAACCGCAACTGGGACCCCTACCTGCGCGACGCCCTCCAGCAGATGGAGGACGACGGCATCGGGCGGGCGGTCGCCCTGGTGACCAGCGCCTACTCCTCCTACAGCGGCTGCCGGCAGTACCGCGAGGACCTCGCCGCCGCGCTCGCCGAGGTCCCCGGCGCCCCCCGCATCGACAAGCTGCGGCACTACTTCAACCACCCCGGCTTCGTGGAGGCGATGGTCGACGCGACCCTGGCGGCGCTGGCCGACCTGCCCGAGGACGCGCGCCACGACGGCGAGCTGGTCTTCGTGACGCACTCGATCCCGGTGGCGATGGACGACGCGAGCGGACCCGACGGCGGGGCCTACGTCGCCCAGCACCGGCTGGTCGCCGCCGAGGTCGTCGAGCGGGTCCGCGAGCGCACCGGCCACCGCTACGCCCACGACCTCGTCTTCTGCAGCCGCTCGGGGCCGCCGCACGTCCCGTGGCTCGAGCCCGACGTCAACGACCACCTGCGCGCGCGTCACGCGGCCGGGGTGCCCGGCGCCGTCGTGGTCCCGATCGGCTTCGTCTCCGACCACATGGAGGTCATCTACGACCTCGACACCGAGGCACGCGAGACCGCGGAGGAGATCGGGCTGCCGTTCGCCCGGGCCGCCACGGCCGGGGTCGACCCCCGCTTCGTGGCCATGGTGCGCGACCTGGTGCTGGAGCGCGCGGCCGTCGAGCGCGACGAGGAGGTCGAGCGCGCCGTCACCGGCTCGGCGCCGTCGTGGGACGTCTGCCCGGCCGGGTGCTGCGCCAACCTGCGCGGACCGCGCCCCGCCATCTGCGGGAGCGACTGAGGTGCCCGACGTCGACGCCGAGCCGGGCTCGAGCGCCGAGGACCGGGCCCTGCTCGAGCTCGCGCGCTCGATCGCGCGCGAGGCCGGCGAGCTGGTCACCCGGCTGCGCACCGAGGGCGTCGAGGTGGCGGCCACGAAGAGCAGCCCGGTCGACGTCGTCACCGCCGCCGACCGGGCCAGCGAGGAGCTGGTGCGCCGGCGCCTGCGCGAGGCCCGGCCCGACGACGCGGTCCTGGGGGAGGAGGGTGACGACGTCGCCGGCACCACCGGCGTGCGCTGGGTGGTCGACCCCATCGACGGCACCGTGAACTACCTCTACGGCCTCCCGCACTGGTCGGTCTCGATCGCCGCCGAGCGCGACGGGGTCGTGGTGGCCGGGGTCGTGCTCTGCCCGCCGCTGGAGGAGGAGTACTCCGCGGTCCTCGGCGGCGGGGCCCGCTGCCGTGACCGCCGGGGCGAGCGCAGCCTGACCGAGCGCGGTGCGCCCCCGCTCGACCGGTCCCTGGTGGCCACCGGGTTCAGCTACGAGGCCCGCCGACGCGCCGAGCAGGCGGCGGCGCTCGCGCAGCTGCTGCCCCGCGTCCGCGACGTGCGCCGGCTGGGCGGGTGCGCGCTGGACCTCTGCGGCGTCGCCACCGGCACCCTGGACGCGTACGTCGAGGCCGGGCCCCAGCTGTGGGACCACGCCGCCGGCGCCCTGGTCGCCCGGGAGGCCGGGGCCCGGGTCGAGGTCTGGACCACCACGGCCGGCCGGGACCTGGTCGTGGCCGCCGCGGCGGACGGCTTCGCCGGGTTCGCCGACCTCGTGCGCGACTGCGGGTTCGCCGACGAGACACCCTGAGGGCCCGGCCGGGACACCCCGGCGACACCCCTGCGTCACCCCTGCGTCGTCCCGGGAGCAGCGCGAGCCGGGGTCCGGGACGTGAGCGCGGACACACCCGTGGGCGAGGACTCCCGAGCGGGAACAAGGGTCCGGGCCCGTACGTTCACGTGGCGTCCGCAGTCAGCGGGCCGCTCCGGCAGGGTGCGGGTGTGCAGTTCCAGCGGGACTGGTGCACAATGCGCCCGTCACGCGAAGCGTCACACCCACGAGCATCGGGGCTCGAACCGGACCACGAGGTCCGGGCGAACCGGGCCGCAGACCCGGCAGCACGGGACTTGGAAGCAGGAGAAACGCACATGGCAACCGACTACGACGCACCGCGCAAGACCGAGGAAGAGCAGAACGAGGACAGCCTCGAGGAGCTGAAGGCGCGTCGGCACGACAAGAACTCCGGGAAGGTCGACGAGGACGAGGCCGAGGCCGCCGAGTCGTTCGAGCTCCCCGGCGCCGACCTGTCGCACGAGGAGCTGTCCGTCGAGGTCAAGCCCAAGCAGATGGACGAGTTCACCTGCATGAGCTGCTTCCTCGTGCACCACCGCAGCCAGCTGGCCGACGAGAAGAAGATGATCTGCCGCGACTGCGTCTGACCCACGTCGCACGCCTCACCGGCGAAGCATCAGGGCCGCACCCCCTCGGGGGAGCGGCCCTGCTGCGTTCTCGGCCGGGTCCGGGGTGGCCCGGACCGCACCCGCCTACTGGGTGGGCGTCTTGGACTTCTTCGCGTCCTGGTCGTCCTTCTGCAGGCCGGGGGGCAGGTGGCCGGTCGAGCGCGCGTAGTAGTGCGCGGCGCGACGGGTGGCGAGCATCCGCGCGAGCTGCACGACGGTGCCGCTGACGGCGGCCCACATCACGGCCTCCCAGAAGTCCACGTCGGGGTCGGCGGGGTTGGCCGGGGGGTTCTTCCCGGTCGCCTTCTGCCACCCGGTGGTGAGCGACTTGCGGGCCACGGTGGCACCGCCGATCGCCGCGGCGAGCGAGAAGATCGACCAGACCTTCGAGCTGTCCTTCTTCTTCTTGGCCATGTCCTGCCTTTCGAGGTGGGGCTACGGGCCTGTGGCGGCGGGGTCGGAGCGACCGCGCCCGGGGACCCGTACCCCGACCACCCTAGTCAGAACCGGCGCCCGCGGAGCCGGCCCGGGCCAGGGCGTCGGCCAGCCGCTGCGGCCGGCGCGTCGAGACCAGCCAGTACGGCGTGGGGTCGGCCGGGTCGAGCACGGGCACCCGCACCGACCGCTTGAGGTAGGGACGGGTCAGCAGGAAGGCGCGGGCGTCGGCCTCGACCCCGTGCACCCGGCGGGTGCCCTCGGCGTCCAGGGGCTCGGCCGGTCCCACCAGCCGCGCCGGGATCCGGGCGCGGCCGGCCCGCAGCTCGCCGTCGACGACGGCCACGGTCGCGCTCCCGACCCACAGGAACAGGCCGAACGCGCCCGCGAGCAAGGCCCCGGCGGCCAGCGACGCCGCCCAGACCGGCATGGCCACCACGAAGGCCAGCCACAGCGTCGCGAGCAGCATGGTGGTCTGCACCCACCAGCGCAGCGGGACGGTGAGGCGCTCGCGGTAGGTGGCGGGGGAGTCGCCCGGCTCGGTCGGCGGCACGGCACCAGCCTGTCACCCGTCGGGTCGCCGCGCGCCGGTAGGGTCGCCGACCATGGTCCAGATCCAGATCCGGCGCCTCGATCCCGGCCTCCCGCTCCCGGCGTACGCCCACCCCGGCGACGCCGGCGCCGACCTGCACGCCGCCGTCGACGTCGTGCTCGCGCCCGGCGGGCGCGCCCTGGTCCCGACCGGGCTGGCGCTGGCGCTGCCCGAGGGGTACGTCGCCCTGGTGCACCCGCGCTCCGGCCTGGCGGCCCGGCACGGCATCTCGATCGTCAACGCGCCGGGCACCGTCGACGCGGGCTACCGCGGCGAGGTGCGGGTCTGCCTGGTCAACACCGACCGGCACGAGCCGTTCACGGTGCGCCGCGGCGACCGGATCGCCCAGCTGGTGGTGCAGCGCTTCGAGACCGCCGAGTTCGTGGAGGCCGACGACCTGCCCGACTCCGAGCGCGGCGCCGGGGGCTACGGTTCGACCGGCGGCTTCGCCGTCGACCCGTCATCACCGCACCCCACAGGAGGCCCCACGCCGTGAGGTTCCGCCGCAAGTCCACCGACGCCGCCGACCAGACCGACGCCTCCGCGGACCCGTCCCTGTCGGACGACCTCGACGGCGCCGACGCCCCCCTGGGTCCCTGGGACGTCTCCGAGGTCGACCTCGAGGAGTGGGAGGGCGTCGACCTCGGCAGCATGTTCGTCACCCCGCTGGGCGAGGTCGAGCTGCGGCTCCAGGTCGAGGAGGAGACCGGCGAGGTGATCGCGGCCGTGCTGGTCGCCGACCAGGGTGCCCTCGAGCTGCGCGCCTTCGCGGCCTCCCGCGGCGGCGGCGCCTGGGACGAGCTGCGCCCGATGATCGTCGAGGAGATCGGCCAGATGGGCGGTGAGTCCACCGAGCAGGAGGGCAGCTTCGGGCCCGAGCTCCTGTGCATGGTCCCCGTGCAGACCCCCGAGGGCGAGGTCGTCACCCAGGCCCACCGGGTGGTGGCCCACGAGGGCCGCAACTGGCTGCTGCGCGCCACCCTGATGGGCCAGCCCGCCGTCGACCCGGCGTCGGCCGGGTTGTGGGAGGCGATGATCCGCCAGACCGTCGTGCGTCGCGGCGGTGGCGCGATGGCCCCGGGCAGCCCGCTGCCGCTCACGCTGCCCCCCGAGGCCCGGCGCGTCGACTGATCCGCGGCCGGTCACCGGCGGCCGCACCGGGCGGCCGACGCACCTGACTACGCTGGGTGCATGTCGTCCGAGCACAAGAGCCGCCTGCGCACCTCGATCAGCCGCTGGGCCAACCAGGACCGCGTCGAGGCCCGCGAGCTGCGCAAGGACACCCGCAAGGCCGGCCTGGTGTGCATCGGTGACGTCGCCGACCGCGAGCGGATCATCGTCCAGGGCACCCTGCGCACCGTCAGCCTGCGGCCCCGTGGCGGCGTGCCCGCCCTGGAGGCCGAGCTGTACGACGGCACCGGCTCGATCAACCTGGTCTGGCTGGGGCGCCGCCGCATCGCCGGCATCGCGCCGGGCACGGTCGTGCGCGTCGAGGGCCGCACGGGCCTCCAGGACGACGCCCGCGTGATGTACAACCCCCGCTACTCGCTGCGCCCCACCAGCGCATGAGCGCCGACGGGGCCGCCGCTCCCACCCCCGCGGCCGGACCGCCCACGACGCACACCGTCGAGCAGGTGGTCCGCCAGCAGCTGTCCCAGGCCCTGGGCGGCGTGCGCGGCATGCTCGAGGCGGCCGTCCCCACCATCGTCTTCACGATCCTGTTCCTCACCGTGCACGACCTGCGGCTGGCGATCACCGTCAGCGTCGGGGTGGCCGCGGTGCTGCTCGTCGTGCGCCTGGTGCAGCGGTCCTCGCCGCAGTTCGTGCTCAACGCCCTGGTCGGGATCGGCATCGGGGCGCTGTTCGCCTGGCGTGCGGCCCGGGGCGGCGGTGACGCGGGGGAGCAGGCGCTGGCCTACTTCCTGCCCGGGCTGCTCTACAACCTGGTCTACGGCGTGGTCATGGTGCTGACGATCCTGGTGCGCTGGCCGGTCGTGGGGTTCATCGTCGGCAGCGTCGCCGGCGACCCGGTCGCCTGGCACGCCGACCGCCACGTGGTCCGGCTGTGCAGCAAGCTGACCTGGCTGCTGGCGCTGCCGTGCGTGCTGCGGGTGCTGGTGCAGGGCCCGGTCTACCTGGCCGGCCGCAACGGCTGGTGGTCCACCGACTCGGCCGTGGCGACGCTGGGGGTGGCCAAGCTGGTGATGGGCTGGCCGCTCCAGGTCGCCGTGCTCGCCTCGATGGTGTGGGTGCTGACCCGAGGCGCCACCCCGCTGGCGGCCGGCGAGCCCGAGCCCGACCTGAGCCACCACGAGGACCCGCACGCCCACGCCTGAGCGTGCGGGGGGCCGGCCCGGCTCCCGGACCGGCCCCCGACCGCCTCAGGCGCCGGCGGCCTTGTGCTCCTCGGGGGCCAGCAGGCGCTCGAGCTGGTCCTCGACCTCGGCCGGGACGACCAGCAGGAGCTCGTCGCCGGCCTCCACGGGCTGCTCGGCGTCGGGCACGTAGACCTGGCCGTCGCGCAGGATCGTGACCAGCGCGCAGTTGTCGGGGAAGGGGATCAGCCCCGAGGGCGTCCCGACGTACGGCGAGTCAGCCGGCAGCGTCATCTCCACCAGGTTGGCACCGCCCTGGCGGAAGGTGAACAGGCGGACCAGGTCGCCGACGGTGACGGCCTCCTCGACCAGCGCGGACATGATCCGCGGGGTGGAGACGTTGACGTCGACGCCCCAGGCCTCGGTGAAGAGCCACTCGTTGTTGGGGTGGTTCACCCGGCCGACGGTTCGGGGCACCCCGAACTCGGTCTTGGCCAGCAACGAGGTGACCAGGTTGGCCTTGTCGTCACCGGTCGCCGCGATCACGACGTCGCAGTCCTGGAGCCGCGCCTCCTCCAGCGAGGACAGCTCGCAGGAGTCGGCCAGCAGCCACTCGGCGTCGGGGACGCGGTCGGGCTTGATGGAGCGGGGCTCCTTGTCGATGAGGAGCACGTCGTGCCCGTTGCCGATCAGCTCGCGGGCGATCGAGCGACCCACGGCCCCTGCTCCTGCGATGGCGACGCGCATCAGTCGGCCTCCGGACCTCTCGTGAGCACGTCGTAGACGCGGCTGGCGTTCTCCTCGCGCATGACGAGGTGCAGGACGTCCCCCTCCTGGAGGACGGTGTCGCGGGTGGGCAGCATGCCCTCGCCGAGGCGGTCGATCCAGGCGATCCGGCTGCCGGACTGCTCCTGGAAGTGGATCGTGCGCCCGGCGATCCAGGGCTCGGGGACCCGGATCTGGTCCACGCGGATGGTGCCTGACGGGTCGCGGAAGTCGGGCTCGGCCCCGGCCGGGAGGATCCGGCGCAGCACCTGGTCGGCCGTCCACTTCACCGTCGCGACCGTGGTGATGCCCAGGCGCTGGTAGACCTCGGCGCGGCCGGGGTCGTAGATCCGGGCCACGACCTGCTGGATGCCGAAGCTCTCCCGGGCCACCCGCGCCGCGATGATGTTGGAGTTGTCACCGCTGCTGACCGCGGCGAACGCGTCGGCCCGCTCGATGCCGGCCTCGGCCAGCACCGCCTGGTCGAACCCGTAGCCGGTCACCTTCGTGCCGTTGAAGGACGGGCCGAGGCGGCGGAAGGCGTCGGGGTTGGAGTCGATGACGCTGACGGTGTGGTTCCGGTCCTCGAGGGAGCGGGCGAGCGTCGAGCCGACGCGGCCGCAGCCCATGATCACGACGTGCACGCAGGTCACAGTAGTGGGTGCGGCTCCCCGGGGGGTGCGGGTGCTCTAGCCTCGCGGGTGTGGGCGTCGGAAATGTCTCCAAGAGGATCCTGCTGGGTCGCAAGCTGCGCAGCTCCCAGCTGGGCGAGACGCTGCTGCCCAAGCGGATCGCCCTCCCGGTCTTCGCCAGCGACGCGCTCTCCTCGGTGGCCTACGCCCCCGACGAGGTGTTCATCATGCTCTCGGTGGCCGGCGTCTCGGCGTACGCCTTCAGCTGGAAGATCGCCATCGCCGTCGCGGTCGTCATGCTCACCGTGGTCGCGTCGTACCGCCAGAACGTGCACGCCTACCCCAGCGGCGGCGGCGACTACGAGGTCGCCAGCGTCAACCTGGGGCAGACCGCCGGCGTCACGGTCGCCGCGGCGCTGCTGGTCGACTACGTCCTGACCGTCGCGGTCTCGGTGTCCTCCGGCGTGCAGAACGCCGCCTCGGCCATCCCGCTGCTGTCCGGGCACGAGGCGCTGGTCGCCTGCGTGCTCGTGGTGGTGCTGGCGGCGATGAACCTGCGCGGCGTGCGCGAGTCGGGCGCCTTCTTCGCGGTGCCGACCTACGGCTTCATGGCCGGGGTCATCGGGATGGCGGTCTACGGCGGGATCCGCGCGGCCCAGGGCACGCTGCCGAACGTGGAGAGCGCCAGCCTGACCATCCACCCCGCCCCCGGGTACGGCGGCCAGATCTCCCAGGCCGCGATGATCTTCCTGCTGGCCCGGGCGTTCTCCTCGGGGTGTGCGGCGCTGACCGGGGTCGAGGCCATCTCCAACGGCGTGCCGGCCTTCCGCAAGCCCAAGAGCAAGAACGCCGCGACCACGCTGTTCCTGCTGGGCGCGATCGCGATCACGATGATGCTCAGCATCATCATCCTGGCGCGCACGATGGGGCTGAAGTACGTCGACCCCAACGACCTCGACCGCCTGACCCGGCCCGACGGCACCAAGATGTCCGACGTCCGCGGCTTCGACCAGCACACCGTGATCGCCCAGATCGCCCGGGCCGTGTTCAGCGACTTCCCGCCCGGCTTCTACTTCCTGGTGGCCACCACCGGCATCATCCTGATCCTGGCCGCGAACACCGCCTTCAACGGCTTCCCGGTGCTCGGCTCGATCCTGGCCAAGGACGGCTTCGCCCCCCGCCAGCTGGGCTCGCGCGGCGACCGGCTGGCCTACTCCAACGGCATCCTGATCCTGGCCGGCTTCGCGATGGTGCTGATCGTGGCCTTCAACGCCGAGACCACCAAGCTGATCCAGCTCTACATCGTCGGCGTCTTCGTCTCCTTCAACCTCAGCCAGCTCGGGATGATCCGGCACTGGACGCGCCTGCTCAAGGCCGAGAAGGACCCGGCCGAGCGGCGCCGGATGTTCCGCTCGCGCCTGATCAACAGCTTCGGGCTGGCGATGACCGCCTCGGTGTTCGTGGTCGTGCTGCTGACCAAGTTCCTGGCCGGCGCCTGGATCGCGATCCTGGCGATGATCGTGTTCTTCGTGCTGCTGCGCTCGATCCGCAAGCACTACGACCGGGTGGAGCAGGAGCTCCAGATGACCGACAGCGACCCGATCCTGCCCACGCGCGTGCACGCGATCGTGCTGGTCTCCAAGCTCCACAAGCCGACGATGCGGGCGCTGGCCTACGCCAAGGCGACCCGTCCCAACATCCTCGAGGCGGTGTTCGTCGACGTCGACGGCGGGCGCACCAACAAGCTCGTGGACCAGTGGGACGCGCAGCGGATCGACGTACCCCTGAAGATGCTGTACTCGCCCTACCGCGAGGTGATCCGCCCGATCGTGCAGTACGCCGTGGAGATCCGCGAGTCGAACCCTCGCGGCGTCGTCGCGGTCTACATCCCGGAGTACGTCGTGGGCCGCTGGTGGCAGCAGATCCTGCACAACCAGACCGCCTTGCGCCTCAAGGGGCGGCTGCTGTTCACCCCCGGCGTGATGGTCACCTCGGTGCCCTACCAGCTGCGCGGTGCCGAGCTCGGCCAGGACCGCGAGGACTGGGACCTGCAAAGGCTGCGCCCCGGCGACGTGCGCCGCGGTCGGACGAGGTCCTGATGAGCACGCGCAGCAACGACGCCGGACCCGGCGACGCTGACCCGGTCGAGGGACCCGCGGGCCCCCTGGACGCCGACGACGCCGCGGCCGACCCCGACTCGCCGGTGGGGGACCGCCTCGAGGTCGAGGTCGGGGCCGTGGCCCACGGCGGCCACTTCGTGGCCCGGCACGAGGGCCAGGTCGTCTTCGTGCGGCACGCCCTGCCGGGTGAGCGCGTGGTGGTCGAGGTGACCGAGGACAGCGGGAAGTTCCTGCGCGCCGACGCCGTCGAGGTGCTGCGGGCGTCGCCGGCCCGCGTCGAGCCGCCGTGCCCGTACGCCGGCCCCGGCGCGTGCGGCGGCTGCGACTTCCAGCACGTCGACCCGGCCGAGCAGCGCCGGCTGAAGGCCGCGGTCGTGCGCGAGCAGCTCGCGCGCCTGGCCGGCCTGGACCACGACGTCGAGGTCGAGGCCGTGGGGTCCGACTCCGACGGCCTCCGCTGGCGCTCCCGGATGCAGTACGTCGCCCTGCCCGACGACCAGCACGGCCTGCGGGTGCACCGCTCCCACGACGTCGTCGCGGTCGAGGACTGCCTGATCGCCGCCCCCGACGCCCGCCAGCCCGCCCCCGGGACGGTGACCGAGGTGGTCACCACCGCCCACGGGACGCGGAGCTTCGAGGTGGCCGGCGACGGGTTCTGGCAGCCGCACGTCGACGCCCCGCGCGTCCTGGTGGAGGCGGTCCTGGAGGTCCTCGCCCCGGCGGCGGGGGAGTCCGTGGTCGACCTGTACGCCGGCGTCGGGCTGTTCGCGGCCTTCCTCGGCGAGGCCGTCGGTCGATCGGGTTCGGTGCTGGCCGTCGAGGGCGACCGCACCGCTTCCGCGCTCTCCGAGCACAACCTGGCCGACCTGACCTGGACGCGCTCGGTGGCCGGCCGGGTCGACCGGGTGCTGCACCGCGGCCTGCCGGGCGTGGGGACCGACGGGGTCGACCTCGTGGTCCTCGACCCGCCGCGCGTCGGCGCCAAGCGGCAGGTCGTGCGCCAGGTCGCGGCGCTCTCGCCCCGCGCGGTCGCCTACGTCGCCTGCGACCCCGCCGCCCTGGCCCGCGACGTGGCCTACTTCGCCGAGCAGGGCTACCGGCTCGCCTCCTTGCGCTCCTTCGACCTCTTCCCGATGACCCAGCACGTCGAGTCGGTCGCCCTCCTCGTCCCCGCCTGACGCCGAGGGGGGACTCCGCGAGGGTCCTCCGCGAGAGGGGACTCCGCGCACGCCAGGGGGTGCCGAGAGGGGATTCCGCGCACGCCAGGCGGCGCCGAGAGGGGACTCCGCGCACGCCAGGGGGTGCCGAGAGGGGACTCCGCGCACGCCCGCGGGCGGCGAGCGGGGGATCCGTGCACCTGCCGTGCCGTCGCACCCGTCGAGCCGTGCTTTCCTGGGGTCGTGAGGACGACAGCAGGGCGCCGGTCATGACGGTCACACGGCTGGGCGTGGTGATCCCGCCGACGGGCCCCTGGAGCGAGCAGCGCGGGTGGTACCGCTGGGCCGAGGACGTCGGCTACGACGCGGCGTACACCTACGACCACCTGACCCACCCCACGGCGCCGGGGCAGTGGCTCTCCCACGGGGTGGCCACGCTCACCGCCGCCGCGGCGGCCACCGAGCGCATCGAGGTCGGGACGCTGGTCGCGTCGGCCACGCTGCACACCCCGGTCGAGCTGGCCCGGGCCGCGATGACCGTCCAGGACGTCGCCGACGGCCGGCTGGTGCTGGGCCTCGGGGCCGGGTCACCGCTGTGCGCGGAGGCCGACCGGGGCGAGCGGCCCACCCCGCGCGAGATGGCCGACCGGTTCGCCGACCTGGTCGCGGGCTACCGCGCGGTGCTGGCGGGGGAGACCGCGTGGCAGGGCGAGCACACCTCCTTCGCCGGGCTCGAGACCCTGCCGCGGCCGGCCGGTGCCGCCGACCCGTTCCTGCTGCTGGCCGGGCACGGTCCGCGGGCCCTGCGCCTGGTCGTCGAGCACGGCGACGGGTGGAACACCTACGGCGGCCCGGGTTCGACCACGTTCGAGGACGAGGAGTTCTGGGCGCTGCTGGGCGAGCAGTCCTCCCGCGTCGACGCGCTGCTCTCCGAGGCGGGGCGCGCGCCCGGCTCGCTGCGCCGCTCGTTGCTGCTCGGCTTCGGACGGGTGCAGCCGGCGACCAGCCCCTCGGCGTACGTCGCGGCCGCGGAGCGTGCCGGTGACCTCGGCTTCGACGAGCTGGTCGTCTACGGGCCCGGCTCGACCGCCGGGATGGGCTCGGCGCCCGCGGTGCACGAGCAGGCGCTGGCCCGGCTGCGCTGAGGGCGTTTTGACCTGGAGTGCACTCCAGGTCCTACGGTCGTGGGCATGACCGACACGACGAGCACGGCACCCTCCCAGGACTTCGCCGACGGGCGCACCTGGTTCATCACCGGCGCCTCGCGCGGCTTCGGCCGCGAGTGGACCATCGCGGCGCTGGAGCGCGGCGACCGGGTCGCGGCGACCGCCCGCGACACCTCCTCCCTCGACGACCTGGTCGAGAAGTACGGCGACGCGCTGCTGCCGCTGCAGCTCGACGTCACCGACCGCGCGGCCGACTTCGCCGCCGTGCAGCAGGCCGCCGGCCACTTCGGGCGGCTCGACGTCGTGGTCAACAACGCCGGCTACGGGCACTTCGGGTTCGTCGAGGAGCTCAGCGAGCAGGACTTGCGCGACCAGATGGAGACCAACGTCTTCGGCGCCATGTGGATCACCCAGGCGGCGCTGCCGTTCATGCGCGCCCAGGGTCGCGGGCACATCCTCCAGGTGTCCTCGATCGGCGGCATCTCGGCGTTCCCGCTGGTGGGGGCCTACCACGCCTCGAAGTGGGCGCTCGAGGGCTTCTCCCAGGCGCTGGCCCAGGAGGTCGCGTCGTTCGGCATCCACGTCACGCTCATCGAGCCCGGCGGGTTCTCCACCGACTGGAGCGGTCCGTCCTCGAAGCGGTCGGACCAGCTGTCGGCGTACGACGGGGTGCTGGAGCAGGTCATGGAGGCCCGCGGCCAGCGCAACGCCGCCCCGGGTGACCCGGTCGCCTCGGCCCAGGCGCTGATGAAGGTCGTCGACGCCGACGAGCCGCCCCTGCGCGTCTTCTTCGGCTCCGGCCCCCTGGGCATCGCCAAGGCCGACTACGAGTCCCGCCTGGCCACCTGGGAGCAGTGGCAGGACGTCGCCGAGCTCGCCCAGGGCTGACCCCACCCCGCCCACCGGGGGATCACTGCACGCCTGGTCGCGCCGACCGGGGGATCACCGCACGTCTGGAGCCCCCGGTCGGCGTCGTAGGGCGTGCTGGGATCCCCCGGTCGGCGGCGTACGCCGTGCTGAGATGCCCCGGTGGGCGGGGTACGGCGTGCCGGGATGCCCCACTCGGCGTGGCGCGGGACGCCCCTCGCCTGCCGGCGTGCGGGACCGCCCCCGGGGGAGGTCCTACTGGCCCGAGAGGGTGCGGTCGCGCTGCTCGAGGCCCATCGAGCCGTAGGGGTAGTCGGTGGCGCCGAGGTCGCTGGCGGCGTCGAGGCGGGTGAGGTCCTCGACGGTGAGGGAGACCTCGGTCGAGCCGAGGTTGTCCTGCAGCTGCTCCAGGGTGCGGGCGCCGAGGATGGTCGAGGTGACGCCGGGCTGGTTGGTCACCCAGGCCAGGGCGGCCTGGGCCATCGAGCAGCCGTGGCCCTCGGCGACCTGCTGGACGGCCTCGATGATGTTCCAGGTGCGGTCGGTGCCGCGCCGGTCCCAGGCCTCCATGCCACGACCCGGGTCGTCGCCGAGGCGGGTGGCGCCGGTGGGGCGCTGGTCGCGGACGTACTTGCCGCTCAGCCAGCCGCCGCCCAGCGGGCTCCACGGGAGCATCCCCATGCCGGCGTCGACGACGGCCGGGACGATCTCCCACTCGACCTCGCGCACGATCAGGCTGTACTGCGGCTGCAGGGTCACCGGCTGGGCGAGCCCGAGCTGGCGCGCGACGTGCACGGCCTTGGTCAGCTGCCACCCGGTGTAGTTGGACAGGCCGTAGTAGCGGATCTTCCCCGACCGGACGAAGCCGTCGAGCGTGCGCAGGGTCTCCTCCAGCGGCGTCCACGGGTCCCAGGAGTGCACCTGGTAGAGGTCGACGGAGTCCATCCCCAGTCGGCGCAGCGAGGCGTCCAGCGCGCGGGTCAGGTGGCGCGAGGAGGCGCCGCCGGCGTTGGGTCCGCCGCCCTCGGGCCCGTCGTACGCCGACCCGAGCGGGAACCGGCCCTTGGTGGCCAGGACGACCGGCGCGGTGACGTCGGCGGGCCGGCTCGCGAACCAGCGGCCGATGATCTCCTCCGACACCCCGTGGGTGTAGACGTCGGCGGTGTCGACCAGCGTGCCGCCGGCCTCCACGAACGCGTCGAGCTGGGCGTGGGCGCCCTCCTCGTCGGTCTCGTTGCCGAAGGTCATCGTGCCCAGGCAGAGCTCGGACACGGCGCAGCCACTGGCGCCCAGGGATCGGTATCGCATGGCGACACCGTAGCCATCCGCACCGACGACCCACCGACAGCACGGGAACAGCGTGGTATCTTGACATCAAGATAGTTCGGGCGTCAGACCCCGGTGCCCTCCCTTCCCAGCGTTGCCGGGACGCGGGCAAGATGAACCGGGACACTCTGACCGGACCGTCGGCCGGGACCGTTCCCGCCGACCCCCGCACCACCCCACTGCGCAGACTTCGAGGAGAACCATGGCGAGCCCAGGAGATCGACAGGACAGCTTCGGTGCCAAGGGCACGTTGGAGGTGAACGGGAAGTCCTACGAGATCCACCGCCTCAGCGCGGTCGAGGGCGAGGGTCTCGACGTCGCCTCGCTGCCCTTCAGCCTCAAGGTGCTGCTGGAGAACCTGCTGCGCACCGAGGACGGCGCGGACATCACCGCCGACGACATCAAGGCGATCGCCGGGTGGGACGCCGACGCGGACCCCAGCCAGGAGATCCAGTTCACCCCGGCCCGCGTGATCATGCAGGACTTCACCGGCGTCCCGTGCGTCGTGGACCTCGCCACCATGCGTGAGGCGATGAGCGACCTCGGCGGCGACCCGTCGAAGATCAACCCGCTCGCGCCCGCCGAGATGGTCATCGACCACTCCGTCATCGCCGACGTCTTCGGCACGCCCGAGGCCTTCGAGCGCAACGTCGAGATCGAGTACGAGCGCAACCGCGAGCGCTACCAGTTCCTGCGCTGGGGCCAGGGCGCGTTCGACGACTTCAAGGTCGTCCCCCCGGGCACCGGCATCGTCCACCAGGTCAACATCGAGCACCTGGCCCGCGTGGTCTTCACCCGCGAGGGCGCCGACGGCGCCGTCGTGGCCTACCCCGACACCTGCGTCGGCACCGACTCCCACACCACGATGGTCAACGGCATCGGCGTGGTCGGCTGGGGCGTCGGCGGCATCGAGGCCGAGGCGGCCATGCTCGGCCAGCCGGTCTCCATGCTGATCCCGCGCGTGGTCGGCTTCAAGCTCAACGGCGACCTCTCCGAGGGCGCGACCGCCACCGACCTGGTGCTGACCATCACCGAGATGCTGCGCCAGCACGGCGTGGTCGGGAAGTTCGTGGAGTTCTACGGCCCCGGCGTGTCCGCGCTGCCGCTGGCCAACCGCGCCACGATCGGCAACATGAGCCCGGAGTTCGGCTCCACGATCGCGGTCTTCCCGATCGACGAGGAGACCACCAAGTACCTCGAGCTCACCGGTCGCGACGCCGACCAGATCGCCCTGGTCGAGGCCTACGCCAAGGAGCAGGGCCTCTGGCACGACCCCGAGGCCGAGCCCCGCTTCTCCGAGAAGCTCGAGCTGGACCTCGCCACGGTCGTGCCCTCGCTGGCCGGCCCCAAGCGGCCCCAGGACCGGGTCTCCCTGTCCGAGGCCAAGGAGGCCTTCCGCACCGCCCTGGCCGACTACGCCGAAGGCTCCGACGACGACGGCGTGAAGTCCAAGGTCGACGAGGCCTCCGACGAGTCCTTCCCCTCCAGCGACGCCCCCTCGATCTCCGAGGGTGGCAACGGCGAGGGCACGCCCGACGACTGGCGCAACCACCCGGCCGGCGACGGCGGGGGGCGTACGTCGAACAAGCAGCGCGTCACCCTCGACGACGGCACCGAGTTCGAGCTGGACCACGGCGCGGTCGCCATCGCGGCGATCACCTCGTGCACCAACACCTCCAACCCGAGCGTCATGATCGGCGCGGCGCTGCTCGCCAAGAACGCGGTCGAGAAGGGCCTCACCACCAAGCCGTGGGTCAAGACGACCCTGGCGCCGGGCTCGAAGGTCGTCTCGGACTACTACGAGAAGGCCCAGCTCACGCCGTACCTCGACAAGCTCGGGTTCAACCTCGTCGGCTACGGCTGCACGACCTGCATCGGCAACTCCGGGCCGCTCATCCCCGAGGTCAGCCAGGCCGTCAACGACGGCGACCTCGCGGTCGTCTCGGTGCTGTCGGGCAACCGCAACTTCGAGGGTCGGATCAACCCCGACGTGAAGATGAACTACCTGGCCTCCCCGCCCCTGGTGGTCGCCTACGCGCTGGCCGGCTCGATGGACGTCGACCTCTTCCACGACCCGCTGGGCCAGGACGAGGACGGCAACGACGTCTTCATGAAGGACATCTGGCCCTCGGCCTCCGAGGTCGAGGAGGTCATCGCGGGTGCGATCACCTCGGAGATGTTCTCCAGCGACTACGCCGACGTCTTCGCCGGCGACGAGCAGTGGCGCTCGCTGCCCACCCCCGAGGGCGACACCTTCGCCTGGGACCCGGAGTCGACGTACGTGCGCAAGCCCCCGTACTTCGACGGCATGCCCGACGAGCCGGCCCCGGTGGAGGACATCACCGGCGCCCGCGTGCTGCTCAAGCTGGGCGACTCGGTCACCACCGACCACATCAGCCCGGCCGGCGCGATCAAGAAGGACAGCCCCGCCGGGAAGTACCTCGCCGAGCACGGCGTGGCCAACCGCGACTTCAACTCCTACGGGTCGCGCCGCGGCAACCACGAGGTGATGATCCGGGGCACCTTCGCCAACATCCGGCTGCGCAACCAGCTGGCGCCGGGCACCGAGGGCGGCTTCACCCGCGACTTCTCCGGCGAGGGCGACGTCACCACGGTGTTCGAGGCCAGCGAGAAGTACCTGGCCGCCGGCACCCCGCTGGTGGTGCTCGCGGGCAAGGAGTACGGCTCCGGTTCCTCCCGCGACTGGGCGGCCAAGGGCACCGCGCTCCTGGGCGTCAAGGCCGTGATCGCGGAGTCCTACGAGCGCATCCACCGCTCCAACCTGATCGGGATGGGCGTCCTGCCCCTGCAGTTCCCCGAGGGCCAGACGGCGGAGTCGCTGGGCCTGACCGGCGAGGAGGAGTTCTCCTTCTCCGGCGTCACCGCGCTCAACGACGGCACCACGCCGAAGACGGTCAAGGTCACGGCCGGCGACGTCGAGTTCGACGCCGTCGTGCGCATCGACACCCCCGGTGAGGCGAACTACTACCGCAACGGCGGGATCATGCAGTACGTCCTGCGCAACCTGCGTCGCGCCTGACGCAGCCCGCACGGCACCCGAGCCGGTCGTCCCTCACGGGGCGGCCGGCTCGCGGCGTCCCGGGGTGCCGCCTGCGTGCCCGGGGACTCAGCCGCGGTCGTCGTACGCCGGCAGCCGGACCGTCATGGTCGTGCCCACCCCGACGGTCGAGTCCACCGTGACCGTGCCGCCGTGGTGGGTCACGATCGAGTGCACGATGCTCAGCCCCAGACCGGTGCCCTGGATGGCCTGGTCGGTGGCGCCACGGGCCCGGAAGAAGCGGGTGAACAGGTGCTCCTGGTCCTCCGGCGCGATCCCCATGCCGGAGTCGGCGACGCGGACCACGACCATCGAGGTGCCCTCGGAGCCCTCGCGGGCCAGGGTGAGCCGGACCTGGCCGCCGTCCGGGGTGAACTTCACGGCGTTGGTCAGCAGGTTGGTCACCACCCGCTCGAGGGCGTCGCCGTCACCGGGCACCAGGACGGGGGAGGCGGGCAGGTCGGGGACGATCCGCAGCTCGCGGCCGCGCAGGGTCTCGGCGAGCAGGTCCAGGGAGGCCCTCACCACCTCGCGCAGGTCGACGCGGCCGTTCCGCGGGTCCGAGCCCGCCGCCTCGGCGAACTCCGCGCGCGACAGCGTCAGCAGGTCCTCGACCAGCAGCCCCAGGCGGCTGGTGTTGCGCGAGATCCGCTCCACCGCGTCCTGCTGGGCCTCGGTCAGGCCGCCCAGGCTGCCGTCGCGCAGGAGCTCGGCGTAGCCGGAGATGCTGGTGATCGGGGTGCGCAGCTCGTGGGAGACGTTGGAGACCAGCTCCTGCTTGACCTGGTCGACCTCCTCCAGCCGCACCACCGAGGCGTGCTCGAGGTCGAGGGCGGCCTCCAGCGCGCGCTGGGCCCGCAGCCGTTCGGTGACGTCCTCGCCGGTGGCGATGAAGCCGGTCAGGGTGCCCTCGGCGTCCCGCGTCGTGCTCAGGGTCAGCGAGGTCATCTTGCGCGTCCCGTCGAGGTGGACGAACTCCCAGTCGCGGCGCTCCCCGCGCCGGACCATCTCGCGCACGACGCTGACGTAGTCGTCGTCCACCCCCATGTCGGCGGCGTGGCGCGCGATCTCGCGGCCGGTGTGGAACAGCCGGGGGCTGCGGCCCAGCACCGCCTCGACGGGGTAGCCGAGCAGCTGCTGGGCGCCGGTGTTGTAGTGCGTGATGCGGCCGGCCTCGTCGCTGGCGATGAACATCGTGCCGCCGGCGGAGTCCAGCAGCTGCTCCACCGTGGTGGCGGAGCGGGTGGCGGCACCGGTCATCGTGAACAGGCGGTCCACGGTCAGGGCCAGCGGCACGGTGCCGTAGCAGAGCGCCAGCAGGAACAGGTAGACCTGGGCGCTGTCCAGGTGCACCGGCAGCCGGGTGGGGTGGGGGTCGGCGAAGGGCCCCAGGCCCGCGACCGTCAGGGCGTACGCCGCCAGGCCGACCACGAACACCTGCAGGTGGGTCTCGCGCTGGGTCGCCCGCACCGAGGCCCACCCGACCGCCGGCAGCACCAGGAACGCCAGCGGTGAGGTGTGCCCCAGGCCGAAGACGCCGACGAACACCACGAGCAGCACCAGCCGCTGCGCCCACCGCTCGAGGGGGCGGGCGGTCGCCGGGCGGTCGGTGGTCCGCAGGAACAGCGGCAGCACGACGAGCTGGGCCGTGAGGACCGCGGCGACCGTGGTCACCGTGACGGCCAGCGCCCGCGCCGGTGCCTGCGCGGCCAGCGCCAGGCCCGCGGGGAGCAGGCTGTTGAGCACCGCGCCGGCCAGGGTCACCATCAGGAAGCGGACGCCGTCGATCTCCGCCAGCCGGTCGGGCCCGGTGTGGCGGCCCCGCAGCAGGTGGGTGGCGACGAACTGGGCCGACAGGCTCAGGGCCAGGGCGCCGACCAGCCCGAGGTGCACCGGCACCCGGTAGCTCAGCGACACCGCCGGCGTCGCCAGCACGGTGAGCGCCGCGACCGTCCACCAGCGCCGGGTGGGCGGCGCCCGCAGCAGCAGCGCGACTGCGAAGCCGATCGACGGCCACCCGGCGTACGCCGTGCCGGGGAGGAGGCGTGGCAGGGCCAGCAGACCGGTGACCAGCAGCAGCAGGCCCACCTGGGTGAGCAGGTGGTGCGCCGACGGGGCGGGTCGCTCGACGGGGTTGCGCTGCACGCGGTCACCTCCTCGGCTCGTGCGGCCCTCATGGTGCCGTCCCGGGTGCCGGGTTGGCGAGTCCACCACCGGCGCGTCAAGGTGGGGACATGCTCGTGGCGATCAGCATCAGTCCAGGCGGCGACCCCCGCGACGGCACGGCCGAGCCCGACGGCGGGGTGAGCGGGGCCGTGGCCGAGGCGGTGCGGGTGATCCGCGCCTCCGGCCTGCCGTGCGAGACCAACGCGATGTTCACCAACATCGAGGGGGAGTGGGACGAGGTGATGGCCGTGGTCAAGCAGGCCGTCGACGTCGTCGCCGCGGCGTACCCCCGGGTCTCGCTGGTCCTCAAGGCCGACCTGCGCGCGGGGTACGACGGCCAGCTCACCGCCAAGGTGCAGCGGGTCGAGGACCACCTGCGTGACGGCTGACCCCGCTCCGGTCGCCCGGCCAGCCGTCGCCTCCGACGACGTCGCGGACCCGGTGCTCGCCGAGGTCGAGGCGGCGCTCGGGGCCCAGCTCGTTCCCGACCAGCCCGGCCCTGCCCCTGACCCGACCGAACACGAGGAGACCAGATGAGGTCCGAGACCCGCACCTACCGCACCGGCGACCGGGAGGCCGTGCTGGACCTGACCGGGGACTGCGCCGCGTTCGTGGCCCCCGAGCGGGACGGCCTGCTCCAGCTGTTCGTGCCGCACGCCACCGCCGGCATCGCGATCCTCGAGACGGGGGCGGGCTCCGACGACGACCTGCTGGCCGCGCTGGCGGACCTGCTGCCGGCCGACGACCGGTGGCGCCACCGCCACGGCTCGCGCGGCCACGGGCGCTCCCACGTGATGCCCGCGATCGTCCCGCCCCACGCGACCGTCCCGGTCCTCGGAGGCCGGCTCGCGCTGGGCACCTGGCAGAGCGTCTGCCTGGTCGACCTCAACGTGGACAATCCCGAGCGCGAGGTGCGGCTCTCCTTCCTCCCCGGCTGAGGAGACGGGAGGGTCGCCTCGCCGGTCTGGTCAGGTCCGGGTCCCTCTGGGAGGCTCGGGGCATGACGACGCGTGAGCAGCCCTGGGTCGACCCGAGCGGCGCGGCGGGACGGGTCGTGGTGCTGACCCGCAACCCTATCGCGGACGCGATCGAGACCATCGCCGGGGCCGTCGGTCGCGAGGTCGTGGTGGTCGAGCAGGACGCGGACGGGCGCGGCGCCGAGCAGGTGGCGGCCCTCGGGCTGGGTCCCGCCGACGCGGTGGTGCTGTGCGACCACGACGCCCCGGACGCTCCGCGCGTGCTGCGCGAGTCGCTGGCCTCGGGGGCGGCGTACGTCGCGATGATGGCCAGCCGTCGTCGAGCCGCCGGCCTCCTGCAGGACCTCGCGGCCGAGGAGGCACCCGGGCTGGACAAGCTGCACGTGCCCGCCGGGCTGGACACCGGAGGCCGGGCGCCGGGCGAGATCGCGCTGTCGGTGGTGGCCGAGATCGTGGCCGAGTCCCACGGCCGCAGCGGCGGCCCGATGCGGAGTCGCTGACGCCCCCTGCCCCGGGTCCCTCGGGTCGGGCTCAGCCCGCAGCGACGTCGGCGCGCTGCAGGCAGAAGCGGCGCACGGGTTCGCTGCGCACCTCGGCCACCAGGTCGGCGTACTCCCGGGCCGCCTCGGTGCGGCGCCCCGTGCGCCAGTGCAGGTCGGCGAGCGCGAGGCCCGCGTCCCGCCGGGCGTACGCCGGTCCGTCACGGCGCAGGTCGGCCAGCTCGGTCTCGAGCAGGCCCAGGTCGTGCTCGTCCACGGGACCGGTCGAGCCCCGCAGCAGCACCTGGGCACGGGCGGTGAGCAGGGCGACCCGCACGGCGGGCGAACCCCACACCGACTCCAACGCCTCGTAGAGGGTCACCACCAGTGGCCAGTCGGTCAGTTCCGCGGAGGGGGCCGCGCTGTGCAGCCCGGCGAGGGCAGCCTCGAGGGCGAACCGGCCGGACCCCTCGGCGGCGAGGGTCGCGTCGGCCAGGCCGGCGCGCAGCAGCCGGGCGTCCCAGCGCGAGCGGTCGGCCTCGTCGAGCGTGACGGCCACGCCGTCCGGGTCGACCCGCCCCGGACGCCTGGCCAGACCGAGCCGCACGACGGCACGCAGACCGTGGACCTCGGTGTCACCCGGGTACGCCGCCACCAGGGCGTCCGCCACCGACAGCGCCGAGGCGCCCAGGTCGTCGGCGGCGTCCACCGGCGCCAGCACGGTGCGGTGGGCGACGGTGAACATCGCGGCCACGCAGACGAGGACGTGGGACAACCGGCGGTCGCGCTCGGACCCGACGGGCACCTCGAAGGCGGGTCGTGCCGCGGCGAGCGCCTTGCGCGCCCGCGTGAGCCGGGCCGCTGCGGCCGTCGTCGCGATGCCCAGGTGGAGGGCGATGTCCGCGACCTCGAGCCCGCAGACCAGCCGCAGCGCCAGCACGAGCTGCGCGCCGGGCGCCAGGGCCGGGTCGCACGCCACGAACAGCAGCGCCACCCGATCGTCGAGCCCGGCGCGGCTGCCGGTCGGCAGGTCCGAGGGGTCCTCGGGGTGGTCCGTCGGCATCGCGTCCTCCACCACGATCTCGGGAGCCAGGCGGGCCAGCACGCCCCGACGACGATGGTCGTCGATCCACGCGCGCTTGCCGACGCTCACGCACCACGCGGCCAGGTCCCCGGGCGCGGGCCGACCGTCGTGCGCCTGCTCGACGGCGCGGGCGAACGCCAGGGCGGCGTACTCCTCGGCGTCGTCGAGGCTGCCCGACCAGGCCGCCAGCACCCGGACGACCCGGGGCCAGACGGCGCGGAACTGCTCGCCGTCGAGCTGGAGGTGGGGCCGCACCGGCCCATCGTGCCTCCTGCTCCGTCCGAGGAGGAGTCGCGACGGGCCGGCGGGCGCCGACCCCGACCTCACGCGGTGGGGAAGACCTTGCGCCACTCCACGGTGGAGCCCGTCGGGACCAGTGCGGCGAGGTGCCGAGCCGTCTCCTCGTCGTCGACCTCGACCAGGTAGACGCCCGTGATCAGCTCGCTGCTGTCGGCGTACGGGCTGTCGGTCCAGACGGCGTCCTCCACGGCGCGCTCGCCGTCGCCCGGGGTGACCACCCCGCCGTGCCGGGCGTTCTGCAGGGCCGCGCCCTGCGTGATCCGCGCGCCAAGACGTGCCACCGCCTCCTGGAAGGCGACGTGCCGGGCGAAGGCGTCGTCCTGCCCGGGGCTCTGCTCGCCGGCGAGGACCGCGTCGGAGTTCCAGTCGCGCTCGCGGATGAGGTAGGCGTAGGTGTCGGTCATGGTGTGTCCCTCTGTGGATGTCGGTCGGGTGTGAGCGGGCGGCGTCGGTGCCCCCACCCTGGTGACGAACTCGCGCCCGCGCAATCGACACCGCGGCTCGAGATCGTCGTCGGGGGACTCGCAGACCGCTAGAACACCTGTTCGAACAGGGCTATGGTGGGGCGGTGTTCACCCGACCCCCCGAGCCCCCACGTCGCACCCCCCAGGGCCGGGACGGTGTCCGGCCCCCCGGCTGGCCGGCGCAGGTGCGTCCTCCCGGCGTCGAGGACTGGGAGCCCACCGCGTGCGCCTGGCTGCTCGACGTCTGCCCGCCGGAGTACCGCTCCTACCCGGCGCTGCGGCGCCATCCCGTCGTCCTGGCGCGGTTCGCCGCGCTCCACGTGCAGGCGAGCCAGGCGGCGGTCAACCAGGGGCTGAGCGAGGCCCGGGGCGGGCTGCGCGACGTGGTGGGCCACGACGTCGTCGAGGCGGCCGTGCAGACCTGGCAGCAGGAGTCGGCGCGGCTGATCGCGGTCCGTCGCGAGGTCGGCCTGGTGGAGGAGGCGTTGCGCGGGCGACGCTTCGTGGACCGGCTCTAGGGGTGCCCCTACAGTGACAGCCGTGCCCCGGCTCGCCGTCTGCTACCTGCTCGACGCCCGAGGCCACGTCCTGCTCCAGCACCGCGACGAGCACGCCCCGCGGGCCGCGGACCAGTGGGGGATCGTCGGCGGCCACGTCGAGGACGGTGAGGACCCGGACGACGCCGTGCGCCGGGAGCTGCTCGAGGAGACCGGCATCGTCGCCGACCCCGGGGACCTCGAGCTCTGGCACGACGGTCCGTTCACCTACTCCGACGGTCACCGCGGCGACTACCGGATCTACGCCGGCCGGGTCGACCTCACCGACGACGACATCGTCGTGGGGGAGGGCCGTGCCATCGTGTTCGTCGAGCCCGGGGTCGCGCTCGGGCTGGACCTCGCGGAGTCCAACGCGCACTTCCTGCCCCGGTTCCTGACCTCCTCGACCTACCGCCGACTGAACGGGAGCACACCGTCGTGACCCAGCCCCCCTCCCAGCGTTCTTCCCACCCCGGGCCCCGCACCGTCGGCCTGCGCCGGCTGGACGTCCCCGGGCCGGGCGCCGAGGACGTGGTGGTCGACGAGCAGGGCCAGGTGTGGACCGGCACCGCCGACGGCGGCATCCACCGGGTCGACCCGGTCACCGGCGAGACCCGCCTGGTGGCCCGCACCGGCGGTCGTCCGCTCGGGCTGGAGCTGCTCGACGCCGACCGGCTGCTGGTCGCGGACGCCCACCTCGGCCTGCTCGCCGTCAGCCGCACCACCGGCGTCGTCGAGCGGCTGGTCACCGAGGTCGAGGGCCGTCCGATGCGCTTCTGCAACAACGCCGCGGTCGGCGCCGGGGGCGAGATCTGGTTCTCCGACTCCAGCACCGTGCACCCCATCGAGGAGTGGAAGGCCGACTTCGTCGAGGACACCGCCACGGGACGGCTGCTGTGCCGGCGCCCCGACGGCGCGGTCGAGGTGCACCTCACCGGGCTCGGCTTCGCCAACGGGGTGGCCCTGGCCGCCGACGAGTCGTTCGTCTGCGTGGCCGAGACGACCCGGCGCACCGTCGTACGGCTGTGGCTGAGCGGGGAGCGGGCCGGCACCCGCGACCTGCTGGCCGAGGACCTCCCGGGCTACCCCGACAACATCGCCCGGGGCAGCGACGGGCTGATCTGGGTCACCATCGCCTCACCCG
This sequence comes from Nocardioides korecus, assembly GCF_054778395.1. Taxonomy (NCBI): domain Bacteria; kingdom Bacillati; phylum Actinomycetota; class Actinomycetes; order Propionibacteriales; family Nocardioidaceae; genus Nocardioides; species Nocardioides korecus. The sequence continues at coordinate 144,556 of NZ_BAAGZO010000008.1, read as the reverse complement.
TCGACACCGTGGTCGAGCGGCTCAAGGCCTCGGCCCCGCTGTGGGTGCGCAAGGCCGTGACCCGCATCCCCGAGCTGCTCCAGCCCAAGCCCCAGCAGACCGTCCGCGTGCAGGCGTACGCCGACGACGGCCGGCTCGTCCACGACCTGCGGGCCGACGCCGGGACCTACCACATGGTCACCGGCGTGCGGGAGCACCACGGTGACGTCTGGCTGGGCAGCCTGGAGGAGTCGGCCGTCGCGGTCCTGCCGGGGGCGGCCGTCTAACATCGAGTGGTCATCGACGTCCGGGTCCACCTGCCCGGGCGTCACCGTCTGAGAAGGAGCGTGCATGGGGCACCTCGAGCACCTCACGGGTCCGGCGGACCTGCGGCGCCTCGACGACCGCCAGCTCGACGAGCTGGCCGCCGAGATCCGCGACGAGCTCGTCCGCACCTGCGCCCCGCGCGGCGGCCACCTCGGACCTAACCTCGGCGTGGTCGAGCTGACCCTCGCGATCCACCGCGTCTTCGAGTCCCCGCGCGACCGGGTGGTCTTCGACACCGGCCACCAGGCCTACGTGCACAAGATGGTGACCGGCCGGGCCGGTCGCTTCGACACCCTGCGCACCGAGGGCGGCCTCTCGGGCTACCCCAGCCGCGCGGAGTCCGAGCACGACATCGTCGAGAACTCCCACGCCTCAACGTCGCTGTCCTACGCCGACGGCCTGGCCAAGGCCTACGCGATCCGCGGCGAGGACCGCCACGTGGTCGCCGTCATCGGCGACGGCGCCCTGACCGGCGGCATGGCCTGGGAGGCGCTGAACAACATCGCCACCGGCGACGACCGCCGCCTGGTGATGGTCGTGAACGACAACGGCCGCTCCTACATGCCCACTGTCGGCGGACTGGCCGAGCACCTCACCGCGCTGCGCACGAGCCCGCGCTACGAGCAGGTCCTGGACCAGGTCAAGCGCAAGCTCAACGGCGTGCGCGGCGTCGGACCGGCGGTCTACGACGCCCTCCACGCCATGAAGAAGGGCATGAAGGACGTCCTCGCGCCCCAGGGGCTCTTCGAGGACCTCGGCCTGAAGTACGTCGGCCCCGTCGACGGCCACGACCGCGTCGCCACCGAGCACGCCCTGGCCCAGGCCAAGAAGTTCGGCGGTCCGGTGATCGTCCACGTCGTGACCCGCAAGGGCTTCGGCTACGACTACGCCGAGCGCAACGAGGCCGACCAGTTCCACCAGATCGGTCCTTTCGACGTCGAGACCGGGGTCGGCACGCCCAAGGGCCGGATCTGGACCGACTTCTTCGCCGAGGAGATGGTGGCGCTCGGCTCCGAGCGCCAGGACCTCGTCGCGATCACCGCCGCGATGCTCTACCCGGTCGGGCTGGACCGCTTCGCCGCCGCCCACCCCGAGCGCACCTTCGACGTGGGCATCGCCGAGCAGCACGCCGTCACCAGCGCCGCGGGCCTCGCCATGGGCGGGCTCCACCCCGTGGTCGCCATCTACGCCACCTTCCTCAACCGGGCCTTCGACCAGGTCCTGATGGACGTCGCGCTCCACCAGTGCGGCGTCACCTTCGTGCTCGACCGGGCCGGCGTCACCGGCGACGACGGCGCCAGCCACAACGGCATGTGGGACATGTCGATCCTCCAGGTCGTCCCCGGCCTGCGGCTGTGCGCGCCCCGCGACGGCGCCCGGGTGGCCGAGCTGCTGCGCGAGAGCGTGGCGGTCGACGACGCCCCGACGGTGGTGCGCCTGCCCAAGGGGGCGCCGCCGGCCGTCGACATCCCCGCGGTGGACAAGGCGGGGTCGATGGACGTCCTGGTCCGCGACGGCGCCAAGGACGTGCTGATCGTCGGGATCGGGTCCATGGCCGCGGTCGGCATCGAGGTCGCCGGTCGCCTGGCCGACCAGGGGATCGGTGTCACCGTTGTCGATCCGCGCTGGGTCAAGCCGTGGGACCCTGCCGTCGTCCGGCTGGCGCGCGAGCACCGTCTGGTCGTGTGCGTCGAGGACAACGGCATCGTCGGCGGGTGCGGCTCGACCCTGCTCCAGCTCCTCAACGACGAGCGGGTGGACACCCCGGTCCGCCTGCACGGCATCCCCCAGGAGTTCCTCGACCATGCCAAGCGCGACGTCATCCTCGAGCGGATCGGGCTCACCGCCCAGTCGCTCGCGCGTGGCATCGTGGAGGAGATCACGGCCCTCGAGGGGCACCACGCCGGCGGCCGGGTCGACCACCCCGCGTCGCGTCCCGTCGACTAGCACGACGGTGCCGGCCGGCCGGGCCCCGACCCTGCTCGGGGGGTCCCTCGCGCTGCTCCTGGCGCTGGTGCCGGCCCTGGCCGGGTGCGGCCCCACGACCTCCTCCGACACCGGCTCGGCCGCCCCGTCGGCCGGGGCCACCGGTCCGGCGCGGGTCGGGTCGCAGCGTGCCCGGGCGATCGAGCAGCGGATCCTGGCCCAGCGCGCGCGTGCCGTGCGCACCGGCGACCTGGGCCTGTTCCTGCGCCGGGTCGACCGGCGGGACCCCGCGCTGGTGGCCCGCGAGACGCGGTACTTCCGCAACCTGGTCCAGCTGCCGCTGGCGCGCCTGGACTACGAGGTCCTCGACTCCACCTGGCGGGTGACGCCGCCGTCGAGGTGGGGGCGCGACGTGCGCGTCCCGCAGGTGAGCCTGACCATGCAGCTGCGGGGGTTCGACGCGGCGCCGGTCCGACGTACGGTCGGGTTCGCCTTCGACTTCGGTCACGGCCCGGCCCGCATCGTGGCCGACCGGGCACCGGACGGCACGGCGCTCTTCAGCGGGGCGCTCGCGCCCTGGGACCTGACCGCGATCACCGTGCGGCAGGCGCCCGGTGTGCTCGGGATCTTCGACGCCCGCACGGTCGGCTCGGCCTCGGTCGTGCTCGGGGCCGTGCGCCAGGGCATCGCCGACGTCGCCCGGATCGTCCCCTACCCCTGGTCGCGACGGGTCGTGGTCTACAGCGTCAAGGACTCCAGCGTCCTGGACTCCTTCACCGACGTGCCCGGGGGAGCGTTGGACCACCTCGGCGCGATGGCGTTCCCGACGTACGCCCGCGACGGCGGAGCCGTGGTCGCCTCGACGCGGATGCTGATGATGCCCAGCTCGGTGCAGGCCGGGCAGCCCTTCCTGGGTCGGATCACCCGCCACGAGCTGACCCACGTGGCGCTCGGTCCCCGCGACGACGGCACGCCGGCCTGGGTGAGCGAGGGGATCGCGGAGTACGTCGGGGCGCGCGACCTGCCCACGCCCCAACGGATCATCCCCACCTCCGCGCTCGCCACCAGCCAGGGCCCGGTCACCGGGATGCCGGCGACCGAGGACTTCAACGGGCCCGACCAGGAGTGGCACTACGCGCTGAGCTGGATGGCCTTCGACTACATCGCCGCCACCGCCGGCGAGCCCCGCGTGTGGGAGCTGCTCGCCGCGATGCACGACGCCGGCTCCGCACTCGGCGTGCGGGCCCAGGACCGGGTGCTCGAGCGGGTGCTGGGCTACGACGGGGCCGAGCTGGCCCGCCGGGCGGCGGCCCGCATCCGCGCGATCTACGGCTGAGGAACCGCTGGTCAGGGCCGTCTGCGAGGCCGTTCGGGGAGTAGCGTGCCGCGCATGGCCATGAACGTGATGCGCACCAAGTCGGTCGAGCACTCGATGAGCGACACCGAGGACCCGGACTTCAAGCTCAAGCGCAGCCTCACCGCGCTGGACCTGACCGTCTTCGGCATCGGCGTCATCATCGGTGCCGGCATCTTCACCCTGACGGGGACCGCCGCGAAGCTGTACGGCGGGCCGGCCGTGGTGTTCTCGTTCGTGATCGCGGCGATCTGCTGCGGCCTGGCGGCGCTGTGCTACGCCGAGTTCGCCTCCACGGTGCCGGTCAGCGGGTCGGCGTACACCTTCTCCTACGCGACCCTGGGAGAGCTCGTCGCGTGGATCATCGGCTGGGACCTGATCCTGGAGCTCATGCTCGGCGCCTCGGTCGTGGCGCAGGGGTGGAGCCAGTACTTCGTCAAGGTGCTCGACGCCATCGGGCTGGGGTGGCCGGCGTCGCTCGGGCCCTCCGACACCGCCGGGTGGGGCCACTTCAACCTGGCGGCGTTCCTGCTGGTCGCCGTGCTGACCGTCCTGGTCGCGGTCGGCATCAAGGAGTCGCTGCGGGTCAACCTGGTGCTGGTCGGGGTGAAGCTGTTCATCGTGCTGTTCGTGATCGTGGCCGGGCTGTTCTACATCAAGGGCGCCAACTACAGCCCCTTCGTGCCGCCCTCGGCCGGGCCGCAGGACGCCAGCGGGCTCACCCAGCCGCTGTTCCAGTGGCTCTTCGGCTTCCAGGCCCAGACGTACGGCGTCCTGGGCATCGTCTCGGGGGCCTCGATCGTGTTCTTCGCCTACATCGGCTTCGACGTGGTCGCCACCACCGCCGAGGAGGCGCGCAACCCGCAGAAGGACCTGCCGCGGGGCATCATCGGCTCGCTGGTGATCTGCACGGTGCTCTACGTCGCCGTCGCGCTGGTGATCACCGGGATGGTCCGCTACGACAAGATCGACCCCAACGCGGCACTGGCCACGGCCTTCGAGGACGTCGGTCGCTCCGGCTTCGCCACCCTGATCTCGGCCGGTGCCGTCGCCGGTCTGACCACCGTCGTGATGACGCTGATGATCGGCGCCGTGCGGGTGCTGTTCGCGATGAGCCGCGACGGGCTGCTGCCCCGGGCCTTCGCCAAGACCTCGCCCCGCACCGGCACGCCGGTCACCATCACGGTGACGATCGGCGTCCTGGTGGCCCTGGTCGCGTCGCTGACCCCGATCGGCAAGCTCGAGGAGATGGTCAACATCGGCACGCTGACCGCCTTCGCGCTGGTCTCGCTGGCCGTGCCGGTCCTGCGCAAGCGCCGTCCCGACCTCGAGCGGTCCTTCAAGGTGCCCTTCAACCCGGTCGTCCCGGTCCTGGCCGCGGTGGTCTGCGTCTACCTGGCGCTGAACCTCTCGATCGAGACCTGGCTCCGGTTCCTGATCTGGATGGCGCTCGGGTTCTTCATCTACTTCGTCTACGGCAACCGGCACAGCCGGGTGGGCCGGGGCGAGGGCGAGGCCGCCCGCGACTACAGCGTCCGGGAGGGCTGAGTCGGGGCCCCGACGCGGCGCACTAGGGTGGTGCTCGGGCCTGCCGGGCCCGTGGACCCAGGAGGAGCACCGTGACCGAGGCACGCTTCGTGCACATCGTCGACGACGTCCCCGAGCTCGCGGGGAGCGCCGACGGCTCGGGTGACGGGCCGGTCATGGTGATCGCCCTCGAGGGCTTCCTCGACGCCGGGAGCGCCGCCGCCCTGGCCGCCGCCCACCTGGCCGGCTCCGACCCGGGCCGGGTGGTGGCCAGCTTCGAGGTCGACGAGTTCTACGACTACCGGGCCCGTCGGCCCCCGATGAGCTTCTCCGAGGACCACTACTCCGACTACGAGGCGCCCCGGCTGGTGGCGCGGTCGATGGCCGACGCCCACGGGTCGGCGTACGTCCTGCTGACCGGGCCCGAGCCCGACATCCGCTGGGAGGGCTTCGCCCGCGCGGTGCGCGCCGTCGTGGAGCACTTCCGCGTGCGCCTGGTCGTGTCGCTGGGGTCGGTGCCGATGGCGGTGCCGCACACCCGTCCGGTGCAGCTGACCAACCACGCGACGTCGTCGCGGCTGCTGGTGCAGGAGAACGTCTGGAAGGGCGAGATCCGGGTGCCCTCGAGCGCGCAGTCGCTGCTCGAGCTGCGGCTGGGGGAGTGGGGCCACGACGCGATGGGCTTCGTCGCCCACATCCCGCACTACGTCGCCTCCTTCCCCTACCCCCAGGCCTCGGCCGCGCTGCTGGAGGGCCTGGAGGACGTCACCGGTCTGCAGTGGGAGCTCGGCGACCTCAAGGAGGCCGGCGAGGCCCGGCAGGTCGAGATCGCGACCCAGATCGCGGACTCCGACGACGTGCGGGAGGTCGTGCACGGCCTCGAGCAGCAGTACGACGCCTTCCACACCGCCGCCGCCAACCTGCTGGCCGAGGACGAGCCGCTGCCCAGCGGTGAGGAGCTGGGGGCCCAGTTCGAGCAGTTCCTGGCCAAGCTCGAAGAGCCCGAGGAGTAGACCCCGTGCCCGCATCCGTCGAAGAGCTGATGTCCCTGCTGGACCTGGAGGCCATCGAGGACGACCTGTTCCGCGGCACCCAGCCCGACACCGCCATGCAGCGCGTGTTCGGCGGCCAGGTCGCGGCGCAGGCCATCGTGGCCGCGGCCCGCACCGTGCCCGAGCAGTACCTCGTGCACTCGCTGCACTCCTACTTCCTGCGCCCCGGCGACACCCGCGTCCCGATCGTGTACGACGCCGACACGCTGCGCGACGGCCGCAGCTTCGCCACCCGCCGGGTGCTCGCGCGCCAGCACGGCCGCCCGATCTTCGCGCTCACCGCGAACTTCCAGATCCCCGAGGACGGCCTGGACCACCAGGACCCGATGCCCGCCGTCCCCGCACCGGAGGACTGCCCGCGCCTGGAGGACGTCGCGCCGATGTCGCACCGCAGCAGCCAGCAGTGGAAGCGCGAGTGGGCCGCCCTGGAGATCCGGCACGCCGGCGACACCCGCGACGGCGGCTCGATCACCGACCCGACCGTCGCCGCGCGGGCGCGCCTGTGGATCCGGATCAACGGCGCGCTGCCCGACGACCGGCTGGCGCACACGGCCGCCTTCACCTACGCCAGCGACCTCACGCTGCTGGCCGCGAGCCTGGTGCCGCACGGTCGCGACATCGGCTCCGAGGACCTCCAGCCGGCCTCGCTGGACCACAGCGTGTGGTTCCACCGCCCGTTCCGCGCCGACGAGTGGTGGCTCTACGACCAGGCCTCGCCCTCGGCCTCCGGCGGCCGCGGCCTCGCCCTGGCCCGGGTGTTCGCCCAGGACGGCACGCTCGTCGCCACCGTGGCCCAGGAGGGCCTGATCCGGCTGATCACGCCGTCCTGACGGGCTTGGGCCGGGAGGTGGGGGTCCGTCCCCCGCGCAGCGCCTACACATTTGTGTAGCGGTCGCTGCTCCGGAGGCCTTCCAGTGCTGCATCCGCTACACAAAAGTGTCGGGAACGCGGCGACTGCTCATCGCCTGCCCATCTGAACGTCAGAGCCCGCGGGAGCGCCCGACCAGGTGCGCCTTGCCGGTGCGGGGGTCGGTGAGGGAGAAGTCCAGGCCGTCCTCGACCTTGCGGGAGCCGAAGGCCACCGTGCCGGGGAGGAAGACCGGCTTGCGGAACTCCACCTCGACACGTGCCGCGTCCGGGACGCGGTTCGCGAAGGCCGCGACGCAGCGGGCCTTGCTCCACATGCCGTGGGCGATCTGGCGCTTGAAGCCGAAGGCCTTGGCCGAGAGCGGGTAGAGGTGGATCGGGTTGTGGTCGCCCGAGACCGCGGCGTACTGCCGGCCCAGGTTGCCGGGCAGCCGCCACTGGGCCCCGGTGCCGGCCACGACGTCGAAGGGCTCGCCCTCGCGCGCGACCGAGTCGTCGCCGCGCCCGACCCGCAGGTAGGTCGAGGTCGACTCCCAGACCGTCTCGCCGCCGCTGGTCACCGTGGTGAGCAGGTCGAAGACCTTGCCCTTGGCGTGCGGGCGCAGGTCGGCCGCCCGTGCGGTGACGTCGAGGGTCTCCGAGGCGAGCAGCGGCCGGTGCCGCGTGATGGCGTTGGCCAGGTGGACGGTGCCGATGGCGGGGTAGGGGAACGACGAGTCCGTCATGATCCCCATGTGCAGCCCGAAGGCCAGCATGTGGGGGTAGGTGAACGGCAGGTGGGTGTCGGGCGCGAACCCGCACACCTCGGCGTACGCCGACACGTGGGCGGGGTCGATCGTCACGCCCTCGCGCCGCAGCACCAGGTCGGGGAGGTCGCCGCCGGACTTGCGCACGCCCGGGAGGAGGTTGACCCCGGGCAGGACGGGCAGCGCCGCCTTGAGCATGGTGGGCAGCGGGCTCGAGGAGCCCTCGACGGTGCGCTCGACCACGGCTCAGGCCCCCAGCATCATCTGGCCGCAGACGCGGACCACGTTGCCGTTGACGGCGGTCGAGCCGGGGGAGAGGTACCACGCGACCGCCTCGGCCACGTCGACCGGCAGGCCGCCCTGGCTCATGGCGTTCATGCGCTGGCCGACCTCGCGGGTCGCGAACGGCACCGCGGCGGTCATCTGGGTGATGATGAAGCCCGGGGCGACCGCGTTGATCGTGATGCCGGCCGAGAGCTCGCCGGCCAGGCTGTCGACCAGGCCGATGACGCCGGCCTTGGAGGCCGCGTAGTTGGTCTGCCCGACGTTGCCCGCGATGCCGGCGATGGAGGAGACGCCGATGATGCGGCCGTTGTCCTCGATCAGGCCCTGCTCGAGGAGCTCGCGCGAGATCTTCTCCGGAGCGGTGAGGTTGACCGCGATCACCGAGCTCCATCGGTCCTCGGCCATGTTGGCCAGCTTCTTGTCGCGGGTGATGCCGGCGTTGTGGACCACGCCGTGCACCGTGCCGAACTTCTGCTTGACGTGCTGGGCGATCCGCTGGGGGGAGTCCTTGCCGGTGATGTCGAGGGTGAGGTGGTCACCGTCGAGCTCCTTCATCAGCGACTGCAGCTCGCTGGCGGCCTGCGGCACGTCGATCCCCAGGACGGTCGCGCCGTCGCGGTGCAGCACCCGGGCGATCTGCTCGCCGATGCCGCGCGAGGCGCCGGTGACGATCACGGTCTTGCCGGTGAGCGGCTTGACCTGGTCGGCGACCGCGACGGCCTCGGTGGTGCCGGTGGCGCCCAGGCGGACGACCTGGCCCGAGACGTAGGCGCTCTTGGGGGAGAGGAAGAAGGCGAGGGTGGACTCCAGGGTCTGCTCGGCGTCGGGGGCGACGTAGAGCAGGTTCACGGTGCTGCCCTTGCCGATCTCCTTGCCCAGGGAGCGGGTGAAGCCCTCCAGGGCGCGCTGGGCGATGCGCTCGCCGGCGCTCGCGGTCTGCTCCGGGACGGTGCCGAGCACCACGACGCGGGCGCTGGTGGTCAGGCTGCGCATCAGCGGGGTGAAGAACTGCTGGAGGGCAATCAGCCCACCGGCCTCGGTGATGCCGGTGGCGTCGAAGACCAGGGCCTTGTACTTCTCGCCCTCGGCGCCGGCGGCGACGTGGGTGACCCCGAGGGCGTCCAGCGACGAGGTCAGCGCCGCGCCGAGGCGACCCTCGCCGCCGAGCACGACGGTCCCGTCCACGACGGGGTCGCCCTCGTTCCACCGGTCCAGGCGGACGGGGGCGGGCAGGCCGAGGTTCTTCACGACCAGCTTGCCGATGGGGCTGGAGCTGAAGGACTGGTAACGGTCGGACATCGTGTGAGTTCCTCTGGTCGACTGGTTCAGGTGGCCCCACCGGCGTGTGCGCGCGTGGTGGGAGGTGCTGGTGGTCGCAGACCGGCAGCGGGCCCAGCGTACGACGTGGCACGATGGTCCTACTCGCCAGTAGACCGTCAATGTAACGAGACGTGTAACTGGGCGTCCACATTTCGTGATCTGGCCCTCAAGGGGTTGGAGCCACGGACGGTGGGCCGCGAGGATGATCCACAACTACGTGGCAGCACACAGCCTTGAGGAGACCCACACCATGCAGGACAAGACGCGACGCGTCGCCGTTCTCGGCGGCAACCGCATCCCCTTCGCCCGGTCCAACACCGTCTACGCCACCGCCTCCAACCAGGAGATGCTCACCGCTGCCATCGACGGCCTGGTGGCGCGCTATGACCTGGACGGCGAGCGCCTCGGCGAGGTCGTGGCCGGCGCGGTCCTCAAGCACAGCCGCGACTTCAACCTGACCCGCGAGTCGGTGCTCGGCTCCAAGCTCGCCCCCGAGACCCCCTCGGCCGACCTCCAGCAGGCCTGCGGCACGGGTCTGCAGGCGACGATCTACATCGCCAACAAGATCGCCCTCGGCCAGATCGACTCCGGTCTCGCCGGTGGCGCCGACACCACCTCCGACGCCCCGATCGCGATCTCGGAGAAGCTGCGCAAGAAGCTGATCAAGGTCAACCAGCAGAAGGACACCGCGGGCCGCCTGAAGGCCCTCGGCGCCATCCGCCCGACGGACCTCGGCATCGAGGTGCCCCAGAACGGTGAGCCCCGCACCGGCATGTCGATGGGCGACCACGCGGCCCTGACCGCGCTGGAGTGGCAGGTCACCCGCGAGGAGCAGGACGAGCTCGCCGTGGCCTCGCACCACCACCTCGCCGCGTCCTACGACGCCGGCTTCCAGGACGACCTGGTCACCCCCTTCAAGGGCCTCGAGCGCGACCAGAACCTGCGCGCCGACTCCTCGGTCGAGAAGCTCGCCAAGCTCAAGCCGGTCTTCGGCAAGGGCAGCGCCGCCACCATGACGGCCGCGAACTCCACCCCGCTGACCGACGGCGCCTCCGTGGTCCTGCTCGGCACCGAGGAGTGGGCGGCCGAGCACGGCCTGACGGTCAAGGCCTTCTTCGTCGACGGCGAGACCGCGGCGGTCGACTTCGTGCACGGCGGCGAGGGCCTGCTGATGGCCCCGGCGTACGCCGTCCCGCGGATGCTGGCCCGCAACGGCCTCTCGCTCCAGGACTTCGACTTCTACGAGATCCACGAGGCGTTCGCCTCCCAGGTGCTCTCCACGATCAAGGCCTGGGAGGACCCGGTGTTCTGCAAGGAGCGCCTCGGCCTCGACGCCCCGCTGGGCTCGATCGACCGCACCAAGCTCAACGTCAACGGCTCCTCGCTGGCCGCCGGCCACCCCTTCGCCGCCACCGGCGCGCGGATCGTGGCCAACCTGGCCAAGCTGCTGGAGCAGAAGGGCTCGGGCCGTGGCCTGATCTCGGTCTGCGCCGCCGGCGGCCAGGGCGTCACGGCCATCCTGGAGCGCTGACCCCGGCGCCGGTCGCCCCTCCCCGGGAGGGCGGCCGGTTTCCCAGGTGATGAACCCGAACTGCCTCTCTGCACACGATGCGTCGCGTGCAGAGAGGCAGTTTCACGTGTGAGGTCGACGTACGCCGACCGGACGAGCCCCCTCGCCGACCAGAGAGGCCTCCTCGGCCGCCTCAGGAGCCTCCTCGGCGGGCGAGAGCTGGCGCGGCGCCGGGGAGTCAGCCGCGGGCGAGGGCGCGAGCGGTGGCGACGACGTGGCGGCGTACGTCGTCCGCGGAGACCGGCGCGATGGCCGGGATGCCGGGAGCGGACTCCTTGACCAGCATGCCGACGCGGGCGAGCTGGAGGGCGCCGAGACCGCTGGCGTACATGTGGTTGGCCAGCAGCGTGGGGTCCGCGACGGTGAAGTCGCCGGCCTCCTTGCCCGCGACCAGGACGTCGCCGAGCTGGGCCAGGCAGGCCGAGATGCCACGCCCGAGGCGGAACAGCGAGCTCTCGCTGATCTCCTCGAGCAGCTCGGGCCCGGGGCGGCGCATCAGGGTCTGGGCGCAGTCGACGAAGGCGGGGTACTGCAGGCCGAAGTCGACGAACGCCTCGGTGACGGCCTCGAGCTGGTCGATCGGTGCCGTCCGGCCGCGGGCGGCGTCGGCGAGCCGCTCCTGGAGCTCCTCGAGGTAGCTGACCAGGGTCAGCGCGAAGAGCTCCTCCTTGCCGCTGAAGTGCCGGTAGATGATCGCCCGGTTGACCCCCACGGCCCGCGCGATGTCCTCGATCTGGGCGTCGCGCACGCCGCTCTCGTCGAAGAGCTCGCGGGTCGCCTTGAGGATCTCGCGCTCGCGCTCCCGGCGGCGCACGGCGGCCGGTTGGCGGGAGGAGCGCGCGGTGGTCATGGGGGCATGGTAGTGCAACACCCGTTTACACACGTGTGCGTCACTTGTCACAGCGTGGGCGCCCGCGCTCGTGGAGTCAGCCGAGGTGGCCCCGGACCGTCTCCAGGGAGTCGGCCTCGGTCGGCCCCTTGTCGTCGCGGTAGCCCAGCACCCGGGCGAAGCGCAGGGCCACCCCGCCGGGGTAGCGGGTCGAGCGCTGCACCCCGTCGAAGGCGATCTCGACGACCTGCTCGGGCCGCACGTGCACGACGTGGCCCTCGCGGTGCGTCTCCAGACCCAGGAACCGCTCGGTCTGCCAGGCCAGGGTCTCGTCGGTCATCCCCTTGAAGGTCTTGCCCAGCATCACGAACCCCTCGCCCGAGGGATCGCGCGCGCCGAGGTGGATGTTGGACAGCCAGCCCGACCGGCGTCCGCTGCCCCACTCGACGGCCAGCACGACCAGGTCCAGCGTGTGGCGGGGCTTGACCTTGACCCAGCCCGACCCCCGCCTCCCCGCGTCGTACGCCGAGTCCAGGCGCTTGAGCACCACGCCCTCCTGCCCGCCCGCGACCGCCTCGTCGAAGAAGGTCCGGGCGGCCTCGGGGGAGTCGGTCACCAGGCGCGCCACGCGGTGCTCGACCGGGACCACCTCGTCGAGCCGGGCCAGCCGGTCGCGGGTGCTCGCCTCGAGGAGCGACTCGCCCTCGTGGAGCAGCAGGTCGAAGAAGAACGGCCGGATGCCGGCCGCGCCCGCGTGGGTGGCCGTCGTGGACGCCGTCTCCTGGAAGGGGCGGGGTCGGCCGGTCTCGTCGAACACCAGCGCCTCGCCGTCGAGGATCAGGTCGTGCGCCGTCAGCGACCGCGCGACCTCGACCACCTCGGGGAGGCGGTCGGTGATGTCGTCGAGGCTGCGGGTGAAGACGACGACGTCGTCCCCGCTCTTGTGGACCTGGATGCGGATGCCGTCGAGCTTGGTGTCGACCGCGAACTCCTCGGGGCCGACCTTCTCGGCTCCGGCCGGCACGTCGGGGGCGGTGCCCGCGAGCATCGGCCGCACGGGTCGCCCGACCAGCAGGGTGAAGTCCGCCAGGGAGTCCGCGCCGCCGGTGAGGGCGGCGGCCGCGATGGGGCCGGTGGGTCCGCTGAACATCGCGGCCCGGCGTACGGCCCCCACCGGCAGGTCGGCGGCCGTCGCGACCGCCTCGAGCATCACCGCGTCGAGGGCGCCCTGGCGCAGGTTGCCGGTGACCAGCCCGCGGAGGAAGACCTGCTCGGGTGCGGTCAGACGGTCGAACAGCGCCACCACCGACGCCCGTCGCTCGGCCGCGGACCCGGGACCGGCGAGACCGGCCGCGCGCTCGAGCGCGCTGTCCACCTCGAGCAGCTCGACCGAGGGCTCGGCGGCCGGGGCGGGCAGACCGGTCAGCGAGCGGTGGCCGATGCCGGTGCGGCGCTGGCGCAGCGTCCCGGAGAGGTACGTCGCCGCCAGCTCGACCGCGAGCCCGGCGTCGGCGGCGGCGGCTGCGGACTGTGACGCGTCGGGGGCCGCTCCCTCGTCGGCGCCGTCCGCCGGCGCGAGCCCGGCCGCCTCCCGGAGCAGCGTGGCGATGAGGTCGCGCTTGGTCAGGCGGGAGCGGGTGGCGGCCACCTGGGCCGACACCTCGACGAGACGGGCGAAGAGCATGGCCCCAGTGTGGCGGGCGGGTCCGACAGGACGCCCACGGTCGAGCGCGAGCGGTGTCGGGCCGACGACATACGCTCGGGCCCATGGCCGACCCCGCCCCGCTGACGCGCGAGTGGCACCCGGGTCGGCCGGTGCCGGTGATGCGGATCCTCGCGCCGCTGCGGCACGGTGCCGGTGACCCGACGTTCCGGCGCACCGACGACGGCGCGGTGTGGCGCGGGATCCGCACCCCCGAGGGCACCGCGACTCTGCGGGTCAGCACCGACGCGCCCGCCGGCTCGGTGCTCGGCGAGGCCTGGGGCGAGGGCGCTGCCTGGGCCCTGGAGCAGATGCCGCGGATGCTCGGGGCGCACGACGACCCCACCGGCTTCGTGCCCCCGCCGCAGCTCGAGCAGGCCTGGCGCCGCCACCGCGACTGGCGCATCGGCGCGACCGGGCTGGTGATGGAGTCCCTGGTGCCGGCGATCCTGGAGCAGAAGGTCACCGGCCAGGAGGCGTTCGCCGGCTTCCGCAAGCTCGTGCACCGGTACGGCGAGCGGGCGCCGGGCCCTCCGTCGCAGGCCGACCCGGTGGTGCGCCTGTGGGTGCAGCCCACGCCGGAGGAGCTGCGCGCCGTGCCCTCCTGGGAGTGGCTCGGCATGCACGTCGACGGTGCGCGCTCGCGCCCGATCCAGACCGTCGCGAGGGTCGCCGCCGCGCTGGAGCGCGCGGGGCGGGAGACGCCCGTCGAGTTCGACCGCCGCCTGCGCACGCTGCCCGGCATCGGCGTGTGGACCAGCGCCGAGACCCGGTCGCGCGCGCTCGGCGACCCCGACGCGGTGAGCTTCGGGGACTACCACATCGCCAAGAACGTCGGCTGGGTGCTGACCGGCGAGCCCGTCGACGACGACGGCATGGCGGTGCTGCTGGCGCCGTACGCCGGGCACCGGCACCGCGTGCAGCGCCTGATCGAGCTGGCCGGGCTGTCGCGCCCGCGCCACGGCGCCCGGATGGCCCCGCGCCGGCACCTGCCCAGCCGCTGACCCTCACCGCCCCACGGCGTACCCCGCCATGCCGCGCGGGTTGGCAGCGGCGGAGAGGAGGCCGGTGGCGGGGTCGCGGGCGACGGCGCACATCCGGCCCAGGGACCACGGACCGGCGTCGAGCACCTCGTGCCCGCGGGCGCGGAGACCGGACAGGACGTCGGCGCCCAGCCGGTCCTCGGCCACCAGCACCCCGGGCTCGGTGGTGCGCGGGACGAAGGACCCCGGGAAGCTCGTGGTGTGGAACATCGGGGCGTCGATGGCCTCCTGGAGCGGGAGCCCGCCCACGACGTGGCGCAGCAGGAACAGCGTCTGCCACTGGTCCTGCTGGTCGCCTCCCGGCGTGCCGCAGGCCAGCACGGGCTCGTCGTCGCACAGCACCAGCGTGGGTGAGAGCGTCGTGCGCGGCCGCGCGCCGGGGGCCAGGGAGGCGGGCAGGCCCTCGTCGAGCCAGCTCATCTGGAGCCGGCTGCCCAGGCAGAACCCGAGCCCGGGGATGGTGGGCGAGCTCTGCAGCCAGCCGCCGCTGGGGGTCGCCGAGACCATGTTGCCCCAGCGGTCGACCACGTCGACGTGGCAGGTGTCGCCGCGGGTGGCCCCGTCGCGGGCGACCGTGGGCTCGCCGGTGGTGGCGTCGCCGGTCGGCTCCGGGGCCGCCCCGGCCAGCAGCCGCCGGACGTGCTCGGCCAGCCGCGGGGTCAGCCCGCCGGGGGAGCCGGGCCGCAGGTCGCGCGAGGCCTCCGGCCCCACCAGGCCCGCCCTCCCCACGACGTACGCCGGGTCCAGCAGGTCGGCGACCGACACCGGGGAGCGCTCCCCGAACCACGCCTCCCGGTCGGCCATCACGAGCTTCCAGGTCTCGGCGACCGCGTGCACCCCGGCCTCGGTCGACGGGTCGAGCACGGCCGGGTCGTCGGCGGCCAGCGCGTCGAGCACCGCCAGCGCCTGGAGCAGCGTCGGCCCCTGGCCCCACAGGTCGGTCTTGGCCACCGTCACCCCGTGCCAGTCCAGGAGCGCCGGCGCCTCCCACCCGGCCGACCACGACGCCAGGTCGGAGCCGCGGACCAGGCCCGGGAGCACCTGGCCCCCGGAGTGCCGCCACGCCCGGGAGGAGAACGCCTCGACCGCCTCGGCCACGAAGCCCTGGCCCCACGCGCGCCGCGCCCCCTCGGCCTGGGCGGCCACGTCGTCGCCGGCCGCCTCGCCCTCGGCCACCAGGCGCTCCAGGGTGTCGGCCCAGTCGGGGTTGGTGAACAGGGTCCCGGCCCGGGGGAGCCCGCCGCGCAGCCAGAGGTCGGCCGAGGTCGTCCAGTCCTCGAGGAACAGCGACCGGACGGTCTCGACCGTGTGCGCGGCCGTCGCGAGCAGCGGGTGACCCTCGCGGGCGTAGCCGATCGCCGGCTCCGCCACGGTGCGCAGCGACAGCGTCCCGTGGTCGCGCAGCAGGAGCATCCATGCGTCGAAGGCGCCGGGGACCGCGGCGGCCAGCGGGCCCGAGCCCGGCACGTGGTCCAGCCCCAGGGCGGCGTACGCCTCACGCGTGGCCCCCGCCGGCGCCGGACCCTGGCCGCACAGCACCCGCGGCGCGGGGTCGCCCGCCACGGACACGATCGCGGGCAGGTCGCCGCCGGGTCCGTTGAGGTGCGGCTCGACGACCTGGAGCACGAGCCCCGCGGCCACGGCGGCGTCGAAGGCGTTGCCGCCCAGCTCGAGCATCCGCTGACCCGACGCGGAGGCCAGCCAGTGGGTGGCCGAGACCATCCCGAAGGTGCCGGTCAGGGTCGGACGGGTCGTGAAGGTGCGGGAGGTCATGCCCCCATCGTGGCGGGTCTTGGAATCCGGGCCCCGGTGCGCCAGGCTTCGTGACGCCGGTCACGTCCGACGGCCCCGAGCCCCGCAGCCCACCGACCCACGAGTAGGACTCCCATGCAGAGCACGATGCAGGACTTCCCGCTGACCATCGGCGGGATCATGAAGCACGGCACGACGGTGCACCACGACTCCGAGGTCGTCACCGCGACCGCCGACGGCACCCGCACCAGGACGTACGCCGAGGTGGGACGCCGCGCCGCCCAGCTGGCCAACGGGCTGCGCTCGCTCGGCATCGACGGCGACCAGCGCGTGGGCACCTTCCAGTGGAACAACGCCGAGCACCTCGAGGCCTACCTCGCCATCCCGTCGATGGGTGCGGTCCTGCACACGCTCAACATCCGGCTGTTCCCCGAGCAGCTGGTCTACATCGCCAACCACGCCGAGGACCAGGTCGTCATCGTCGACGACTCGCTGGTGGGGGCGCTCGCCCCGCACCTGCCCCAGATGGAGACGGTGCGCCACGTGCTCGTCGCGGGTCCCGAGGCGGCCCAGGCCGACCTGGACTCCCTGCGTGCCAGCGGCAAGGACGTCCAGCTGTACGACGAGCTGCTCGCCGCCCAGCCGGACACCTTCGACTGGCCCGACGTGGACGAGCGCAGCGCCGCGGCGATGTGCTACACCTCCGGCACGACCGGCAACCCCAAGGGCGTGGTCTACAGCCACCGCTCGGCCTGGCTGCACTCCCAGGCGGTGAGCACCGGCAACGTGGGCGCGATCTCCTTCCACGACCGGGTGCTCCCGATCGTGCCGATGTTCCACGCCAACTCCTGGGGCCTGGCCTACGCCGCGATGATGCAGGGCGCCTCGCTGTGCATGCCCGACCGCTGGCTCCAGGCCGAGCCGCTGTGCCGCTTCATGGCCGACTCCCGCCCGACGCTCTCGGGCGCGGTGCCGACCGTGTGGAACGACGTGCTCAACCACCTCGACCAGCACCCGGAGAAGAAGCCC
This sequence comes from Nocardioides korecus, assembly GCF_054778395.1. Lineage (NCBI taxonomy): Bacteria > Bacillati > Actinomycetota > Actinomycetes > Propionibacteriales > Nocardioidaceae > Nocardioides > Nocardioides korecus. Next base: position 127,248 of record NZ_BAAGZO010000008.1, on the reverse strand, counting down.
GAGACGCTGCGGCTGATCCTGTGCGGCGGCTCCGCGGTGCCGGTGTCGCTGCAGAAGGCGCTCCAGGACCGCCACGGGCTCGTGATCCGCCAGGCGTGGGGCATGACCGAGACCTCGCCGGTGGCCTCGGCCGGTCTGCCGCCCGCGGGCGCCGAGGGCGACGACCAGTGGTCCTACCGCGGCAGCCAGGGACGGGTGGTGTGCGGCGTCGAGGGCCGGATCATGGCCGACGGCGACGTCGAGCAGCCCTGGGACGGCACGGCGGTGGGCGAGCTCGAGGTCCGCGGGCCGTGGGTCACGGCCGGCTACTACGAGTCCGACGACCCCGACGTGGCGGAGAAGTTCCACGACGGCTGGCTGCGCACGGGCGACGTCGGCAGCATCGACGAGCTGGGCTACATCCGGCTCTCCGACCGCGCCAAGGACGTCATCAAGTCCGGCGGCGAGTGGATCTCCTCGGTCGACCTCGAGAACGCCCTGATGGGGCACGACGACGTCGTCGAGGCAGCCGTGATCGGCATCCCCGACGAGCGCTGGGACGAGCGCCCGCTGGCCTCGGTGGTCCTGCGCGAGGGCGCCACGGTCACCCCGGCCGAGCTGCGCGAGTTCCTCTCCCGCGACTTCGCCAAGTGGCAGCTGCCCGACTCGTGGGCCTTCATCGACCAGGTGCCGCGCACCAGCGTGGGCAAGTTCGACAAGAAGGTCATCCGCACCTGGTACGCCGAGGACACCATCGAGGTGCAGAAGTCCTGAGTCAGCGCACGCCCCACGTGTAGGTCTGCTTCTGCAGCTCCAGGTAGAGGAAGGTGTGCACCGCGGCCACGCCCGGGACCGGCTTGACCCGCGCGGTGACCAGCTCGAGCAGGTGCGCGTCGCTGTCCCCGACGACCTCGACCATGACGTCGAAGCCGCCGGCGGTGACCACGACGTAGACCAGCTCGGGCACCCGCGCGAGGTCGGCCGCCACGGCCGCGGCGGTGCGCCCCTCCACGGTCACGCCCAGCATCGCCTGGCGGGCGAACCCGAGCTGGAGGGGGTCGGAGACGGCCGTGATCTGGATGACGCCGGCGTCGACGAGCCGGTCCACCCGGGCCTCGACCTGCTCCGCGGTGAGGCCGAGGGGCTCGCCGATCTCGGCGTACGCGCGCCGGCCGTCCTGCTGGAGCGCGCCGATGATCGCCTTGTCGCTGTCGGCGATCCGGGCGCGGGGCGGACGCCGGTAGCGGGCGTCGGCCGCGGCCGCCGGTGACCCGGCCGGCTCTCCCTTGATCATCCCCACCCCTGTCACCGCCCGCTCCCCACGAGACGCGGCTCCGGACCCGTCCCGGCGCCTGCGACACGGCGTCCCCGCATGGTCCCAGGCGGTGGGGCAGCGCGCACCCCCTTCGTGCCGACGGCGGTCAGTGGCCGCCGGTGAGCGGCGCCATCGCGCGGGCGATCCGGCTGCCACGTCCGGTGCGGGCCTCCTCGGCGTCGGCCAGCGTCATCGCCCGCAGGCCGGCGTTGATGCCCAGCCACCGCAGCGGCTCGGGCTCCCAGGCGCGACTGCGGTGGTTCACCCAGGGCAGCGAGGTCAGGTCGGTGGACGCGCCGGTCACGAGGTCGGCCAGCGTGCGGCCGGCCAGGTTGGTGGTCGCCACGCCGTCACCGACGTACCCCCCGGCCCAGCCCAGGCCCGTGCGCCGGTCCAGGCCGACCGAGGCGGCCCAGTCGCGCGCGATCCCCAGCGGCCCGCCCCAGCGGTGGGTGAAGCGCGTCCCGCGCAGCTGGGGGAGCAGGTCGCGCAGGGTGTCCTCGAGGTCGGCGAAGACGCGGGGCTCGGCGTCGTACGCCGGCGCCACCCGCGACCCGAAGTGGTACGGCGCCCCACGGCCGCCGAACGCGATCCGGCCGTCCTCGGTGCGCTGGCCGTAGACGATCAGGTGCCGGGCGTCGGTGAAGGTGGGCCGGTCGGCCAGCCCGATCCGGGCCCAGGTCGCCTCGTCCAGCGGCTCGGTGGCCACCATCAGGGAGTAGACCGGCACGACGGTGCGCCGGTGGCCGGGCAGCCCGGGGGTGTAGCCCTCGGTCGCGCGCAGGACGACCTCGGCGCGCACGGTCCCGGCGACGGTGTGCACGCGCCCGGGCTCGATCCCGGTCACCTCGGTGCGCTCGAACACCTCCACCCCGGCGGCCTCGACCACACGCGCCAGCCCGCGCACGAGGCGAGCCGGGTGCACCCGGGCGGTGTGCGGGGTGAAGGCCCCGCCGAGGACCCCGTCGGCGTCCAGCACCGCGCTCGCCTCGGCGGCGCCCAGCAGGCGCTCGTCGTCCTCGGTGAACCCGCGTCCGTGGGCCGTGCGCACCTCCGCCTCGAGGCGCCGCAGCTGGACGGGGGTGCGGGCCAGGGTGAGGGTGCCGCCGCGGTGGAAGTCGGCGTCGATCCCCTCGGCCTCGAGGACCCGGCCGACCTCGCGGACGGTCTCCTGCATCGCCCGGTGCTGGCGCAGCGCGCCGTCGAGAGACGATGCCCGCACCAGCGCGTCCCACGAGGTGGGGAACAGGGCGCTGCACCAGCCGCCGTTGCGCCCCGAGGCGCCGAAGCCGGCGACCTCCTTCTCCAGCACCGCGATCCGCAGGGTCGGGTCGGCCCGGCGCAGGTAGTACGCCGACCAGAGCCCGGTCAGGCCCGCCCCCACCACCACCACGTCGTACGCCGCGGGGCCGGGCAGGGCGGGCCGCGCCGGCGTGTCCTCCCCGAGCGTGTCCTGCCACAGCGACCGCACGGGGCTGCTCGGCGAGGAGGTCACCGGGTGCCCCAGGAGTAGGTCTGCTTGGACAGCTTGAGGTACATGAAGGTCTCGGTGTCGCGCACGCCCGGCACGGCGCGGATCCGGGCGGAGACCAGGTCGAGGAGCTCGGCGTCGTCGGTGGCGACGACCTCGCACAGGACGTCGTAGGTGCCGGCCGTCATCACGACGTAGACGACCTCCTCCATCTGCGACAGGGCGTCGGCAACCGGCTCGATGGCCCCCTGGACGTGCACCGCGACCATGGCCTGGCGGGCGAAGCCGATCTGCAGCGGGTCGGTGACCGCGACGATCTGCATGATCCCCGACTCGGTCAGGCGCTGGACGCGCTGGCGCACGGCCGCCTCGGAGAGGCCGACGACCTTGCCGATCGAGGCGTAGGAGCGACGCCCGTCCTGCTGGAGCTGCTCGATGATCGAGCGGGAGACGTCGTCGAGCGTCGACTGCGCGCGCGGGGCGGGGGCGGAGGAGGCGACCATGCCGCCATGGTCGTCGGCATCCGGCCCGAGGGCAAGCAGGCGCGGCCCCGGAAACGGCGCAAACCGTTGCCGAGCCCGGCCACTTGTAACGTTTCCGTGGCGAACAGATTGCGCGACGACGGAATCTCTTGTTTCTGACAAGACGTCGTGCGAAGGTACCGGCGTCATCACGAGGAGGTCGGCGTGGCATCACCGCAACACCCGGGCAGCGGCCCGAACGGCCCCACCGGACGACCGTCGGGGCGCAGCAGCGCCTCGCGACGGGCGTTCCTCAAGGCGGGCGGCTTCGGCGCCTTCGCCCTGGGGTCGGCCGCCGTCCTGCCGGCGTTCGGCACGCCGTCGGCGGTCCAGGACCCGAAGAAGTGCGTGGCCCGCGACGTCTCGGCCACCGACCGTCGGCTGGTGGTCTCCAACTGGCCCGCCTACATCGACGAGGCCACGAAGAAGCAGAAGAACACCCTGCAGGACTTCGAGACCACCACCGGGATCAAGGTCGCCTACACCGACGACATCAGCGACAACGCGGAGTTCTTCGCCAAGGTCCGCAACCAGCTCGGCGACTGCCAGCCGATCGGTCGCGACATGATGGTGCTCACCGACTGGATGGCGGCCCGGGTCATCGACCTGGGCTGGGTGCAGCCGCTGGACGCCGCCAAGGTGCCCAACCTGCACAAGAACCTGCTGCCGGCGCTGCGCAAGCGGGCCTGGGACCCCGAGCGCACCTACTCCGCGCCCTGGCAGGCCGGCCTGACCGGCATCGCCTACAACGCCAAGCTGACCAAGGAGGTCGGCAGCTTCGCCGACCTGCTCACCCGCCCCGACCTCTCGGGCAAGATCACGCTGCTCTCCGAGATGCACGACACGATGGGCTTCATGCTCAAGCTGGTCGGCGCCGACCCCGAGAAGTTCACCGGCGACCAGTGGGACGCGGCGATCACCAAGCTGCGCAAGGTCGTCAAGTCCGGCCAGGTGCGGGCGTTCACCGGCAACGAGTACATCCAGGACCTCACCGCCGGCAACATCGTGGCCTGCGAGGCCTGGTCGGGCGACGTCATCCAGGCGCAGTTCGACAACCCCGACATCAAGTTCGTGGTCCCCGAGGAGGGGTTGTCGCTGTGGAGCGACAACATGCTGGTCCCCAACCTCGCCCAGCACGAGTCCAACGCCGAGAAGTGGATCGACTACTACTACGACCCCGAGGTCGCGGCCCGGCTCGCGGCGTACGTGAACTACATCTGCCCCGTCGTGGGAGCGCAGGACGCGATGGCCAAGATCGACAAGTCGCTGGTCGAGAACAAGCTGATCTTCCCCTCCGAGGACGACCTCAAGGACACCTTCGCCTTCATGGCGCTCGACGACAAGCAGACGAAGCAATACGAAGGAGACTGGTCCGATGTCACAGGTGGCTGAGGCAGCACCCCCGCGGAGCGACAGCGGCACGGCGTACGACGGGTTGCGGCTGCGCGCCCTGACCAAGGAGTTCTCGAGCTTCACGGCCGTGAAGTCCCTGGACCTCGACGTCCCCACCGGCTCGTTCTTCGCGCTGCTCGGCCCCTCGGGCTGCGGCAAGACCACGACCCTGCGGATGGTGGCCGGCCTGGAGACCCCGACGTCGGGCTCGATCGAGCTCGGCGGCAAGGACATCACCTGGGACAAGCCCTACCGGCGCCCGGTGAACACCGTCTTCCAGAACTACGCGCTCTTCCCGCACCTGGACATCTTCGAGAACGTCGCCTTCGGCCTGCGCCGTCGTCGCGCCAAGGAGGTCGACGCCAAGGTGAAGGAGATGCTCGACCTGGTCGAGCTCGAGACCCAGGCGCGCAAGAAGCCGGCGCAGCTGTCGGGCGGCCAGCAGCAGCGCGTGGCGCTGGCGCGGGCCCTGATCAACAGCCCCGAGGTGCTGCTGCTCGACGAGCCCCTCGGCGCTCTCGACCTCAAGCTGCGGCGCTCGATGCAGGTGGAGATCAAGCGAATCCAGTCCGAGGTCGGGCTCACCTTCGTCCACGTCACCCACGACCAGGAGGAGGCCATGACCATGGCCGACACCATCGCGGTGATGAACGCCGGCGTGATCGAGCAGATGGGCGCCCCCGCGGAGCTCTACGACAACCCGCAGACCACCTTCGTGGCCAACTTCCTGGGCCAGTCCAACCTGATCGAGGTGGAGGTCAAGGGTCGCGAGGGCGACAACGTGTCCGTCGACATGCAGGGCACGACGGCCTCGATCCCCACCGGGCGGGCGCACGTCAGCGGGACCGCGGGGGAGAAGGGCTGGGTCGGGATCCGTCCCGAGAAGGTCCTGATCGCCGAGGTCGGCGAGGACATCGACGCCCCGGGCAACAGCATCCCCGGTGGCCGCGTGACCGACGTCAGCTTCATCGGCGTCAGCACGCAGTACCTCGTCCGGATGCCCTGGGGCCAGGAGATCCAGGTCTTCCAGCAGAACACCGGACGCCGCCGGCTCTTCACCCAGGGCGAGGAGGTCGACATCTCCTGGCGCCCGGAGTTCGCCTTCCTGCTCGACCACGACCAGGACGCCAGCGCCGGTCGCGACCGGGAGGACGTCGCGCCGTGAGCGCGTCCTCCGCGGGAACCCCCCTCGCCGCGGCCGCCGAGGCGCGCGAGCCGCAGTCCCCCCGGGGCCCCGGCTCCGCGTCCCCGGCTCCCCGGCGTCGGGACAAGCGCAAGCTCACCGGCTACTGGCTGCTGCTGCCCGGCCTGCTGTGGCTGGCGGTCTTCTTCGTCGTGCCGCTCTACTCGCTCGTCGCGACCAGCCTCTACGACCCGGACGGGTCGACGCTGCAGGGCTACTCGATGGACTGGTCGTTCGGCAACTACGGCGCCGCCCTGAGCAACTACTGGAGCCCCCTGCTCCGGTCCCTGGCGTACGGCGCCGTCGCGACGCTGATCTGCCTGGTGCTCGGCTACGTGCTGGCCTACGCGATCGCGTTCAAGGCCGGTCGCTGGAAGAACCTGATGCTGGTCCTGGTGATCGCGCCGTTCTTCACCAGCTTCCTGGTGCGCACCCTGTCGTGGAAGCTGCTGCTGCGCGACGACGGCTTCATCGTCAACGCGCTGCAGTTCGTGCACGTCATCGGCCCCGAGGGTCGCCTGCTGGCCACGCCGGTGGCCGTGGTCGCCGGGCTGGTCTACAACTTCCTGCCCTTCATGGTGCTGCCGCTGTTCGCCAGCATCGACAAGATCGACCACCGGCTGATCGAGGCCGGCAGCGACCTCTACTCCCGGCCCTTCGTCGGGTTCTGGCGCGTGACCTGGCCGCTGTCGCTGCCCGGTGTCGTGTCCGGCACGCTGCTGACCTTCATCCCCGCGGTCGGTGACTACATCAACGCCCAGCTGCTGGGCAGCCCCAAGCAACGCATGATCGGCAACGTCATCCAGGACCTGTTCACCAACGCCAACGACTACCCGGCCGCCGGGGCGCTGTCGGTGATCCTGATGCTGCTGATCCTGGTGATGGTGCTGTTCTACGTCCGCCGGGCCGGGACGGAGGACCTGCTGTGACCGCGCCGCTGCAACGCCTGGGCCGCTGGATCGGGCGTCACCTCGTGCTGGCCGGTGGCCTGCTGGTGATCGTCTACATGTTCGTCCCGATCTTCGTGGTCGTCCTGATGAGCTTCAACAAGCCGAAGTCCAAGCTGATCTACCGCTTCGACGCCTTCACGCTCCAGAACTGGCTGCACCCCTGCAAGGCCGCCAACATGTGCGGCGCGGTCTCGCGCAGCATCCAGATCGGCCTGCTGGCCACGGTCGTCGCGACCGTGCTGGGCACGCTGATGGCGTTCGCGCTGGTGCGGCACGACTTCGCGGGCCGGTCGTCCTCCAACCTGCTGATCTTCCTGCCGATGGCGTCGCCCGAGATCGTGATGGGCTCCTCGCTGCTGGCCCTGTTCGTGGCCACCGGCTTCGGCGGGACGCTCGGCTTCTGGACGATCCTGATCGCCCACATCATGTTCTGCCTGTCGTTCGTGGTGGTCACGGTGAGAGCCCGGCTGGCCGGGCTCGACACCAACCTCGAGCAGGCGGCGATGGACCTCTACGCCACCGAGGCCCAGACCTTCCGGCGGGTGACCCTGCCGCTGGTGTTCCCCGGCATCCTGGGCGCCGCGCTGCTGTCGTTCTCGCTGTCCTTCGACGACTTCATCATCACCAACCTCAACGCCGGCAACACCACGACGTTCCCGATGTACGTGTGGGGCGTCTCCCAGCGCGGCGTGCCGATGCAGGTCAACGTGGTCGGCACGGTGATGTTCCTGATCTCGATCGCCATCGTGGTCGCCGTCGAGCTGAACCGGCGTCGGCAGGAGAAGGCGCTGGCGCGGTGACGCCCCACCCGCACGCCCGTGAGTCCCTGCGCGGCGCGTCGCCCTCGGCGTACTGGCTGGACGACCCGGCGGCGCCCGCCCCACTCCCGCCCCTGGACGGGCCCGCGTCGGCCGACCTGGTCGTCGTCGGCGGCGGCTACCTGGGGCTGTGGACCGCGCTGCTGGCGGCCGAGCGCGACCCGGGCCGGTCGGTGCTGGTGGTCGAGGGCGAGACCTGCGGCCACGCCGCGAGCGGGCGCAACGGCGGCTTCTGCGAGGCCAGCCTGACCCACGGCTTCGGCAACGGGATGGCGCGCTGGCCCGAGGAGATGCCGACGCTGCTCGCGCTCGGCCGGGAGAACCTCGACGCCATCCAGGACACCGTCGAGCGGTTCGGCATCGACTGCGACTTCACCCGCTCCGGCTCGCTGGCGATCGCCACCCAGCCCCACCAGGTCGGGTGGGTGGCCGAGGAGCAGGCCGCCATGACCGGCCTGGGCCTCGACGTCACCTGGCTCGAGGGCGACGCGCTGCGCGAGCGGATCGACTCACCGACCGCGCTGGCGGCCTTCCACGACCCCGACTCCGCGATGCTCGAGCCGGCCCGGCTCGCCTGGGGGCTGCGCGAAGCGTGTCTGTCCCTGGGGGTCAGGATCGTGGAGGGGACGTGGGTCACCGGGCTGCGGCGTACGGGTTCGGGGCGCACGGGGTCGGGAGTGGCGCTGGCCACCGACCACGGGCCCATCGCCGCCGGCCAGGTCGTGCTGGCCACCAACGCGTGGCCCTCGCTGCTGCGCCGGCTGCGGCTGATGACGGTGCCGGTCTACGACTACGTCCTGATGACCGAGCCGCTGACCCCCGCGCAGCGCGACGCGATCGGGTGGGCGGGGCGCGAGGGCTACTCCGACGCCGGCCACCAGTTCATCTACGCCCGCACGACCCGTGACGGGCGGATCCTGTGGGGCGGGTACGACGCGATCTACCACTACGGGAGCGCGACGGGGCCGGCGTACGACCAGAGGGCGGCGACGCACCTGACCCTCGCGGAGCGGTTCTTCGACGCCTTCCCGCAGCTCGCGGAGGTAGACGGGGGCGTCCGCTTCAGCCACACCTGGGGCGGCGTGATCGACACCTGCACCCGCTTCGCCGCGTTCTACGGCACCGCCCTCGACGGCCGGGTGGCGTACGCCGCCGGCTTCACCGGCCTCGGCGTCGGGACCACCCGCTTCGCCGGCGACGTCGTCCTGGACCTCCTCGCCGGTCTCGACACCCCCCGCACCCGCCTGGAGATGGTCCGCACCAAGCCCCTCCCGTTTCCGCCCGAGCCGCTCCGCTGGGCCGGCATCGAGGCCACCCGGCGGTCGCTGGCACGCGCCGACGCGAACGGCGGCCGCGAGAACCTGTGGCTCAAGGCCACCGGCAAGCTGGGGCTGGGCTTCGACAGCTGAGGGGCGCAGCTGTGCCAGCAACCTCGCAGGTTTTTCGTACCACCCCTGCCCCCTCCGCCAGCCTGATCGTGAAAGCGACCTCGTATAGGCTCCAGATCAATCTCTGGGGGTAGACGCGTGGCACACGATTCTGACGTCAACAAAAACGATGCAGATGGCCTCATCTCGGGCAAAAGGGGGGCGCCTAGCTCGACCGATGACTCCTCGCACTCCGAAGAAATTGTCGATTGTTTTTTCGGTCGTTTCGGGACTTTCATCCTGGCCTCGCCTTGCGACGGACCAAGCATTGATGTACTTCACGATAGTGTGATGGGCGCCCTTCGCAACGACCCGCGTGTTTCCCTCTTATCGGATGTGCCTCTGAGGCCAGACTGGGCGCACAAACACAAGTTCTTTCCGGCCTTTACCAGTAACGCCGAGGTCGACGACTTGCTGTCGGGTGCCGATCACTTCCACGCTGTATGGTTCTCCGATCCGATTACATTCAAAGTCGTTGTCCCGATTAAGAATTAACGAAGGTTCTTGAACGTTGACGACGTCCCTACGGACACATACTTCGTAGCATGGGACGGGATCACGGCGCTGGTTATGTGGGATCGGGAGGAGGAGACCGTTCTACCAACTCGATCCGGCGGTCACGTCGTCATCGACATCCTTACGGACGTCCTGGCTTCGGCCGGAGGCGCCCTATACGCGCAACCGTGCAGTCCGGGATGCACTAATGAGTTCGCGCATCGAGTGCTGCGAATCGAAAGAGCTGTTGGCCCCAGAATGGTTGGGAAGGTAAAAACTCACGGGTTCCCCGCCGCGGATATTCACGTTCATTCTGAGAATGAGCCCATCGGGGTGGCCGGGGATATGATGATCTCACTTCGACAGACTGCCTTTTTCTTCGCGCGATACAAAAACCTTGCACGACGAATTCAGGATCTCGAATCGGCGGCCCGGTCGGACGTGGATCGATTGCTAGAAGTCCAGTACGAGCAGATCAGGCGCGCCAAACTGAAGTTCGGTGCGCGAGCACGAGAAATTGGAAAGGCGCGAGAGGAGCGCAGTGAGACCAAAGTTCTCGTGGCAAGGCTCTGGATCGCCCTGGCGCGCTTGGAGTCTTTCAAGCGGGAATGGGACGGTATGCGCCGCCGGTTCCTGGAATCGGCAGAGGAAAGTGGGAGCCTTCCGATGTTCCAGGACGATTTCGGCGATGACGACCACGCCGTCGACTCGCTCGATCTTTCGTTCATCCGTGCCGCAATTGAGCAATCGGCGTCCCGGTATGACACGCGTGTGGTCGCCCTCGCAACGGGCGCAGGCGGGGCCGCTGGCTTGGTGGGGTCCATGGTCGGCGCCCTGCTCTCTTGACTTGAAGTAGCAACGTAACTCGGATGGGCCCGGGGTGGGTTCCGCGTCGGAGTCCTGAGCCGGTGCCTGCGCTTTTCTCGGGTCGCAGGGGCCCCGCACGGCGTGCTTCTTGCCGTGTGGGGGTGCGATGCGTGGGCACCGGCGGCTGTGACGCGGACCTGGCGGGTCTTGACAGGCCGGGGTTACATCGGTGACATTCGTGTCTGCGAGATCGGAACGGCGCGCCACCAGCGCCGAGTAACACTGCATGGCTCTGCTCCGGAGCTAAAACGCATGGTCGTGGACGCGACTAGGGACGATCCGGTACAGCGGGGTAGTGAGCGGGCCGAGCAAAACCGCAGGTGGCTTGGGCCTCGCTGCGTTCGCATCTGCTTCGAGTGGGGCCGACATTCCCTGTCGGTTCTTCCTTGGAGTGTTCCTATGTCCGATCAGATTTTGGTCCGCCCCGATGCGGGTTGGTCGCTCACCCTGTACCCCACTGCCGGCGAGGCGGGTGGCGCATTCGTGCCCTCGTATCGTCCTCGCCGAACCGGTTGGGTGCCGGGTACCCCGGCTGCGGACCCGGAGCGTGCTCGCCTCGAGGCTGGGCGACGGGCTCGCGCGAAGGTGCGGCGCTACTGCGCGGCTCATCGGCTCAACCGGTTGGGCACGCTGACCTATGCCGGTGAGGGCCTGCACGACCCGCAGCTGCTGCGGGTCCGTGTGGGCCTGTTCTTCCGGACGCTGCGCCGGTTCCTCGATGTGGGTCCGTTCCCGTACGTGTGGGTGCCGGAGTGGCACAAGACGGGGCATGGTCTGCACGTTCACTTCGCGGTCGGGCACTACATCCCGCGCGGGCAGATCGAGGCGGCGTGGCCGCACGGGTTCGTGCACATCAAGCGACTGACTGACCTGCCGGTCGGCTCGACCGCACTGCATGAGGGGCGCAAGGCTGCGGGCTACTTGTCGAAGTACGTGACCAAGAGTTTCGCTGACCAGGCCGTGGAACGGCAGGCGGGACTACATCGCTACGAGGTCGCTGAGGGGTTCCAGCCGCCCGCGGTCAGGTTGACCGATGTGTCCTCGGACGACGTCTTGGACCAGGCGGTCATTGCCATGGGCGGGCTGCTGCCCGCAGTGCTGTGGTCCTCCGACGAGGTCGAGGGGTGGCAGGGTCCGCCGGCGGTGTGGGCCGCGTGGGACTGAGCGCCCTGAGCGAGGAGGGACTCGCTGCGTGGGTGACGGCGTCCTGTCGAGCACAAGGGGTCGCGGTCAAGGTCACTGACGCCAGCACGGTGCGCCAGGTGGGTGTCCTGCTGAGTGTCGGTTCTGGGGCCGGGCTGGAGCGCAAGCGCAGCGGCTCCCGCCCGGTCCCGGGCCGGGGCCTGGTGGATGCGTCAGTGACGCCAGGTGATGTCGACGCGGGCAGGATCGAGAGCGGTTACTCCTTGGGTGCCGGGTCCGATGGTGACGTGCTCGACCAGGGCCCCGACGATCGCGTGCTGTCGCGGCAGGGTCAGGTCCGCCCAGGAGCGGCGTAGAGACTGACCGTTGCCGAGGAGTCCGGTCAGGGCACTGGTTCGAGTAATCCGGCCCAGTTGCCGTTGCAGCTGCATCAGTTGCTCTTCCAGGGGCTTGCGGGCCAGGGCCCAGTCGCGACGTGTGATGTCCCCGGCGGCGAACGCGGCGGGCAGGTCGTCCAGACGGGCCTGTACCTGTGTCAGCCGGGTCGACAGGTCCTCGGTGCGTTCATCGGCGCTGGAACGTCCGGCCAGGGCGTCGGCAAGTTCGGGTGTGTCAAGCCTAAAGAGCACCGCGTCAGCGACCAGGCGCTCCAGCGGGTCTGCTGTGACGGTCAGCCGCCCACAGCCCCGGTGGTCGGGCCCAGACAGGCACACGTAGCGGCGCGTGGTGACACGGGAAGACGAAAACAACGTGTTGCCGCACTTGCCGCAGCGCAGCATCGCTGACAGGAGGTACCGCTGGGGTGTGCGGCGTCCGCTGTTCTTCTTCTCGGCGTACCTAGCGAGCACGCGTCGGTGCTCCTCGACGCTGACGATGGCGTCCTAGACCGCGGGGCCGACCACCTCGCCCCGGTGCTCACGGAGCCCCGCATAGCGGGGATTGGTCAGCATCCGCTTCAACGTCGAGGTGACCCATGCGGCTCCGGTCACGGTGGGAATGCCGGTGTCGTTGAGCCAGATCGTCAGCGAGCGGGTCGACTCGCCTGCGAGGAACCGGGCCACCAGGGTCCGGTAAACCTCGGCTTCGTCGGGGACGACGGTGATCTTGTCGGGCCCGTAGCTGTAGGGGCGTCGTGAGCCGCCGTGGGGTCGTCCCTCCGCTGCTACCTGCTCCATTTTCCGCGCCACACGTCGACCGATGTTGGCGGATTCCTTGGCGGCGAACGCGCCCAAGATGCGGGCCATCATCAGCCCGTCGGTGGTTGAGATGTCGGTATCCCCGGTCACGAACCTGACCTGGGTCACGCCAGCGGCGGTCACCGCGTCGTAGAAGGCCTCTAGTTCAGCAGGTCGCCGGGTCAACCGGTCGATGTTGCAAACCACCACACCATCGACCAGTCCGTCGCCCAGGTCAGCCATCAGACGCTCGTACTCAGGTCGCGCCTTACGGCTGTACGACGAGGCTGACACGTCGTTGTCGACGTACTCCCCAGCCACCGTCCAGCCCAGCGAATCCGCCAGGGCGTGGCAATCCGTCACCTGGCGCTCAACCCCGGCACGGGTGCCGTCAACGTCGCTGGAGATGCGGGCATAAATGGCTGCGCGTCGTGGGGTGGTCACAGGGGGACACATTGGTGACTTGTCTGCAACCTGGCGCTGCTGTGTCCCCTCACTCCCGCTTGTGGAAGCGGATGGTGCCGTCGGGGTGTCTCTCGTGGCGGAACGCGGGGTCGTGGACTCGTCTGTGGTGGTGGCCGCAGAGGAGGCGTCCGTTGGCGAGGTCGGTCGCTCCGCCGGTGGACCAGGGCTGGTCGTGGTGGGCGTGGCACAGCGCGGGTGGGGTGGTGCAGCCGGCGGCGGTGCAGTGCCGGTCTCGCTGCTGCAGCGCGATCCGCTGCTGGGCCGAGAACAAGCGCCGGGTGCGGCCGGCGTCGAGCGGGACCGACGCCCCACCGAGGACCAGCGGGATGACCCCGGCGCGAGCCGCCAGCCTCCTGGCCTCGGCGGCGGTGAGCCTCGCGCCGGTGTCCAGGGTGCAGACCCCGGCGGCGTCGAGGCGGGCCAGGAGTTGGTCGAGGGTCATGGTGACCACGACCGTGGCGCCGACTCCACCGCTGGTGGGGAGCGACGTGGCGGGGATGCGCTCGATCAGGTCGGTGAACGCCACCCCCAGGCGCACCGGCAGCGGCTGGTCCTCGACCTCCGGTGCTGATTCGACTCCCGGAGCGGCCGGTGGCGGGGTCAGGGTCTGGAGCATCTTGGCGAGCATGTGGCCGTGGCGGGTCGGGATGCGGAACCGTCCGTGGCAGGTGCCCTGGTCGTCCTCGCGCATGGTGAAGGTGGTCCGGCGCGCGGCGGCTGCTTCTTCTGCTTCGAGGAGGCGTCCTTCGATCTCCTCGGCCTGGTCGGGGCAGATGACCTCGAGGAGGTGGCGGCCCAGGGTCCGCAGTGCGGTGGCGTCGTGGTGCGCTGCTTGGCCGATCAACCAGTGCTCGGCCTCGGCCCGCTGCTCGGGGGTGACGGCGAGGTCGCCGGTGGTGGGGAGGAGGTCGAGGCTGGCGAGGATCGCGCGGGCCTGGTCGGTGTTGACGCCGCCGGCGGCGAGGGCGTCGTGCAGTGGCCGGTGGGCTTCGAGCCGGGTGGCGAGGTGGAGGTCGGCGCGGGCGTGGGGGCGGCGTTGCCGGGTCTCGATCGCGACCCAGTCCGCGGCCGACCGGGCTCCGGAGGCGTCGGTGGCGCGGGTCCGGTCGGTCTCGGCGAGGACGTCGAGGCGGATCGCGTCGAGCTGGTTGGTGATGGCGGCCAGCTCGACCAGGACGTGGCGCTTCTCGGGATCGGTCAGACCCCAGACAGGTCGCGCGGTCGGGCCCGTCAGGCGGTCCAGGCGGGTGCGCAGCCGGTCCACGAGGTCGACCAACGGGTGCGCGGGGGCACCGGCCGGGTCGTCGTGGGGGTGGCTGCTCATGGGTCCATCCTGGCAGGGACCACCGACAAGACGACGGGGTTGAGAGGGCTCCTGACCTGGCTGTTTGGTGACTCGCGGGGTTTCGACGACGGGCCCGGGGGGCCCTGCTCAACCGGCGCGGGACCCGCCGCGTCTCGGGCGGAGGACGGCCCAGGCGACGCCGAGGAGGGCGCCCAGGAGGGTGGCGGGGAGGCCGACCTCGAGGGCGGCGGCCCAGGCGGTCGGGGCGTACGCCGAGAGGCCCACCACGAGACCCACGGACGCGCCCGCCGTCCCGGTGAGGACGGCGCCGACGACCACCGGGCGCACCGGCGGCGGCAGCGCCAGCAGCCATCGCAAGACCATGACTCGATCGTGGACCTCGGACCCCGTGGACCTCAAGCCCGGCGCACCTGGAGGCGCTGGATCGACGGAGCAGACCCCACGTGATGGGCAGCCGCAAGCGGTCATCGAGGGCCGGGGTGGCGGAAGTCCGCCGCCACTGGGGATGGTCTAGTCCTTTCGGGCTACCCCACCGGATGACCCGGGTGGGTCCTTGACGTAGTCATCGCGAGTTGTTTGTACTTCGTTCATGAGCCGGTCACCCGGCTCGAGGGGGATTCAATCAATCGGGTCCCGGAACGTGCCCATGCAGCCCGTCAACCCAGCGGCGGTGCTGCGGAGCTCCGCCGATCGTGTGACGACGACGTCCACCGGTCGGCCCGCAGCTCCTCGTCCGCGCCGCAAGCGCGGCCGCCACCACCGCAGGCCCGGTGCCCCGTCCCGGTCGCCCCGCCTCGGTCCTCGGTGACCCGACGCCAACGCCCCTCCGTGGTGGCCCCTGGCACGGGTCGGTGATGTCTCGGTAGCGCCGCCTTCGGCTTCCACACCTGCTTCCCAGGAGTCCGCCGATGTCCGATCTCGACCCCGCGTCACGCCGCGCGCCGAGTGCCCCTCCGGGTCTCGTGCCGCAGCAGCGCTCGCACCCGCCCGACGACCCAGCCCCGACGGCCTCCTCCTCCGGGGACGCCGCGACCGAGCACCGCCAGGAGGGGCCCGAGAGCCCCGAGGCCACCCTGGAGTTCCTCAACCACCTGCGGCCCGCCGACGACGGGCCGGCGTCCGACCCGCTCTCCTGCGCGGTGACCGTGGTGGTCCCGACCCGCGACGAGGTGGGCAACATCGCCCCGCTCGTGGCTCGGATCACCCGGGCCATGGCCGGGGACGACTGCCGCATCCTCTTCGTCGACGACAGCGAGGACGGCACGCCGCTCGAGGTGGTCCGTGTGGCCGCTCTGTCGCACCTGTCGGTCGACCTGATCCACCGCGATCGCAGCCAGCGCGTCGGTGGACTGGGCGGGGCCGTGCTGGTGGGCCTGCGCGCCGCCCGGACGCCCTGGGCGGTGGTGATGGACGGAGACCTCCAGCACCCGCCGGAGCTCGTCCCCGCGCTGATCGCCACCGGCCTGCGCGAGCACGCCGAGGTCGTGGTGGCCAGCCGTCGCGTGCCCGGTGGGTCCTCCCAGGGACTGGCGTCGTTCGGCCGCGCCGTGGTCTCCAGCAGCTCCACGGCCCTGAGCAAGCTGGTCTTCCCCGGGAACCTCCGCGGCATCTCGGACCCGATGAGCGGGTTCTTCGCCGTACGCCTGGACGCCGTCGACCTCGACGCGCTCGAGCCCCGCGGCTTCAAGATCCTCCTCGAGCTGCTGGCCCGCGAGGGCCAGGTCACCGAGGCCGAGGTGCCGTTCACCTTCGGGGTCCGGCACAGCGGGGAGAGCAAGGCCTCGCTGGGGGAGGGCGCCACGTTCGTGCGCCGGCTGGTCGCGCTGCGGATCGCCGAGACCCTGGGCAGCCTGCGTCGCTCGGGACGCCTGGTGCGCGGCACCGGGTTCGCAGCCGTCGGCCTGACCGGGCTCCTGGTCAACGTCGCCGTGATGTGGCTGCTGGCCGATCCCCGCACGCTGCACCTGAACTACCTGGCCGCCGCGGTGGCCACGACCCAGGTCGCGTCGTCGTGGAACTTCGTCCTGGTCGACCGCCTCGTCTACCGCGGGCGCAAGCGACTGACCCCCCTGAGCCGCTACCTGGCTTCATGGTCATGAGCAACGCCGTCCTGCTGCTCCGCATCCCCTTCCTGGCGCTCCTGGTCAGCGTCCTGGGCGTGCACTACCTGGCTGCCAACGTGCTCACGCTCGCGCTCGGCTACCTCGTCCGATTCCGCTCCCAAGAACGCCTCACCCTCCTGGAGGAGACCTCATGACCGACCTCACGCAGCGCCCCGCCGAGCGCACCGGCCTGACCCTGCCCCACCAGCGCACCGCGACCGACGACGAGCACCTCGAGCCCGTGGTCACCTCCACCGCCTCGAGCGGCATCGCCACGGTGACCACGATCGCGCCGCCCGGGGCGCGCGCCGCCCTGCCGACCACGCCCGCCGCGCGTCCGCCGGTGGACGTGCTGTTCGACGAGGGCCCGGAGCTCCCGACCGCCAGTTACCGCGAGCGCAGCGTCGGCGTCAAGGGCACCGGGTACCTGCCGTACCGCTACGCGGTCGCCGACCTGGTCACCATCGCCAGCGAGGTGCCGCTGGGCGAGCTGGAGTTCTTCCGCCAGCCCCGCCTGGGCAAGGACCTCGACATCGAGATCCGGGTCGGCAAGGTCGGCCGCGGCACCTTGAAGTCGCGCGCCCGCCTGCTGCGCTTCGAGGGCCCGGCCGGGGTCCGCTACGAGGAGCACCTGGGGCGCCTGGCGGCCAACTTCGCCATCGACCTGGGCGAGCGCATCACCGTCACCGTCAGCCCGGTGCTGGCCCGGTCGCCGCACGTGGCCTACACCAACGTGATCGAGGCCCTGCTGCGCTTCGTGATCGCCTCCAAGGGGCACATGCTGCTGCACTCGGCCTGCGTGGAGATCGACGGACGCGGGGTGATGCTCTCGGCGCGCACCGACACCGGCAAGACCGGCACGATCCTGCGCCTGCTGCGCGAGAAGGGCGCACGCTTCCTCTCCGACGACATGACGATCATCGGTCCCGACGGCCTGGCCCGGTGCTACCCCAAGCCGCTGACCATCAGCAACCACACCCTGCGGGCCGTCGACCCCGGCGACCTCAGCCGGGCGGAGTGGTGGCGCCTGGCCGTGCAGAGCCGCGTGCACTCCAAGGCCGGACGCGGCGTCGGGCTGGCCATGGGCAACGTGAACCTGCCGATCATGACCGCCAACGCGCTGACCCAGATCGTGATCCCGCCGCCGAAGTACGGCGCGGACCGGCTCGTGGCCTGCGAGCTCCTCGAGGAGGTGCAGGTCTCGGACATCTTCGTGATCGAGCGCGGCGCACCCTCGCTGGTGGAGATGTCGCCCGAGCAGGCCCTGGAGGAGCTGGTCGAGAACACCGACGACGCCTACGGCTTCCCGCCCTTCCGCTACCTGGCCCCCGTGCTGGTGGTCGGCGGGCAGGAGTACGACCGGCTGCGCGAGCGCGAGCGGGTGGTGCTGGGGTCGGTCCTGAAGGCGGTGCGCGTACGCCGGATGGCCTCGGACTCCTTCGACTGGGCCGACCGCATCCCGAGCCTCCTGGAGAGGTGAGTCGGTGATCCTCGACGTCGTCCTCGGGCTCTACCTGGTTGCCACGACCCTCCTGCTCGTGGTGGCCCTGAGCACCCTGGTGTGGATGGTGGACTCCTGGCGCACGCCGGAGTCCGTCCAGGCCACCCGGTTCCCCGAGCCCGACGAGCCCGGGCTCTCCTTCTCGCTGCTGGTCCCGGCCCGCGACGAGGAGGAGGTCCTGGCCCACACCGTGGAGCGACTCCTGGACAGCGACCACCCCGACTTCGAGGTGATCGTCATCGTGGGTCACGACGACCCCGGCACGGCGGGGGTCGCCCACGACCTGGCCGCCGCCGAGTCCCGGGTGCGGGTGGTCGTCGACACCCACGAGGTGAAGAACAAGCCGCGGGCCCTCAACACGGCGCTGCCGCTGTGCACCAAGGAGATCGTCGGGGTCTTCGACGCCGAGGACGAGGTGGCGCCGGCGCTGCTGCGCCACGTCGACACCTGCTTCCGGGCCACGGAGGCCCACGTCGTGCAGGGCGGCGTGCAGCTGATGAACTTCCAGACGTCCTGGTGGTCGCTGCGCAACGTGCTCGAGTACTTCTTCTGGTTCTCCTCCCGGCTGCACCTGCACGCCCGGCGCCGGTTCATCCCGCTCGGCGGCAACACCGTCTTCGTGCGCACCGACCTGCTGCGGCTGGCCCGGGGGTGGGACCCCGACTGCCTGGCCGAGGACTGCGAGCTCGGCGTACGCCTGTCCAGCTGGGGTGCCCGGGTCGCCGTGGCCTACAGCCCGGAGCTGGCCACCCGCGAGGAGACCCCGCCGACGCTCCAGGGCCTGTTCAAGCAGCGCACCCGTTGGAGCCAGGGGTTCCTGCAGGTGATGCGCAAGGGGGAGTGGCGGCGGCTGCCGACCCTGCCCCAGCGGGCGATGGCCGTCTATCTGCTCACGATGCCCTTCATGCAGGCCCTCTCCGGCGTGCTGGTGCCGGTCGCGCTGGTGTCCATGTTCACCCTGCACGCTCCCGACCTGGTGGTGATGGCCACCTTCGCGCCGATGCTGCCGACGCTCGCCACCGTGGCCATCGAGGCCGTGGGGCTGCACGAGTTCGGACGCGCCTTCGGCCAGCACGTGCGGGTCCGCGACTACGCCCGCCTGGTCGTCGGCACCCTGCCCTACCAGCTGGTCCTGGCCGCCGCGGCCGTGCGCGCCACCCGGCGCGAGCTGCGCGGCGAGCGGTCGTGGGAGAAGACCAGCCACGTCGGCGCCCACCGTCCGGCCCTGGCCTCGGAGACCGAGGAGTCCCTGCTGTGAGCCACCCGACCACGCTGTCGCCCCTCGACCTCGACCTCGACCTCGAGGAGCTCGAGCGCGCTGTCGCCCCGACGCCCCGCGAGCGCCTCCAGGGGCTCCGCCACCGCGTGTCCCGCCGCCTGTGGCGCGACCGCGTCGACCTCGCCCTGCTCACCGTGATGCTCGTCGTGGGCGGCGTGGTCCACGCCCAGGGGATGTACGACTCCCCGGCCCGGTTCGACGACGAGGGGACCTACACCGCCTACGCGTGGGCCGTGGCCAACCTGCACCAGCTGGCCCACTACACCTACTGGTATGCCCACCCACCGCTCGGCCAGCTCCAGATGGCCGCCTACAACGTGCTCACCGACGCCTTCGGCCGGTTGCCGTACGCCGTGGCCACCGGGCGCGAGTTCGCCTTCGTCTGCAAGCTGATCTCGATCGTGCTGCTCTACCGGCTGGCACGCCGACTGGGCCTGAGCAGCGCGGGCACCGTGCTTGCCGTCGCGATGTTCTGCCTGAGCCCCCTGGCGGTCTACTTCCAGCGCACCGCGCTGCTGGACAACCTGGTGACCCCGTGGCTGCTGGCCGCGTTCTTCTTCGCCGCCTCGCCGCGGCGCTCGATGTGGGCCGCGTCGGCCAGCGCCGGCTGCTTCGCGGTCGCGGTGCTGAGCAAGGAGACCGCGCTGCTGTTCATGCCGGCGCTGGTCCTGCTGTTCTGGCAGCGCTGCGACCCGCGCAACCGCAAGTTCACCGTCACCATGTTCACCAGCACGGTCTCGCTGCTCGGCCTGCTCTACCCGCTCTACGCCCTGCTCAAGAACGAGCTGTTCGAGGGGCCCGGCCACGTCAGCCTGCAGTGGGCCATCCAGTGGCAGCTGTTCGACCGGGTCGGGAGCGGCAGCATCTTCGACCCCAAGAGCACCGCCCACACGGTCGTGACCACCTGGCTGGAGCTGGACCACTGGACCTGCGTGGCCTCGCTGGTGGCGGTCGTCCCGGGCCTGCTGCTGGCCCGCACCCGGGCGGTGACCCTGGCCCTGGTCATCCAGCTGAGCAGCCTGCTGCGCAACGGCTACCTGCCCTACCCGTTCGTGATCGCGATGATCCCCTTCGCGGTGCTCACCCTGGCCGGGGTGATCGACGCCGCGGTCCGCTGGGCCGCGCCGGCCCTGCGACGACCTCCGTCCGGCCGGCTGCTGGACCCGCTGCGCGTGGTGCGGGGGACCTTCGGGGTGGTCGTGGCCGGGGTCCTGGTGGTGATGGTGGCCAACGTCTGGAACCCCTGGCGCTACGGCCTGGAGGACCTGCGGACCCACGACCGGGACGCCGGCAAGGCCACCGCCCTGTCCTGGCTGGAGAGCAGCACCAGTCGTGACCAGACCCTGGTCGTCGACGACGCCTACTGGGTGGACCTGGTGCGTCACGGGCACCCTCGCCACAAGGTCATCTGGTTCACCAAGCTCGACGTCGACAAGGACGTCGACCTGCCGAGGAACCAGGCCTGGCGCGGCATCGACTACGTCGTCCTGGACCACCAGGACGCGCTCTCGGTCCACCTCCAGGACGACCTGACGCCCAGCCCCGACACGCTGACCCAGTTCCCGACGCTGGGCAAGGCACTGGCCCACGGGTCAGTCGTGGCCAGCTTCGGCGAGCCCGAGGACCGGGTGATGGTGTGGCGCGTCACCGACGGCACCTCGTCGACCTCGCGCCGCACCGGCTCCGGAGGCACGCCGTGAGGCCGCGGCCGACGCACCGGCGGTCCCGGCTGGGCGAGCTGGGCAGGCGACCCCTGCTCGGCGGGCTGGCGATCTCGGTCGCGGTCTCGCTCGTCGTGGGCCTCGCGGCGTACGTCCTCGGGCCGGGGGGAGAGCAGACCTCGTGCACCACGGGGCCCGTCGCGGCCCAGGCCGTGCACGACCTGCGCTCCTTCACCGGCTGGCTGCGCTCCCAGCACGTCCGCGGCTACGTCGGCGAGGTCGGCTGGCCCGGGGCGCGGGACGCCGCTGACTGGTCCGACGTCGCCAGCAGCTGGTACGACGCGGCCGACCGTGACGGTCTGTGGGTCAGCGCCTGGGCGGCGGGACGGTGGTGGCCGTCGGGCTACCCGCTCACCGTCTACAAGCTGCGCGGCGCCCAGGCCGAGCCGGTGAGCCGACCCCAGGCGACCGTGGTCGAGCAGCACTCCCGGGTGCCCGGTCTCCTGCGCGGGGTGGACCTGCCCAGCGGCGCGTTCGGCGCCGGCGCGGAGGGGGCCCGGTGGTACAGCAACACCCGCACGGGCGTCTTCGGCACCGACTACTACTACGACGACGCCGCGGACTTCACCCAGCTCGCCGCGACGGGCGCCCAGGTGGTGCGGCTCTCGGTGACCTGGGAGCGGTTGCAGCCGCGACTGGACCGTCCCCTGGACGCCCGGGAGGTCGCCCGCGTGGGACGGGCGCTGGACGCCGCCCAGCAGGCCGGGCTCGGCGTCGTGCTGGACCTGCACAACTACGGCGACTACTGGGTGGCGGCACCGGGTGGCGGGCACCGTCGTCTGGTCCTGGGCTCGCGACGGCTGCCGGTCTCCGCGCTCGTCGACTTCTGGCGTCGGACGAGCCGGGCGCTCACCGCCCACACCAGCGTCCTGGGCCTGGGACTGATGAACGAGCCCACCGACCTGGCCTCCGACCCCGCCGTCGGCGCCCGCACCTGGCAGCGCGCCTCCCAGGCCGTGGTCACCGGCCTCCGGGCGGCCGGGGACCGGCACGTGCTGATGGTCTCGGGGTACGGCGGCGCCTCCCCGGGGCGCTGGACGACCTACCAGCCGCGGGCCTGGATCCGGGACCCGCTCGACCAGATCCGCTACGAGGCGCACCAGTACTTCGACGCGGACCGCACCGGCCACTACGTCCGGAGCTTCACCGAGGAGAGCGCCCGGGCCCGGGCCGCGGGCTTCACCGGCCCGTGCACCGGCACCGTCGCCGCCGACCCGGCACCGCCACGACCCCCCGCCGACGAGCCCAGGGCCACCACCTCCACCACCACGACCACCAGGTGACGCCATGAACCTCCGCCCCCGCACGACCGCTCCGAGCTCCGCGTCGACGACGTCGTCGACCCACCGACCGTCCGGCCGCCCGGACGACGCGTCGGCCCGCCGCCGGGTCCGCCACCCGGCGCGCGGGCCGGCGCGGACCCTGGTCCTGGTGCTGCTCGCGTGCCTGCTCGGTCTGGCGCCGCTGGTGCTCGCCTCGCAGGCGTCCGCGGCACCGATCACAATCAAGGCCGCGGCCGACTCCTACGTCCGCTCGGACACGCCCGACGCCAACTACGGGTCGAAGTACGTGCTCGCGACCTCGGCGCTCTCGGCCACGACGCCGACGAGCAACAGCTACCTCCGCTTCGACGTCTCGGGGCTGACCGGCGCACCGGCCAAGGTCGTCCTGCGGCTCTACAGCTACGCCGCCAGCACGACCGGCGTGCAGGTCTCGACGAGCTCCAGCAGCTGGACCGAGTCCGGCATCACCTTCACCAACGCCCCGGGGGTGGGCAGCACCGTGGGCACGATGAGCAACCTCGCCGTGAACGCGTGGTCCGAGCTCGACGTCACCTCGGCCATCACCGGCAACGGCTCCTACACGCTGGTGGTGACGACGACGTCCACCGCGAACAAGCAGCTCGCCAGCCGGGAGTCGACCGCGACCCCGCCGCAGCTGGTGGTCGACCCGGGGACCACGGCGACCCCCACGCCGACCCCCACCACGACGCCGACCCCGACCGTGACGTCCACCCCGACCGCGTCCTCGAGCCCGCCCGTCACGTCCACCCCGACCCCCACCACGACCGCGTCGACGACCCCGTCGTCCACCGCGTCGGCGTCCTCGAGCCCCACCACGACGGCGTCCGCGGGCACCGGCACGGCGACGTTCACCCCGCAGGCCGATGCCTCCGTGCGCTCCGACCAGCCGGACACGAACGCCGGGGGCGCCTTCACCCTCTTCGAGCAGGCGCCGAGCTCGACCGGTCCCGAGCAGCGCAGCTACCTGAAGGTGACCGTCAGCGGGCTCACCGCCCCGGTGACCGCGGCCTCGCTCCAGCTCTACAGCTACTCGACCTCGACCGAGGGGGTGGACGTGTCCCTGTCCGACAGCTCCTGGACCGAGACCGGGTTGACCTGGAACAACGCGCCACCGGTCGGGGTCCGGGCCGGCAAGGCGGCTCCGGTGACGGTGAGCACCTGGGGGAGTGCGGACGTGACCTCGGCGATCACCGGGAACGGCACCTACACCTTCGTGCTGACCACGACCCGGACGTCGGCGAACAAGGTGGCCAGCCGCGAGGCGACCGGGTCCTCGCCGCGCCTGGTCGTCAGCACCGGTGGCAGCACGACGAGCCCGACGCCCACGCCGACCTCCAGCCCCACCACGACGAGCCCCGGCAGCGGGGACCCGACGCTCGTGGCGGCCGGTGACATCGCGTGCCCCGACGGCAAGGCCCCCACGTCGACCTCCTGCCAGCAGCAGGCCACGTCCGACCTGGCCGTGTCGCTCAAGCCGACCGCGCTGCTGCCCCTGGGCGACAACACCTACGAACTGGGTGCGCTCTCGGACTACCAGGCGTCCTACGCCCCCTCGTGGGGCCGGTTGGACTCGATCGCCCACCCGGTGCCGGGCAACCACGAGTACGGCTACATCGGCAGCTCGATCCAGCCGACCGGCGGAGTGGGCTACTTCGCCTACTTCGGGACCAAGTCCCACCCGCTCGCCCCGGGTTGCACCAGCAGCTGCCCGTCCTGGTACTCCTACGACGTCGGGGCCTGGCACCTGGTCGCACTCGACAGCCAGTGCGGGGTCGTCGGGGGCTGCAACCCGGGCAACCCGGAGTACCAGTGGCTGCTCAACGACCTGAACACCCACCCCAACACCTGCACCCTGGCCTACTGGCACATCCCGGTGTTCTCCTCCAGCCAGGACCACCAGCCCGACATGTCGGCGATCTTCAAGCTGCTCTACGACAAGGGGGCCGACGTCGTCCTCAACGGCCACGCCCACTTCTACGAGCGCTTCGCACCCCAGGACGTCAACGGGGTCGCCGACCCGGCCCGTGGCATCCGGGAGCTGCTGGTCGGCACCGGGGGACGCAGCTTCTTCGCGGTGCGGGCGACGCCGGCGGCCAACAGCGAGGCGCGGATCGCGAACACGTTCGGCGTGCTCCAGATGACCCTGCACCCCACGAGCTACGACTTCCGGTTCGTGCCGGTCGCCGGCTCGACCGCCACCGACGCCGGGAGCGGGACGTGCCACTGATGCGCGGCCGCACGGCCGCCGCCTGGGCCCTCGTGCCGCTGCTGCTGACCACCGGCTGCTGGGGTGGCGGCTCGGAGACCGCTGGCTCCTCGACGAGCGCGAGCGCGTCCTCCTCACCGGTGGCCAGCACCGGGGTGCAGGGCCCTGCGCCCACCCCGTGGGTGGTGCGCCGGGCCGGGGCGCGGGTCGTGTGCCCCACCGGGGCCGCGCCGGCCGTCGACCTGCGGGCGGTCCGGGTGCACCCCGACCTCTCCGGGGGCACCCGGATGCTGCCGGGGGCCTACCGGGTCCAGCTGGGCGGGGTGGTCGTGAACGAGACCACCTCCCCGATCGTGGTGGAGGCGGTCGTGCTCCGCGTCGGGGGCCGCCCCTGGCGGCCGAGCGTGACGGCGCCGGACCGGCTGGGTCCTGGCAGCAGCGGCCCGCTCCGGGTCGGCGGGGCGTACGCCAGCCGGCGCGTCCAGCCGGCCCGGTTCGTGGCCCACCTGCGGTGGCACTGGGCCGACCCGACACTGCGCGTGTGCGGTGACCGCGGACTCCTCGACGACGACTGGGAGAGGACAGATGGAGACGGAGGTGCCTGGCGCAACCCCGGGGCTTGGGGTGAAGATGAGGCGATCGGTCGCTGCGGCAGTCGCCCAGGACGCTCCCCGTGCCGCGGGCGACGTGGTGGGCACCGCTCGGTGCGGGTGCCCTTCGGTGACGAGGGGGTGACATGGAAGAGGGTGTGCAGGCAGCGCTGCGGTTGGCGCGCACGAGCCGGGAGCTGTTCGCGGTGCCCAGCGTCGAGGGGGTCCGCCAGATGGTGGTGCGCGCGGCTCAAGCAGCCGTCGACCCCTGCGAGGACGCCGTCGTCAGCGAGCGCACCGGCAAGGTGGGCCGCGGCGGCCACCTCGGGCCTCGCCGAGGCGTGCGATGAGCTCCAGCACCGGCGCCGCGAGGGCCCGTCGGTCGAGGTGGCGTGGAACAGCGAGGTCTCGCTGGTCTCCGACGCCGCCCGGGAGACGCGGTGGCCCGAGCTGGGCCGCCGGATCTCCGAGCTCGGAATGTCATCGGTGCTGTCGGTCCGGCTCGCCGCCGGTTCCGACGTCCTCGGCTCGCTCAGCCTGTACAGCGCCGAGGTCGAGGCGTTCGACGCCGGTGCCATCGCCGCGGCGTTCAGCTTCGCCGCGCACGCCGCCGTGGCACTGCACTCGGCCCGCCAGCGGGAGGCCTACACCGAGTCGGTCGAGACCCGCCACCTGATCGGGGTGGCGCAGGGCATCCTGATGGCCCGCTACGGCCTCGACCGCGAGCAGTCCTTCGAGCTGCTGCGGCGGCACTCCAACCGCAGCAACACCAAGCTCCGCGAGGTCGCCCAGCAGGTCGCCGATCTCGGGGAGGTGCCGCAGGACGATCCCGTGCTTCGCGCGATCGACGGGCCCGAGCCCGGCCGTCCACCGCGCCAGCGCCAGCCGGGGCGGGCCGGCGCGCCGCGTGCCGGCGGGCGCGGGGACTCCGTGCTGCCCCCGGACCTCCCGTCCGAGGCCGGCGCGGGCTAGGGGCCCGGGCCCGGGGACCGTCGATCCCCGACGGCGGCGACCTCGGGGTCGGGCGTCGGGTCGGCCCACGCACTCAGCAGAGCAGCCTCGGCGCCGGACCCGGGGTGGGCGGACTCAGGGCAGGCGGAACTGGATGCGCTGGATGGACTCCGAGATCGGCGCGAATAGCTCGCGGCGGATGCGGTTGTGCTCCTCGTCGAGGTCGTAGGCGCGGTAGGCGGCCTCGTCGGGGAAGTCCACGGTGAGGCAGTACGACGCGTTGGCCTCCCGCAGGCCGAGGTCCTGGCCGGCGACGATGCCGGCGAGGCCGGGCGGGACCCCGTCGAGACGGTAGTCGCGCAGGGCCTGGAGGGCCGCCTCGACCTGCTCCGGGGGTACGCCGGGGCGCACCACGCCGACGACGACGTTGCGGATCACCGGAGGGGTCAGAGGGCGGTGAGCTTGGTGAACGGGCTCAGGACGCGGACCGGCTTGCCGGCGAAGTCGACGGTCACGGCCGACTCCTCGACGTTGGTGATCTTGCCCAGCCCGTAGAGGTCGTGGGTGACGCGGTCGCCGACGGCGAACTCCTCGATCACCGGCTCCGGGTCCGGGGCGAAGGGGCTGTTGGGCAGGTGGCGGCGGCGCGGGGGAGGGGGAGTCATAGCAACCCCAGTATGCCGCGTGCCGGGGGTTTCGTCGTACTCCGAGACGCCGCAACGCCCCGCACGGTGAGATGCGGGGCGTTACGGAGCGGGTCAGGACGTGACGGGCGGAGGCCTCAGAGCTGGGCCCAGGCGCGGGTCAGGACGTCG
This sequence comes from Nocardioides korecus, assembly GCF_054778395.1. Lineage (NCBI taxonomy): Bacteria > Bacillati > Actinomycetota > Actinomycetes > Propionibacteriales > Nocardioidaceae > Nocardioides > Nocardioides korecus. The sequence goes on along the minus strand of NZ_BAAGZO010000008.1, from coordinate 100,272 downwards.
CGCAGGACGCGCTCGATCTCGTCGAAGACGGCCTGGTCGGCCACCAGCGGGGGAGCGAGCTGGATGACCGGGTCCCCGCGGTCGTCGGCGCGGCAGTAGAGGCCGGCCTCGAAGAGCGCGCCGGAGAGGAAGCCGCGCAGGAGCCGCTCGGACTCCGCGTCGTCGAAGGTCTCCTTGGTGGCCTTGTCCTTGACCAGCTCGATCCCGTAGAAGTAGCCGTCGCCGCGCACGTCGCCGACGATCGGCAGGTCGGTGAGCTTCTCCAGGGTCGCGCGGAAGTCGCCCTCGGTGGCCAGCACGTGCTCGTTGAGCTGCTCGCGCTCGAAGATGTCGAGGTTGGCCATCGCCACCGCCGTCGAGACCGGGTGGCCGCCGAAGGTGTAGCCGTGGGCGAAGGAGGTGTCGCCCTTGCTGAACGGCTCGAAGAGCCGGTCCGTGGCGACCATCGCGCCCAGCGGCGAGTAGCCGGAGGTGAGGCCCTTGGCGCAGGTGATGATGTCGGGCTGGTAGCCGTAGCGCTCGGCGGCGAACATGTGGCCCAGGCGGCCGAAGGCGCAGATGACCTCGTCGCTGACCAGCAGCACGTCGTACTCGTCGCAGATCTCGCGGACGCGCTCGAAGTAGCCGGGGGGCGGCGGGAAGCAGCCACCGGAGTTCTGCACGGGCTCCAGGAAGACCGCGGCCACGGTGTCGGGTCCCTCGAACTCGATCGCCTCGGCGATCCGGTTGGCGGCCCACTGGCCGAAGGCGTGCTCGTCGTGGGGCCCGAGGTAGGAGGTCTCGTCGGACCGGTAGAAGTTGGTGTTCGGCACCCGGAAGGTCGAGGGGACCAGCGGCTCGAACGGCGCCTTCATGCCCGGCAGGCCGGTGATCGACAGCGCGCCCTGCGGGGTGCCGTGGTAGGCGATCGCGCGGCTGATCACCTTGTGCTTGGTCGGCTTGCCGGTGAGCTTGAAGTACTGCTTGGCCAGCTTCCAGGCCGACTCGACGGCCTCGCCGCCACCGGTGGTGAAGAAGACCCGGTTCAGGTCGCCCGGGGCGTACGACGCCACCCGCGCGGCGAGGTCGATCGCGGTGGGGTGGGCGTAGGACCACAGCGGGAAGAAGGCCAGCTCGGCGGCCTGCTTGGCGGCCGCCTCGGCGAGCTCGGTGCGACCGTGACCCGCCTGCACCACGAACAGGCCCGCCAGGCCGTCGATGTAGCGGTTGCCGTGGGCGTCCCACACGTGCACGCCGTCACCGCGGACGATCGTGGGCACCTGGTGGGTGTCGTAGGTGGAGTGCCGCGTGAAGTGCATCCACAGGTGGTCCTTGGCAGCGCGCTGGCGCGACTCGTGGAGCTGGAGGTCGTTCATCGCAAGTCACCTCGTGACGTGGTGGGCAGAAGGCTTTCAGTCTGCCTCGTGAGACGGGGGTCTGGCAAACGATCCGGCGACGTAACGCCGATGTTTCGACCGAATCCGATGCTCGAGGCCCTTGAGGTCTACCGATTCCGTTGTCGCGACACTAGGCTCCCGGCATGCCTGGCACCCACTTCCGCAACGTGATCAACGGTGAGCTCGTCGACGCCGCGTCGGGCGAGAGCTACGACGTGGTCGACCCCACCACCGGCGAGTCCTACGCGACCGCGCCGCGCTCGGGCTCCGAGGACGTCGACCGTGCGTACGCCGCCGCGGACGGCGCCTTCGAGGGCTGGGGGTACGCCACCCCGCAGGACCGCTCGAACGCCCTGCTGAGGCTCGCGACGGCCGTCGAGGACCGGATCGAGGAGATCAACGCCGTCGAGTGCCGCGACACCGGCAAGCCCCTCGGCCTCACCATGGCCGAGGAGATGCCCTACGCCGCGGACCACCTCAGGTTCTTCGCCGGTGCCGCGCGGATCCTCAACGGCGTCTCCGCGGGGGAGTACATGGCCGACCACACCTCCTGGGTGCGTCGCGAGCCGATCGGCGTCGTCGGCCAGGTCACGCCGTGGAACTACCCGCTGCTGATGATGATCTGGAAGATCGCGCCCGCCCTCGCGGCCGGCAACACCGTGGTCCTCAAGCCGTCCGACACCACCCCGGCCTCCTCGACGCTCCTGGCCGAGATCGCCCAGGAGTTCCTGCCGCCGGGCGTGCTCAACGTCGTGTGCGGCGACCGCGACACCGGCCGGCTGCTGGTCGAGCACAGGACCCCGCAGATGGTCGCCATCACCGGCTCCGTGCGCGCCGGCATGCAGGTCGCCGAGTCCGCCTCCCGCGACCTCAAGCGGGTCCACCTCGAGCTCGGTGGGAAGGCGCCCTGCCTGGTCTTCGACGACGCGGACGTCGCCGCGGCGGCCGAGGGCATCGCCGGCGCCGGCCTCTTCAACGCCGGCCAGGACTGCACCGCCGCGACCCGGGTCCTGGTGCAGGCCGGCGTCCACGACGAGTTCGTGGCGGCCCTCGCCGCCGCCGCGCAGGGGATGCCGACCGGCCTGCCCGACGCCGAGGGCACCTACTACGGCCCCCTCAACAACGCGAACCAGCTCGCCCACGTCAGCGGGATGGTCGACCGTCTGCCCGACCACGCGAGCGTCGTCACCGGCGGCACCCGACACGGCGACCGCGGGTACTTCTACGACCCCACGGTGCTCAGCGGCCTGCGGCAGACCGACGAGCAGGTCCAGACCGAGATCTTCGGTCCCGTCATGACCGTGCAGGAGTTCTCCGACGAGGCCGAGGCGCTGCGCTGCGCCAACGACGTGCCGTACGCCCTCGCCTCGAGCGTGTGGACCAAGGACCACGCCCGGGCGCTCCGGGTCTCGCGCCGCCTCGACTTCGGCGCGGTCTGGATCAACACCCACATCCCGTTCATCAGCGAGATGCCGCACGGCGGCTTCAAGCACAGCGGCTACGGCAAGGACCTGTCGATGTACGGCTTCGAGGACTACACCCGCATCAAGCACGTCATGAGCTACACCGGTGAGTGACGTGGTCCCGACGAGCACGACCGATCAAGGGGGAACGATGAGGATCCTGCTGGTGGGCGCGGGCGGGGTGGGGTCGGCGTTCACGGCCATCGCCGCGCGACGCGACTTCTTCGAGGTCTGCGTGGTCAGCGACTACTCCGTGGAGCGGGCCGAGAGGGCGGTGGCGGGGCTCGGGGACGACCGGTTCGTCGCCGCCCGGATCGACGCCTCCGACACGGCGGCCGTCGAGGCGCTGGTACGCGAGCACCGGGTGACCCACGTGATGAACGCCGTCGACCCGGTCTTCGACGTGCCGATCTTCGAGGGCGCGATCGCCGGCGGGGCCGACTACCTCGACATGGCGATGAGCCTGTCGCAGCCGCACCCCGAGCGCCCGCACGAGCAGACCGGGATCAAGCTGGGCGACGAGCAGTTCGCGGTCGCCGACCGGTGGGAGCGCGAGGGACGCCTGGCCCTGGTGGGCATCGGGGTCGAGCCCGGCCTCTCCGACGTCTTCGCGCGGTACGCCGCGGACCACCTGTTCTCCGACATCGACGAGCTCGGCACGCGCGACGGGGCCAACCTGGTGGTCCGCGACGAGGCCGGCCAGGAGATCTTCGCGCCGTCGTTCTCGATGTGGACCACGATCGAGGAGTGCCTCAACCCGCCCGTGGTGTGGGAGCGCGACCGGGGCTGGTTCACCACGGCGCCGTTCAGCGAGCCCGAGGTGTTCGACTTCCCCGAGGGGATCGGGCCGGTCGAGTGCGTCAACGTGGAGCACGAGGAGGTGCTCCTGATGCCGCGCTGGGTGGACTGCCGGCGGGCCACCTTCAAGTACGGCCTGGGCGAGGAGTTCATCGCCATCCTGCGCGCGCTGCACACCCTCGGCCTGGACCGCACCGAGCCGGTGAGCGTCAAGGGCGTCACGGTGTCGCCGCGCGACGTCGTCGCCGCCGTGCTCCCCGACCCGGCCACGATCGGCCCCCGGATGACCGGCAAGACGTGCGCGGGCCTCCAGGTCACCGGCACCGGCAAGGACGGGCGGCCGCGGTCGACGTACCTCTACCAGGTGGTCGACAACGAGTGGTCGATGCGCGAGTACGGCCACCAGTGCGTGGTCTGGCAGACGGCCGTCAACCCCGTGGTGGCGCTGGAGCTGCTGAGCACCGGTGTCTGGAAGGGCACCGGCGTGCTCGGCCCCGAGGCCTTCGACGCGGTGCCGTTCCTGGACCTGCTGACCGAGTACGGCGCCCCGTGGGGTCAGCGCGACGACGAGGTCGCGTCAAGCTCGTAGGACGGCAAACTAGAGTGGGTGGGTGGAGAAACCTGCTCGCCCCGGCGCGCTCACCCGGGTCGCCCTGCTCGTCCTGACGGTGCTGGGCCTGCTCGTCGCGCTGCCCGGGTCGTCGTACGCCGCCCCCCACCCGCGCGCCGCCGACGGCTCGTCCGGGAGCGGCCGGGTCGTGAAGGTGGGGACCGAGGGCACCTACCCGCCGTTCTCCTTCCGCGACCCCAAGACCCAGCAGCTCACCGGCTACGACCTCGAGGTCGTCAGGGCGGTCGCGAAGGAGGCGGGCTGGCGGCTGCAGTTCGTCACCTCGACCTTCGACGCGATCTTCCCGGCCCTGGACTCCGGGCGCATCGACGTGGTGGCCAACCAGGTCACGATCAACCCCGAGCGCAAGGCCCGCTACGCCTTCTCCACGCCGTACACCTTCTCCCGCGGCGTCATCGTCGTGGCCAAGGGCAGCACGGGGATCACCTCGCTGGCCGACCTGAAGGGCAAGACGACCGCGGAGTCGGCGACCAGCAACTGGAACCAGGTCGCCAAGCAGGCGGGCTCGAAGGTCCAGACCGTCGAGGGGTTCGCCCAGGCCGCGGCCCTGGTCAAGCAGGGTCGCGTCGACGCGACCGTCAACGACGACCTCGCCGTGCTCGACTACCTGGCCTCGACGGGGTCGAAGGACGTCCGGATCGCCGGCAACGCCGGCACCGACGTCTCCCAGCAGGCCCTCGCCTTCCGCGCCAAGGACACGGCGCTGCGCGACGAGGCCGACGCCGCGCTGGCGAAGCTGCGCAGCAACGGCACCCTGGCGAAGATCTCCAGGTCCTACTTCCAGGCCGACGTGTCGGTGGAGAAGCAGGGCGCCATCAAGGTCAAGGCCTCCGACACCGGCCGCAGCACCTGGCAGGTGCTGGCCGACACCGCGGGCCCGATGCTCGTGGGCGCGCTCAAGATCACCCTGCCCCTGACGGCGATCAGCTTCGCGCTGGGTCTCCTCCTGGGCCTGGCCACCGCCCTGGCGCGCCTGTCGCGGCGACGCGTGCTGGACCTCCCCGCGCGGTTCTACGTCTCCGCGATCCGCGGCACCCCGCTGCTGGTCCAGCTCTTCATCATCTTCTACGGCCTCCCCGAGCTCGGCATCGACCTGCCCCGGTTCGTCGCCGCGGTGCTGGCGCTGAGCCTCAACGTCGGGGGGTACGCCGCGGAGATCATCCGCGCCTCGATCCTCGGCGTGCCGCGCGGGCAGTTCGAGGCCGCGACGACCATCGGCATGGACTACCGCACCAGCCTGCGGCGCATCGTGCTGCCGCAGGCCGCGCGGATCGCGGTGCCACCGCTGTCGAACACGCTGCTCTCGCTGGTCAAGGACACCTCGCTGGTGGCCGTGGTGCTGCTGACCGACCTGTTCCGCGTCGCCCAGAACGCGGCGGCGGTGAGCGGGCAGTTCATGGCGCTCTACCTGCTGGCGGCCGTCTACTACTGGGTCATCTGCTGGGTGCTGTCGCAGGTCCAGCAACGGATCGAACGTCGTCAGGAGAGGTACGTCGCATGAGCGCGCTCGTCGAGGCCCGGGGCCTCACCAAGTCCTTCGACGGCACCCCGGTGCTGCGCGACGTCACCTTCGCGGCCCAGGAGGGCACCGCCACGGCCGTGCTCGGGCCGTCCGGGTCGGGCAAGACCACCGTGCTGCGCTCGCTGAACGTGTTGGAGACCCCGGACGCCGGCACGGTGCGGATCGGCGAGGCCTCGGTCGACTTCTCCGACCTCCCGCACGACCGCAAGGAGCGGCAGCGCGTGATCGCCGCCCTGCGCTCGCGCAGCGGGATGGTCTTCCAGTCCCACCACCTGTTCCCGCACAAGACCGTCCTGGAGAACCTCACCGAGGGCCCGGTGGTCGTGCAGCACCGCCCCGAGGACGAGGCCGTCCGCGACGCGCGGGCCCTGCTCGAGCGGGTGGGCCTGGCGGGACGCGAGGACTCCTACCCCTCCCAGCTCTCCGGCGGCCAGCAGCAGCGCGTCGGGATCGCCCGGGCGCTCGCGCTCCGACCGCAGGTGGTGCTGCTCGACGAGCCCACGTCCGCGCTGGACCCCGAGCTGGTGGGGGAGGTCCTGGCCGTCGTGCGCGACCTCGCCCGCGAGGGCTGGACGATGGTGATCGTCACCCACGAGGTGCGCTTCGCCCAGGACGTCGCCGACCAGGTGCTGTTCCTCGACGGGGGCGTCATCGCCGAGCGCGGCGGCCCCGAGGTCATCACCGACCCCACCCAGGAGCGCACCCGGCAGTTCCTGCGCCGGATCCTCGCCCCGGGGTGAGGACGGCCGGGCCGGGGTGGGGCGGGCGATGCGGGCGAGTGACGCGGGGTCGGGGCGCGCCACCCGCCCTGCAAATGTCGCTGACGGGGCGCACGAGGTGCCCCGGAGCCCCACGCGTCACATCCCCACGGGAATGGTCTGCCTATGTGGTCGCCCGAGCGGGCGTACGCCGAGGGCCTGGACCCACGCGCCACATGTGCAGAGCGACCTCTTCAACGGCCCCGCGGCGGCGCAGCCCGCGCTCTGCATTCCCGGCGACCAGTCAGTCAGTCGGTCTGGCGGCCGGGCCGGCCGACCTGCACGGCCTGAGCCTCAGGCGGTCTCGCGCAGGACGATCTCCTCGAGCACGTCGAGGGCCTCGTGGAGCAGGTGGTCGGGCATCACGAGCGGGGGCAGGAAGCGCAGCACGTTGCCGAAGGTGCCGCAGGTCAGGGTGAGCACCCCGGCCTGGTGGCACGCGGCGCTGACGCGACCGGCGAGCGCGGCGTCGGGGGTGGTCGTGCCGGGCTCGACGAGCTCGATGGCGATCATCGCGCCGCGCCCGCGCACGTCGCCGATCGCGGGGACCTTGTCGGCCAGGGCGCGCAGCCGGTCGGTCATCAGCTGCTCGATGCCGCGGGCGGCGGCGTTGAGGTCGAGGCTCTCCATGGTGGCGATCGAGCCCAGCGCGGCGGCGCACGCGACGGGGTTGCCGCCGTACGTCCCGCCGAGGCCGCCGCCGTGGACGCTGTCCATCATCTCCGCGCGGCCCACGACCCCGGCCAGCGGCAGGCCGCCGGCGATGCCCTTGGCCACGGTGACCAGGTCGGGCACGACGCCCTCGTGGTCGCTGGCGAACCAGGCGCCGGTGCGGCACATCCCCGACTGGATCTCGTCGGCCACGAAGACCACGCCGTTCTCGCGGCACCACGCCGCGATCGCGGGCAGGAAGCCCTCGGCCGGCACCACGAAGCCGCCCTCGCCCAGGACCGGCTCGATCACGACGCACGCCAGGTTGGCCGCGCCGACCTGCTTCTCGATGACCTCGATGGCCCGGGCGGCGGCCTGCGCACCGGTGATCGGGGCCGGCTCGCGGAACGGGTAGGACACGGGCGCGCGGTAGACCTCGCCCGCGAACGGCCCGAACCCGTCCTTGTAGGGCATGTTCTTGGCCGTCATGGCCATCGTCAGGTTGGTGCGGCCGTGGTAGGCGTGGTCGAAGACGGCCACGGCGTCGCGACCGGTGTGGTGGCGCGCGATCTTGACGGCGTTCTCGACCGCCTCGGCGCCGGAGTTGAACAGCGCGGCCTTCTTGGCGTGGTCGCCGGGGGAGAGCCGCACGAGCGCCTCGCAGACCTCGACGTACCCCTCGTAGGGCACGACCATGAAGCACGTGTGGGTGTACGCCGCGACCTGCGCCTGCACCCGCTCGACCACCTCGGGGGCGCTGTTGCCCACGCTGGTCACCGCGATGCCGCTGGCGAGGTCGATGAAGGAGTTGCCGTCGACGTCGACGACCACGCCGCCCCCGGCCGCCGCGACGTAGACCGGCAGCGTGCTGCCGACGCCCGAGGCGACCGCCGCCGTGCGACGACCGTGCAGCTCCAGCGAGCGCGGGCCGGGGACCGCGGTGACGATGCGGCGCTCCTGCGGCAGGTCGGGACCGCCGACGGAGACGCTGTTCGCGTCGTGGATCGGGGCGGGCGCAGCGGTTTCAGTCGTCATGAGGTCCTCCGACCACGAGATCAGTCAGGTGAAGCAGGTCGTCCCAGTATCCGTCCCCGGCCCGCCCCGCGGCAAGCGGGCGCGACCGCCGGGGACGGGTGCGGCCCGTGGGGAGGGGCAGCGGTCGCGGGTCGCCGGAGGCGCCGGGGTCAGTCGCCGAGCGCGCCCAGGCGCCCGGGCAGCACCCCGGAGTCGAGGACCGCGCGACGCAGCGGGGTCAGCAGCTCCCCGAGCCGGCGGGTGTCCTCGGGACCGAGCGCCTCCCACGGCTGCGCGGAGATCCGCGCGGTGTCGGCCTCGAGCGCCTCGCGCGCGGCGCGGCCCTCGTCGGTCAGGGCGGCCCCTGCGTCGGGGGCGGCGTCGAGCCAACCGCAGCCGCGCAGGCGCTCCTCGGCCAGGGCGTACTCCTCCGGCGTCCACCCGCGGGTGGCGCGCAGGAACCGCTCCTTGCCGGCCCAGGCGCCGTCGAGGACGGTGGCCTCGACCGGGTCGATGCCGCGGGCCAGCAGCAGGGCCACGTGGCCGTCGCCGCGGTGCTCGCGCACCAGGGTCGCGGCGTGCCACAGGGCGAGCAGGTCGTCCTCGGGCCAGGGGAGCTGGGCGTGGGCGGCGTACAGCGTGCGGCCGGCGGCCCCCTGCGTGCTGGCGGCCAGGTGGTCGGTGAGGCGTCGGGCGAGGTCCAGGGCCTCGGTCACGTCGGGGGAGCCGACCGTGCGCTCGAGGGCGCGGGCCATGCCGCGACGGCGGGCCTCGACCAGGGCCGCGGGGGTGGTGACCTCCCACGCCGCGGGGAGGGCGGCGTCGTGCAGCCAGGGCGCGAAGACGTAGAAGGTGGCCTCGCTGACGCGGGGACCCACGGCTCCCATCGCGGCCGCACGGGCGGGGAAGTAGGCCAGGCGCCCGTCGAGCCCGAGGCCGACGTACTCGGCGGTGACCTCCTCGGCGAAGTAGCCGACGACGTGGAGGACCTCCAGCGCGGCCCAGGCGCGGCGGGCGTCGGCGGCGGTGCTCGACGGCTCGGACGCGCTCACAGCAGCGGCCGCAGCGGCTTGAGGATGAGCTCGGTGAAGCGGGCGTAGACGTCGCGCGACTGCCACTCGGCCAGCGTCAGCGGCAGGCTGTTGGTCAGGTCGGTCTCGAAGATGCGCTCCATCTCGCTGGCCAGCGCCGCGTCGATGATCTCCACGTTCACCTCGTAGTTCCCGGTCATGGACAGGCGGTCGACGTTGGCCGTGCCGATGGTGCTCCAGCTGCCGTCCACGGTCGCGGTCTTGGCGTGCACCATCGCGTCGCGGAAGCGGTGGATCGAGATGCCGGCGTCGAGCAGCTGGCGGAAGTAGCCGCGCGAGATCCAGTCGGCCACGATGTGGTTGGACTTGGCCGGCAGCAGGAGGCGCACGTCGACCCCGCGCCGGGACGCGGCCACCAGGCTGTCGACGAAGTTCTCGTCGGGGATGAAGTAGGCCACCGTCATCCACACGTTGGTCTGGGCGCGGTTGATGGCCTCGAGGTACATCGAGCGGATCGGGAACATCCACAGCCGCGGCACGTTGCGGTGCACCCGGATCCGGGGCTCCCACTCCGGGGTCGCCGCGACCACCATGGGCGGCTCGCGGTGGGCCCGCCGCGCCTGGCGGGTGAGCCGGGGCAGCATCCGCGACCCGTCCTGGTGGAGGTTCCAGAAGTCGGCGAAGGCGCGCTTGAGGTCCCACACGCCCGGCCCGGTGATGCGGCAGTGGGTGTCGCGCCACTCGGTCGCGTAGGCGGCGCCGATGTTGTAGCCGCCCACGAAGCCCACCCGGTCGTCGACGACCAGGATCTTGCGGTGGTCGCGGCCGTAGCGGCGCAGGTCCAGGAAGCGCCAGCCGGCGCTGTAGACGGGGAAGGCCAGGACCTTGACCCCGGCGGGGAAGTGCTTGAAGCGCGGGCTGACCACCAGGTTGGCGAAGGAGTCGTAGATGACCCGGACCTCGACGCCCCGGGCGGCCGCGTCGATGACGGCCTGCTTGAAGCGCATCCCGATCTCGTCGGCCTTCCAGATGTAGGTCTCGAGCAGGACCTGGTGCTGGGCCCCGGCGATGGCGGCCAGCATGTCGTCGTACAGGTCCTGGCCGTAGGTGTACGTCGTGACCGTGCCGTCGCCGACCTGCGTCTCGGCCGCCGTGCGCGTCGGGAACGGCTTCGGCCTCTTGCCGCGACGGCGGTAGGAGTCGACCAGGCTCATCGCCACGGCGACGAGCACCGGGACCCCGAAGGTGACCGTGAGGAAGCGGCGCACCACCGTGGCCACGGGGTGGCGCATGTTGACGAGGGGGTGGTGGCGGCGCTGCACGGACCCCATCCAAGCAGAGCCCTCCCTCGCGCGGAGGTCCTGTCGGTGGTGGCCCGTAGCCTGGGCTCATGCGTCCAGTCACCGATCTCGAGCGCCGTGTCGCGCCGTTCGACGTCCAGTCGGACTACCAGCCCGCCGGCGACCAGCCGGCCGCGATCGAGGAGATCACCAAGCGGATCAAGGACGGCGTGCACGACGTCGTCCTGCTCGGCGCGACCGGCACCGGCAAGACCGCCACGGTGGCCTGGGTCGCCGAGCAGCTCCAGCGCCCGCTGCTGGTGATGCAGCCCAACAAGACCCTGGCCGCCCAGTTCGCCAACGAGCTGCGCCAGCTGTTCCCCGACAACGCGGTCGAGTACTTCGTCTCCTACTACGACTACTACCAGCCCGAGGCCTACGTCCCCCAGACCGACACCTACATCGAGAAGGACTCCTCCATCAACGAGGAGGTCGAGCGGCTGCGGCACTCGGCGACCAACTCGCTGCTGACCCGGCGCGACGTCATCGTGGTCTCGACCGTGTCCTGCATCTACGGCCTGGGCACCCCGCAGGAGTACGTCGACCGGATGCTGCGCCTCAAGGTCGGCAAGGAGATGGACCGCGACGACGTCCTGCGCCAGCTGGTCAACATCCAGTACACCCGCAACGACCTGTCCTTCACCCGCGGCACCTTCCGCGTCCGCGGCGACACCCTGGAGGTGTTCCCGGTCTACGAGGAGCACGCCGTGCGGGTGGAGTTCTTCGGCGACGAGATCGAGCGGATCATGACGCTCCACCCGGTCACGGGCGAGGTGATCACCGAGGACAACGAGATCTACGTCTTCCCCGCCACCCACTACGTCGCGGGGCCGGCCCGGATGGAGCGCGCCATCGCCGGCATCGAGAAGGAGCTGGAGGAGCAGGTCGCGAACTTCGAGCGGCAGGGCAAGCTGCTGGAGGCCCAGCGGCTGCGGATGCGCACCACCTACGACATCGAGATGATGCGCCAGGTCGGGTCCTGCTCGGGCATCGAGAACTACTCGATGCACATCGACGGCCGCCAGCGCGGGAGCGCCCCCAACTGCCTGATCGACTACTTCCCCGAGGACTTCGTGCTCGTGGTCGACGAGTCCCACGTGGCGGTCCCGCAGATCGGCGGGATGTACGAGGGCGACATGTCGCGCAAGCGCAACCTGGTCGACCACGGCTTCCGGCTGCCCAGCGCCATGGACAACCGGCCGCTGAAGTGGGAGGAGTTCCTCGAGCGCATCGGGCAGACCATCTACCTCTCGGCCACGCCCGGCAACTACGAGCTCGCCAAGGGCGGCGGCGACGACAACGTGGTGGAGCAGATCATCCGGCCCACCGGCCTGATCGACCCCGAGGTCGTGGTCAAGCCGACCAAGGGCCAGATCGACGACCTGATGGGCGAGATCAAGCTGCGGGTCGAGAGGAACGAGCGCGTCCTGGTCACCACGCTGACCAAGAAGATGTCGGAGGACCTCACCGACTACCTCCTGGAGAACGGCGTCCGCACCCGCTACCTGCACTCCGAGGTCGACACCCTGCGCCGCATCGAGCTGCTGCGCGAGCTGCGGATGGGGGAGTACGACGTGCTGGTCGGCATCAACCTGCTCCGCGAGGGCCTCGACCTCCCCGAGGTCTCGCTGGTCGCGATCCTCGACGCCGACAAGGAGGGCTTCCTGCGCTCGGACAAGTCGCTGATCCAGACCATCGGTCGAGCGGCCCGCAACGTCTCCGGCCAGGTGCACATGTACGCCGACAAGGTCACGCCCTCGATGGAGAAGGCGATCGAGGAGACCAACCGGCGGCGCGAGAAGCAGGTCGCCTACAACACCGCCCACGGCGTGGACCCGCAGCCGCTGCGCAAGAAGATCGCCGACATCACCGAGATGCTGGCGCGCGACGACGAGGACACCGAGGCCCTGCTCAAGACCTGGCAGGGCACCGGCGCGCGGGGCGACAAGTCCAAGAAGGCGCCCGTGCCGGGCCTGTCGAAGATGAACGAGAAGGTCCGCGAGCGGCTGCCCGACACCGCCGGCCTCCCGTCCTCGGACCTGGCCGAGCTGGTCCAGCAGCTCTCGGAGCAGATGCACACCGCGGCCGCCGAGCTGCAGTTCGAGGTCGCGGCCCGCCTGCGGGACGAGATCAACGACCTCAAGAAGGAGCTGCGGCAGATGATGGAGGCCACCCGGTGAGCGAGGGCGCCGACCCCACCGGGCTGGCGCAGCGGATCCGCGAGGTGCGCTTCGCACCGGTGCGGCTGCGGACCAGCTACGAGATGGGCGGGGTCGACGACCTGCTCGACGACCTCGCCGACGCCGCCTCCACCGGCCGCCCGCTGCGCCCGCTGGTCGACGCGGCGCGGTTCACCACCGTGCGGATCCGCGAGGGCTACGACATCGCGGGTGTCGACGGCTTCCTGGAGCGGCTGGTGGCCGACTCACCCGTCGGATGAGTGGTTCTCGCGCACGGTCATCGCGACCAGGCGCGAGATCACCATGGCGACGTACAGCACCCCGGCGACCTGCTCGAGGATCACCACCGACCGGGCGTGGTCGCCGACCGGGAGGATGTCGGAGAGGCCGACGCTGGTCAGGTTGGTGAAGGAGAAGAACAGCAGCTCGAAGAAGCGCCCGCTGCCGGAGGTGAGCGGGTCGATCGACCCGGGCCAGACGATCGTGATCGCCACGAAGACGTAGCAGAACGCCCAGGCCACCACCGTGAAGGCGGCCCCGATGGCGTAGAGCTCGTCGGTGGTGACGTGCTGGTCGTGGAAGAGGTAGCGGATCGTGCTGTAGGCGACGTAGAAGTAGAACGGCGCGTGCAGCAGCGCCCCGACCAGCGCCACGGTGTCCGAGCCCGGGTAGAACGCCTCGAGCACCGTCAGCGCCAGCGCCGGCACCCCGATCACCAGGGCGACCACGGTGAGGGCCGGCGTGCTGCGCACGACCCGCACCGCCAGCAGGACCGCGATCATGCCCAGCGCCCCCAGGAACGCCGACCCGACGCGGGTGCCGTCGAGGAACGGGTAGGCCAGCACGGCCAGCAGCTGCGCCGCCAGCAGCATCGCCGACGGGTGCTGGAAGGGTCCCCAGCTGCTCGGGCGCGGGCCGGTCGGGGTGTCCACGCCGGGGAGTCTAGGGCTGGTCGCCCCCGGTCACGGCTCGGCGTGGTTAGGCTGCCCCGGGAGCGCCGAGGGGTCGGCCTCGCCCGACCGGCGTCGTCCTGGCCGGGAGGTCGCCGACAGGGGGTGGACGTGACGGGTCAGCAGACCGACGAGCCGCTCGCACGGCCCGACTCCCGTGCCGCCGGTCCCGACGGGTCCGGTCGCCCCGTCCGGGAGGGACGCGAGCCGCGCTCGTGGGGCACGCCGAACGCGGCCCTGGCGCTGCTGCTCGTGGCGTTGCTCGCCCTGGCGGCCCTCTTCCTGCTGCGCGACCCCGCGAGCGGGTCCGGGGGCGCCGACGCCGCGCTGGCCTCGGCCCGTCAGCGTGCGGTGGTGGCCGCGGCCAAGGACGAGGCCACGGCGTTCCTGACGGTGAACTACCAGTCCACCCCGGTGGTGGCCCGGCGCGTCCTGTCGGGCGCCACGGGCGGGTTCGCGCGGGAGTACCGCGCCGGCTTGGGGGAGCTCACGCGGCGTGCGCGCACGACCCGGGCCGTCGCGCGCCCGACCCTGCGGGCGGTGGGGGTGGACCGTCTCGGCGCGACCCGCGCCACGGTCCTCGTGGCGGCGGACGCCCAGGTGAGCAACCGGTCGATCCGCGGCCAGGACCAGTCCCGCTACTACCGCCTGCGGCTCGAGCTGGTCCGCCGGGACGGTCGTTGGCTGACCACCGACCTGCGGTTCGTGGACTGAGCCGTGCCCCCGACATCGACGACTCCCGGCACCCCCGGCACCGACGGCAGCCCCGGCACCGACGGCAGCCCCGGCAGCCCCGGCAGCCCCGGCGCCGCCGCGGGCGGACTCGGGACGCAGGTCCCCGACCGGCAGCCGCTGCGCCTGCGGGGTGCCACGACCGTCGTGCTGGCGGTGCTGTGCCTGGTCGCCGCGGGCGTCGTCGGGGTGTCGCTGTGGCGCGACGGGCAGGCCCGGGCCGCGGCTCCCACGACCGGTCCGGTCTCGTCGGTGTCCGCGCGGGAGTCCGGCGCAGCCGCGGCCCGGAAGCTCAGCGCGCAGGTGCTCTCCTACGGCTGGCGGACGCTGGACCGCGACGCCCGGGACGTGCAGCGCGTCTCCTCCCCGAGCTTCGCCCGCCAGTACGCCCGCACGATGGCCTCGGTGCGGGCCCAGACCCTGCGCACCAAGGTCACGCTCACGGCGAAGGCCGTCGAGGTCGGCGTGGTCACCGCCTCGCCCACGCGCGTCGTGGCCCTGGTGTTCCTCGACCAGACGACCCGGACCCAGGGCTCGTCGCGCACCCGCCAGGACCAGAACCGGGTGCTGGTCACCGTGACCGCCGATGGGGGAGAGTGGCGGATGTCGAGGATGGACGCCTTCTAGGGACCCCTCGCGCGGCGGGCCGCGCGGACCTGGCCGGTGCGGAGAGGTGGAGCGATGACCGAGGCCGACGCGGGCGGCGCCCAGGAGCTGGACACCGACCTGCTGGTCATCGGGGCCGGCCCGACCGGCCTCTACGGCGCCTACTACGCCGGGTTCCGGGGGATGAGCGTGACGGTCGTCGACTCGCTGCCCGAGCTCGGTGGCCAGATCTCCGCGCTCTACCCCGAGAAGTCGATCCTCGACGTCGCGGGCTTCCCCGACGTCAAGGGTCGGGTGCTGGTCGAGCAGCTGGTGGAGCAGGCGTCCAGCGCCCGGCCGACGTACCTGCTGGGACGCACCGCCTCGGTGCTCAAGACCGACGACGAGGGCGTCCGGCTCGAGCTCGACGACGGCACCCTGATCAACGCCAAGGTCATGGTGATCACCGCCGGGATCGGCAAGTTCACCCCGCGGCCGCTGCCCGCGGCGGGCGCGGGCTGGGAGGACCGCGGCCTGGTCTTCTTCGTCCCCTCCTTCGCGGAGTACGCCGGCCGCGACGTCGTCATCGTCGGCGGCGGGGACAGCGCCTTCGACTGGGCCCACCACCTCGAGCCGATCGCGGCGTCGGTCACCCTGGTGCACCGACGCGACCAGTTCCGCGCCCACCAGGCCACCATCGACGCGGTCCTGGCCGGACGCACCGAGGTGATCACCAAGGCCCAGGTCACCGCCCTGCGCGGCGAGCACCACGTGGAGGCGGTCGAGATCACCACCGCCGACGGCGAGGTGCACGAGCGCCCGGCCCAGAGCGTCGTGGCGGCCCTCGGGTTCGTGGCCGACCTCGGCGCCATGAAGGAGTGGGGTCTGGAGTTCGACAAGCGGCACGTGCGCGTCGACAGCGCCATGCGCACCAACCTCCCGCGGGTCTTCGCCGCCGGCGACATCACGGAGTACGACGGCAAGGTGCGCCTGATCGCCGTCGGCTTCGGCGAGGTCGCGACCGCGGTGAACAACGCCGCGCCGCTGGTCTTCCCCGACCAGTCGTCCTTCCCCGGCCACTCCAGCGACGGGTCCTGAGGTGGCCTCCCAGCGGTCGTCGGTCGCGATGACCGACGACGAGGTCGCCGCGTTCCTCGCCCAGCAGACGAAGGTGCAGGTGGGCACGATCGGGCCCGCGGGGGAGCCGCACCTGACCACGCTGTTCCACGTCGTCCTCGACGGCCGGATCGCGTTCTGGACCTACGGCCGCTCCCAGAAGATCGTCAACCTGCGCCGCGACCCGCGGATCAGCTGTCTGCTCGAGGCCGGGGAGGAGTACGCCGAGCTCCGCGGCGTCAGCATCCGCGGCACCGCCCACCTGGTCGACGACCACGACGAGGTCCGCGCCATCGGGGCCCTGGTCGTGCGCCGGATGGCCGGGAACGCCGACCTGGGCCAGTTCGGCGAGGACCTGGTGGCCCAGCAGGCGCTTAAGCGCGTCGCGGTGGTCGTGGAGCCGGGCAAGGTCGCCAGCTGGGACCACGCCAAGATGGCGGGCCCTCCCGGATCCTGAGGCGTCTTACCGGCGGGTCATACTGGGCACCCCTCAGCTCGAGACGTGGGGGTCCCGCTGGGGGGCCGCCCGGGAAGGCCCTCCTTGCGCATCGCACTGCTCTCCTACCGCAGCAAGCCGCACTGCGGCGGTCAGGGGGTCTACGTCCGCCACCTCTCCCGCGAGCTGGTCGCGCTGGGCCACACCGTCGAGGTCTTCTCCGGTCAGCCCTACCCCGAGCTCGACCCCGGCGTGCTGCTCACGAAGGTGCCCAGCCTCGACCTCTACCGCGAGCCGGACCCGTTCCGCACGCCGCGGCCCTCGGAGATCCGCGACCTGGTCGACGTCGAGGAGGTGCTGACCATGTGGACGGCCGGCTTCCCGGAGCCGAAGACCTTCTCCAAGCGGGCCGCCCGGCTGCTGCGCGGCCGGGTCGGCGACTTCGACGTGGTGCACGACAACCAGACGCTGGGCTCGGGCGTCCTGGCCGTCAAGGAGCTGGGGCTGCCCCTGGTCACCACCATCCACCACCCGATCACGGTCGACCGGGAGGTCGACCTGGCCGGCGCCCCCACCCGGCGCAAGCGGCTCACGCTGCGCCGGTGGTACTCCTTCCTGCGGATGCAGGCCCGGGTCGCGCGGGCCTGCGGGCGGGTGCTGACCGTCTCGGAGTCCAGCCGTCGCGACATCGTGCGCGACTTCGGCGTCGACCCCGCCGCGATCACGGTGATCCCGCTCGGCGTCGACGACGTCTTCGTGCCGCCCACCGCCGCCCGCGTGTCGGGCCGGATCGTGGCGATGGCCAGCGCCGACGCCCCGATGAAGGGGATCGCCACCCTGCTCGAGGCCTTCGCCAAGCTGCGCGTCGAGCGCGACGTCCACCTGGTGCTGGTCACCAAGCCGGTCCCCGGCGGTCGCACCGAGCAGCTGCTGGACAGCCTCGACATCGCCGACCACGTCTCCTTCGTCAGCGGGATCAGCGACGCCGAGCTGGTCGAGGTGATGGGCTCGGCCGAGGTCGCCTGCGTGCCCTCGCTCTACGAGGGGTTCTCGCTGCCCACGGCCGAGCTGATGGCGTGCGAGACCCCGCTGGTGGTCAGCCGGGCCGGCGCGATCCCCGAGGTCGTCGGGCCTGACGGCGAGTGCGCCGACCTGGTCACCCCGGGCGACGTCGGCGAGCTCGAGGCCGCGCTGGTCGCGCTGCTCGACGACCCCGACCGCCGGGCCCGGATGGGGGCCGCGGGTCGCCGCCGGGTGCAGGAGCTGTTCAGCTGGCGGGCGGTGGCCGAGGCCACGGCCGCGGCGTACGAGGATGTCCGGACCACCACCGAGGAGAAGACCCTTGCTGACCGTTGACTTCGACCGCCTGGGCCTGCGTCCCGGCGACCGGGTGATCGACATGGGCTGCGGCGCCGGGCGCCACGCCTTCGAGATGTACCGCCGTGGCGCCGACGTGATCGCCTTCGACCAGGACGCCGACGAGCTCTCCGACGTCTCCGACCTGTTCGCGGCCATGCGCGAGGCCGGGGAGGTGCCCGCGGGTGCCGAGGCCGACGTCAAGCAGGGGGACGCGCTGTCGCTGCCCTTCGCCGACGGCGAGTTCGACCGCGTGGTCGCCTCCGAGGTGCTCGAGCACATCCCCGACGACGTCGACGCCATCGCCGAGCTGGTCCGCGTGCTGCGCCCCGGCGGCACGATGGCCGTCACGGTGCCGCGCTGGCTGCCGGAGAAGGTCTGCTGGGCGCTGTCGGAGGAGTACCACTCCAACGAGGGCGGCCACGTGCGCGTCTACAAGGCCTCCGAGCTGGTGGCCAAGCTCGAGGCGACCGGCATGCGCCACGTCGGCACCGACCACGCCCACGCCCTGCACGCGCCGTTCTGGTGGATCAAGTGCGCCGTGGGCGTGCGCAAGGACCGGCACCCGCTGGTGCGCGGCTACCACCAGCTGCTGGTGTGGGACATCATGCGCACGCGCGGCATCAGCCGGGTCACCCGCGGCGCGGAGAAGGCGCTGAACCCGCTGATCGGCAAGAGCGTCGTGCTCTACCTGACCAAGCCGACCAGCCCCACGGTCTGAGCCCGCTGCCCGTGCGCTCGCACCCCGTCCCGTCGGTCCCCGGCGTGCTCACCCCTGCGCAGGTGGCGCGCACGGCCGAGTCGATCACCTGGGTGCAGGGCGAGGACGGCGCGATCCCGTGGGCCGACCAGCAGCACGTGATGGTCTGGGACCACGTCGAGGCCGCGATGGCGCTGCTGGTGGGCGGGCAGGTGGCCGCGGCCGAGGCGGCGTACGACTGGAGCCGGCGCAGCCAGCGCCACGACGGGTCCTGGCCGATGAAGATCCTCGGCGGCGTCGAGGTCGACGCGAGTGGCGAGACCAACCTGTCGGCGTACGTCGCGGTGGGGGTGTGGCACCACTGGACGGTGCGGCGCGACCTGGAGTTCGTCGAGCGGATGTGGCCCACGGTGCGTCGCGCGCTCGACTTCGTGGTCGGGATGCAGCTGCCCTTCGGCGGCATCGCGTGGTCCCAGGAGTGGGACGACGCCGGGCCGGCGAGGGTCAACCGCGAGGCGGTGCTGGCCGGGTCGGCGAGCATCTACCAGTCGCTGCGCGCCGGGGTCGCCCTGGCGGGCCTGATGGACGAGCCGCAGCCCGAGTGGGAGCTGGCCGGCGGCCGGCTGGGCCACGCGGTCCGTGAGCACCCCGACCTGTTCCTGGACAAGAGCACCTTCTCGATGGACTGGTACTACCCGGTCCTGGGCGGCGCCGTGCGGGGACGGGCCGGGCAGGACCTGGTCGACGCCCGCTGGGACGACTTCGTGGTGCCCGGCCTGGGCATCCGCTGCGTCGACACCAACCCGTGGGTGACCGGCGCCGAGACCTGCGAGCTGGTGATGGCCCTGGACTGCCTCGACGAGCGCGACCGGGCCCTGGCGCTGTTCGCGGACGTGCAGCACCTGCGCCACGAGGACGGGTCCTACTGGACCGGCTACGTGTGGCCCGACGAGACCCACTGGCCGGCCGACCAGACGACGTACACCGCCGCCGCGGTCGTGCTCGCCGCCGACGCGCTCTCCCGCACCACCCCCGGCTCGGGGATCATGCGGGGCGAGACCCTCGCGGCGCCCTTCCCGGAGATCGGGCTGGAGTGCGGGTGCACCGACCGGGTGGCCGCCTCAGCCGACGGGGTCCCCGGCCGCGCCTGAGGTCCGCTCCAGGACCCGCATCGAGCCCACGGTCTCCACCGGGACGAAGCAGCTGCTCGCGACCGCCCGCTGCCAGACGTGGTACGGCGCCTGGCCGCCGTCCTCGGGCCGCTCGAACACGTCGTGGACCACCAGGGCGCCGCCGGGCCGCACCCAGCGGGCGAAGCCGGTGTAGTCGTCCTGGGCGGGCTCCTCGGCGTGGCCGCCGTCGATGAACAGCAGGGCCAGCGGGGTGCGCCAGTGCCGGGCGACCGTGCGGGAGTGCCCGACCAGCGCGACCACCTCCTGCTCCAGGCCCGCGTCCGCGATCGCGCGCCGGAAGACCGGGAGGGTGTCCATCCGGCCGTCGCGCGGGTCGACCAGGGTGGGGTCGTGGTGCTCCCACCCGGCCTGGTTCTCCTCCGAGCCGCGGTGGTGGTCCAGGGTGAACACGGTGCTGCCGGTCGCGCGCGCCGCGGCGCCGAGCCAGATCGCGCTCTTGCCGCAGTAGCTGCCGACCTCCAGCGCGGGGTCGTCGCCGAGGTGCTCGACCGCCGTGCGGTGCAGCAGCTGGCCCTCGTCCTCGGGCATGAAGCCGGTCGCGGCCCGGGCGTGGGCGAGCAGGTCGGGGTCGATCCCGGCGGCCTCGCGGGTGGCGGGGTCGCTCATGCGCTGGCGGAGGTCTGGCCGGGTGTCTCGCCGTCACCCTGCTGCTGGGCCCGCTCGCGCAGCCACAGGGCCCGGTGGTGCTCCAGCCAGCGGTCGACGGCCCGCACGGCGTGGTGGGCCCGGATCGAGCCGAACACCTCGAAGGCGTGCTGGGCGCCGGGGAACTCGGCGTACGTCACGGAGGCGCGGGAGACCTTCTTCAGCGCCTCGACGAAGGCGTGGGCCTGGCGCACGTCGACCAGGGAGTCGTTGGCGCCGTGGAGGCAGAAGAAGTCGGGGGCGTCGGCGTTCACGTGGGCCAGCGGGGAGGCGTCCACGAAGGCGTCGCGCTCGGCGACCGGGTCCTTCTGGAACACCTTCGGCGCCAGGAACCCGTTGCGCATGGCCTTGGCCGACCGCAGCTCGGTCATCCCCGCCATGTCGTAGACGCCGTAGAACGGCACGCAGGCGGCCACGCTGGTGTCGGCGTCCTCGAACCCGGGCTGCCACTCGGCCTTGCCCGGCGTCAGCGCCGCCAGCGAGGCCAGGTGGCCGCCGGCCGAGCCACCGGTGATCACCAGGTAGGTCGGGTCGCCGCCGTAGGAGGCGATGTTCTCCCGCGTCCAGGCGATCGCCTTCTTCACGTCGATCACCTGGGCCGGGAAGGGGTGCTTGGGGGCGAGCCGGTAGTTCATCGCCACGCAGACCCAGCCGCGCTCGACCATCCGGTTCATCAGGAGCCGGCCCTGCGACTCCTTGGTGCCCAACGTCCAGGCGCCGCCGTGGACCTGGACGAGGACCGGGGCGTTCGACACGTCCACCCCGCGGGGGCGGTAGACGTCGAGCCGCGCGCGCTTGCCGCCGGCGGTGTAGTTGATGTCGCTGACCACCTCGACGTCGTGGCGGTCGAAGGAGAACGGCCGCAGCACCTCGCGGGCGAAGGAGCGCAGGTCGTCGGCGGTGGGCGGGTCCTCGAGCACGTCGAGGTAGTCGTCCCCGAGACCCTCGCGCAGGGTCGACTCGACGCGCGCGGCCGAGCGGGTCGCCTGCAGGGTCATCCAGCCCAGCGCGCCCGCGCTCAGGGCGGCCAGGGCGAGGCCCGCCCGGTCACCGGGGCGCGCACCCTCACGGCGTACGCGCCTCAGGGCGAGCCCGGCGTCGGTCGCGGTCGCGACGAGCAGCTGGGGCGCGAGCTCGCTGGTGAGCCACCCGGCCAGGAAGGCCGGCACCGCCGTACGCCCTCCCGGGACCGGCTTGACCGCGTTGGCGGCGTAGGCGGCGTTGACGATCTGACGGCCCAGGAACCACATGGCCGTCACGGTAGGCGACCGCGCGGCCCCGCTCGCAGGGAGTCCACCAACGCGCCCCGAGTGGGGGATCCGGGCGCGCCGTACGCCGCCGAGTGGGGGATCCGTGCGCGCTGCACGCCGCCGAGTGGGGGATCCGGGCACGCCGCACGTCCAGGGAAACCCCGGTCGGCGAGCTGGGGCGTGCGCCAAGTCCCCGGTGAGCGGGCTGGGGCGTGCACGAAGTCCCCTCTCGGCGGGCTGGGGTCATCGCGCCAGCCGGTCTCCGGGGCGGCTAGACTCGGCGGTCGTGCCTGCGAGCGGTGGGCGCGGACCGACGTACCCCACACGAAGGCACGAGACTCTCAGCGATGGCGACGACGAACGACCTGAAGAACGGCATGGTGCTCAACCTCGACGGCCAGCTCTGGCAGGTCATCTGGTTCCAGCACCACAAGCCCGGCAAGGGCGGTGCCGTGGTGCGCTCGAAGCTCAAGAGCATCAGCTCGGGCAAGACCGTGGACCGCACCTTCAACGCCGACGTCAAGGTCGAGGTGGCCTCGGTCGACAAGCGGACGATGCAGTACCTCTACAACGACGGCACGTCCTACGTCTTCATGGACACCGGCACCTACGAGCAGCTCGAGGTCCCGCCGGACGTCGTGGGCGACGCCAAGAACTTCATGCTGGAGAACCAGGAGGCGATGGTCGCCACCAACGAGGGCACGGTGCTCTACATCGAGCTGCCGGCCTCGGTCGAGCTCGAGGTCACCTACACCGAGCCCGGCCTGCAGGGCGACCGCTCCACCGGCGGCACCAAGCCGGCCACGGTCGAGACCGGCGCCCAGGTGATGGTCCCGCTCTTCATCGTCAACGGCGAGAAGATCAAGGTCGACACCCGCGACTCCTCCTACCTGGGTCGCGTCTCCTCCTGATGTCGGCGAGGTCCAAGGCCCGCAAGCGCGCCCTCGACGTGGTGTACGCCGCGGAGATGCGCAACCGCTCGGCGCTCGAGCAGCTCGCCGAGGTGCAGTCCGACCTCCAGGTCAACGACTACACCGTGGAGCTCGTGCACGGCGTGGTCGAGCACCGCGCGCGTCTCGACGAGGTCATCTCGGACCACCTCGAGGGCTGGACCCTGGCGCGGATGCCGGCGGTGGACCGCAACGTCCTGCGCCTGGCGACCTTCGAGATCCTCTACGTCGACGACGTGCCCGACGCGGTCGCCGTCTCCGAGGCGCTGCACCTCGTGCGCGACCTGAGCACCGACGAGTCCCCGGCGTACGTCAACGGGGTGCTGGGCGGCATCGTCCGCGACCACGAGCACCTCGCCGGCTGAGCAGGCAGGACACCCGGGACCACCGGCCACGCGCGGGGGTGCACGCCCGCACCCCCGGGTCGGGCAGGATGGGCCGGTGACCTCCGCACGCGCTGACCGACCCCAGCCAGCAGACGAGCCAGCAGACGAGCCGGCCGACCAGCCGGCCCACCACCTGGCCGACCTGCCGGACCTGCCCGAGGGCTGGACCTCCCGGCAGCCGGTGCTCGACGACCTGACCGCGCTCGTGGACCTGCGGGGGGCCGACAAGGAGCCGTGGACCGGCTCGCGGCGCGTCGACCGGGAGCAGGTGGCCTCCGAGGTCGCCGGGCCGGCCTCGTGGACCCGGCGCCAGGCCGTGCTGCTCGACGCCGCCGGCGCGATCCGCGGGTGGGTCGTGGTCCACGACCGCGCCGAGGGCCGCACGATGCTCCACGTCTACCTCGACCGCACCGTGGCCGACCGGCAGGTCCAGGACGCGGCCGCGGGCTGGATGTACGCCTGGGCCGAGCACCAGGCCGCCGAGATCTCCGCGCTGCGCCACGTCGACGGCACCCGGATGGACGCGAGCCCCTTCGAGGCCGACACCGTGCAGCGCGGCTGGCTGGCGGCCGCCGGCTACACGAACAAGCGCACCTACCTGCAGATGAGCCGCCCGGTCGGCGCCGACGAGGCCACCTCGCTGCCCGGTCCGCGCGAGGGCGTCACGATCCGCCGGGTGGCCCACCACGAGAACGGCCTGCCGGTGGCCGCCGACCTCGTGGTCGTGCACGAGATGCTGGAGAAGTCCTTCGAGGACCACTTCAACTCCTACCGCGAGAGCTTCCCGGAGTTCGTCCAGCGGCTGCGCGAGGATCCCGGCCACCGCTGGGACCACTGGTGGCTGGCCTTCGTCGACGTCGACGGCGAGCAGCACCCGGCGGGTGCCCTGGTCAGCACGGTCCTGCCGGAGAACGCCGACGGCCACGAGGGCAGCTACGTCGACTACATCGGCGTGCACCGCGACGCCCGTGGCCGCGGCGTGGCCAAGTCGCTGCTGCACACCGTGATCGCCGACGCCGCCGAGCGGGGTCGCGACCGGGTCGGGCTCGAGGTCGACAACTCCTCGCCCACCGGCGCCGACGGCCTCTACCGGTCGATGGGCTGGGAGACCGACTACGTCACCGAGTCGTGGTTCAAGGACATCGACTTCACGTCCTGACCCCCACGAGGGGCCGCGGGCTGGGATGATCGGCCCATGCGGAGCGGAGCAAGCGGCTCGTCGGACTCGTCGGCGTCCCCAGGTCGGTCGGACTCGTCGGACGGACCGGTCGACGACGCCGTCGACGAGGCGCAGCGCCGGGGCCGGGAGGCCGAGCAGAGCGACTGGCTCGACCACGCCGTGCAGTTCGGCCTGGTGGCCTACGGCGTGGTCCACCTGATGCTGGGCTGGCTCGCCCTCCAGCTCGCCCTGGGGGGACGCAACGAGAACGCCAGCACCAAGGGCGCCCTCCAGGCGCTGGGCCGCCAGCCCGCCGGCACCACCCTGGTCTGGGCGATCGCGGTCGGCATGGCGCTGCTGGTGGTGTGGCGGCTCCTGGAGGCGGCCTTCGGCCACCGGCGCGAGGAGGGCAGCACGCGGGTGCGCAAGCGGCTGGTGTCGCTCGGCAAGGGCGCGGTGTACGCCGCCCTCGGGTTCTCCGCCGCCAAGGTCGCGGCCCACGCCCGGTCGGGCTCGAGCAAGGGCACCGTCGCGCAGGTGCTGAGCTGGCCGGGCGGGCCGTTCCTGGTGGTGCTGGCCGGCCTCGCCGTCGTGGCGTACGCCGCCAACACGGCCTGGCGCGGCTGGAAGGAGAAGTTCGCCGAGCACCTGGACACCGAGGGGCGGATGGGCTCCGCGGGAGCGGCGTACCTCGTCTTCGGCAAGGTCGGCTACCTCGGCAAGGGCGTCTCCCTGGCCATCGTCGGCGTGCTGCTCGTCGTGGCCGGGTTCCGCCAGTCGCCGGCCCAGGGCGGCGGGCTCGACCAGGGGCTGCAGAAGGTGCTGCAGCAGCCGTTCGGGCAGGTGCTGATCGCCCTGATCGGCCTCGGGCTGATCTGCTACGGCCTGTTCTGCTTCGCCCGGGCCCGCTACCTCGACCGCTGAGGGCCCTGCGGGCACCCCGGGGGCGGGCGGCTAGCCTCCCGAGGTGATCACCGAGCGGTTCGACGGCCAGATCGCGGGCGTGGGCACCACCGCCGGCGTGCGCGTCGTGGTCGGCCGGTGGTCGGACTCGCCGCTGGGCGACTTCGCCGACGTGATGCTGGCCGAGCCCGACGGCACCCGCCGGCTGCTGGCCCCGTCGGCAGAGGTGGCCGCCTTCGTGTCCGCGACCTACCGCTTCGACCACGTCGACGTCGGACCCGTGGGCGTGCGCTCGGGCGAGGGCTGGTGGGACGTCGAGGCCCCCGGCCTGGAGCTGACCTTCTCCGTCGGGCGACGGGCACCGCTGGGGTGGCTGCTGCGACTGGTCCCGCACCGACTGGCCACCTCGCCGACCTGGGCCCGGGTGACGGACCCGGTGGCCCGCCTCCTGCTCCGCGGGGTCCGCACGCGCGGCACGGCGGGCGCTGGCCGCACCGAGACCTACGGGGCCACCGACCTGCACCGCGTGACGTCCCTGACCGGCACCTGGCGCGGCGAGGACCTCGGTGAGCTGGCCCCGGTGGCCCCCGAGCCGGGCTTCGGCTTCGGGTCGACGCCCCGGGCGCCGTCGGTGACGCGGCTGGTCACCACGGTCACCTCGCCCGACGTCTGAGAGGTCCGCGCCGGCACCGCCGACCGCGACGACGGCCCGGGGCCTGACCGATGGGGTCGGCGCTGCTTGACTGGCCCGATGACGACACAGTGCGACGTGGTGGTGATCGGTCTCGGCCCCGGCGGCGAGGCGGCGGCGACCGAGCTGGCGAAGGCCGGGCTGTCGGTGGTGGGCGTGGACGAGCGGCTGGTGGGTGGGGAGTGCCCCTACTTCGGCTGCATCCCCAGCAAGATGATCATCCGCGCCGGCGAGGCGCTCCAGGAGGCCCGGCGGGTCGACGGCCTGGCCGGTGCCGCCCAGGTGGAGCCCGACTTCTCCGTCGTGGCGAAGCGCATCCGCGACGAGGCGACCAGCGACTGGGACGACCAGGCCGGCGTCGACCGGTTGACCGACGCGGGCGTGCGGTTCGTGCGCGGCCACGCCCGGCTCACCGGGCCCCGGACCGTCGAGGTCGACGGCGAGACCTTCGAGGCCACCCGCGGGGTCGTGCTGAACCCGGGCACCTCCCCGGCCGCGCCGCCGGTGGACGGGCTGGCGGACACGCCGTACTGGACCAACCGCGAGGTGCTCCGGGCCGAGACCGCCCCCGCCTCCCTGGCCGTCCTGGGCGGCGGCCCGATCGGCGCCGAGCTGGCCCAGGGCTTCTCCCGGTTCGGCACGCGCGTGACCGTCCTCGAGCGCGGCCCGCGCATCCTCGGCCCCGAGGAGCCCGAGGCGGGTGAGCTGCTCGGCACGGTCTTCGCCGAGGAGGGCATCCAGGTGCTCACCGACGTCGACGTCCAGCGGGTGGCGTACGCCGACGGGCACTTCACGATCACGCTGGCCGACCAGGAGATCGAGGTCGAGAAGCTGCTGGTCGCCGCCGGCCGCCGCCCCAACCTCTCCGACCTCGGCCTGGAGACCGTCGGGCTCGACCCGGCCGCGCACAGCATCGAGGTCGACGACCGGATGGTCGCGGGCGACGGGCTGTGGGCCATCGGCGACGTGGCCGGGCACGGGGCCTGGACGCACATGTCGATGTACCAGTCCGCGGTCGCCGTGGCCTCGGTGCTCGGCAAGGACGGGCCGCGGGCGGAGTACCACGCCGTCCCGCACGTGACCTTCACCGATCCCGAGGTCGGTGGCGTCGGGATGACCGAGCAGCAGGCCCGCGACGCCGGTCTGAACCTGCGGATCGGCCACCAGGACATGGCCGCCAACTCGCGCGGCTGGATCAACCGGGCCCAGGGCCTGGTCAAGGTGATCGAGGACGCCGACCGCGGCGTGCTGGTCGGGGCCACGGTGGTCGGCCCGACCGGCGGCGACATCCTGGGCATGCTGACCACGGCCGTGCACGCCGAGATCCCCACGAGCCGCCTGCTGTCGATGATCTACGCCTTCCCGACCATGCACCGTGCGGTCGAGGAAGCGCTCAAGGACCTGGGCTGAGGGTGCCGGGATGAGGCGGGCCGGGGTCGTCGCGGCCGGGTTGACGGCGGTCCTCGGGCTGGCCGGCTGCGCGTCGACCGGGTCCCGGGCCGGCACCGGGGGGAGCGCTGCTGCGCCGTCCGCCGCGGGGGCGCCCGCGGACGACGCCCGCCAGCCGTCCGCGACGCCGGCGCCGACCGGGGGACCGCGCGGTGCCGTGGTCGACCCCGCCCGGCTCCGGCACGGGGCCGACCCGCGGCTGCCCTGGTGGGACGCCACGACCTCGCGGCTGCACGACGGCCGGCTCAACGTCCGCGTGACGCTGCCCGGCTCGCGGGCGGGCGACGTGGTCTCGCTGGACCGCGCCGGGTCGGCGTACCTCCTGGTCGCGGCGGGCCGCTCCGGTCCGACCGCCTTCCGGGTCGGGCGCGACGGGCGCACCCGCGTGCTGGCCCGCACCCGGTCCGCCCCGCTCGTGCTCGCGGTCGCCGCGAACGGCCGCACCTTCGCCTGGCTGGCCCAGCAGGGACCGGCGCGAGCCACGGTGGTGGTGTCGCGCACCTCCGACGGCGCCGAGGTGGCCCGCCAGCGGTTCCGCGACGAGCAGCTGCGGGTGCTGACGCTGACGCCCGGGCGAGCGCTGGTGGGCACCTACCGCTCGACCGCGTCCTGGGACCTCGCGACCGGCACGGTGCGCCGCGTGCTGCCCGACACGGGCCTGCTGGCCAGCCGCGACGGCGCCCGGCTGGTGGCGGCGCGCGCCCCCGACGACACGCCGGCCTTCGTGACCGGGCCGGCGACGAGCGGCCCCTGGTCGCTGCCCCGGCGCGAGGTCCCGCAGCAGCTCAACCCCGACGGACGGCTGCTGCTCTCGGGCACGCCGCACGACGCCGACCCCCGCGGCTACGACGTCTTCCTGCGGCCCCTGGTGGTGCGCGACGCGTCGACGGGCCGGGTGCGAGCCCGGTTCGACGGCCGCTTCGGGTGGTACGACGCCGGCGGCCCGCGCTGGGAGGACGGCGACCACGTGCTCGCGATCGCCCGCGCGCCCGGCTACGCGTCCGGCCAGCCGACCATCCGCCTCACCTGGGTGCGCTGCACCGTCTCGACCCGCTCGTGCGAGACGGCCGGTCCGCCGGCCACCCTGCAGCTCGACGTGCCGCCGTACGTCGTGCTGCCGCGCCTGGTCGCGGCCGCCCCGGCGTCCTGAGGTCGTCGGCGCCAGTAGGGTCGTGGACCGAGGAGGAAGCCGATGAGCGTGCTGGGTGTGGGCGGGATCTTCTTCCGCGCGGACGACCCCGAGGCCCTGACGACGTGGTACGCCGAGCACCTGGGTGTCGGCGCCGGTCACGCCGCCCCGGGTGCGGGGCCGGCCGACGAGCACACCTGGACCGTGCGCGGCGGACCCGTGGTCTTCGCGCCCTTCCCCCGGGAGACCGACTACTGGCACCGGGACCGTCAGGTGATGCTGAACCTGAGGGTCGACGACCTCGACACCCTGCTCGGCCAGCTGAGCGCAGCCGGTGTCGAGGTGGAGACCAGGCCCGAGTGGGACACGCCGGAGACCGGTCGCTTCGCCCGTCTGCACGACCCCGAGGGCAACCCCGTCGAGCTGTGGCAGGAGCCCTGAGCCCCTTCTCGGTGTCGGGGTCGGCCTCTAGGGTGCTGCGATGACGACGCTGAGGCAGGTCCAGGTCACCTTCGACTGCACCGATCCCGAGCGGGTCGCCCTGTTCTGGTGCGACGTGCTCGGCTACGAGGTGCCGCAGCCACCGCCGGGGTTCGACTCGTGGGAGGCCTTCGACGCCACCCTCCCGGCGGAGCACCAGGGGTCGGCGTACGCCTGCCAGGACCCGACGGGCGTCGGCCCCCGGCTGTTCTTCCAGCGCGTGCCCGAGGCCAAGACGGTCAAGAACCGGCTCCACCTCGACGTGCGCGTGGGTGTCGGGCTGGTGGGCCAGGAGCGGCTCGACGCCCTCCTCGCCGAGGAGGAGCGCCTCACGACCCTCGGCGCCACCCGGGTGCGCCTGATGGAGGCCGACGGCGTCAACGAGTCCTGCCTGGTGATGCAGGACGTCGAGGGCAACGAGTTCTGCCTGGACTGACGGCACGGGCGGGCTGCACGCGGGGATGTGTGGTCGATCGCAGGCACCTGGTGCGCGTGATCGACCACAGATCCCCGCTGCGAGGAGCTCAGCCCGACGACTGCCGGTGCGTCACAGCCGCAGGCGCCGCGCGTGCAGGAGGTCGTACGCCGGTCGGCAGGCCTCCGCGACGCCCGTGTCGTGGTCGTCGAGCTCGAGCGAGCGGGCGCGCCAGGGCTCGAAGCCGGTGGAGGCCTCGACGGCGGCGTACCAGTGCGGCGCCCAGACCCCGTCGGAGTCGCGCGGGCCGGCCGGCCAGGTGAGCATGCGCTCGGTGAAGTCGATGCCGAGCCAGTCGCACAGCCAGCGCAGGTGGGCCTCGGGGTCGCGCAGGAAGTCGCCGGCGTCGACGACCGGCGTGTCCTCCGGCAGCACCTCGAGGAGCCGCGCCTGCTGGAGCAGCCCGATGTCCTCGGGCTCGCAGGCCTCCCGCGAGCGCACGTAGGACGCGACCACCTCGGCCGGGTCGCGGATCAGCAGCACGTTGCGGAACGCCCGCACCCAGTCGAGGTCCATCCCCGGGAGCAGGTGGTGGGTCATGTGCTTGGCGTAGTGCACGGCGGCGTCGACGGGCGCGTTCAGGGAGCGGACGACCTCGTGCCAGTCGGTGGGCTGGGAGGCGATCACGTCGGCCGCGCCGGGGTGGTCGATGCCGGTGGCGGCGAGGTAGGCGGCGTACAGCGGCTCGTCGACGACGACGGTGTCGGGCCGGTTCTCCCAGGCCCGCATCATCGCGGTGGAGATGTTCCGCGGGCCGCTCCACATCGCGACCCGGACGGTCATCGGGCCGCCCCCGGGGCCGAGGCGGCGCGGCTGGCGATGTCGGCGGCGACGTGGGCCTGGTAGAGCTCCTGGAGCCGCTCGACCACGGGTCCGCGGGCGCCGGCGTGGGGGAGCCCGTCGCCGATGGTGCGCCCGTCGACGGTGCGCACCGGCACCACCCCGGCG
Organism: Nocardioides korecus; assembly: GCF_054778395.1. Classification (NCBI taxonomy): domain Bacteria; kingdom Bacillati; phylum Actinomycetota; class Actinomycetes; order Propionibacteriales; family Nocardioidaceae; genus Nocardioides; species Nocardioides korecus. The sequence continues at coordinate 69,975 of NZ_BAAGZO010000008.1, read as the reverse complement.
AAGGTGCCGGTCACGAAGGCCTCGGAGGCGCCGTAGACGTCGGTGAGGCTGAAGGTGGTCTCGCGCGCGGGGATCTCGTGGGTGCGGCAGACCTCCAGCACGTTGGAGCGGGTGATGCCGCCGAGGCAGAAGCGGCCGTCGGAGGTCCACACCTCGCCGGCGCGGGTGACGATGAAGAAGTGGGTGCTGTTGCAGGTGGCCACGAAGCCGTGGGGGTCGAGCATCAGCGCCTCGTCGGCGCCCGCGGTGTAGGCCTGGATGCAGGCGGTCACGTCGTTGAGCTTGCTGTGCGCGTTGAGCTTGGGGTCCAGCGTGTCGGGGTAGGCGCGCCGCACGTGGGTGGTGAACAACGTGATGCCCTCGACCACCGTGGCCGGCATCGGCTCCTTGTGCTCGGCGATCACCACGACGGTGGCGGGGCCGACGGTGACGCGCGGGTCCTGGTACGGCGTGGACTTCACGCCGCGGGTCACCATCAGGCGCACGTGCACGCCGTCGGTCATCTCGTTGGCCCGCAGGGTGGCGTAGATCGCCTCGGCGATCTCCTCGCGCGGGGGGAGGTCGATCATCAGCGCCCGGGCGCCCTCGGCGAGGCGGTCGAGGTGCTGGTCGAGGAAGGCGGGGTGGCCGCCGGTGACGCGCAGGCCCTCCCAGACGCCGTCGCCCAGCACGAACCCGGAGTCGAAGACCGACACGACGGCGCGCTCGCGGGGCAGCAGCCGGCCGTCGATCCAGATCTGGATCCCGGCGTTGCGGGGGTCGTCGGAGGAGTGCTGGGTGCCGGTGGGGCTCGTGGTGCCGGGGGAGCTGGTCATGGCGTCACCCTAGGAGAGCGTGGGCCGGCCTCAGGTCGAGCGCGCCGGGTGCCCGTGACGCAGCTGCAGCGCCCGGCCCACGGCGACGAGCAGCGCCACCAGGGCGAGCGCCAGCGCGGGCAGCACGACACCGGCGGCGGGGCGGACGGCGACCAGCAGCAGGGGCACCCCGAAGCCGAGGTAGGTGACCACGTAGTAGAGCCCGGTGAGGGTCCCGCGACGCGCCGGCGGCGACAGGGTCTCGACGTCGAGCAGGCCCTCGCGCAGGCACAATCCGTAGGCCAGGCCCATCAGCACGCAGATCACCGCGAACGCGACCAGCCCCAGGTGCGGACCGGTCGCCGCCATCAGGGTGAAGCCGGCCGCCGAGCAGGCCGCGCCGGCCACGCCCGAGCGGGGTCCCCAGGCGCGCTGCCGCGCGACGGTCTGGATGACGATCCCGGTGCCGAGGGCCAGGATCGCCGCGACGCCCACGAGCAGCGGCCCGTCGTACGCCGTGGGGAGACGCGGCGGGAGCGTCACGATCGTGATGGTCGGGCTGGCGAAGACCACCAGCCCGACCGGCAGCGACCACGCCAGCGCGGCCCGGGCGGAGTGCACCGGGTCGACCGCGGGGGCCGGGCGACCGCGGGCCTCGGCCAGCCGGGCCCGGGTCTCGGGGACGCTGAGCCGGGCCGCGAGCAGCACGGTCACCAGCGACAGCACCAGCGAGGCCACGAACGGCAGCCGCAGCGGCGCGGGGCCGAGCTGGGCGAGCAGCCCGGACACCAGCGGCCCCACGGCGAAGCCCGAGGTCAGGAAGACGCCCGCGAGCACGGTGCCGGCCGCGCCGCCGAGGTCGGCGCACCACGCGGTGCCGGCACCGAAGGTCAGCCCGGCTCCCAGGCCCACCACCAGGCGCCCCACCAGCAGGGCGGTCGGCTCGTGGGAGGCCAGCAGCACGACGGTGCCCAGGGCCGCGACCGCCGCCCCGGGCAGCACGACCAGCGGCCGCCCGACGCGGTCCGACAGGGTGCCCCCGCCGAAGAGCCCGGGCAGCAGCCCGAGGGCGTAGACCCCGAAGACGCCGTCCAGCAGCACCGCGGAGAGCCCCTCGCGCCCGGCGAGGACCGGGATCACCGCGGCGAAGTGGTTGGCCGCCCACCCGGTGGCCATCAGGACCGAGAGGACACCGGCCAGGCCGCGAGAGGTACGCACGGGCGTGAGTCTCCCAGGAGCCCGCGCAGGGGTCGGCCGCGGGGACGGCCCGTGCAGTAGGGTCGCCGCGTTCGACATCCTTTAACGAGCCGTCCCGTGAGGCGGAGAAGGAGGTCCGGTGCCGATGGCGCCCTCCGAAACCCCCGACGACACCCCCGCAGCCGCACCGGCCGGCGAGGCACCCCCGCAGCCGTCCGGCGCCGGGGACGGCCGCACCGTCCTGGACGCCCGCGACATCGCCCGGGCGCTGACCCGGATCTCCCACGAGATCCTGGAGCGCAACAAGGGTCCCGAGGACCTCGTCCTGCTCGGCATCCCCACCCGCGGCGTCGCGCTGGCCCAGCGGGTCGCGGCCCGGATCGCCAAGGTCGAGGGGGTGCAGGTGCCGACCGGCACCCTCGACATCACGATGTACCGCGACGACCTGCGTCGCCACCCCACCCGCGGGCCGCAGCACACCGAGGTGCCCGCCGGCGGCATCGACGGCAAGGTCGTCGTGCTGGTGGACGACGTGCTGTTCTCGGGGCGCACCGTCCGCGCCGCCCTGGACGCGATGAACGACCTGGGCCGCCCGGCCAGCGTGCGGCTCGCGGTCCTGGTCGACCGCGGGCACCGCGAGCTCCCGATCCGCGCCGACCACGTCGGCAAGAACCTCCCCAGCGCCCGCAGCGAGCGTGTGCTCGTGCGCCTGGACGAGGTCGACGGGCACGACGAGGTGCGGATCGCCCCCACGCCCACCGAGGAGGCCACTCGCTGATGCGCAAGAACCTGCTCTCCGTCGACGACCTCTCCGTCGACGACGTCGAGACCCTCTTCGCCACGGCCACCGAGATGCACGACGTGCAGCGGCGCTCGGTCAAGAAGCTGCCCGCGCTGCGTGGCCGCACGGTGGTCAACCTGTTCTTCGAGGACTCCACCCGCACCCGCTCCTCCTTCGAGATCGCCGGCAAGTGGCTCTCGGCCGACGTCATCAACGTCTCGGCCAAGGGCTCCAGCGTCAGCAAGGGCGAGAGCCTGCGCGACACCGTGCTCACGGTCGCCGCGATGGGGGTCGACGGCCTGGTGGTCCGGCACATGGCCAGCGGCGCCGCCCAGCAGGTCAGCCGCTGGACCGACGCCGTCGTGGTCAACGCCGGCGACGGCACCCACGAGCACCCCACCCAGGCCCTCCTCGACGCCTACACGCTGACGCGGCGGCTCGGTGCGCTGGAGGGTCGCCACGTCGCGATCGTCGGCGACGTCACCCACAGCCGGGTCTTCCGCAGCAACGTCGCGCTGCTGACCAAGCTCGGCGTGCAGGTCACCGTGGTCGCGCCGCCGACCCTGATGCCCGCGGGCGTCGGCAGCTGGTCGGAGGCGGCCGGCTTCGCGACGGCGTACGACCTGGACGCGGTGCTGCCGCAGGTCGACGCGGTGATGATGCTGCGCGTCCAGCGCGAGCGGATGAGCGGTGCGTTCTTCCCCACGGCGCGGGAGTACACGGTCGGCTACGGGCTCACCCGCGACCGCCTGGCCCTGCTGCGACCAGACACCCCGATCCTGCACCCCGGCCCGATGAACCGCGGCCTGGAGATCGCCGCCGACGCCGCGGACGCGGCCTCCTCGGCGGTGCTCGACCAGGTCTCCGCGGGCGTGGCCGTCCGCATGTCCGTGCTCTACCACCTGCTCGCAGGGGAAGGGAGCATCGCGTGAGCGAGCCCCTGGTCATCCGCGGCGCCTCCGTCCTCGGCGGTGAGGCCCGCGACCTGTACGTCGCCGACGGCGTCCTGGTCGACGAGGAGCCCTCCGGCGCCCGGGTCGTCGACGCCGACGGGCTGGTCGCCCTTCCGGGCCTGGTCGACCTGCACACCCACCTGCGCGAGCCCGGCCGCGAGGACGCCGAGACGGTCCTCACCGGCTCGCGCGCCGCGGCCGTCGGTGGGTTCACCGCCGTGCTCGCGATGGCCAACACCAGCCCCGTGACCGACACCGCCGAGGCCGCGGAGCGGGTCCTGGACCTGGGGCGCGCCGCCGGCCTGGTCGACGTGCAGCCGGTCGGCGCCGTCACCCGCGGCCTGGAGGGCCACGAGCTCGCCGAGCTGGGGCTGATGGCCCGCTCGCGCGCCCGGGTGCGGGTGTTCTCCGACGACGGCCGCTGCGTGCACGACCCGCGGGTGATGCGTCGGGCCCTGGAGTACGTCCGCGCCTTCGGCGGCGTGGTCTCCCAGCACTCCCAGGACCCCGACCTCGCCGGCCCCAACGCCTGCTGCCACGAGGGGGAGCTCTCGGGACGGCTCGGCCTGCCCGGGTGGCCGTCGATCGCCGAGGAGGTGATCGTCGCCCGCGACGTGATGCTGGCCCGGCACACCAGCAGCCGCCTGCACGTCGCGCACGTCTCCACCGCCGGCTCCGTCGAGGTGCTGCGCTGGGCCAGGGCGCAGGGGATCGACGTGACCGCCGAGGTCACCCCGCACCACCTGCTGCTCACCACCGACCTGCTGGGCGACTACGACCCGGTCTTCAAGGTCAACCCGCCGCTGCGGCCCGAGGAGGACGTCCACGCGCTGCGGGCCGCCCTGGCGGACGGCACGATCGACGCCGTGGCCACCGACCACGCCCCGCACGCCCGCCACGACAAAGAGCACGCCTTCGTCGACGCCGCCTTCGGGATGCTCGGCCTGGAGACGGCCCTGTCGGTGGTCAGCGACGTCATGGTCGGCTCCGGCGCCCTCGACTGGGCCGGCGTCGCGCGGGTGATGTCGCAGAACCCGGCCCGGATCGCCGGCCTGGACTCCCACGGCGGCACCCTGGCGGTCGGCGAGCCGGCCCACCTCACGCTGGTCGACCCGGCGGCCGCGGTCCCGGTCGACCGCGAGGCCTCGGTGTCGCTCTCGCGCAACAATCCCTGGCACGGGCGCACCCTCACCGGAGCCGTCGTCGCGACCGTCTTCGCCGGGCGCCCGACCGTGCTGGACGGGGCGCTGGCCTAGCAGGGGCCCAGCACCCTCACCCCTTGGGGGGCGGCTCATGCTGAAGGGGTGAACACGCGGCTGGCCGTCCTGGGTGACTCGATCGCGTGGGGCCAGGGGGCCGCGCGCGAGCGTGACCGGCTGGCCGCACGGCTGACCGAGGGCCTCGAGCTGCGCGGACACGCCGTGGAGGCCCGCGTCCTCGCCGTGCCGGGGGCCCGGAGCTCCGGTCTGGCGGCGCAGGTCCGGGCGGTCACACCATGGGCCCCGACCGTGGTCGTCGTGGTCGTCGGCGCCAACGACCTGACGCACCTGGAGCCCGTCGAGCCGGCGGTCCGTGCCCTCGGTGACGCCGTGCACCGACTGCGCGCCCTCGGTGCCGAGGTCGTGGTCGCACCGGCGCCAGACCTGAGCGCGGTGCCCCACGTGCCCGTGTTCCTGCGCGAGGTCGTCCGGAGCGCGGGGGCGGCGTTCCGCGAGCAGCAGGTGGCCGTCGTCGTCGCCGAGGGCGGGCGCGTGGCCGACCCCGACCAACGGGCCTCGCGCGCCTTCGCGACCGACCCGTCCCTGTTCTCGGCCGACCGCTTCCACCCCTCGAGCGCGGGGTACGCCGTGATCGCCGACTCGTTGCTCCCGGTCGTCCTCGAGGCCGTCGAGCACCCCGACGGCGCCTCCTGACACCCGTGATCGCCGGTGGTAGGGCCCGTGGCGAAGGACCGGGTGGTGGCCGGGGTGACCGCGCAGCGTCGGGCCGCACTAGTTTTGGCTTCGTGGCGCGCGACTCGCAGCAGGACACCAGGACGGTCGCCGACTTCCTGGCCGGGCTCGGCGCCCGCACCCCGACGCCGGCGAGCGGCTCCGTCGCAGCCCTGTGCGCCGCGCAGTCCGCGGCCCTGGTCGAGATGGTGGCCCGGCACTGCGACCAGGAGTCGCTCGCCGCCCGCGCCCACGAGCTGGTCGCCCGGTCGCAGCGGCTGGCGAGCGACGACGAGGCGGCCTTCGCGTCGGTGGCCGCGGCGTGGGCCCTCCCGCGAGGTGCGTCGCACGACGCCGCGCGCAGCAGGGCCGTGGAGGCATCGCTCCTGGCGGCGGCCCTCCCACAGGCCCTCGTGCTGGAGGTCGCCGCCGAGGTGCTGGACCTGGCCGAGCGGCTCGGGACCTCGGCGTGGGGCGGCGTGCGCGCGGACCTGCTCGCGGCGGCCGACGTGGCACGGGCCGCCGCCGTCGTGGCGCGCAGGAACGTCGAGTCCGACCTGCACGGTCTCCCGGACACCGCGGACCGCTCACGACTGCTCAGACGCGTGGGCGTCACGAAGGAGAGTTCCTAGTGCTGCCTGACATCGAGATCGCGAACGCCGCGTCGCCGCGACCGATCGTGGACGTCGCTCGCGACGAGCTCGGCATCGACGCCGAGCACCTGGTGCCGTACGGCCACCACAAGGCCAAGGTCGACCTGCGCCACCTGCAGTCCCTGGAGGACCGCCCGCTCGGCAAGCTGGTCCTGATGACCGCGCTCTCGCCTACACCGGCGGGGGAGGGGAAGACGACGACCACGGTCGGGCTCAGCGACGCCCTGCGGCACCTCGGGCTGCGGTCGATGGCCTGCCTGCGGGAGCCCTCGATGGGTCCCGTGTTCGGGATGAAGGGGGGTGCCGCGGGCGGCGGCTACGCCCAGGTCGTGCCGATGAGCGACATCAACCTGCACTTCACCGGCGACTTCGCCGCGATCGCGGCGGCGCACAACCTGCTGGCGGCGCTGGTCGACAACCACGTCCAGCACGGCAACGCACTGGGCCTCGACGTGCGCTCGGTGGACTGGAAGCGCGTGGTCGACCTCAACGACCGGGCGCTGCGCGAGGTGGTGGTGGGCCTCGGCGGACCGGCCAACGGCTCTCCCCGCGAGGACGGCTTCGACATCGTGGTCGCCTCGGAGCTGATGGCGATCTTCTGCCTCACCGAGTCCTGGGCCGACCTCAAGCGCCGGATCGGCGACATCGTGGTGGGGCACACCCGCGACAAGCAGCCGATCACCGCCCGCGACCTCGAGGCCGACGGCGCGATGGCGGTGCTGCTGCGCGACGCGCTCGCCCCCAACCTGGTGCAGACCCTGGAGCACACGCCCGCGTTCGTCCACGGCGGGCCGTTCGCCAACATCGCCCACGGGTGCAGCTCGGTGGTCGCCACCCGGGCGGCGCTGCGGCTGGCCGACTACGTCGTCACCGAGGCCGGGTTCGGGGCCGACCTGGGCGCGGAGAAGTTCGTGGACATCAAGGCGAGGAAGTCCGGGCTGCGTCCCGACGCCGCCGTGGTGGTGGCCACGGTGCGCGCCCTCAAGTTCCACGGCGGGGTCGAGGTCGCCGACCTGGGCCGCGAGGACCTCGCCGCCGTCGAGCGCGGGATGGCCAACCTCGAGCGCCACCTCCACAACGTCACCGAGGTCCACGGCGTCCCGGCCGTGGTCGCGCTCAACCGGTTCCCCACCGACACCGACGCCGAGGTGGCCCGGGTGGTCGAGCTGGTCGACGCGCTCGGCGTGCGCACCTTCCCGGCGACGCACTTCGTCGACGGCGGCGCCGGCGCCACCGACCTCGCCCGGGGCGTCGTCGCGCTGCTCGAGGGAGCGGGGCCCTCGACCTTCGCCCTCACCTACCCCGACGACCTGCCGCTGGTGGAGAAGGCCGAGACCCTCGCCCGCCGGCTGTACGGCGCCTCCGGCGTCACCTGGGACGCCAAGGCCCGGCGTCGGGTCGACCGGCTGCAGGCCGACGGGTACGGCGACCTCCCGGTCTGCGTGGCCAAGACGCAGTACTCCTTCTCCACCGACCCCACCCTGCGCGGGGCCCCCACCGGCCACGACCTGCACGTGCGCGAGGTGCGCCTCGCCGCCGGCGCCGGGTTCGTGGTGCTGGTCTGCGGCGACGTGATGACGATGCCGGGCCTCCCGGCCACCCCGGCCGCCTCCCGGATCGACCTGCTCGACGACGGGACGATCGTCGGGCTGTCCTGAGGAACGTCCCAGCGAGGCCGGTCCTGGTGTCCTAGGATCCGGCTCCATGACGACGTGGGGGACGCTGGGCGTGCTGGTGAGCGACGTGGAGAAGCTGACTCCGTTGGCGCCGAACCCGATGGAGACGGTGATCTTCCTCGGCAGCGTGGTGGCGATCGCGTTCGTGTTCTTCGCCCTGTGGAAGGTGTCGCGGCGCGACTGGAGCTGGCCGTACGCCGTCGGGCTGGTGCTGCTGTCCTTCCTCCTCCCGTTCGCCGGGCCCGTGGTCGCGGTCGTCCGGGCGGGCTGGCTGCGCCTGCGTCGGCGCCCGACCACGGCCTGACCGCTCCGCCCCACCGGACGCAAGTGGTGGGCTCGAGGACAGGTCGCCGGGTGATCGCCGGGGTGGCGGAGGTGCTGCCGCGTCGGCTCGGACGCCCCGGGGAGCGGTGATCTCCGGGGGTCGCGGCGCTGGTAGCCTCGTCCCCGTTCGGCATCCTTTAACGACCCGTCCCGTGAGGCGGAGAAGGAGGTACGGCGTGTCACCGCATGCCCGCACCCGCAGGCCCACGACCCCCGCGATCCTCGTCCTGGAGGACGGTCGCTCCTTCGTCGGCGAGGCGTACGGCGCCCCCGGCGAGGTCTTCGGCGAGGCGGTGTTCTCCACCGGGATGACCGGCTACCAGGAGACGCTGACTGACCCGTCCTACCACCGCCAGGTCGTGGTGATGACCGCCCCGCACGTCGGCAACACCGGCATGAACGACGAGGACGCCGAGTCCCGTCGCATCTGGGTCAGCGGCTACGTCGTCCGCGACCCCGCCCGGGTGCCGTCGAGCTGGCGCTCGACCCGCTCCCTGGACCAGGAGCTGCTCGACCAGGGCGTCGTCGGCATCTCCGGCGTGGACACCCGCGCCCTGACCCGCCACCTGCGCGACCGCGGCGCGATGCGCGTGGGCATCTCCAGCACCGAGACCGACCCCGCCGCCCTGCTCGAGCGGGTGCGCGGCTCGGCCGAGATGGCCGGGTCCGAGCTGGCCGGCGAGGTCAGCGTCGACACGGCGTACGTCGTCCCGGCCGTCGGTGAGAAGCGCTTCACCGTCGCCGCGATCGACCTGGGCCTGAAGGCCAACACGCCCCGGATGATGGCCGAGCGGGGGATCGAGGTGCACGTGCTCCCCGCGACCACCACGCTCGAGCAGGTGCGGGCCGTCGCCCCCGACGGGCTGTTCTTCTCCAACGGCCCCGGCGACCCGGCGGCGACGACCTCCCAGGTCGAGCTGCTGCAGGGCGCCCTCGAGGCGGGCCTGCCCTACTTCGGGATCTGCTTCGGCAACCAGCTCTTCGGTCGTGCCCTGGGCTTCGGCACCTACAAGCTGACCTACGGCCACCGCGGCATCAACCAGCCGGTGATGGACCGCACCACCGGCAAGGTCGAGGTGACCGCCCACAACCACGGGTTCGCGGTCGACGCGCCGCGGGAGGGGACCACGCAGACGGCGTACGGCGTCGCGAGCGTGAGCCACGTCTGCCTCAACGACGACGTCGTCGAGGGCCTGGAGCTGCGTGACGCCGACGGGGAGCTGACCGCCTTCTCGGTGCAGTACCACCCCGAGGCCGCGGCCGGCCCGCACGACGCCGCCTACCTGTTCGACCGGTTCTGCCAGCTCATGTCCGAGCGGAAGGGGGCCTGAGATGCCCAAGCGCACCGACATCTCCAGCGTCATGGTCATCGGCTCCGGCCCGATCGTCATCGGCCAGGCCTGCGAGTTCGACTACTCCGGCACCCAGGCCTGCCGGGTCCTCCGCGAGGAGGGCCTGCGCGTGATCCTGGTCAACTCCAACCCGGCCACGATCATGACCGACCCGGAGTTCGCCGACGCGACGTACGTCGAGCCGATCACGGCCGAGTTCGTCGAGAAGGTCATCGAGAAGGAGCGCCCCGACGCCCTGCTCGCCACGCTCGGCGGCCAGACCGCGCTCAACACCGCGATGGCGCTGGACGCCGCCGGCGTCCTGGAGAAGTACGGCGTGGAGCTGATCGGCGCGAGCATCGAGGCGATCAACCGCGGCGAGAACCGCGAGTCGTTCAAGAAGATCGTCGAGGAGCTCGGGGGAGAGGTGGCCCGCTCGGCGGTCTGCCACACCCTGGAGGAGTGCTTCGCGGCCAGCGCCGACCTGGGCTGGCCGATGGTGGTGCGTCCCAGCTTCACCATGGGCGGCGCCGGCTCGGGCATGGCCTACGACGAGGCCGACCTGCGCCGCATCGCCGGCGCCGGCCTCGCCGCCAGCCCCACCACCGAGGTCCTCCTGGAGGAGTCGATCATCGGGTGGAAGGAGTACGAGCTCGAGGTCATGCGCGACACCGCCGACAACGTGGTGATCGTGTGCTCGATCGAGAACCTCGACCCGATGGGCGTGCACACCGGCGACTCCATCACCGTCGCCCCGGCGATGACGCTCACCGACCGGGAGTACCAGCACCTGCGCGACCTCTCCATCGGCATCATCCGCTCGGTCGGCGTCGACACGGGCGGCTGCAACATCCAGTTCGCGGTGAACCCCGCCGACGGTCGCGTGGTCGTCATCGAGATGAACCCGCGGGTCTCGCGCTCCAGCGCGCTGGCCTCGAAGGCGACCGGCTTCCCGATCGCCAAGATCGCGGCCAAGGTCGCCATCGGCTACACCCTGGACGAGATCCCCAACGACATCACCACCCGCGAGGACGGCGGCAGCACGCCGGCGGCCTTCGAGCCCACCCTGGACTACGTCGTGGTCAAGGTGCCGCGGTTCGCGTTCGAGAAGTTCCCCTCGGCCGACCCGGTGCTGACCACGCACATGAAGTCGGTCGGCGAGGCGATGGCGATCGGCCGCAACTTCACCGAGGCGCTGCAGAAGGCCCTGCGGTCCCTGGAGGACCCCAAGGCGGTCTTCTCCTGGAGCCACTCCCACGTGGAGCTGGACAAGGACGCCCTGCTCGAGACCATCTCGCGCCCGCACGACGGCCGGCTGGCCGAGGTGATGGACGCCCTGCGCGCCGGCGCCACGGCCCAGGAGGTGCACGACGCCACCCGGATCGACCCCTGGTTCGTCGACCAGCTGTGCCTGATCGACGAGGTCGCCCAGGAGGTCATCGCCGCCCCCGAGCTGACCCCGACGCTGCTGCGCCTGGCCAAGCGGCACGGCTTCTCCGACCGTCAGCTCGGCCGGATGCGCGACATGAAGGAGGACGTCGTGCGCGGCGTCCGCCACGCGCTCGGCGTGCGCCCGGTCTACAAGACCGTGGACACCTGCGCGGCGGAGTTCGCGGCGGCCACGCCGTACCACTACTCCTCCTACGACGAGGAGACCGAGGTCGCCCCGCGCGAGCGCCCGGCCGTGATCATCCTGGGCTCGGGACCCAACCGGATCGGCCAGGGCATCGAGTTCGACTACTCCTGCGTGCACGCCAGCCTCGCGCTGTCGGCGTCCAAGGGCGGCGCGGGCTACGAGACCGTGATGGTCAACTGCAACCCCGAGACCGTCTCGACCGACTACGACACCTCCGACCGGCTGTACTTCGAGCCGCTGACCCTGGAGGACGTCCTCGAGATCGTCCACGCCGAGCAGCAGGCCGGGCCGGTGGCGGGCGTGATCTGCCAGCTCGGGGGCCAGACCCCGCTCGGGCTGGCCCAGGGCCTCCAGGACGCCGGCGTGACGATCGTCGGCACGCAGCCGGCGGCGATCGACCTGGCCGAGGAGCGCGGCGCCTTCGGGCGGGTGCTGGCCGAGGCCGGGCTGACCGCTCCGCTGCACGGCATGGCGACCACCTTCGCCGAGGCCCAGGAGATCGCGGCCACGATCGGCTACCCGGTGCTCGTGCGGCCGTCGTACGTCCTGGGTGGGCGCGGCATGGAGATCGTGTACGGCGACGACTCCCTGCGCGGCTACATCCAGCGCGCCACCGAGATCAGCCCCGAGCACCCGGTGCTGGTCGACCGGTTCATCGACGACGCGGTCGAGATCGACGTGGACGCGCTCTACGACGGCACCGACCTCTACCTCGGCGGCGTGATGGAGCACATCGAGGAGGCCGGGATCCACTCGGGCGACTCCAGCTGTGCGCTGCCCCCGATCACCCTGGGCAAGGCCGAGATCGACCGCATCCGCGTGGCCACCGAGGCGATCGCCAAGGGAGTCGGGGTGCGGGGCCTGCTCAACATCCAGTTCGCCCTGGGCTCCGACGTGCTCTACGTCCTGGAGGCCAACCCGCGTGCCAGCCGCACGGTGCCGTTCGTCTCCAAGGCGACCGCCCGCCCGCTCGCCAAGGCCGCCGCCCGGATCATGCTCGGCGAGACCGTCGCCGAGCTGCGGGCCGAGGGGCTGCTGGCCGCGGAGGGCGACGGCGGGGACCTCCCGGGCGACGCCCCGATCGCGGTCAAGGAGGCGGTGATGCCGTTCAACCGGTTCCGCACCCCGGACGGCCAGAACGTCGACACCGTGCTGGGCCCGGAGATGCGCTCCACCGGCGAGGTGATGGGCTTCGACGCCCACTTCGGCACCGCGTTCGCCAAGGCCCAGACCGCGGCGTTCGGCTCGCTGCCGCTCTCGGGCCGGGTCTTCGTGTCGATGGCGAACCGCGACAAGCGCACGATGGTCTTCCCGGTGAAGCGGCTGGCCGACCTCGGGTTCGAGATCCTCGCGACCCAGGGCACCGCGGAGGTGCTGCGGCGCAACGGCGTCTCGGCGACCGTGGTCCGCAAGTTCAGCGAGGGCGACGGACCCGACGGCGAGCGCACGATCGTGGGCCGGATCGCCGACGGCGAGGTCGACCTGATCGTCAACACCCCCCACGGCAGCTCCGGGGGCGGCTCACCGCGCCTGGACGGCTACGAGATCCGCACGGCCGCGATCATGGGCAACATCCCGTGCATCACCACCGTGCAGGGTCTGGGCGCGGCGGTGCAGGGGATCGAGGCCCTGCGGGCCGCCGACATCGGCGTGCGGTCGCTCCAGGACTGGGCGCGGCTGGCCGCCGAGCGTGCGGGCGAACGGACCGCCGAGCAGGCCCGCTGAGCCCGTGGGTGCCTACCAGCGCGTCTTCGACACCGTCCTGACCCGCACCGACCCCGAGTGGGCCCACCACACCGCCTTCCGGGCCATCCGCGGCGCCGAGCCGCTGACCCGGCTGGTGGGCGGTCGGGTGGCCCGGGTATCCCCGGGCACCTCGACCCGGGTCCTGGGCCTGGACTTCCCGGGGCTGCTCGGGCTGGCCGCCGGCTTCGACAAGAACGGCGCCGGGATCGACGCGCTGGCCAACCTGGGGTTCGGGTCGGTGGAGATCGGCACCGTCACCGGCGAGCCCCAGCCCGGCAACCCCCGGCCCCGGCTCGCCCGGCTCACCGCCGACCGGGCGATCGTGAACCGGATGGGCTTCAACAACGACGGGGCCGAGGTCGTGGCCCGGCGACTGGCCGGGCGCCGGGAGCGCCAGGCGCGCCAGGCCCGCCCGGCCGGCCAGCGGGTCGGCGTACCCCTGGGGATCAACATCGGCAAGACCAAGCGGGTCCCGGAGGAGCACGCGATCCTCGACCACGAGAAGAGCGCCGGGCTGCTCGCGCCGTTCGCGGACTACCTCGTGGTCAACGTGTCCTCGCCGAACACGCCGGGGCTCCGGCTGCTCCAGGCCGTGGACCGGCTCGAGCCGCTCCTGGCCGCCGTGCGGCGACGGGCCGACGACGTGACCGACCACCACGTGCCGCTCCTGGTCAAGATCGCCCCCGATCTCGACGACGCCGACGTGCTCGCCGTGGCCGACCTGGCCGTGGCCTCGGGTCTGGACGGGATCGTCGCGACCAACACCACGATCACCCGCGACGGGCTGGCCTCGCCCGCCGCCGAGGTCGAGGCCGCCGGCGGCGGGGGACTCTCCGGCCCGCCGCTCCGCGCCCGGGCCACCGAGGTGGTGCGCCTGCTGCGGAGGCGCGTCGGACCCGACCTGGTGCTGGTCGGGGCCGGTGGGATCAGCAGCATGGAGGACGCCGTCGAGCGCCTGGAGGCCGGCGCCGACCTGCTCCAGGTCTACACCGCGTTCGTGTACGGCGGCCCGTGGTGGCCGGCGCGCACCAACGCCGCGCTGGCCCGCCGCAGCCGCAGCGGAACGGCGTCGTGAGCGCGCCCGGCTCCGCGCCCTTCGGCGCCCGGCTGCACGCCGCACTGGCCGAGAGGGCACCCCTGTGCGTCGGCATCGACCCGCACCCGGGCCTGCTCGAGGCCTGGGGCCTGGCCGACTCGGTCGCGGGCCTCGAGACGTTCGCCCTCACGGTCGCCGAGGCGCTGGCCGACCGGGTCGCCGCCCTCAAGCCGCAGTCGGCGTTCTTCGAGCGCCACGGCTCCCGCGGGGTCGCGGTGCTGGAGCGGACGCTGGCCACGATCCACGAGGCCGGCGGCCTCAGCGTGCTCGACGTCAAGCGCGGCGACATCGGCACCACCGCCCAGGCGTACGCCGACGCCTACCTCGACCCGCGCTCGCCCCTGGCGGCCGACGCGATCACCGCCTCGCCGTACCTCGGGTTCGGCAGCGTGGACCCGATGCTCGACACGGCGAGGAAGCACGGCAAGGGTGTGTTCGTGCTGGCCCTGACCTCCAACCCCGAGGCGCCTCCGCTCCAGCACGCCCGGATGGACGGCGGCCGCAGCGTGGCCGGCGAGGTGCTGCGCCAGCTGGCCCGCCACAACCAGGGCGCCGAGCCCCTGGGGTCCTTCGGGGCCGTGGTGGGGGCCACCATCGCCGGGACCGGCGAGGGGGAGGACCTGGCCATCGGCGGACCGCTGCTGGTGCCCGGCATCGGCGCCCAGGGCGGCACGGCCCAGGACGTGCGCAGGATCTTCGCGGGCTGCCTGGACCTGGTGCTGCCCTCGTCCTCGCGCGAGGTGCTCCGGGCCGGGCCGGACCCCGACGCCCTGCGGGCCGCCGCCGACCGCGCCGGCGACGACTTCGCGGCCCTCCGGGCGGGTGCGCCCTCGTGAGGTCGGTGAGGGGCGCCGCGGTCGTCGTGGCGCTGACCTGCCTGCTGCCGCTGACCGGGTGCGGCCAGAGCACGGTGGACGCCTACTGCTCCAAGCTGGACGCCGACCGGCCCAGGATCGCGGCCATGCTCGACTCGGACTCGCCGTCGCCCCTGCTGGCCGACCGGCGCTTCCTGCACGACCTGGCCGACGCGGCGCCCTCGGACGTCGCCGACGAGTGGCAGACCTTCCTGGCGGCCCTGGACGGCCTCCAGAAGGCCCTGGACCGCGCGGGGGTCAAGCCCTCGCAGTTCGTCGGCGGCAAGCCCCCGGCCGGCCTGACCACCGCCCAGCGGGCCGGGATCGCCGACGCCGTGGCGCAGCTGGGCACCGACGACACCCTGGCCGCGGCCAGCGGGATCGAGCAGCAGGCCCGCGACGTGTGCAAGGTCAACTTCGGCCTCTGACGCCCCTGGTCCACCCCTTGGCCCGGCGATCGCCGGTGACGTTGGTCTCCTGAGCGTCCGCAGGTAGTGTCCCGCGTTGCAGCGGGTCCCGCCGCACGACTACGTTTGGCGGCAATCCCGACATTCCCCCCCGGCTCGACGTGCGAGCAGAAGACGAGGACGAATCCGTGGCCTTGCCGCCCCTCACGCCCGAACAGCGCCAGGCAGCACTCGCGAAGGCAGCCGCCTCCCGACGCGAGCGCGCCGAGGTCAAGAACCGCCTCAAGCACTCCGGTGCCTCGCTGGCCGAGGTGGTCCAGGAGGGCCAGGTCAACGAGGTCGTCGGCAAGATGCGCGTCAGCGAGCTGCTGCAGTCGATGCCCGGCATCGGCAAGGTGCGCGCCCGCCAGGTGATGGAGAAGCTGAAGATCTCCGAGACCCGCCGCGTGCGCGGCCTGGGCGTCAAGCAGGCCGCGGCCCTCGTGGCCGAGTTCAGCGGCGAGTGAGCCCCGACGGCCCGCGCCTGACCGTCCTGGCCGGCCCGACCGCGGTCGGCAAGGGCACCCTGACGGCGTGGGTGCGTGAGCACCACCCCGAGATCTGGATCTCGGTCTCCGCCACGACGCGGGTCCGCCGGCCCGGCGAGCGCGACGGGGTCCACTACCACTTCGTGGACGACGCCGCGTTCGACCGCATGGTCGAGCATGACGACCTGCTCGAGTGGGCCGTGGTGCACCGCGGTGCGCGCTACGGCACGCCCCGGGGGCCGGTCCTCGAGGCCCTGGCGGCCGGTCGCCCCGCCCTGCTGGAGATCGACCTCCAGGGTGCGCGGCAGGTGCGCGAGCGGATGCCCGAGGCCCGCTTCGTCTTCCTGGCGCCCCCGTCCTGGGAGGAGCTGGTGCGTCGTCTGGTCGGGCGCGGCACCGAGGACGAGGCCGAGCGCGAGCGTCGCCTGGAGTCGGCGCGGGTCGAGCTGGCGGCCGAGCCGGAGTTCGACCACACGATCGTCAACCGCACGATTCACGCTGCGGGTGAGGAATTGGTAGAGTTGACCCGGTCCGGGGCCCAGGACTCCTCCTGATGCTGCCCCGTCTCGACCACAGACCCCAACGTGTGAGTGAGGCTCGATGAGCGTGTCCGGTGCCCCCAAGGGTGCGCAAGCCGTCGCCGAGGGGATCACGAACCCCCCGATCGACGACCTGCTCACCAAGACCGACTCGAAGTACAAGCTGGTCCTCTACGGAGCCAAGCGTGCCCGTCAGATCAACGCCTACTACTCCCAGCTGGGCGAGGGCCTGCTGGAGTACGTCGGCCCGCTGGTCGACACCCACGTGCAGGAGAAGCCCCTCTCGATCGCGCTCCGCGAGATCAACGAGGACATGCTGACCTGCGAGGACATCGACCCCGAGGCGATCGCTGCCGAGGAGGCCGCCGCGGCCGAGGCCGCCGCCACCCCCGCCGTCGAGCCCACGGTCGAGTGACCGTCTCCTCCAGGCTCTCTGCGTGACCTCGCCCGAGCAGGGTGAGCGGTCCCGCCCTCGCGTCGTCCTCGGCGTGAGCGGCGGGATCGCTGCGTACAAGGCCTGCGAGCTGCTGCGCCGCCTCACCGAGTCCGGCCACGACGTCACCGTCGTGCCCACCCGCGCCGCCTTGGAGTTCGTGGGCGCCGCGACCTGGGCGGCCCTGTCCGGCCGGCCCGTGGCCAGCGACGTCTGGGACCACGTCCACGAGGTGCCCCACGTCCGGCTGGGCCGCGAGGCCGACCTCGTCGTCGTCGCCCCCGCGACCACCGACCTGCTGGCCAAGGCCGCCCACGGGCTGGCCGACGACCTGCTCACCAACACCCTGCTGACCGCCACCTGCCCGGTGGTGATGGCCCCCGCGATGCACACCGAGATGTGGGAGCACCCGGCCACGCAGGCCAACGTCGCCACTCTGCGCTCGCGCGGGGTGGTCGTGATCGACCCGGCCGAGGGCCGCCTGACCGGCGCCGACACCGGCAAGGGTCGTCTCCCGGACCCCGCGGAGATCTTCGCGCTGGCCACCGACGTCCTGGCCCGCAGCACCACCGGGCAGGCCACCGGGCAGGACCTGGCCGGCCTGCACGTCGTCGTCTCGGCCGGCGGCACCCGCGAGCCGCTCGACCCGGTGCGGTTCCTGGGCAACCGCTCCTCGGGTCGCCAGGGCGTGGCCCTGGCCCGCACCGCGGCGGCGCGGGGCGCCCGGGTCACCCTCGTGGCGGCCAACGTGACGCTCCCGGACCCGGCCGGCGTGCACGTCGTACGGGTGGAGACGACGCAGGAGCTCCAGCGCGAGGTGGTCGCGGCCAGCGCGGACGCCGACGCCGTGGTGATGGCGGCCGCGCCGGCCGACTTCCGCCCCGTCGACGTCGCGGGCGCCAAGATCAAGAAGCGCCCCGACGGCGCCACCCCGCAGATCACGCTGGTGGAGAACCCCGACATCCTCGCCGGCCTCGCCGCCCACCGGTCCCGGGCCGGCCAGGTCGTGGTCGGGTTCGCCGCCGAGACCGGCGACGGGCAGGGCTCGGTGATGGACCACGCCCGCGCCAAGCTCGCCCGCAAGGGCTGCGACCTGCTGGTCGTCAACGACGTCGGCGGGGGAGCGGTCTTCGGCTCCGAGGACAACGAGGCCGTCGTGCTGGGTCGCGACGGCTCGACCACCCCCGTCCCCCGGGGCTCCAAGTCGGCCCTGGCCCACGTGATCTGGGACGCCGTCGTGGCGGCCCGGGTCGACACACCGTGAGACGCGAGTGCCGCTCGCGTGCCCTCGGTTAGTGTCGAAGGCGGCCGTGACCCGGCCCCAGATGCTCTTGACCACGTCCCGCACCACACACCGCAGGAGAAGATGAAGTGACCGGCCGACTGTTCACCTCCGAGTCCGTGACCGAGGGTCACCCCGACAAGATCGCCGACGCGATCAGCGACACCGTCCTGGACTACCTGCTCGCGCACGACGAGGACAAGAAGAACCTCCGCGTCGCCGTCGAGACCCTCCTGACCACCGGGCTGGTGGTCGTGGCCGGCGAGGTCCGCACCAACGCCTACGCGCCGGTCGCCGAGCTGGTCCGCGCCAAGATCCTCGAGATCGGCTACGACTCCTCCCTCAAGGGCTTCGACGGCAAGTCCTGCGGCGTCCAGGTCGCCATCGGCGGCCAGTCCGCCGACATCGCCGCCGGTGTCGACCACGGTCACGAGTCCCGCGTCGGATCCTCGGCTGACGAGGTCGACCAGCAGGGTGCGGGCGACCAGGGCCTGATGTTCGGCTACGCCTGCGACGACACCCCCGAGCTGATGCCGCTGCCGATCACGATCGCCCACCGCCTCTCGGAGCGGCTGACCGCGGTCCGCAAGGACGGCACGCTCGACTACCTGCGGCCCGACGGCAAGACCCAGGTCACCATCGAGTACGACGACCAGGACAGCCCCGTCCGCGTCGACACCGTGGTGCTCTCCACCCAGCACGCCGCCGAGGTCTCCCTCGAGCAGCTCGAGGCCGACATCAAGCAGCACGTCATCGACCCGGTGCTGGCGATGTTCGACATCCCCTCCGACGACCACCGCGTGCTGGTCAACCCCACCGGCATCTTCGTGGTCGGCGGCCCGATGGGCGACGCCGGCCTGACCGGTCGCAAGATCATCGTCGACACCTACGGCGGCATGGCCCGCCACGGCGGCGGCGCGTTCTCCGGCAAGGACCCGTCGAAGGTCGACCGCTCCGCGGCGTACGCGATGCGGTGGGTGGCCAAGAACATCGTCGCCGCGGGCCTGGCCCGTCGCGCCGAGGTCCAGGTCGCCTACGCCATCGGCAAGGCCCAGCCCGTCGGCGTCTTCGTCGAGACCTTCGGCACCGGCGTCGTCTCCGACGAGGTCATCCAGAAGGCCGTCCTCGAGGTCTTCGACCTGCGCCCCGCCGCGATCATCCGCGACCTCGACCTGCTGCGCCCGATCTACGCCCAGACCGCGGCGTACGGCCACTTCGGTCGCGAGCTCGACGACTTCACCTGGGAGAAGGCCACCCGCGCCGACGCCCTCAAGGCCGCCGCGGGGGTCTGAGCCCCGGGACCGACTGATCCCCGGCTAGCCGGGGATCAGTCGGGTGGTCGGCCGAACGTTCGCCCGACCACCCGACGCTCTGCCCGACCCCCTCCGGCGTACAGCGACCCCGGGGCCGGCTCGACCCCGCGCGGTCCAGTTTCCCAGGTGATGAGCCCACCCTGCCTCTCTGCCCAGGTTGCTCTGTGTGCAGAGAGGCAGTTTCGGTTCATCACCTGGGAAACCGCCGGCCCCACCGCGACTCCCCGGCCCCGGCCCGCCTGTCGCACCCGGGTGAGAGCATGCGGCCATGGGTGAGGGGGAGGAGCAGCAGCTGGAGCTGCTGCCGCCCCCCGAGCGGGCCAAGGCCGTCGCGCGCACCACGCCGCCGCCGGTGGAGAAGAAGGCGGTGCCGCGCGCCGAGGTCGACCCGGTGGCCCGGGTGCTGGTCGACGTGCCGCTGGCGCACCTGGACCGGCCCTTCGACTACGCCGTCCCCGCGACCATGGCCGCGACCGCGCTCCCGGGGGTCCGGGTCAAGGTGCGGTTCGCCGGCCAGGAGGTCGACGGCTTCGTCCTGGAGCGCGCCGCCACCACCGAGCACACCGGCCGGCTGGTGCCGCTGCGCCGGGTGGTCAGCGCCGAGCCGGTGCTCACCCCCGACATCGCGGCGCTGACCGAGGCCGTCGCGAGGAGGTACGCCGGCAGCCGGTCCGACGTCCTCCGGCTGGCCGTGCCACCGCGCCACGCGGCGGTGGAGAAGCAGGAGCCGCCGGTCGCGCCCGAGGTGGAGGGGGACCCCGACCCGGCCGTGGTGGGCGCCTACACCGGCGGCCCCGAGACGGTGGCGGCGCTGGCCGCGGGCGAGGACCCGCGCACGGTCTGGTCGGTCCTGCCCGGCGACGACTGGGCCGAGGTCCTGGCCGAGGCCGTGGTCGCGACCGCCGCCAGCGGCCGGGGCGCCCTGGTCTGCGTGCCCGACCACCGCGACCTCGACCGGCTCGACCAGGCCCTCGTGCAGCGGCTGGGGACCGGGCGCCACGTCCGGCTCTCGGCCGACCCGGGGCCGGCCAAGCGCTACCGGGCGTTCCTGGCCCTGAGCCGGGGTCGGGTGCGGATCGCGATCGGCACGCGGGCGGCGGCGTTCGCGCCGGTCCGCGACCTCGGGCTGGTGGCGATCTGGGACGACGGCGACGACCTCCACGACGAGCCGCGGGCGCCGTACCCGCACGCCCGCGAGGTGCTGCTGATGCGCGCCCAGGAGCGCGGGTGCGCAGCTCTGCTGGCGGCGCACGCCCGCAGCGTCGAGGCGGAGTACCTCCTGCGCACCGGGTGGGCCACCGAGGTCGCCGCACCCCGGGACGTCGTACGCCGACGCGTGGCCGTGCACCTGACCGGTGACACCGACGTCGACCTCGAGCGCGACGCCGGGGCCCGCAGCGCCCGCCTGCCCAGCGAGGCGCTCCAGCTGCTGCGCTCGGCGGTCCAGGAGGGGCCGGTGCTGGTCCAGGCCCCGCGGGTCGGCTACGCCACCCGGCTGGCCTGCGCCCGCTGCCGGCACCCAGCGCTGTGCGCGGTCTGCCACGGGCCCCTGCGGCAGCTGCGCGCCCACCGCCCCGCCGAGTGCGGCTGGTGCGCCACGCCGGCGCCGTCCTGGGCCTGCCCGGAGTGCGGCGGGCGGGCGCTGCGGGCCCCCGTGCTGGGCGACGACCGGACCGCGGAGGAGCTCGGTCGGGCCCTGCCCGGGGTCGTGGTCAAGCGCTCCTCAGCCGGGGAGCGGGTGCTCGCCGAGGTGCCGGACGAGCCGGCGGTGGTCGTGGCGACGCCCGGTGCGGAGCCGGTGGCCGTCGGGGGGTACGCCGCCGTGGTGCTGCTCGACACCTGGCTGCTGCTGGGGCGCGCCGACCTGCGGGCGGCCGAGGAGGCCTACCGCCGCTGGGCCAACGCCGCCGCCCTCGTGCGGGCGCCGAGCGCGGGCGACGGCGACGGTGGCGGGGCCGGGGCACCCCCGCGGGTGCTGGCCGTGGGCGACGCTGCGGAGCCCTCGCTCCAGGCGCTGGTCCGCTGGGACCCCGCCGGCCTGGCCCGGCGGGAGATCGACGAGCGGCTCTCGGCCCACCTGCCGCCGGCCTCGCGGGTCGCGACGGTGCAGGGCGCGCCCGCGGACGTGCGGCCCGCGGTGGAGGGCGCCACCTGGCCGCCCGGGGCCGAGGTGCTGGGCCCGGCGCCGGTCGACGAGCGCGACGCCCGCGAGGTCGGGGAGGTGCGGTACGTCGTCCGGGTGCCCCGGGCCGCCGGACCGGCCCTGTCCGCCGCCCTGCGGGACCTGCAGGTGCACCGCTCGACCCGCAAGCTGCCGCACCTGCGCATCGAGGTGGATCCGGCCTCGCTGGGGTGAGCGGCCCCGGCGACCGGGAGGGGTGGCCGGTCCGGTGCGCCGTCCCTCCTAGACTGGGCGGCTCACGTCGTGTGCGAGGAGGAACTGTGTCCGTCAGGCCGATCAGGCTCTTCGGCGACCCGGTGCTGCGCACGCCCGCAGCCCCCGTCGTCGACTTCGACAAGGAGCTGCGGACCCTGGTGGCCGACCTCACCGACACCATGCTCGACGCCCCCGGCGCCGGGTTGGCCGCGCCCCAGGTGGGCGTGGGCCTGCGGGTCTTCACCTGGCACGTCGACGGCGAGCTCGGTCACCTGGTGAACCCGACGCTGACCCTGTCGCCGGAGCAGCAGGAGGGCGCCGAGGGGTGCCTGTCCATCCCCGGGTTCAGCATCGAGTGCCTCCGGGCGCTGTCGGTGGTGGCCAACGGCTTCGACATGCACGGGGAGCCGCTCGTGGTCGAGGGCTCGGAGATGCTCGCGCGGGCGATCCAGCACGAGACCGACCACCTCGACGGCATCATCTTCGTGGACCGCCTGGACCGGGAGTCGCGCAAGGAGGCGATGCGCTACATCCGCGAGGCGGAGTGGTTCGGCGCCGCCCCGCAGGTCAAGGTCTCCCCGCACCCCACGAACGGGTTCGGCATCTGATGCGGGTGGTCTTCGCCGGCACCCCCGAGGTCGCCCTGCCCGCGCTGGAGGCCGTCGCCGCCAGCCGCCACGAGCTGGTCGGGGTCGTCACCCGCCCGGACGCACCCGCGGGACGCGGACGGCGGCTCACCCCGAGCCCCGTGGGCCGTCGCGCCGAGGAGCTCGGGGTGCCGGTGCTCAAGCCCGAGCACCCGCGCGACCCCGACTTCCAGGCCGCGCTGCGCGCGCTGGCCCCCGACTGCTGCCCGGTCGTGGCGTACGGCGCGCTGCTGCCGCAGTCCGCCCTCGACATCCCCGTCCACGGCTGGGTCAACCTCCACTTCTCGGTGCTGCCGTCGTGGCGCGGCGCGGCCCCGGTGCAGCACGCCGTCTGGGCCGGCGACGAGGTCAGCGGCGCGACCACGTTCCGCATCGTCAAGGAGCTCGACGCCGGGCCGACGTACGGCACCATGACGCAGACGATCCGCCCCGGCGACACCGCCGGCGACCTGCTCGAGCGACTGGCCGAGGGCGGGGCCGGGCTGCTGGTCCAGACCCTCGACGGCATCGAGGACGGCACCCTCGAGGCGCGCGAGCAGCAGGCCGAGGGCGTCAGCCTGGCCCCCAAGATCCTGGTCGAGGACGCCGAGGTCGACTGGGCCGAGCCCGCCGTCGCGGTCGACCGCCGGGTGCGCGCGTGCACGCCGGCCCCCGGCGCCTGGACGACGTACGCCGGGGAGCGGGTCAAGCTGGGCCCCGTGCGACCCGTGGGCCGCGAGCGCCTGGCGCCCGGCCTGCTCGAGGTCACCAAGAACGCCGTCTTCGTCGGCACCGCCACCGGGCCCGTGCAGCTCGGCCGGGTCAAGCCGTTCGGCAAGAAGGAGATGGACGCCGCCGACTGGGCGCGCGGTGCGCGCCTGGAGTCCGGCGCGTCCTTCGGTGCCGGGGCGGGGACGACCTGAGCGCGCTGGCGGTGCCGCCCGACCTCGCCCGGTCGTACGCTGGGCCGATGTCCACGACCGACGGTCCCGCCGGCTCCGGGCCGGAGGACCGTCCCGCGACGCCGGCCGACGTGGACGAGATCTGCGCGGGCCTGCCCGGCACCTGGTTCGGCACCTCGTGGGGCGACGTGCCGACGTGGCTGGTGCCGCACCGGGTGCGCGGCGGCGAGGACAAGGGTCGCGGGTTCGTGCTCTACCGCAAGCCGCACACGACCGCCGTCGACCCGGAGACCGGTGAGCCCTACCACGACCTCGTGGTGGTCAAGCTCGGCGACCCCGCGGCACAAGTGACGCTGGTGGAGGCCGAGGGCCCCTTCTTCACCATCGACCACTTTCGCAGCCACCCCTCCGTCCTGGTCCGGCTCTCCCGGCTGCACGAGATCACCGTGGCCGAGCTGCGTGAGGTGATCACCGACGCGTGGGCCGCCAACGCCCCGCGCCGACTGGTCCGCGAGCACCTCGGGTGAGCCCGGCCGAGCAGCGGCCCCGGCGGCCCCGGCGTACCGACGGGGCGGGCGGAGCGCGCGGACGCCGGGGCGGGCCCGGTGCCGGTGCGCGTCCCGCCGGTGGAGCACCCCGCCGGGAGCCGAGCACCGAGAAGGTCCCCAAGGTCGACTCCGCGCGCCTGCTCGCCTTCGACGTGCTGACCGCGGTACGCACCGACGAAGCCTACGCCAACCTGGTGCTGCCCCAGCTGCTGCGCGAGCGCGGCCTGGAGACCCGGGACGCGGCGTTCGCCACCGAGCTGGTCGGCGGCACGCTGCGCGGCCAGGGGACGTACGACGCCGTGATCGACCACCTCGTGGACCGCCGCCCCGATCCCGGGGTCCGCGACGCGCTCCGGCTGGGGGCCCACCAGGTCCTGGCCATGCGCGTCCCCGACCACGCCGCCGTGGCCAGCACCGTCGAGCTCGTGCGCACGCGCGTCGGCCACAAGCCGGCCGGCTTCACCAACGCCGTGATGCGGCGCCTGGCCGCTCGCGACCTCGACGGCTGGATGGACGAGCTCGGCGCCGGCCCGGACGTGCGCACCTCCCACCCGCGGTGGATCGTCACCGAGCTCGACCGGGCGCTCGCCCGGCCCGACGAGCTCGAGGCGCTGCTCGCCGCCGACAACGAGCGCCCCCGCGTGACGCTGGTGGCGCGGCCCGGCCTGTGCGAGGTCGCGGAGCTGGGCGGCGAGCGCCTGGCGATCTCCCCGCTCGCGGTGGCCCTGGACGGGGGCGACCCGGGAGCCGTGCCCGCCGTGCGCGAGGGGCGGGCCGGGGTGCAGGACGCCGGCTCGCAGCTGGTCGCGCTCGCGCTGGCCCGCGCCGAGGTGCAGGGCCGCGACGAGCGCTGGTTGGACCTGTGCGCCGGACCCGGCGGCAAGGCCGCGCTGCTGGCCGCCCTGGCCGACCAGCGCGGCGCCCGGCTGCTGGCCAACGAGCGTCAGCCGCACCGCGCCCTGCTCGTGCGCCAGGCCCTGCGCGCCACCACCGGCGACGTGGTCACCGGCGACGGCACCCGACCCCCGTGGCACGAGGGCACCTTCGACCGCGTGCTGGTCGACGCCCCCTGCTCCGGGCTGGGGGCCCTGCGACGCCGGCCCGAGAGCCGCTGGCGGCGTACGCCGGGCGACGTCGGCGACCTCGTCGTCCTCCAGCGGGCCCTGCTCGACCGCGCGCTGGAGTCCGTGCGGCCCGGCGGCGTGGTCGTCTACGCCACCTGCTCGCCGGTCGTGAGCGAGACCGCCGGGGTCGTGCGGGCCGTGCTGGAGCAGCACCCGGACGTCGTCGTGGAGGACGCCCGGCCGCTGCTCCCCGAGGCAACCGACGCCGGCTCGGCCCACCTCGAGGGCGCCGTCCAGCTGTGGCCGCACCGCCACGGCACCGACGCCATGTTCCTGGCCGTCCTGCGCCGCTGAGGGCGGGTGGTCCCGGACGATCTGGTCGGGACATGTCGGACACGGACCACCGGATCGTCAGGGACTACCCGGACCCCTCGCCGGACCCCTCAGCAGACGGAGTCGCCCGGGGCCGGGTTGCCCAGGCCGAAGAGCGGGCGCAGCCGCAGGCCCAGGACGGTGCCGAGCAGCGCCATCGCGCCCCAGAGCCAGCCGTGCAGGCTGAAGGAGGCGATCCCGTCGAAGTAGGCGCCGATGTTGCAGCCGAAGGCGATCCGGGCGCCGTACCCCATCATCACGCCGCCCACGACCGCGCCGAGCGCGAGCCGGAGCGGGATCCGGCGGTGCACCACGAAGGCGCCCGCGAGCGCCGAGGCGACCAGCGCGCCCAGGATGATGCCGAGGTCCATCACCGAGGTCTTCTCCGCCAGCCAGCCCGCGTCGAACTTCGCGGCGTTGGCCGGGTCCTGCCAGTAGCTCCACGAGCCCACGTCCACGCCGAGCACGTCGAGCAGCTTGGAGCCCCACAGGGCGAACGCGAAGGTGATGCCCCAGGCGCTGCCCGAGACCCACAGGGTCAGGGCGTTGAGGCCGGCGAGCAGCAGCGCCCCGACCCAGAGCGGCCAGGAGCCGCGGGCGGCGCGGGCCAGACCGCGGGCCACGGGAGCGCGGTCGACCGGCGGCACGGAGCCGGCGGGGGCCCGGCGCCCCACGACGTACGTCGCCGCGACGATCAGCCCGATCACGGCCATCGTGATCAGCCAGGCGCCGGGGTAGCCCCACGAGGTGGAGGCCAGCGAGATCGGGGCGTGGCGGGGCAGGTCGTCGGTCCACCAGGAGAACTGGTAGGCGCCCAGCGTGGACCCGCCGACGAAGCCGGCCAGCGTGATCAGGATCGCCGTCTGGCCGCTGCCGACGGCGAAGAGCGTGCCGGAGGCGCACGACCCGCCGATCTGCATGCCGGCGCCGAACAGGAACGCGCCGACGGTCACCCCGAAGCCGATCGGGGCCAGCGACGGGGTGGCGGCCGCGCCGTGCCAGACCACGCCGCCGGCCAGGATCGGGGCGAACAGCGTCGCCGCCACCCCGATCATCAGCATGTGGGCGCGCAGCCCGGCGCCCTGGCGCACCGCGACCAGCTGGCGCCAGGCGGAGGTGAACCCGAAGCGGCTGTGGAACAGCACGAAGCCCAGGGCCGTGCCGATGACGTAGAGGACGGCCGGCACCTGGCCCGAGCGCTGCCACACCAGCAGGCCGAGACCGACGGCGACCAGGGCGCCGACGCCGGCGACGACCACCTGGGGCGGCTTGGCGGCCGCCGACGGCGGCACCTGGCCCGAGGTCGGTCGCCGGTCGCGGGGGCGGGTGAGCGTGTCGGTGGGTGAGCTGGACATGGGGGGCGCAACGCGGTGCCGGCCCGAACTAGTCCCGTCCACGCGGCTAACCTGGGGCCCACCATGGGCCTCCAGATCACGCCGAGCATCCTCAACGCCGACCTCTCCCGCCTCGCCGAGGAGGTGGCGCGGATCCCCAGCGCCGACTGGGTCCACGTCGACGTGATGGACAACCACTTCGTGCCCAACCTGACCCTGGGGCTCCCCGTCGTCGAGAGCCTGGCCGCCCGCAGCGACCTGCCGATCGACGCCCACCTGATGATCGCGGACCCCGACCGCTGGGCACCGGCGTACGCCGAGGCGGGGGCCGGGTCGGTCACCTTCCACCTCGAGGCGGCCGCGGCCCCGGTGCGGCTGGCCCGCGAGATCCGCGCCAAGGGCGCCCGGGCCTCGATGGCCCTCAAGCCGGCCACCCCGGTGGAGGCCTGCGCCGGCATGCTGGGCGAGCTCGACATGCTGCTGGTGATGACGGTCGAGCCCGGCTTCGGGGGCCAGAAGTTCCTCGACCTGTGCCTGCCCAAGATCCGCCGGGCCCGCGAGCTGATCTCGGCCGCCGGCCTCGAGGTCTGGCTGCAGGTCGACGGCGGCGTCTCGCTGGAGACCGTCGAGCGCTGCGCGGAGGCCGGTGCCGACGTGTTCGTGGCCGGCTCGGCCGTCTACTCCGCCGAGGACCCCGACGCGATGGTCCGCGAGCTGCGCGACACCGCCGCCCGCGCCTGATCCTGCGCCCGACCCGCGCGCCCGACCCCGCGCCTCCCGGCCACCTCCCGAGACGCGCGGCGACCGCCCCTCGGACCCCGCGCATGGGTCGAGATCGGGTGGGTACACCCGATCGTGGCGGCAACGCCGGGCACGGGACCATCCTTGGGAGGGGGCTCGCTCCCGGCCCCGCGACCGCCGTGCAGACCCGGGTCGTCCGCCACGACCCGGGTCTTGCCGCGTCCGCACCGTGACGTGCCGGGTGGGGGTCACCCGCGCTGTGGCAGACTTCGACGCGTTCGAGCAGATTCTGCTCGCGTGCTCTGGGGGCGGTGAAAATCCGCACCGGCGGTGACAGTCCGCGACCCGACCGCATCCCGCGGCCGGTTGACCAGGTGGAACTCCTGGACCGACGGTCACAGTCCGGATGAGAAGAGCGCAGGCGCACCGGTGCAGTCCCGGGGCGCCGGACACCCCCGTCGTGCGCGAGCGTCGACGACGGAGGGTGGAGATGGACGTCAGCGCCGCGGAGCAGCGCGCGATGCGTCGCGCCCTCGAGCTGGCCGCGACGCCCGGCGTACCCCTCGGACCGAACCCGCGGGTGGGCTGCGTCCTGCTGGACGCCGACGGCACCGAGGTCGCCGAGGGGTTCCACCGCGGCGCCGGCACGCCCCACGCCGAGGTCGCCGCCCTGACGGCGCTCGCCGAGGCCGGCGGGTCGGCCGCCGGGACCACGGCCGTGGTGACGCTCGAGCCCTGCAACCACACCGGCCGTACGGGCCCGTGCTCGCGCGCGCTCGTCGAGGCCGGCGTACGCCGTGTGGTGCTGGCCCAGCGCGACCCCAACCCGCTGGCCAGCGGCGGCACCGCGACCCTGCGCGCCGCCGGGATCGAGGTCGTCGAGGGCCTGGCGGAGGCCGAGTCGCGCCGGCTCAACCGGGCCTGGACCTTCGCCCTGGAGCACGGCCGACCGTTCGTGACCTGGAAGCTGGCCGCGACCCTCGACGGGCGGAGCGCGGCAGCCGACGGGACCAGCCGCTGGATCACCTCGGCCGCCGCCCGCCGCGACGTGCACCGCCTGCGCGGGCAGTGCGACGTGGTGCTGGTCGGGACCGGGACGGTCGCGACCGACGACCCCCAGCTGACCGTGCGCGACGAGGTCGACGAGCCGGTGCCGCACCAGCCGCTGCGCGCGGTGGTGGGGGAGCGGGCGACCGCCTCCGACCGCCGGGTCCTCGACGCCGCCGCCGAGACGGTCCTGCTGCGGACCCGCGACCCCCGCGAGGCGCTGGCCCGCCTGCACGACCTGGGCCGTCGCCACGTGTTCCTCGAGGGCGGCCCGACCCTGGCCGCCGCCTTCCTGCGCGCCGGGCTCGTCGACGAGGTGGTCGCCTACGTCGCCCCGGTGCTGCTCGGGGCGGGCGCCCCTGCCGTGGGCGACCTGGGCATTTCCACGATCGACGCGGCGTTGCGCCTGCGGCTGGTCGAGGCCACCACGATCAGGAGCACCGACCCGCGCGAGGACGCCGACGTGCGGCTCACGCTGGTCCCGCACCGGGACACCGACCAGACCGAGCACACCGGCCGCACCGACCACACCGATCAGGCACCGACCTCACAGGGAGAAGGGCACTAGATGTTCACCGGGATCGTCGAGGAGCTCGGCACCGTCGAGTCGCTGGAGGACCAGGGCGACGCCGTGCGCCTGAGCGTGCGCGGGCCGGTCGTGACCCAGGACGCCGCGCTGGGCGACTCCATCTGCGTCAACGGCGTCTGCCTGACCGTCGCGCAGCGCGACGGCGAGCTGTTCACCGCCGACGTGATGCGCGAGACCCTGGACAAGTCCTCCCTGGGGGCGCTGGCGCCAGGCGCCCGGGTCAACCTCGAGCGCGCCGTCACCCCGAGCACCCGTCTGGGCGGTCACATCGTCCAGGGCCACGTCGACGGCACCGGCACCGTGCGCTCCCGCACCCCCAGCGAGCACTGGGAGGTCGTCGAGATCGCGCTCCCGACCGGCCCCGACGGCGCGAGCGAGCTGGACCGCTACCTGGTGCCCAAGGGCTCGATCACCGTGGACGGCATCTCGCTGACCGTGGTCGAGGTCCGCGCCGACTCCTTCACCGTGAGCCTGATCCCCGAGACCCTGGCCCGCACGACGCTGGGCTCGCGGGCGCCGGGGGAGACGGTCAACCTCGAGGTCGACGTGATCGCCAAGTACGTCGAGAAGATGGTGCGCCCATGAGCCTCCTGACCTCCCTGTACGACGCCCAGGTCAGCATCGCCGGCCACCCGATCACCTGGCGCGAGATCCTGGGCAACGGCTTCGGGTTCGCCTCGGCCCTGGGCGGCCTGCGCCGCAAGGTCTGGGCCTGGCCCGTCGGCATCGTGGGCAACGTGCTGCTGTTCACGGTCTTCGTGGCCGCCACGTTCGAGGCCGACGCGCCCGTGCCGCTCTTCGGGCAGGCCGGACGCCAGGTGTTCTTCGTGCTCACCAGCATCTACGGCTGGCAGCGCTGGCGCGCCGTGCGGGCCGCGCGCGCCGGCCACGACGTCACGTCCGGGGCGCCCGACACCGAGCACGCCCTGACCCCGCGCTGGGCCACGGCCGGGGAGCGGCTGCCGCTGCTCGTGGCCGCGGCCGCCGGGGTGCTGGTCCTCCAGTGGGTCTTCAGCGTGGTCGGCGCAGGGTTCCCGGCACCGCGTTGGTACTACTGGTGCGACGCGTGGATCTTCGTCGGCTCGATGGTCGCGACCTACGCCATGGCGCGCGGGTGGACCGACTTCTGGGTCGCGTGGATCGCCGTCGACCTCGTCGGGGTGCCGCTGCTGTGGCACTCGGGCTACTACCCCACCGCGATCCTCTTCGTGGTGTACGGCGCCCTCGTGGTCGCCGGTCTCGTGACCTGGGCGCGCGCCGCCCGTCGTGAACAACCCGTCGCCGTCGCGGCGGAGGAGCAGGAGGTGCCGGCGTGAGCCAGCACGAGTCGATCCGTCTCGACGACGTCGAGGAGGCGATCGCCGACATCGCCGCCGGCAAGGCGGTCGTGGTCGTCGACGACGAGGACCGCGAGAACGAGGGCGACCTGATCTTCGCCGCGTCCAAGGCCACCCCGGAGCTGATGGCGTTCACGATCCGCCACTCCAGCGGGGTGATCTGCGTGCCGATGCCCGGCGACATGCTCGAGCGGCTCGAGATCCCGCTGATGACGCCCCACAACAAGGACAAGCTCCGCACGGCGTACACGATCTCGGTGGACGCGCGCGACGGCGTCTCCACCGGCATCTCGGCCCACGACCGCGCGCACACCGCGCGGGTGCTGGCCGACTCCGCCACGGAGCCGTGGGAGCTGACCCGGCCCGGTCACGTCTTCCCGCTGCGCTACCGCGAGGGCGGAGTGCTGGTGCGTCGCGGCCACACCGAGGCGGCCGTCGACCTGGCCCGGATGGCCGGCCTGACCCCGGCCGGCGTGCTGGTCGAGGTGGTCAACGACGACGGCACCATGAAGCGCGCCCCCGAGCTGCGTGCCTTCGCCGACGAGCACGGCCTGAAGATGATCTCGATCGAGCAGATGGTCCACCACCGTCGCCGCACCGAGAACCACGTCGTGCGCGTCGCCCGCACCGTGCTGCCCACCCGGCACGGCGACTTCACCGCCTTCGGCTACCGGATCACCGTCGACGGCAGCGAGCACGTCGCGCTCGTCTACGGCGACCCCGAGGCGCTCACCGACGGCACCCCGGTGCTCACCCGGGTGCACAGCGAGTGCCTGACCGGCGACGTCTTCGGCTCCGAGCGGTGCGACTGCGGGCCGCAGCTGGACGAGGCGATGGACCTGATCGTCGCCGAGGGCCGGGGCGTGGTGGTCTACCTGCGCGGCCACGAGGGCCGGGGGATCGGGCTGCTGGCCAAGCTGCGCGCCTACGAGCTGCAGGACCACGGTCGCGACACCGTGGACGCCAACCTCGACCTCGGGCTGCCCGCGGACGCGCGCCACTACGGCGCCGCGACCCAGGTGCTGCGCGACCTCGGGGTGAGCACCGTCCGGCTGCTGACCAACAACCCCGAGAAGACCCGCAGCCTGGAGGCCTACGGCATCCCGGTGGCCGAGCGGGTCGCCCTGACGCCGCGGCCCAACGGGCACAACCTGGCCTACCTGACCACCAAGCGCGACCGGATGGGCCACCAGCTCGACGGCCTGCCCGAGTCGATCGACCCGGCGCACCCCCTCAGCGACCACCTCACCGACACCGAAGGAGCCGGCCGATGAGCGGTCACGGCAGCCCCACCGACCACCCGATCGACTCCTCGCACCTGCGCGTCGCCGTCGTGGCCAGCAGCTGGCACGACCAGGTGATGGGCGGCCTGGTCGCCGGCGCCGAGCGGGCCCTGGCGGCGTACGCCGTGGGCGAGCACCGCGTCGTGCACGTCCCCGGCTCCTTCGAGCTGCCGGTGGTCGCCCGCGCGCTGGCCACGTCGTACGACGCCGTGGTCGCGCTGGGCGTCGTGATCCGCGGCGGCACCCCGCACTTCGAGTACGTCTGCTCCGCCGCGACCGACGGGCTGGCCCGCGTCGCCCTGGAGACTGGCACCCCGGTCGGCTTCGGCCTGCTGACCTGCGACACCGAGCAGCAGGCCCTGGACCGCGCCGGGCTCGAGGGATCGGCCGAGGACAAGGGCTACGAGGCGACCGCCGCGGCCCTGGTCACCGCCCACACCCTGCGGGACCTGGCCGGCGCCGCGACGCCTAACCTAGAGGCGTGAAGACGTTCGAGGAGCTCTGGACCGAGCTTGGCGAGAAGGCCCGCACCCGGCCCGCGGGCTCGGGCACCGTGGCCGAGCTCGACGCCGGGGTGCACACCATCGGCAAGAAGCTGGTCGAGGAGGCCGCCGAGTCCTGGATGGCCGCCGAGCACGAGGGTCCCGAGCGCACGGCCGAGGAGCTCAGCCAGCTGCTCTACCACGCGCAGGTGATGATGCTGGCCGCCGGCATCTCGCTCGACGACGTCTACGCCCACCTGTAGGGGGATCAGCCACGTGAACACGGTCTCGACAGGCTTGACAGGCTCGACCGGCGCCACCACCTCGACCGAGGACCGGCCGCTGCTGCGGATCGCGATCCCCAACAAGGGGGCGCTGTCGCAGGCGGCCTCGGAGATGCTGCGCGAGGCCGGCTACCGCCAGCGCACCGACTCCAAGCAGCTCTCGGTGATCGACGCCGAGAACGGCGTGGAGTTCTTCTACCTGCGCCCGCGCGACATCGCGCTCTACGTCGGCGAGGGCACCCTCGACGTCGGGATCACCGGCCGCGACCTGCTGCTCGACTCGGGCTCCAAGGCCGAGGAGGTCCGCACGCTGGGCTTCGGCCGCTCGTCGTTCCGGTTCGCGGCCCGCCCCGGCACGCTGGGCTCCCTCGACGACCTGGCCGGCAAGCGGATCGCCACGTCGTACGTCGGGGTGGTGCGTCGCCACCTCTCCGAGCGCGGCGTCCAGGCCGACGTCGTGCGCCTCGACGGGGCCGTGGAGAGCAGCATCCAGCTCGGCGTCGCCGACGTGATCGCCGACGTCGTCGAGACCGGCAGCACCCTGCGCGCGGCCGGTCTGGAGATCCTCGGCGACGTCATCCTGGAGTCCGAGGCCGTCCTGATCGCCCGCGCCGGATCGGTGGAGCCGCACGGCTTCGAGATCTTCAAGCGGCGCCTCGACGGGGTCCTCGTGGCCCGCAGCTACGTGATGATGGACTACGACATGCCGCGCGAGCACATCGAGGCGGCGGTCGCGCTGACCCCCGGTCTCGAGGGCCCGACGCTGTCGCCGCTGCACCGCGAGGGCTGGGTCGCGGTGCGCGCGATGGTGCCCCGCGACGGCGCCCAGAAGCTGATGGACGACCTCTACGAGGTCGGCGCCCGCGCCATCCTGCTGACCGACATCCATGCCTGCCGGCTCTAGCCCGGCCGGCGGGGCCGCCCCCCGCGTCGAGCCCCCGGAGCTGCCGCACACGTGGCGCCCGTTCGGCGTACGGGTCGCGATCTGGGTCTTCGGCGGCCTGCTGGTCGTCCTGGTGGTGGCGGTCTGGATCCTGCTGCCCGGCGACGTGCGCCGCCAGTTCACGGTCTTCCAGCGCGCGACGCTGGTGCTGATGGGCCTGCTGCTGTTCCTGACCTACAACTCCTTGGTGCGCTCGAGGGTGACCGCGACCGCGGAGGGCTTGGTCGTGGTCAACGGCTACCGCCGCCGCAGCTTCGAGTGGTCGCAGGTGATCGCGGTCCACCTGCGCCGCGGCGCGCCCTGGGGCAGCCTCGACCTCTCCGACGGCACCTCGATCTCGCTGATCGGCGTCCAGGGCTCCGACGGCGACCGCGCCCGCCGCGCCGTGCGCGAGATCCGCGCCACCATCGCCGCCCGGACCCCCACGGTCTGACCCGGGAGGGGCCGCCCCGCACCTCGCCGAGAGGGGGATCCCCGCACGCTCCATCCCGCTGAGAGGGGGATGCCGGCACGCCCGGCCACGCCGAGAGGGGGTCAGGGGTCCAGGAGCGTGCCGTCGCGGCCGTCGACGAGCACGTCGGCGCGCGCCCGGGTGTCCTCGCGGGCGAACAGCGTGGCCTCGGCGGCCGCCCACCGCTCCCAGTGCGGGGCGAAGGCGTCGCCGTCGCGCTCGAGGCCGCGCCGCATCCGCAGGTCGTGGGGCGCCTGCACCCAGACCAGCAGCGTCCTGAGGTCGGCGTACGCCGCGGCACCGGACCCGACCCCCTCCAGGACCAGGAGCGGACCCGGCCGCACCGGCACCGTCTCGGCCCAGCCACCGGCGACCCAGTCCCAGCGCACGTAGGAGCCAGGCCGGTCACCGGCCAGCGGCCGCAGCAGGTCCTCGAAACGGCCGGCCAGGCCTGGTAGCCCCTGCCAGCCCGCGAGCAGGTCGTCGACGTGCACGACCCGCGCCCCGGGCACCAGGTCCGCGACCGCCGCGGCCAGGGTGGTCTTGCCGGCCCCGGCGGGCCCGTCGACGCAGAGCAGCCGGCCCGACCCGAGCGTGGGGCTGCGGGTCAGCAGCCGGTCGAGGACCGGTCCCGCGGCCGGGTGGTCCCGCGGCACTCAGATGCCGTGCTTGCGCAGGATGGCCTCGATGTCGTCCATCCCCTCGACGTCGCCCAGCCCGTCGTCCTTGCGACCGCCGGTGCGGCCGCCGCGCTTCGGTGACGTCGGCTCCGTGGCGCGGCGCCCGGTCGCGGGGGCCCCGCCCGCGGCGCCGACCGACCGCTCGCCCCGGCCCCCCACGGCCCGTACGCCGATCCCGCGGGCCAGCATCCGGCCCGAGACCCACCACAGCACCACCGAGACGCCGGCCACGACGACCCCAGCCCACACGGTGGGGGAGAAGGCGAGGCGGCTCGCCCAGGTGGCGACGTCCTCGACCACGGCCACGACCAGGCGCAGGGTCCCGGTCAGCCAGGCGGCGACCGGCACGAGCGTCCAGGCCAGCGCCCGCGTCGCCGAGGCCGGACCCCGGCGGCGCCAGGCCAGCACGGTGACGGCGGCCCCGATCAGGGTCAGCACCAGCGCGAGCGCGGTCCACGTCGTGGAGTCCAGGGTGACGTCGACGGCGAGGGCAGCGGGTCCGGCCATGGACCCAGCCTAGGCCGGGACCGGGTGGGCGGCACGAGCCCGACGCCACCGAGGAAGGGGCCGCGCCGCTGGCTCTGGGAGGATGACGCTCGTGCGCTCCCTCCCCGACCCCGGTTTCGCCGGCGACGACGGCTCGGCCCCGGACGGGGTCGCGGCCGCCCTCGCGGCGTACGACGAGGACCCCGACCTCCTCCACCTCGCGACCCTGGCGGTCCTCCAGGAGGCGCGGGTGCTCGTGCCGGTCGTGGCCGTCCTGGGCGAGGTGGAGGTCGACGAGCAGGGCCTGGCCCACGACAAGACCAGCGACATGGCCGCGGTGCTGCTGCGCGGACGCGACGGCCGCACGGCGCTCCTGGGGTTCACCTCGAGCGCGACGCTCCAGGGCTGGGACCCCGCGGCGAGACCGGTCCCGGTGTCGCTGGCCGACGCCGCGCGCGCGGCCCGCCAGGACGACGCCGCGGCGATGGTCCTCGACGTCGCCGGGCCGGTCCGGTTCGTGGTGGAGTCCGAGGACCTGCAGCGCCTGGCCGAGGGCCTGCGCCTGCGCGAGGTGCGGGAGCGGGGCGAGCGGGCCTGGGCCTGGGTGCGCCCGGTGTGAGGCCCGCCGGGATCCGTTCCGGGGCTCCGCGCGGGCCCGCCGTACGCCGATGTGCAATCCCGCACCCGGACCGGTAGTCTGGTCCGCGACCGATGCCGACGTCCCACATGGACGACGGCATCACACAAGCGGAGGCCTCCTCCCACCCGCACCGACCGCCGGCTCGCACCACCATCTCCACCCCTGAGCCACAGGTCGTCGGGTCCCGGTCACGGAACAGCCCGACCCTGGTGTCGTGCTACCCGTCTCCAGAGGCCTTCGTGCGTGTCGCACGGAGGCCGTCGTCGTTCCCGGGGCAGAAAGTGTCCCGAGTCGGTGTCCCTCCCGGGTCGACCATCTGATCTATCCAGGAGGACCCATCAGCACCGAGCTGCGCATCAACGACCGGATCCGGGTACCCGAGGTCCGTCTCGTTGGACCCAACGGCGAGACCGTCGGCATCGTCTCCACCGGCGACGCCCTGCGACTGGCCCAGGAGGCCGACCTCGACCTGGTCGAGATCGCGCCCATGGGCAAGCCGCCCGTCTGCAAGCTCATGGACTACGGCAAGTTCAAGTACGAGAACGCCCAGAAGGCCCGTGAAGCCCGCCGGAACCAGACGAACACGGTCATCAAGGAGATGAAGCTCCGGCCGAAGATCGACGCCCACGACTACGAGACCAAGAAGGGTCACGTCGTGCGGTTCCTGCGGTCCGGGGACAAGGTCAAGATCACCATCATGTTCCGCGGTCGCGAGCAGCACCGCCCCGAGCTGGGCTACCGGCTGCTGCAGCGCCTGGCCGAGGACGTGACCGACCTGGGGTTCATCGAGTCCAACCCCAAGCAGGACGGTCGCAACATGACCATGGTGATCGGGCCGCACAAGAAGAAGTCCGAGGCCAAGGCCGAGGTCAAGGCCGAGAAGGTCGAGAAGGCCGCGATCCGCGAGGCCGAGCGCGCCGAGGAGCACGCCGAGCGCAGCGCGGGCCGCGCCGCCCCGGGCCCCAAGAAGGAGCGCGGTCGCTCGGAGAACCTCGACCCCGAGATCGAGGCCTGACCCACCGCACGGCGCCCGCCCCGGGAGCCGTCACCGACGTTCGTCGCCGCCCCGCCGGGTGGCGACGCGGCAACGAGAAGTAAGGAACTGACATGCCGAAGAACAAGACGCACTCCGGTGCCTCCAAGCGCTTCCGCGTCACTGGCACGGGCAAGATCCGTCGCCAGAAGGCCGGGATGCGGCACAACCTGGAGAAGAAGTCCTCGAAGGTGACCCGTCGCCTGTCGGGCACGACGGAGCTGGCCAAGTCCGACGTGAGCCGCGCCAAGAAGCTGCTCGGTCTCTGAGAACCCCGGGACCGACGGGTCCCACCCGGACGGCCGGCGCACCGGTCACGTCCTCTCCACGACGCCCTGACGGGCACATCTCGAACTAGCACCAAGGAGCATCACATGGCACGCGTCAAGCGGGCAGTCAACGCCCACAAGAAGCGCCGGGTCGTCCTCGAGCGCGCCTCCGGCTACCGGGGTCAGCGCTCGCGCCTGTACCGCAAGGCCAAGGAGCAGGTCACCCACTCGCTGGTCTACAGCTACAACGACCGCAAGAAGAAGAAGGGCGACTTCCGCAAGCTCTGGATCCAGCGCATCAACGCGGCGGCGCGTGCCGAGGGCATGACCTACAACCGCTTCATCCAGGGCCTGAACCTGGCCGGTGTCGAGGTCGACCGCAAGATCCTGGCCGACCTCGCCGTCAACGACGCCCCCGCGTTCAGCGCGCTGGTCGCCGCCGCGAAGGCCGCCCTGCCGGCCGACGTGAACGCTCCCGCCTCCGCCTGAGCGTCCCGCGCACCTCCGGGTGACGCGCCTGGGGGCCGGTTTCCCAGGTGATGAACCCGTCCTGCCTCTTCACACACGATGCGTCGTGTGTGAAGAGGCAGTTTGCATTCATCACCTGGGAAACCGGATGCTCCTCCCATGACCACCGATCTGCTCACCGTCCGCAGTGGGCGGATCAAGGAGGCGCGCAAGCTGCAGCGTCGTCGTGACCGCACCGAGCGTCGCCAGTTCCTGGCCGAGGGCGCCAAGGCGCTGACCGAGGCGCTGCCGACGCCCGGGGGCGTCGTCGAGGTGTTCGCCACCGACGCCGTCAGCCGCGAGCACTCCGCGCTGCGCCGCGCCGTCCTCGACGCCGGCATCCCGTGGTCGGTGACCGAGGAGGCGGCCGTCGAGGCGCTCTCCGGCTCGGTCACCCCCCAGGGCCTCGTCGCCGTGTGCCGCCCGGTCGACCGGCCCCTGGAGGTCGTGCTGAAGCAGGCCCTGCCCGGGGTGCTGGTGATCTGCGCCGACGTGCGCGACCCCGGCAACGCCGGCACCGTGATCCGCACCGCCGACGCGGCCGGAGCCTCCGCCGTCGTGCTGGCCGGCAGCAGCGTGGACCCCTACAACGACAAGACCGTCCGCGCGACCGTCGGCAGCCTGTGGCACCAGCCCCTGGCGCTGGGCGGCGACCCGGGCGAGGTCGTGCTGACCGCCCAGGACGCCGGGTTCACCGTGCTGGCCGCCGACGGCGCCGGCGAGGTCGACCTGTTCGAGGCGGAGTCGTCGGGCCTGCTGGAGGGACCGGTCGCGTGGCTGTTCGGCAACGAGGCCTGGGGCCTGCCCGAGGAGCTGGCCTCCCTGGCCGACCACCGGGTCGCCATCCCCATCCTGGGCCGGGCCGAGAGCCTCAACCTCTCCACGGCCGCCGCGGTGTGCCTGTACGCCGGGGCGCGCGCCCGCCGCAGCCGGTAGGACCGCGGTACCCCCTCGGGCCGACCTGCACACAACCTTCACGTCGCGCTCACACCTCCTGACCCGACCGGCTCCTAGAGTCCGGGCATGGGTCCGAGGGGGAGCACGCCGGCAGGCGCCGGGGCGACGACGGTCCTCGTCGTGGAGGACGAGCCGCTGATCAACCAGGCCGTCGGTGACCGTCTGCGCGCCGAGGGCCACCGCGTGGTCTCGGCGTACGACGGGCCCGGTGCGGTCGCCGCGCACGCGGAGCACCGCCCGGACCTCGTCGTGCTCGACGTGATGCTGCCCGGCTTCGACGGACTCGAGGTCTGCCGTCGGATCCAGGCGGTGCGGCCGGTGCCGGTGCTGATGCTCACCGCCCGCGACGACGAGTCCGACGTCCTGGTGGGTCTGGGCGTGGGGGCCGACGACTACCTGACCAAGCCGTTCCGGATGCGGGAGCTCGTGGCCCGGGTGTCGGCGCTGCTGCGGCGGGTGCAGCGGGCCGCGGAGCTGGCCGGGCAGGACGCCGGCCCGGCCGCGCGCACCCTCGCGGTCGGCACGCTGCGGCTCGACGCCGGGGAGCGGCGCACCTGGATCGGTGACGCCGAGGTGCACCTGACCCCCACCGAGTTCGACCTGGCCCGCACCCTGGCACGCGAGCCGGGGCAGGTGCTGAGCCGCGAGCGCCTGCTGGCCGAGGTCTGGGGCTGGGAGGGCGGTGCCGGCGCCACCCGCACCGTCGACTCCCACGTGAAGTCGCTGCGCGCCAAGATCGGTGCCGACCGCCTGCGCACGGTGCACGGCGTCGGCTACGCGCTGGAGGTCCGGTGACCGGCGGACCAGGGGCGCTCGGAGGCCCCGGGGGGCCGGCCGGGACGCTGCGCGAGCCCCTGCGCCGGGTGACCTCGATCAAGGTCAAGCTCGGCCTGCTGGTCGTCGCCGCCGTCGTGGTCGCCGCGGTGCTCGCGACCCTGGGGGCCGGCACCGTGCCGGCGTGGCTGAGCATCCCGGTGATCGTGCTGCTCGCGCTGGGGGTGACCCAGCTGCTCGCCGTCGGGATGACCTCGCCGCTGCGCCAGATGACCGAGGCCGTGCGGCGGATGGCCTCGGGCGACTACGCCGTCCGGGTCGAGACCGGCTCCACCGACGAGGTGGGGGAGCTGGCCCGGGCGTTCAACGTGATGGCGGCCGACCTGGGAGGCGTGGACCGGCAGCGCCGCGACCTGGTGGCCAGCGTCTCCCACGAGCTGCGCACGCCGCTGACGGCCCTGGTGGCCGTGCTCGAGAACCTCGCCGACGGCGTGACGGCCCCCGACCCGCGCACGGTGCGCACGGCCCTGGGACAGGCCGAGCGCCTCAGCGACCTGGTCACCGACCTCCTGGACCTCTCCCGCGTCGACGCGGGCGTGGTCGCGCTGGAGCGGCGGGTGCTCCCCGTCCGGGACCTCGTCGACCGGACCGTGGCCGAGGCGGGCCCCACCGCCGCGGCGCGTCGGATCACCGTCGAGGTCGAGGTGCGGCCCGCCGACCTCACGACGTACGTCGATCCGCGGCGGCTGCACCAGCTGCTGGCCAACCTGCTCGACAACGCCGTGCGCCACGGCCCCACCGGCTCGACCGTCCGGGTGCTGGCCCACCCGGACCCCGCCGGTGGCACCCGCCTGGAGGTCGTCGACGACGGACCGGGGATCGCGCCGGTGGACCGCGAGCGGGTCTTCGAGCGGTTCGGCCGGCTGCCCCACGCGGGCGAGGGCAGCACCGGAGCCACGGGCGGCACCGGGCTCGGCCTGGCCATCGCCCGCTGGGTGACCGACCTGCACGGCGGCCGGATCGTGCTCGTCGACCCGGCGCCGGGGGCGAACGGCGCCCGGTTCGTCGTCGAGCTCCCGGCGGCCCCCGGGCCCGCGCCCCTCCCGGCCGCGAGCGACGCGGCACCACCCGCCGTCCCGGCCCAGCCCCGGACCCCCCAGGACCACCACGACCCTCACGAGAGGACCACCCCGATGCCGACGACCTCCACCGGGCCGACCGGCCCGACCGCGCCGCCCACCGGCCCGCAGGGACCCGGGCGCACGCTGCCGCCCCCGTCGCTGGTCGACGACGCGTTCGGCAGCCTGTGGCGGGAGGCCGGCGTGCCGGCCCGCCGCGGCGTCGTCCTGTGCGCCGTGGGCATCGGGATCCTGGCCGGCGCCGTCCTGCCGTACGCCGCCCCGGGCCTGGGACTGACCCTGGTCCTCCTGGCCTCCGGCGCACTGGTGCTGACCGTCAGCCGGCACCGCCGCGAGCCGTTCACCTGGGCCTGCGCGGTGCTCTGCGCCGGGTTCGCCCTGGTGGTGACCCTGCGCGACGCCCAGTGGGTGGCGGTCCTCGGGCTGCTGGTCGGCGCCCTGCTCACCACCACGGCCCTCGTGAGCGGTCGCTCCGCGCTCGGCATGTTCCTCGGCGCGCTGGCCTGGCCCTTCGCCGGGCTGCGGGGGTTGCCGTGGCTGGGCCGCAGCCTGCGCGCCTTCGGGGCGGGGTCCGGCGCCGCCGCCGTGGTGCGCACGGTGCTGCTCTCCCTGGTCGCCGTGCTGGTCTTCGGGCTGCTGTTCGCCACCGGGGACGCGATCGTCGGCCACTGGG
The DNA here is from genome assembly GCF_054778395.1 of Nocardioides korecus. Classification (NCBI taxonomy): domain Bacteria; kingdom Bacillati; phylum Actinomycetota; class Actinomycetes; order Propionibacteriales; family Nocardioidaceae; genus Nocardioides; species Nocardioides korecus. Next base: position 28,964 of record NZ_BAAGZO010000008.1, on the reverse strand, counting down.
TCAGCCTGCTGCTGCCCCACCCGGGCGGCTCGTTCCTGCTGCGCGTGTTCACCGCGGTGGCGGTCGGCGGCGTCGTGCTCGCCGCGGCGTACCTCGCCCTGAACCCGCCGCTCGTCAGCAACGGCGTCACCCCGCGGCGCCCGGCCCGGCACCGCTTCGAGTGGCTGGCGCCCGTGCTGCTCGTGGACGCGGTCCTCGTGCTGTTCCTGGCCGCGCAGGCCGCCGCGTTCCTCGGTGGCCACGACTACGTGCGCAGGGCGACGGGCCTGACGTACGCCGACTACGTGCACCAGGGCTTCGCACAACTGACGACGGCGACCGCACTGACCCTGCTGGTCGTGTGGGCCGCCTCCCGCCGGGCCGGGGAGACCGACGCCGACCGTCGGTGGCTCAGGGGCTCGCTCGGGGTGCTGTGCGTGCTGACGCTCGTCGTGGTGGCCTCGGCCCTGCGACGGCTCGGCCTCTACCAGGACGCCTACGGGTTCACCCGCCTGCGGCTGCTGGCCGACCTGTTCGAGGGCTGGCTCGGCCTGGTCGTGGTCGCGGTGCTCGTCGCGGGGATCCGGCTGCGGGGCGCGTGGCTGCCCCGGGTCGCGCTGCTCACCGGGGCGGCGCTGCTCCTGGGCCTGGCGCTGGCCAACCCCGACGCCTGGATCGCGCGGCACAACCTGGCGCGCTTCGAGGCGACCGGGAAGGTCGACGCCGACTACCTGGCCGGTCTCAGCGCCGACGCCCTGCCCACGATCCTGGCCCACCCGCTGCCGCTGGGGGAGCGCTGCCTGCTGGGCGACCTCGGGCCCGGTGTCGGCCCCGGCGCCGGGGCCGACTCGTGGGCCGCGTGGAACCTCGGCCGGTCCCGGGCCCGGGCCGCGGTCGAGCGGCAGGCGTCGCTGGCCGCCATGCCCGCGGGCTGCCCCTAGTCTGGGGCGCGTGAGCGACCACGAGACCTCCGACGACGTCGTCGACCGCCTGCCCGACGGGGTGGTCGTGGCCGACGCCGACGGGGTCGTCACGGTGGTCAACACCATGGCCCGCACGCTCCTGGGTGAGGGCGTCCGCACGGGGCGCCACCTCGGCGAGGTGATGGCGCTCCAGGACCAGAACGGGTGCGAGTGGTTCGCCACCAACACGCCGTACGCCGGACTGGCCAGCCGCGTCGCCCTCACCGAGCAGTCGTGGTTCACCACCGACGGCACCGAGGTCCTCGTCACCGGGCGGATCAACCGGACCCGACGGTTCGGGCCGGTGTCCAGCGTCGCCCTGGTGATCCGCTCCGGGCGCGGCCGGGCCCGGCTGGACCGCGACCGCTCCGACCTGGTCGCCACCGTCGCCCACGAGCTACGCTCCCCTCTGACCGGGGTCAAGGGCTTCGTCTCGACCCTGCTGAGCAAGTGGGACCGGCTCAACGACGAGCAGAAGAAGCTGATGCTCACCACCGTCCACGCCGACGCCGAGCGGCTGTCGCGGCTGATCACCGAGCTGCTCGACGTCGCCCGCATCGACACCGGTCGGCTGCCGCTCTACCCCCGCGAGGTCGACACGGTCACGCTGGTCGAGCGCTGCGTGGAGCTGGCCCGCGCCGGCACCCACCGCCCCATCCGCACGACGTACGCCGAGGGGGTGCCGCACGTCTTCGCCGACCCCGACAAGCTCACCCAGGTCGTCACGAACCTGGTCGACAACGCCGTGCGCCACGGCGAGGGCCGGGTCGAGGTCGTGGTCGAGCCGGTCGCCGACCCCTGGGACGGCGCCCGGATCCGGGTCGACGACGAGGGCGAGGGCATCGACGAGACCCTGCGCGCCCGGGTCTTCACCAAGTTCTGGAAGCACGGCATCCGCGGCGGCACGGGGCTGGGGATGTACATCGTCCACGGCCTGGTCAAGGTGCACGGCGGGGAGATCACGATCGGGTCGTCGGCCTCGGGAGGGGCCCGGCTGGAGGTCGTGTGGCCCAGCACCGACCGTCGCTGACCCTCGCGGCCGGAACCGGTTCGCCCCACGGGCGCGCGGGTTCCTAGACTGGCCCGCGGTGCCGGGCCGACCTGGTCTCGCGCCGTCGTCGACGGAAGGCAGCCATGTCGGGCCCCAACACCGAGTACGACCCGGTCCAGGTGACCCCGCTCGACGAGGAGCACGTCGCCGCCGTCCGCGACGAGGCCCTGGCCGCGATCGCCGGCGCCACCGACCTGGCCGCGCTCAAGCAGGTGCGCACCGACCACGCCGGTGACCGCTCCCCGCTGGCGCTGGCCAACCGCGAGATCGGCGCGCTGCCCCCGCAGGCCCGCAAGGACGCGGGTCGTCGCGTCGGCCAGGCCCGCGGCGCGGTCAACCAGGCCTTCGCCCGGCGCCAGGCCGAGCTCGAGGTCGAGGCCGAGGAGCGGATGCTGGTCGAGGAGACCGTCGACGTCACGCTGCCGTGGGACCGCACCCCGCGCGGCTCGCGGCACCCGATCACCACCTTGTCCGAGCGCATCGCCGACGTGTTCGTGGCGATGGGCTGGGAGGTCGCCGAGGGTCCGCTGGTCGAGGCGGAGTGGCTGAACTTCGACGCCCTCAACCTGGGCGCCGACCACCCCGCACGGACGATGCAGGACACCTTCTGGACCGAGCCGGCCGAGCACCACCTCGTGCTGCGCACCCACACCAGCCCCGTCCAGGCCCGCACGATGCTGACCCGCGAGCCCCCGATCTACGTCGTCTGCCCGGGCCGGGTCTTCCGCACCGACGAGTACGACGCCACCCACAGCCCGGTCTTCCACCAGGTCGAGGGCCTGGTCATCGACGAGGGCATCACGATGGCGCACCTGCGGGGCTCGCTGGACCACCTGCTGTCCTCGCTGTTCGGGGAGGGGATCCGCACGCGGTTCCGCCCGTCGTACTTCCCCTTCACCGAGCCCTCGGCCGAGATGGACATGGTCTGCTTCGTCTGCCGCGGCCTCGCCCCGGCCGTGGAGTCCTGCCGCACCTGCCGCGGCGAGGGCTGGATCGAGCTCGGCGGCTGCGGCGTCGTGAACCCCCGCGTCCTGACCGCCTGCGGCGTCGACAGCGAGCGCTACACCGGCTTCGCGTTCGGCTTCGGCATCGACCGGATGCTGATGTTCCGCCACGGCATCGAGGACCTGCGCGACGTCTTCGAGGGCGACGTCCGCTTCACCACTGCGTTCGGTACGGAGATCTGATGAAGGCCCCCCTGTCCTGGATCCGCGAGCTCGCCGACCTCCCGGCGGACCTGACCGCCGAGGAGCTGGCCCGCCCGCTCACCGCGCTCGGCCTCAAGCTGGAGGCGATCGAGCACGCCGGCGGCGACATCACCGGCCCGCTGGTGGTGGGCAGCGTGCTCACCATGGAGCCCGAGCCGCAGAAGAACGGCAAGACCATCAACTGGTGCTCCGTCGACGTGGGGGACGCCAACGGCACCGGCGAGCCCCAGGGCATCGTCTGCGGCGCGCACAACTTCACCGTCGGCGACCTGGTCGTGGTGGTGCTGCCCGGCGCCGTGCTGCCCGGGAACTTCGAGATCGCCGCGCGCAAGACCTACGGCCACGTCTCGGCCGGGATGATCTGCTCCACCCGCGAGCTGGGTCTGGGTGACGAGCACGACGGCATCCTGGTGCTCCCCGCCGACGCGGGCGAGCCCGGCGACGACGCCTTCGCCGTGCTGGGCCTCGACGAGCAGGTGATCGAGTTCGAGATCAACCCCGACCGCGCCTACGCGATGTCGCTGCGCGGCGTGGCCCGGGAGTCGGCGACGGCGTACGGCGTGGCCTTCCACGACCCGGCCGCGCTCGCCTCCCCGCCGGCCGACCAGGACGGCTACCCGGTGGAGGTCGAGGACCCGACCGGGTGCCCGGTCTTCGTGGCCCGCACCGTGGCGGGCTTCGACCCGACCGCGCCGACGCCGGACTGGATGGTGCGCCGCCTGGCCCAGGTCGGGCAGCGCTCGATCAGCCTGGCCGTCGACGTCACCAACTACGTGATGTTCGAGCTCGGCCGCCCGATCCACGGCTACGACGCCGACAAGCTGTCGGGCACCGTGCGCGTGCGCCGGGCCCGCGAGGGCGAGCGGCTGACCACCCTCGACGGCCAGGACCGGGCGCTGTCGACCGAGGACCTGGTCGTCACCGACGACTCCGGGATCATCGGCCTCGGCGGCGTCATGGGCGGTCGGACCACCGAGATGTCCGAGACCACCACCCGCGTGCTCGTGGAGTCGGCCCACTGGGACGCCACGTCGATGTTCCGCACCGGCCGCCGGCACCGGCTCACCTCCGAGGCCGGCAAGCGCAACGAGCGCGGCGTCGACCCCGAGATCTGCGAGGCCGCCGCCCAGCGCGTGGCCGAGCTGCTCGCCGAGCACGGCGGCGGCACCATCGAGCCCGGTGTCACCGTCGTCGGCGCCGCCCCCGCGCGACGCACCGTCGACATGGCCGTCGACCTGCCCGCGCGGGTGACCGGCCTGTCGATCGCCTCGGAGACCACCGTGCGCCACCTCGAGGCGGTCGGCTGCGCCGTCGAGCTGCGCGCCGACGACCTCACCGCGACGGTCCCCGGCTGGCGCCCTGACCTGTCCGACCCCTACGACCTCGTCGAGGAGGTCGCCCGGATCGTCGGCTACGACCAGGTCCCCTCGGTGCTGCCGCCGGCCCCGGCCGGGCGCGGGCTGACCCGCGAGCAGCGCCTGCGCCGCCGGATCGGCCGCTTCGTCGCCGGTGCTGGCTTCGCCGAGGTGATCGGCTTCCCGTTCGTCGGGGACGCCGACCTCGACGCGCTCGGGCTCCCCGCGGACGACGCGCTGCGGCGTACGGTCCGGCTGGCCAACCCGCTCTCGACCGAGCGGCCGTCGTACACCACCACGCTGCTGCCGGGCCTGCTGCGCACCGCCGCCCGCAACCTGAGCCGCGGCGCCGCGGGGGCCTCGGTCTTCGAGACCGGCACCGTCGCGCTGCCGCCGGCCCACGACGTGGCGGCGCCCATCCTCGGCGTCGACCGCCGACCCACCGACGCCGAGCTCGCAGAGCTGTTCGCCGCGGTGCCCGACCAGCCGTTGCACCTGGCCGTGGTCGTCGCCGGCGAGCGCGAGCGCGCCGGCTGGTGGGGCGCGGGCCGGGGCGCCTCGTGGGCCGACGCCGTGGGCCTGGCCCGCGACCTCGGGGCCGAGCTGGGTGCCGTGGTCGACGTGACCGCCGCCCAGCGGGCGCCGTGGCACCCCGGTCGCTGCGGCGAGCTGCGGGTCGCCGGGGTGCTCCTGGGGCACGCGGGCGAGCTGCACCCCGCGGTGTGCCGGGCCTTCGGCCTGCCCGAGCGCACGGCCGCCCTCGAGATCGACCTCGAGGTGCTGATGGCCCACGCCCAGGAGCCGACGGGACCCGCGCTCTCGCCGTTCCCGGTGGCCAAGGAGGACGTGGCGCTGGTCGTCGACGCCGACCTGCCGGCCGCCGAGGTGGCCGCGACGCTGCGCGAGGGCGCGGGACCGTTGTGCGAGTCGGTGCGGCTCTTCGACGTCTACACCGGGTCGCAGGTGCCCGCGGGACGCAAGTCCCTCGCCTTCGCGCTGCGCTTCCGCAGCCCGGACCGCACGCTCACCGAGAAGGACACCTCGGCCGCCCGCGAGGCCGCGGTCGCCCTGGCTGTCCAGCGCCACGGGGCCGAGCAGCGCGCCTGAGCACGACCCCGGCGCCGGACCGGTAGCGTCGCCGCCGTGTACGTCTCCGTCTCCCGGCTGCAGGTCCCCGTCGAGCAGTGCGACGAGGTGATCGACGCGTTCCGTGACCGCGCCGGGCTCGTCGACGCCTTCCCGGGGTTCCACGACCTGGAGGTCTGGCGCTCGGACAAGGTGCGCGAGCCGGCGCGGGACGCGGGGGCCGAGAACGCCGGGGTGCCCACGCAGGAGGTGTGGATGGTCTCGCGCTGGGAGACCCGCGAGCACTTCACGGCGTACATGCGCTCCGCGGAGCACCGGGTCTCCCACGACCGCATCGACCCTGGGCTGCACCGCGCGATCCACCTGGAGCGGCTGGAGCAGCTGCACGGCACCTACGACGTCGTCGCCCGGTGAGCCGGTGAGCCCCGACCGGCGCACCGCGCCCCCGCCCACCGGCCTGAACCCGCCGACCACCGCACCCGGGCCCGACGGCACCACGCTGGACCTGGTGCTGCTGGCCGAGCAGGTGTGCACGCTCTACTACACGGAGTACGCCGACGAGGACGAGCGCTACGGCGAGGCCGGGCGCGCGTGGTGCCGCCACGACAACCAGCACCTGCTGAGCTGGGCTGCGGAGTCCGTGGAGGGCTTCGTGGACCTGCACCGCGAGGTGACCTGGCTCGCCGGCGTGTTGGAGGCGCGGGAGTTCCCGGTGGACCGGCTGGCGCGCAACCTGGAGCTCGGCGCGGAGGTCGTGCGGCTCCGGGTCCCGCAGGGCGAGGACCTGGCCGGCGCCCTGGTCGGGGCGGCCCGCATGGTCCGGGAGCGCGGCACCTTCTTGTGACGCGCGTCCGCGACGCACGGCGCTAGCGGGTCGCCTCCTCCAGGACCTCGAGCACGTGCCGGTACGCCGCCCCGGTCGCGCGTGTCATCCCGATCTCGCAGGTCCGGTTCCCCGAGACGTACGCCGTCCCGGCCGGCAGCGCCATGGCCGCGATCTCGGCCGACTCGGGGGCCGTGGCCGACGCGGTCAGCTCGGGGTGCAGCAGCCCGCGGTCGCCGGCGAAGGCGCAGCAGCCCCACGCGTCGGGCACCCGCACGTCCGCGGAGACGAAGCGGGCGATCGCCGCGAGGTCGTCGGTGACCCCGAGCGCGGTCGAGGAGCAGGTCGGGTGGACCACGACCGCGGGCACCGGCGTGCGCAGCGTCAGCCGGGGCAGCACGTGCCGGACCACGAACGAGGTGGCGTCCAGGACCGGCGACCCCAGGTCCGCCAGCACCTCGGTCAGCCCCTCGGTGCAGGAGGAGGCGTCCACGACCACCGGGAGCCGACCCCCGTCGGTCGCGACCTCCAGCGCGGAGCGCACCGTCGCGGCCATCCGGTCGAACCCCGCGCGGTGGCCCTTGGACCGCCACGGCGTGCCGCAGCACAGCGCGCCGACGTCCTCGGGCGTGCGCAGCCGCACCCCGGCCCGGTCGCAGAGGTGCCGCAGTGCCTCCTCGGCCCCGCCGCCGAACATGGTGCCCACGCAGGCGGGGAAGTGCACGGCGTCGGGGGCCTCGTCGCGCCGCACCTGACGTGCGGGACCCCCGGTGCCGAGCCGGGGGTCGTAGAGCGGCACCTGCTCGGCGCCGGCGACCCGCCGACCCGCGCGCGAGAGCGCCACGGGGACGCTCTCCGGCAGGTGGGCGGCGGTGCCCAGCGCCGCCGAGGCCGCCCGGGTGGCGACGTCCCAGTGCCCGGCCGCGACCTCCCACGCCTTCCCGGTCGCCCGTGAGGTCGAGGAGGCGCGCAGCCGCTTGACCAGGTCGCCGGTGTTGATCAGGACCGGGCACGCGGTGGCACACATCCCGTCGGCGGCGCAGGTCTCGACGCCGTCGTAGGTGTAGTCCGCCTCCAACGAGGTCACCAGCGCGTCGTCCCCGGCCGCGCGGGCCGCCGCGATCTCGCGTCGGAGCACGATCCGCTGGCGCGGGGTCAGGGTCAGGGTGCGGGAGGGGCAGACCGGCTCGCAGAAGCCGCACTCCACGCAGCGGTCGACCTCCTCCTCCACGGGCGGGGCGGTCTTGAGGTCGCGCAGCCACAGGCCGGGGTCGTCGGTGAGCACCGAGCCGGGGTTGAGCACACCGTGCGGGTCGGCCAGCGCCTTGAGCTCGCGCATCACGGCCGTGAGCTCCGCGCCGTACTGCCTCTCGACGAACGGCGCCATGATCCGGCCGGTGCCGTGCTCGGCCTTGAGCGTCCCGCCGAGGTCGAGCACCAGGTCGATCATGTCGGTGGTGAAGTCCTCGTAGCGGCGCAGCAGCGCGGCGTCGTCGAAGCGCTCGTTGAGCAGGAAGTGCAGGTTGCCGTCGCGGGCGTGGCCGAAGACGACGGGGGCCTCGTAGGCGTGGGTCGTGAACAACCCGGTCAGCCCGCGGCACATCTCGGCCAGCCGGTCGACCGGCACGGCGACGTCCTCGAGCAGCGCGCTGGTGCCGCTGGGCCGGGCGCTGGCGACCGCGCTGTACAGGCCCTTGCGGGTGCGCCACAGCGACGCTCGCTCGGCGGCGACCGAGGTGAGGTCGGCGGGGGAGTCCAGCGGGAGCCGGTCGAGCGCCGGCCCGGCGGCGGCCTGCAGGTCGGCCAGCTCGGACGTGGACCCCGCCTGGAGCTCGACCAGCAGCGCCGCGTGGTCCCGCACGCCGAGCCGGCGGATCTGCTCGGGGCACCCGGGATCGGCCTGGGCCACCCGCAGGGACTCCGCGTCCAGCAGCTCGGCCGTGGCCACGCCGGTCGCCAGCACGTCGGGCACCCAGGTCGCCGCGGTGGCGAGGTCTTGGAAGACCAGCAGCCCGGTGGCGGCGTGGGGGAGCACCTCGACGGTCCGGAACACCGCCGAGGCCACGAAGCCCAGGGTGCCCTCGCTGCCGACCATCAGCCGCGCCAGCACCTGGGCCGGCTCGTCGTGGTCCAGGAAGCTGTTCAGGCCGTAGCCCATCGTGTTCTTCAGGGCGAAGAGCCGCTCGAGCGTCGCCACCGAGGCCGGGTCCGAGCGCACCCGCCTCCGCAGGGCGAGCAGCCCGGCGTGCAGCACGGGCTCGCGCTCGGCGAGGAGCCGGTCGGCCCCCGGGTCGCCGGTGTCGACGACCGTGCCGCTGGGCAGCACGAGCACCATCGACTCCACGGTGCGGTAGCTGTTCAGCTCGGTGCCGCACTGCATCCCCGAGGAGTTGTTGGCCACCACGCCGCCGACCGTGCAGGCGACCTCGCTGGCGGGGTCGGGTCCCAGGCGGCGGCCGTGGCGCGCGAGCCGGGTGTTCACCGCCCGGATCGTCGCGCCGGGCTGCACCCGGACGCGGGCGCCGTCGTCGAGCACCTCGATGCCGGTGAAGCCGGTGCGGGTGTCGACCAGGACCGAGTCGCTCAGCGCCTGGCCCGAGAGCGAGGTGCCGCCGCTGCGGAAGGTCAGCGGCACCCCGAGCCGGGTGCAGGCCCGCATCACCTCGGCCACGTCGGCGGTGTCGCGCGCGGTGACGACGGCGCGCGGGTGCAGCAGGTAGTGCGAGGCGTCGTGGGCCTGCGCCCGCAGGTCCAGCGGGCGGTCGGACACCGCGGCCCCGTCGGCCAGCGACGTCCGCAGGGACTGCGTCAACGAGGGGGCCAGCTGACCTGTCGCGCTCGGGGTGACCATGCCCACACCCTAGGGCGGGGCCCTCTGGCACGATCGGCCCCGAACGACGACCGAACCCTCACCGCACCTAGGGAGCGCCCCATGATCTTCATCTGCGTCAAGTGGAAGCTCAAGCCCGAGCACGCCGACCGCTGGCCCGAGCTGAGCAAGGACTTCACCGAGGCCACGCGGGCCGAGGAGGGCAACCTGTTCTTCCAGTGGTCGCGCAGCGTCGACGACCCCACCGAGTACGTCCTGATCGAGGCCTTCCGCGACGACGCCGCCGAGGCCCACGTCACCAGCGACCACTTCAAGGCCGCCCAGCGCGACCTGCCGCAGTACGTCGCCGCGACCCCGCTGGTGCGCAACGTGCTCATGGAGGGCGACCACTGGGACGAGCTGGGGGAGTTCCGGATCGACTGACCCCACCGGCGCACCGGCGGCCGAGTCGCGCAAACATGCAGGACTCTGTATGGTCATGCACATGACTGTTCGCGTCGCCGTCGCCGGTGCCAGTGGGTACGCCGGGGGAGAGGTGCTCCGCCTCCTCCTGGGCCACCCCGAGGTCGAGATCGGCGCCCTGACGGCCGGCTCCAACGCCGGGGGGCTGCTCGGCCCCCTCCAGCCGCACCTGGTGCCCCTGGCCGACCGGGTGCTGGGGGAGACCAGCGTCGAGGTCCTCGCGGGCCACGACGTGGTGTTCCTGGCCCTGCCGCACGGCCAGTCCGGCGCCGTGGCCGCCGAGCTCGGCGACGACGTGGTCGTGATCGACTGCGGCGCCGACTTCCGGCTCACCGACCCGGCCGACTGGGAGCGGTTCTACGGCTCCGAGCACGCCGGCTCCTGGCCCTACGGCCTGCCCGAGCTGCCCGGCCAGCGCGAGCTGCTCACCGGTGCCCGCCGGGTCGCCGTGCCCGGCTGCTACCCGACCGTCTCGACGCTGGCCCTGGCCCCGGCCGTGGCCGCCGGGCTGGTCCGGGTCGAGGACCTCGTCGTGGTCGCCGCGTCCGGCACCAGCGGCGCGGGCAAGGCACCCAAGACCAACCTGCTGGGCAGCGAGGTGATGGGCTCCGCCTCGGCGTACGCCGTGGGAGGGACGCACCGCCACACCCCCGAGATCGTCCAGAACCTGAGCGGGCTCCTCCCCGAGGGGACCGGCGGGGTGCGGGTCAGCTTCACCCCCGTGCTCGTCCCGATGCCCCGCGGCATCCTGGCCACGGCCAGCGCGCCGGTGCTCGAGGGCGTCACGAGCGACGACGTGCGCGCGGCGTACGAGAAGGCGTACGCCGACGAGCCGTTCGTCCACCTGCTCCCCGAGGGGCAGTGGCCGGCGACCAAGTCGGTCACCGGCTCCAACAGCGTGCACCTGCAGGTCGCGCTGGACACCGACGCCGGCCGGCTCGTGGCCGTCGGCGCGGTCGACAACCTCACCAAGGGAACCGGAGGCGCCGCCGTGCAGTGCATGAACCTCGCGCTCGGCCTGGCCGAGCAGACCGGGCTCTCCACCGTCGGGCTGGCCCCGTGATGGCCGAGCGCACGGGCCGCACCTGGAGCCTGGAGCAGTTCCCCGAGAAGCTCGCCGTCGTGCGGCTCCCCGCCGGCGCCGACGTGCCCGGCTGGGTGGAGTCCTCCTCGCTGTTCTCGATCACCGCCACCGCCCGGGAGACCAGCCTGGTCTGCGCGCGGCGCTCGGTGCCCCGCAAGATCACCCAGCTCGGCCCGTTCTTCGCCTTCGCCGTCCAGGGCACGCTCGACCCGTCCCTGACCGGGGTGCTGGTCGAGCTGCTGACGCCGCTGGCCGAGGCCGAGATCCCGGTCTTCACGATCTCCACCTACGACACCGACTGGGTCCTGGTCCACGTCGACGACGCCGAGCGCGCCGGGGAGGCCTGGCGACGACAGGGGCACACCGTCGCCCCCGCCGTCCCCGTCACCCCGGCCCCGTCGCGGCCGTCGAAGCCCCAGGAGAAGAAGAAGTCATGAGCGTCACCCACCCGCAGGGGTTCACCGCCTCCGGTGTCCCCGCCGGCCTGAAGTCCACCGGTGCCAAGGACGTGGCCCTGGTGGTCAACACCGGCCCCACCCACGACTCCGCCACGGTGTTCACCGCCAACCGCTGCAAGGCCAACCCGGTGCTGTGGAGCCAGCAGGTCGTCCAGGACGGCGTCGTGCGCGCGGTCGTGCTGAACTCCGGCGGCGCCAACTGCTACACCGGCGCCGAGGGCTTCCAGACCACCCACGCCGTGGCCGAGCAGGTCGCCACCGGGCTCGGCATCGGCGCGATCGACGTGGTGGTGTGCTCCACCGGCCTGATCGGCCTGACCAACCCGCGGCAGAACCTGCTCGACGGGGTCGACGCCTGCGTGGCCGCCCTGGACGCCGACGGCGGCACCGCGGCGGCCGAGGCGATCATGACCACCGACTCGGTCAGCAAGCAGGTCGTGGTCGAGGGCCCCGGCGGCGCCTGGTCGATCGGCGGGATGGCCAAGGGTGCGGGCATGCTCGCGCCGCAGCTGGCCACCATGCTGGTCGTGCTGACCACCGACGCGGTCGTGCCGGCCGCCGACCTCGACACCGCCCTGCGCGCCGCCACCCGGGTGACCTTCGACCGGCTCGACTCCGACGGGTGCATGTCCACCAACGACACCGTCACCCTGATGGCCAGCGGCGCGAGCGGCGTCACCCCCGGGCTCGACGACTTCACGCAGGCGCTCACCCAGGCCTGCGCCGACCTCGCCGCCCAGCTGCTGGCCGACGCCGAGGGCGCCGACCACGAGATCGCGATCACGGTCCTGCACGCCGCCAGCGAGGCCGACGCCGTCGAGGCCGCCCGCAGCGTGGCGCGGTCCAACCTGTTCAAGGCCGCCGTCTTCGGCAAGGACCCCAACTGGGGTCGCGTCCTGGCCAGCCTGGGCACCACGCAGGCGGCCTTCGACCCGGCCGACCTCGACGTGGCCATGAACGGCGTCTGGGTCTGCCGCGCCTCCACCCCGGCCGAGGACCCCAGCGGCGTGGACCTCTCCGAGCGGGAGGTCACCGTCACGATCGACCTCAAGGCCGGCACCGAGCGCGCCACCGTCTGGACCAACGACCTCACGCACGCCTACGTGCACGAGAACAGCGCCTACTCCTCCTGAGAGGACCCGGAGACAACCGTGAGCGTGAACAAGAAGCCGTCCTCGACGGCTGCCCGCACCCTGGCCGCCGCGCTGCCGTGGCTGATGCAGTACCACGGCCAGGTCGTGGTGGTGAAGTACGGCGGCAACGCCATGATCGACGACGAGCTCAAGCGCGCCTTCGCCGAGGACATCGCCTTCCTGCGGTACGCCGGCTTCAAGCCGGTCGTCGTGCACGGCGGCGGCCCGCAGATCTCGCGGATGCTGGACAAGCTCGGCATCGAGTCGGAGTTCAAGGGTGGCCTGCGCGTGACCACCCCCGAGGCCATGGACGTCGTCCGGATGGTGCTGGTCGGCCAGGTGCAGCGCGAGCTGGTCGGGCTGATCAACCAGCACGGCCACATCGCCGTCGGCCTCTCCGGTGAGGACGCCGGGTTGTTCACCGCCGAGGCCACCAACACCGTCGTCGACGGCGAGGAGGTCGACCTCGGGCTGGTCGGCGAGGTCTCCAAGGTGCGCCCCGAGGCGGTCCTGGACCTGGTCGAGGCCGGCCGGATCCCGGTCATCTCCAGCGTCGCCCCCGACGAGCACGGCGTCGTCCACAACGTCAACGCCGACACCGCCGCCGCCGCGCTGGCGATCGCCCTGGGGGCCGAGAAGCTGCTCGTGCTCACCGACGTCGAGGGCCTGTACGCCGACTGGCCGGACAGCGACGACGTCATCCAGGAGATCAGCCCGGAGGGCCTCGCCGAGATGATCCCCTCGCTCGACGCCGGCATGGTGCCCAAGATGCGGGCCTGCCACGACGCCGTCCTCGGCGGGGTGCCGCGCGCCACCGTGGTCGACGGCCGCGGCCCGCACGCGGTCCTGGTCGAGCTGTTCACCGCCGAGGGCGTGGGCACCCAGGTGCTGCCCGGGGTGGAGACCAAGCTGCGCAAGGCCTACGACCCCGTGGACCCCGTGGACGGAGAGGAGGACCAGTGAGCGACCACGACCAGGCCGCCTACCTGGAGCGCTACTCACACGCCCTGATGAACACCTTCGGGCCGCCCAAGCTGGTGCTGGTCCGCGGTGAGGGCGCCCACGTCTGGGACGCCGACGGGAACGAGTACGTCGACCTCCTCGGTGGCATCGCCGTCAACACTCTCGGCCACGCCCACCCGGCCCTCGTGCAGGCGCTCGAGCAGCAGGTGCGCACGCTGGGTCACGTCTCCAACTTCTTCACCACCCCGCTCCAGGTCGAGCTGGCCGAGCGCCTGGTGTCCCTGCTGGTGCCCGCGGGCGTCGAGGCCAGGGTGTTCTTCTCCAACTCCGGCGCCGAGGCCAACGAGGCCGCGCTCAAGCTCACCCGGCTCACCGGGCGCACCCACGTCGTGGCCATGGAGGACTCCTTCCACGGCCGCACCATGGGCGCCCTGGCGCTGACCTCGAAGGAGGCCTACCGGGCTCCCTTCGAGCCGTTGCCCGGCCACAGCACCTGGGTCCCGTTCGGTGACGCCGAGGCGCTCGCCGCCGCGGTCACCGACGAGACCGCCGCCGTCGTGGTCGAGCCGCTGCAGGGCGAGGCCGGCGTCAACGTGGCCTCGGCCGAGTTCCTGCGGGCCGCCCGCGCCACCACCGAGGAGCACGGCGCCCTGCTGTGGTTCGACGAGGTGCAGAGCGGCATGGGCCGCACCGGCCACTGGCTGGCCAGCCACCCCTCGGGCGTGGTGCCGGACCTGGTCACCCTGGCCAAGGGCCTGGGCGGAGGCGTCCCGATCGGGGCGACCCTGGGCCTGGGCCGCGCGGCCACGATGTTCGCCCCCGGCAACCACGGCACCACCTTCGGCGGCAACCCGCTCTCGTGCGCCGCGGCGCTCGCGGTGCTGGAGACCATCGAGACCGAGGGCCTGCTCGCCCGCGCCACCGAGCTCGGCGACCGGATCCGGGCCGGCCTGGCGCGGGACACTCGCGTCACCGAGGTGCGGGGGAGCGGCGTCCTCGTCGGCCTCTCGCTGTGCCAGGACAAGGCCCCCGACGTGGTGGCGGCCGCCCAGGACGCGGGCTGGATCGTCAATGCCACCAGCCCCTCGCGGGTCCGGCTGGCCCCGCCGCTGGTGCTCACCGACGCCGACGCCGACGCGTTCGTGGCCGCCTGGCCCGGGCTGCTCGACGCCGCGGGGGTGGTCGCGTGAGCACGTCCGCCGCCCGCCACTTCCTGCGCGACGACGACCTCTCGCCCGCCGAGCAGTCGGCGCTGCTGGACCACGCCGCGGCGCTGAAGGCCGCGCCGTTCTCAGCCCGGCCGCTCGAGGGTCCGCGCACCGTCGCGGTGCTCTTCGACAAGCCGACCCTGCGGACCCAGGCCTCCTTCGCCTCGGGGATCGCCGAGCTGGGTGGCTTCCCGATGATCGTCGACGGGGCCCTGGCCCAGATCGGCGTACGCGAGTCCATCGCCGACGTGGCCCGCGTGCTCGGCCGCCAGGCCAGCGCGATCGTGTGGCGCACCCACGACCAGTCCCGTCTCGACGAGATGGCCGCGCGGTCCGGCGTACCGGTCGTGAACGCGTTGACCGACCAGTTCCACCCCTGCCAGGCACTCGCCGACCTGCTCACGATCCGTGAGCACCGCGGTGCCCTGCCCGGCCTGACGCTGGCCTTCGTCGGCGACGCCGGCTGCAACATGGGGCGCAGCCTCCTGCTGGCCGGGGCGACCGCCGGCATGCACGTGCGGGTCAGCGGGCCGGCCGGCTACGAGCCCGACGCCGACGTGGTGGCGCGCGCCGGCGAGATCGCGGGGGTCACCGGCGGCTCCGCGACGGTGGTCGCCGACCCCGCCGAGGCCGTGCGGGGCGCCGACGTCGTGGTCACCGACACCTGGATCTCGATGGGCAAGGAGGCCGAGGCCGCCGAGCGCGCCGAGGTCTTCGGCCCCTGGCGCCTGGACGACGCGCTGCTCGCGCACGCCGACCCCGCGGCGATCGTGCTGCACTGCCTGCCGGCCTACCGCGGCAAGGAGATCACCGCCGAGGTCCTCGAGGGACCCCGCAGCGTGGTCTGGGACGAGGCCGAGAACCGCCGCCACGTCCAGAAGGCCGTGCTGTGCTGGCTGCTGGGGGAGGACGCGTGAGCGAGGCTCCCCGCCCGGTCGGGTCCGGCCACTCCGGGCACGCCGTCATCCCGCACACCAAGGCCGCGCGCCAGCAGCTGATCGTCGACCAGCTCGGCTCGCGCGAGGTCCGCTCGCAGTCCGAGCTGGCCGAGCTGCTGGCCGACAACGGGCTGGTCGTCACCCAGGCCACGCTGAGCCGCGACCTCGTCGACCTCGACGCCGTCAAGGTCCGGGCGGCCTCCGGCGCGCTGGTGTACGCCGTGCCGGCCGAGGGCGGCGACCGCACCCCGTCCCTGCCGCGCGAGACCGCCGCCAGCGAGACCCGGCTGGCCCGGCTGCTGGAGGAGCTGCTGGTCTCGGCCGAGGCCAGCGCCAACCTGGTCGTGCTGCGCACCCCGCCCGGGGCGGCCAACTTCCTGGCCAGCGCCCTGGACAAGGCCGACCTCGGCGACGTGCTCGGCACCATCGCCGGCGACGACACGGTCATGGTGATCTCGCGCGACCCGGCCGGCGGTGAGGACGTCGTACGACGACTCGTGGGCCTGGCCGGCCGCATCGGCGGCTGACCGGCCCGCCCCCACCCCCTCGCAGCACGCACACACCCCCGAACGTCAGGAATCCCCACCCATGAGCAAGGTCCTCACCTCCCTCCCCACCGGCGAGCGCGTCGGCATCGCCTTCTCCGGCGGCCTCGACACCTCGGTGGCGGTCGCCTGGATGCGCGAGAAGGGAGCGGTGCCGTGCACCTACACCGCCGACATCGGGCAGTACGACGAGCCCGACATCTCCGGCGTACCCGGTCGTGCGATGGAGTACGGCGCCGAGCTCGCGCGCGCCGTCGACTGCCGCCCCCAGCTGGTCGAGGAGGGCCTGGCCGCGATGGCGTGCGGCGCCTTCCACATCCGCTCGGGCGGTCGCACCTACTTCAACACCACCCCGCTGGGCCGCGCGGTCACCGGCACCATGCTCGTGCGCGCGATGCGCGAGGACGGCGTCGACATCTGGGGCGACGGCTCGACCTTCAAGGGCAACGACATCGAGCGGTTCTACCGCTACGGCCTGATGGCCAACCCCGAGCTGCGGATCTACAAGCCCTGGCTGGACGCCGACTTCGTCCACGAGCTCGGCGGCCGCGCGGAGATGAGCCAGTGGCTGGTGGAGCACGACCTGCCCTACCGCGACAGCAAGGAGAAGGCCTACTCCACCGACGCCAACATCTGGGGCGCCACCCACGAGGCCAAGACCCTGGAGCACCTCGACGTCTCGCTGGAGACCGTGGAGCCGATCATGGGCGTGAAGTTCTGGGACCCGGCGGTCGAGATCGCCACCGAGGACGTCACGGTCCGCTTCGAGCAGGGCCGCCCCGTCGCGGTGAACGGCGAGCGCTTCGACGGCGACGCCGTGGCGCTGGTGCGGGAGGCCAACGCCGTCGGTGGTCGCCACGGCCTGGGCATGAGCGACCAGATCGAGAACCGGATCATCGAGGCCAAGTCGCGCGGCATCTACGAGGCTCCCGGCATGGCGCTGCTGTGGATCGCCTACGAGCGCCTGCTCAACGCGATCCACAACGAGGACACCATCGCGCAGTTCCACAACGAGGGCCGCAAGCTCGGCCGCCTGCTCTACGAGGGCCGCTGGCTCGACCCGCAGGCGCTGATGATCCGCGAGTCCATCCAGCGCTGGATCGCCTCGCTGGTCACCGGCGAGGTCACCCTGCGCCTGCGCCGCGGCGAGGACTACACGGTGCTCGCGACCTCGGGGGAGAACTTCTCCTACCACCCCGACAAGCTGTCGATGGAGCGCACCGAGAACGCCGCCTTCGGCCCCGTGGACCGCATCGGCCAGCTGACCATGCGCAACCTCGACATCGCCGACTCCCGCGACAAGCTCGAGCAGTACGCCGCCCAGCCGCTCGACCAGGGTCAGGTCCTGGTCGAGAACGGCACGCTGTACGGCGTGATCGAGCCCGGCGGCTACGACCGGATCACCCGCAACCCCGCCGCCGAGGCCGACGACAGCGACCGCGCCCTCGACGACGTCGCTATGGAGACCGGCACCGACTGACCCCCGGGGCGGGCCCCGGCCCCGGCTCGCCGCGCCCACCGCCCGGCACGCACCGACGGCCGCGACCCCCCGAGGGGATCGCGGCCGTCGGTGTCGGGCGGGGGTCAGTCGACGTCGTCGTCGACCCAGTCCAGGGTCTTGGTGACCGCCTTCTTCCAGTTGCGGTAGAGGCGCTCGCGCTCGTCCTCGTCCATCTGGGGGCTCCAGCGCTTGTCCTCGCCCCAGTTCTCGGTGATGTCGTCGGTGTTGGCCCAGTAGCCCACGGCCAGCCCGGCGGCGTACGCCGCTCCCAGCGCGGTGGTCTCCGCGACCTTGGGCCGGACCACGTCGACGCCGAGGATGTCGGCCTGGAACTGCATCAGGGTCTCGTTGACGACCATCCCGCCGTCGACGCGCAGCTCGGTGAGCGGGACGCCGGAGTCGGCGTTCATCGCGTCGAGGACCTCGCGGGTCTGGAAGGCGGTGGCCTCCAGCACCGCGCGGGCGATGTGGTTCTTGTTGACGAAGCGGGTCAGCCCGACCAGGGCGCCGCGGGCGTCGGAGCGCCAGTGCGGGGCGAAGAGCCCCGAGAACGCCGGCACGAAGTAGGCGCCGCCGTTGTCGTCGACCTTCTTGGCCGACTCCTCGATCTCGGCCGCCGTGCCGATCATGCCGAGGTTGTCGCGCACCCACTGCACGAGCGACCCGGTGACCGCGATCGAGCCCTCGAGCGCGTAGACGGTCGGCTCGTCACCGATCTTGTAGCAGGTCGTGGTCAGCAGGCCGTTCTCGCTGGGGACCTGCTCGGTGCCGGTGTTGAGCAGCATGAAGTTGCCGGTGCCGTAGGTGTTCTTGGCGGTGCCCTTCTCCAGGCACGCCTGGCCGAAGGTCGCGGCCTGCTGGTCGCCCAGGATGCCGGCGATCGGGGTGCCGTTGAGCACGCCCGGCTTGCACTCGCCGTAGACCTCCGAGCAGGAGCGGATCTCGGGCAGCATCGAGACCGGGATCCCCATGTCGGAGGCGATGGACTCGTCCCAGGTGAGGTCGGCCAGGTTCATCAGCATGGTGCGGCTCGCGTTGGTCACGTCGGTGACGTGCACGCCGTCGTTCTCCGCCCCGCCGGTGAGGTTCCACAGCAGCCAGGTGTCGGTGTTGCCGAAGAGCAGCTCGCCGTTCTCGGCCTTCTCCCGGGCCCCGTCGACGTTGTCGAGGATCCACTTGACCTTCGGCCCCGAGAAGTACGTCGCCAGGGGCAGCCCGCAGACCGCCTTGTAGCGGTCGGCGCCCTCGTCGCCGGCCAGCTCGTCGACGATCTTCTGGGTGCGGGTGTCCTGCCACACGATCGCGTTGTAGACCGGCTTTCCGGTCGCCTTCTCCCACACCACCGCGGTCTCGCGCTGGTTGGTGATGCCGACGGCCTCGATGTTCTTGCTGTTCAGGTTGGCCTTGCCCAGGGCGCCGCCGATGACCTCGCGGGTGTTGTTCCAGATCTCGATGGGGTCGTGCTCGACCCAGCCCGCGCGCGGGAAGATCTGCTCGTGCTCGATCTGGTCGACCGAGACCACCGAGCCCGCGTGGTCGAAGACCATCGCGCGGGTGCTGGTGGTGCCCTGGTCGATGGAGAGGATGTACGTCGAACGGTCGGCCATCGGGATGTGCCTTTCGTGGGTGGGACGGACGGAGTTCGGGGCGGGCCGGTCGGCCCGTCGGGAGAGCGGGGCGGCTCAGACGAAGCCGACGGCGTGGCCCAGCAGCCCACCGATCGCGCCGCCGATCAGCGGCGCGACGACGGGGACCCAGGCGTAGTGCCAGCCGTTGGTGCCCTTGCGCGGGATCGGCAGCAGCGCGTGCACGATGCGCGGGCCGAGGTCACGGGCCGGGTTGATGGCGTAGCCGGTGGGGCCGCCGAGGCTGGCGCCGATGCCGACCACGAGCAGGGCCACGGCCAGCGGACCGACCTGGGTCGGGGTCTTGCCGAACGCCAGGATGCCGAAGACCAGCACGAAGGTGCCGATGACCTCGGTCAGCACGTTCCAGATCGGTGCGTGGATGGTCGGCATCGTGCAGAAGACGCCGAGCTTGCTGCCCTCGTCGGCCTCGGGGTCGTCGAAGTGCTTCTTGTAGGCGACCCAGCACAGGAACGCACCGAGCATCGCGCCGAGCAGCTGGGCGACGATGTAGGTCACGAACTGGGCGAAGGAGAGGTGGATCGACCCGGAGACCTCGAGCCCGACCGTGACCGCCGGGTTCAGGTGCGCCTTGGACTTGTAGGCGACGTAGACGCCGGCGTAGACGCCCAGGCCCCAGCCGAAGTTGATCAGCAGGGTCCCGCCGCCGAAGCCGCCGGTCTTGGGCAGCACGACGTTGGCGACCACGCCCGTGCCCAGCAGGATGAGGATCATCGTCCCGAGGAGCTCGGGGATGAAGATGTCGGTCAGCACGTGCGTCCTTTCCGAGAGGGAGCTGCATGGCCGCGACGTGACCTGGGTCACCTCGGGGGCCTTGGGCATGCTCGCACACCCCGGTGGTCGGCGCATCCCCGCCGAAGCGGGCCCGTGCGCCCCCTGGCCCGCGTGCCTAGGGTGGGAGCCGAGGTCCGTGTTCGCGGGCCGCACCGGACGACCACGGGGGATGACCGCCATGCTCGCACCAGCCCGACTCGGACCTCAGGAGCGCGCCGCCGCGTGGGAGGAGCTGCGCGAGGACGGGCACGCCGGCTTCGACGTGGTCGTCGTGGGCGGTGGGGTCACCGGCACCGGGGTGGCGCTGGACGCCGCCACCCGTGGGCTGAGCGTGCTGCTCGTGGAGCAGCGCGACTTCGCCTCCGGCACCTCTTCGCGCAGCTCGAAGCTCTTCCACGGCGGCCTGCGCTACCTGGAGCAGATGAACTTCTCCCTGGTGCGCGAGGCGCTGCGCGAGCGCGAGCTGATGCTCACCCGGCTGGCCCCCCACCTGGTCAAGCCGGTCTCGTTCCTCTACCCGCTCAAGCACCGGTTCTGGGAGCGCCCGTACGTGACCGCCGGCCTGACGTTGTACGACTCCATGGGTGGTGCCCGGTCCGTGCCACGCCACAAGCAGCTGACCCGTCGCCAGGCGCTGCGGATGGTGCCCGGCATGCGCAAGGACGCCCTGGCCGGGGCCCTGCTCTACTACGACGCCCAGGCCGACGACGCCCGCCACACCATGATGGTCGGGCGCACCGCCGCCTCCTACGGCGCGACGCTGCTGACCTCCGCGGAGGTCACCTCGATGATGCACGCCGGCGAGCGGGTGGTGGGGGTCGAGGTCACCGACGTCGAGACCGGCGAGAAGGTCAGCGTCTCCTCCAAGGTCGTCATCAACTGCACCGGCGTGTGGACCGACGACCTCCAGAAGCTCGCCGGTGGCCGCGGGCAGTTCAACGTCCGCGCCTCCAAGGGCGTGCACGTCGTCGTCCCGCGCGACCGGATCAACTCCACCACCGGCATGATCCTGCGCACCGAGAAGTCCGTGCTGTTCGTGATCCCGTGGGGCACGCACTGGATCGTCGGCACGACCGACACCGACTGGGAGCTCGACCGCGCCCACCCCGCGGCGAGCCGCTCCGACATCGACTACATCCTCGAGCACGTCAACGCGGTGCTCAGCACGCCGCTGACCCACGACGACATCGAGGGCGTGTACGCCGGCCTGCGTCCCCTGCTCGCCGGGGAGAGCGAGGCCACCTCCAACCTCTCGCGCGAGCACGCCGTCGGGCGCCCGCAGCCGGGGCTGGTCTCGATCGCCGGCGGGAAGTACACCACCTACCGGGTGATGGCCGCGGACGCCGTCGACGCCGCCCTGGCCGACCTCCCCGCCGGGGTGCCCCCGAGCGTCACCGACCAGATCCCGCTGGTCGGGGCCGAGGGCTACCAGGCGATGACCAACCGGGTCGAGCACGTCGCCCGCGAGCGGGGCCTGCCCACCTGGCGGGTGCAGCACCTGCTCGACCGCTACGGCTCGCTGGTCCAGGAGGTCCTGGCCGTGGCCGACGAGGACCCCTCGCTGCTGCAGCCGCTCGACGGCGCCGCGGAGTACCTCCGCCTCGAGATCGTGTACGCCGCCTCCCACGAGGGCGCCCTGCACCTCGACGACATGCTGGCCCGTCGCACCCGGATCTCGATCGAGACCCACGACCGTGGCGTCGGCTGCGCCCAGGCCGCCGCCGAGCTGGTGGCCCCGATCCTGGACTGGGACGAGCGTCGGGTCTCCGACGAGGTCGCGGCCTACCGCGCCCGCGTCGAGGCCGAGCGGCAGTCCCAGGACGAGGTGGGCGACCTCGAGGCCAACGCCGACCGGCTCGCGGCCCCCGACATCCGCCGTCGCTCCGTGGGCCGCGCGCTGACCTGAGCCGGGTCTGGGGGAGACTGGCCGGCGTGAGCGGAACCACCAACACCGGCAAGCTCTGGGGCGGCCGGTTCGCCGGCGGCCCCAGCCCCGAGCTCGAGGCACTCTCGCGCAGCACGCACTTCGACTGGCGGCTGGCGCCCTACGACCTGGACGGGTCGCGGGCCCACGCCCGGGCCCTGCACGTCGCGGGGCTGCTCGACGAGGGCGAGCTGCGCGACCTGCTGGCCGGGATCGACGAGCTCGACCGCCGGGTCGCCGCGGGCGAGCTGCTGCCCCAGCCTCACGACGAGGACGTCCACGGCGCGCTCGAGGCCGCCCTGGTCGACGTCGTCGGCGCCGAGCTCGGCGGGCGCCTGCGGGCCGGCCGCAGCCGCAACGACCAGATCGCCACCTTGTTCAAGGTGTTCCTGCGCGACCACGCCCGCGTCGTCGCCGGGCTGGTGCTCGACCTCGCCGAGGCGATCGCCGGGCAGGCCGAGCAGCACCTGGGCGCGACCATGCCCGGGCGCACCCACCTCCAGCACGCCCAGCCGGTGCTGCTGTCCCACCACCTGCTGGCCCACGCCTGGCCGCTGCTCCGCGACGTCTCGCGGCTGCGCGACTGGGACGCGCGCGTCGCCGCCGACTCGCCGTACGGCTCGGGGGCGCTGGCCGGCTCCAGCCTCGGCCTCGACCCCGAGGCGGTCGCCCGCGACCTGGGGTTCACCGGCTCGACCGCCAACTCCATCGACGGCACTGCGAGCCGCGACTTCGTCGCCGAGTTCGCCTTCGTCACCGCGATGATCGGCGTCGACGTCAGCCGCCAGGCCGAGGAGATCATCCTCTGGGCGACCCGCGAGTTCGCCTTCGTCACGCTCGACGACGCGTTCTCGACCGGGTCGAGCATCATGCCGCAGAAGAAGAACCCCGACATCGCCGAGCTCGCCCGGGGCAAGGCCGGACGGGTGATCGGCAACCTGACCGGTCTGATGGCCACGCTCAAGGCGCTCCCGCTGGCCTACAACCGCGACCTCCAGGAGGACAAGGAGCCCGTCCTGGACTCCGTGGACACCCTCGAGGTGCTGCTGCCGGCCTTCACCGGGCAGGTCGCGACCTTGCGGTTCGACACCGACCGGATGGCGGCGCTGGCCCCGCAGGGGTTCTCGCTGGCCACCGACGTCGCTGAGTGGCTGGTCCGCGAGGGCGTCCCGTTCCGCGTCGCCCACGAGCTCGCGGGGTCCTGCGTGCGCCGCTGCGAGGAGCTGGGCCTCGAGCTCGACGAGCTGCCCGACGACGAGCTCGCCGGCATCGACGCCCGTCTGACGCCCGCCGTGCGCGACGTCCTGACGGTCGAGGGGTCGGTGGCCTCGCGCCGCGGCCGCGGGGGCACCGCGCCGGAGCGGGTCGCCGAGCAGCTCGCCGAGCTGCGAGCGGTCCTGGCCGAGCACCGGTCGTGGCTGGCCTGAGCCCCGGCCCCCTGACGCGGGTCCTCTCCGAGGACGTCCTCCGCGTCGCGCCCCGGCTGCTGGGGTGCCGGCTGACCCACGACGGGGTGACCGTGCGGATCACCGAGGTCGAGGCGTACGCCGGCCCCCGCGACCCGGCCAGCCACGCCTTCCGCGGCCCGACCGCCCGCACCGAGGTCATGTTCGGCCCCCCGGGGCGTCTCTACGTCTACCGGTCCTACGGCCTGCACTGGTGCGCCAACGTCGTGACCGGGACCGACGGGACCGCCTCGGCCGTCCTGCTGCGGGCGGGCGAGGTCGTGGACGGCGCCGACGCGGCCCGGGGGCGTCGCGGTCCACGGACGGCCGACCGCTCCCTGGCCCGCGGCCCCGGCTGCCTGGCCCAGGCGCTGGGCCTGACCGGCGAGCAGGACGGCACCGACCTGGTGCGCGGCCCGGAGGTGAGGCTCGAGCTGGGTGACCCCGTGCCGCCCGACCGGGTGCGCCGAGGGCCCCGGGTGGGGGTGCGGCTGGCCCACGCCCGGCCCTGGCGGTTCTGGCTCGCCGAGGACCCGACGGTGAGCACCTACCGGCGCAGCCCGCGCGCCGACCCCGACGACCCCGACGCCCTCCACGACCCGACGGCCCCTCCGGATCGGTGAGGCGGCGGCCTCACGGGTGGTAGAGCGCCCGGGCGTCGCGGGGGATGTCGGTGAACACCGCGTCGGCCCCGGCGCGCCAGACGTCGGTGAGCTCGGCCGTGGTGTCGGCGGTCCAGCTCCACACCTGCAGACCGGCGGCGTGGAAGGCGGTCACCGCGGCCTCGGTCGTGCGGCCCAGGGTCAGCCCCACCACGTCCGCGCCCGCGTCGCGGGCCGCCTGCGGGCTCGGGTCGGCCGTCGAGGAGGCCAGCAGGACCAGGTGGAGGGCAGGGCGCTGGGCGTGCACGGTCGCGAGCACGGTGGGGTAGAACGACTGCAGCCAGGTGGACGACCCCAGGCCGTGCGCCTCGAGGGTCTGCAGGGTCGTGGCGATCTCGGTGTCGGTCACCGTCGGCGTCTTGAGCTCTGGGGAGACCGCGAGGTGCACGCTCTCGGCGTACGCCGCGGCCTCCTCCAGCGTGGGCACGACCTGGTCCCGGCCCGGGTCGTCGGCCCGCACCCGGCACTGCTCGCGCAGCTGCTGCGCGGTCAGCGCCGCGAGCGGGCCCGTGCAGGTCGTCGTGCGGTCCAGGGTGGCGTCGTGCATCAGGACGGGCACGTCGTCGGCGGTGAACCGGACGTCGAACTCCAGCACGTCGGCGTACCCGGTCGCCCACTGCATCGCGGCCACGGTGTTCTCGCCGACGCCGGAGGTCGCCGCGCCCCGGTGCCCGACGATCGTCGGGGGCGGCCCGGTGGGAGCGGCGGTGGGAGTGGGGGACGGCGTCGGGGTCGGACTCGGATTCGGGGTAGGTGTCGGAGTCGGAGTGGGAGTCGGCCTGGGGGTGGGTGCGGGCGCGGGCGTGGCGCGCCGGGCGGCGTCGCGCGCGACCCGGTCCCACGTCCGCTGGTCGACCCGCCCGGTCACCCGCAGGTGCCGGGTGCGCTGGAAGGTCCGGACCGAGGCCGCGGTGCTGCTGGTGAAGCGGCGGTCGACGTGCCGGTGCGCCAGCAGGTGCAGCACCTCCAGCCGGCGCTCGAGCGTGTGGACCTGCGTCCCGCGGCTGCCGACGTGCAGGTCCAGGCGGGCCGCCTGGGCGGGGAGGGTGGTGAGGCCGAGCAGCGCGGCGACGCCGACGAGCACGGTGAGGGCGGCCCGCGGGGGGCGGCGGCCCTTTCCGGGGTCTGTCCCGAGCTCGGTCACGGTGCCTCCCTGGTGGCCCGGTCACTGTAGGGGCGGAGCGCGGGGTGGCGCCGGTGAACGGGTGACGTGTCTCACCCGCCGCCGTGGGGTACGACTGGACCCATGAGCACTCGTGAGCACGTCTTCGGCGTCGTCGCAGCCCTCCAGCCCGTCATCCAGGGGGTGTCGGCCACCGACCTGGACCGACCGTCGCCGTGCGAGGGGTGGACCGTGCGACACGTCGCCCACCACCTGCTGGGCACCGCCGAGGCGATGCGTCGGGTGGGTGCCGGAGAGGCGCTGGACCCGCAGGACCCCTGGGGGACCGCCGGCGAGCACCTGGACGAGACCTGGCGCGACGACCTCGGGGACCTGCTCACGGCCTGGGCGCAGGCGTGGTCCCAGCCCGAGGCATGGGAGGGCGACGCGATGGACGGGGCCGTCCCGCGCGAGGAGATCGGGCAGATGGGGTTCGTGGAGGTGGTCCTGCACGGTTGGGACCTGGCCGCGGGCACCGGGCAGGAGCTGGAGCTGAGCGACGAGGCGCTGGCCGAGGCGCTGGTGGTGATGGACGCCATCGGGGAGAAGGGGCGCAGCATGCACGCCTTCGGGCCCGAGGTCAGCGTGGACGACGACGCCTCGGACCTCGCCAAGGTCCTGGGCCGCTCGGGCCGCGACCCGGAGTGGTCCCGGGACTGATCCCGGGCCGGGTCCCGGGCCGCCACGTGGGACCCTGGGACCTGTCCCCGACCGAGCGCTGCCAGCGCCTGCCCAGGAGAGCCCTTTCGTGAGCACCGACCCCACCCTCCTCGACGACCTCGAGTGGCGCGGCCTCGTCGCGCACTCCACGGACCGCGACGCGCTGCGCGAGGCGCTGGCCGCCGGGAGCGTCCGGTTCTACGTGGGGTTCGACCCGACGGCGCCGAGCCTGCACATGGGCAACCTGGTCCAGCTGCTCACCGCCAAGCGGCTGCAGCAGGCGGGCCACACGCCGTACGCCCTGGTGGGCGGGGCGACCGGCATGATCGGCGACCCGCGCGAGTCCGGCGAGCGCACCCTGAACTCCCTGGACACGGTCAAGGAGTGGGTGGAGAAGGTACGCCGCCAGATCGAGCCCTACCTCGACTTCGACGGCCCGACGGCCGCGACCGTGGTGAACAACTACGACTGGACGGCCAGCCTGTCCACGATCGACTTCCTGCGTGACATCGGCAAGCACTTCCCGGTGAACCGGATGCTGGCGCGCGACGTCGTGCGGACCCGGCTCGAGGACGGGATCAGCTACACCGAGTTCAGCTACGTGCTGCTCCAGTCCATGGACTTCTTGAACCTCTTCCGCGACCACGGGGTGACGCTGCAGTTCGGCGGCAGCGACCAGTGGGGCAACCTCACGGGCGGGGTCGAGCTGATCCGGCGTGCGGAGGGCGGGCGAGCCCACGCCTTCGCCACGCCGCTGGTGACCAAGGCCGACGGCACGAAGTACGGCAAGACCGAGGGCGGAGCGCTCTGGCTCGACCCCACGATGATGTCGCCGTACTCCTTCCACCAGTTCTGGCTCAACGTGGAGGACGAGAAGGTGGGCGAGCTGCTGCGGATCTTCACCTTCCTCTCCCGTGCGGAGATCGAGGACCTCGAGGCGCAGACGGCCGAGAAGCCGTTCCTCCGGGCGGCACAGAAGGCGCTCGCCGACGCCGTCACCACCGAGGTCCACGGCGCGGCGGAGACCGAGGGCGCGAAGGCCGCGGCCGCTGCCCTCTTCGGAGGGGGCGACCTGCGCGAGCTGCGTCCCGACACGCTGGCCGCGGCACTGAGCGGTGCCGGCGCCACCCGCGCCGCCCCGGGGACCTCCACGCTCGACCTCCTGGTCGCGACCGGCCTGGTGGCCAGCAAGGGCGAGGCCAGGCGGGCCATCGGCGAGGGCGGCGCCTACGTCAACAACGAGCGCGTCTCCGACGTCGACCACGTGCCCGGGCCCGAGGACCTGCTCGCCGGCTCGTGGCTGGTGCTGCGTCGGGGCAAGAAGAAGCTCGCCGGCGTCGAGATCGGCTGAGACCGTGACCGCGGAGCGCGCCGGGAGCACCGGGGTGGGCGTCCGCGGAGGGACCGTGCGCTGGAGCGAGCAGGTGCGCGAGCGGTCCCGGTCCCAGGTGCCGGCCTCGGTGCACCGGTACGTCGAGGAGGGGGCGGGGGAGGAGACCACCCTCTCCGAGGCCTCGGCCGCGTGGCGGCGCCACCGCCTCCTGCCCCACGTGCTGCGCGACGTCACGGTCGTCGACACCACCACCGCGATGCTGGGTCGCGAGCACGCCCACCCGCTCGGCATCGCCCCGATGACACTCCAACGCGCCGCCCATCCCGACGGCGAGGTGGCGATGGCCCGGGCGGCCCGTGAGGCGCAGGTTCCCCTGGTGCTCTCGAGCAACGCCGGGGCGACCTTCGCCGAGGTCGGGGCGACGGGGGTGTCCTGGTGGCTCCAGCTCTACCTCGGGCAGGACCGGGCGCAGGCGCGCGAGCTGGTGGCCCGCGCCGTGGGGGAGGGGGCGGCGGCCGTCGTGCTGACCGTGGACACCCCCGTGGTGGCCACGCGGCACCGCCACGACCACGTCGGCGACGTGTGGGACGAGGTCGACCCCGCGTGGGTGGGCAGCAACGTCTCCTTCTCTGGGGTCGGACCGAGCGGGCGCCCCAAGGCGATGGACCTCGGTCCCCGCGACATCGCGTGGCTGGCGCGCGACGCCGGCGTCCCGGTGGCGGTGAAGGGGGTGCTGCGGGGCGACGACGCCCGGGTGGCGGTCGACGCCGGTGCCTCGGCCGTGTGGGTGTCCAACCACGGGGGTCGCCAGCTCGACCGGACGGTGGCGACGGCCGACGCCCTGCCGTGGGTGAGCCAGGCGGTCGGCGAGGACGCCGAGGTCTTCGTCGACGGCGGCGTGCGCTCGGGGCTCGACGTCCTGGTCGCGCTCGCGCTGGGCGCGGACGCGGTCTTCTGGGGGCGTCCCGCCTTCCACGCCCTGGCGGCCGGGGGTCCCGAGGAGGTGCGCCGTGGTCTCGGCCTGCTCGCCGAGGAGCTCGTCGAGGCGCTGAGGCTGGCCGGGTGCGCCCGTCCCGAAGCGGCCCGCGGGCTCGTCCAGGCGTCCTCGCACGCCCCCGCAGGCGCCCTCGAGGGGCCATCTGCGCCGTGACCTGCGTGAACCACGGAGGTGACCGGGGCCACTCCGCGCCGATTTGACCGGCCCCCCGCCGCCGCATAATGTTCTTCTTGTTGGGCCGGAAGGAAGCGGGACGCGAAGCCGAGAGGCTGGCGGCCGGATCCGGACCAACCGTCTCCTGAGAGCCACCTCGGCCCAGAACCCCGGAAGCTACCAGTCCGGTGGTCTCGACACGAGCGTGGAAGGCAGGAAGCAGGCGGAACAGCCCGGTTTGACTCCGATGGAGTCGAGGGGTAAGTTTCACTGCCGCCCCTGGGGAAGGCCGCGAGGCTGGACGGGGAGCGTTTGATCCTTGAGAACTCAACAGTGTGTCAAAAGTCGACGAATTAATTTACCTGTCGCGGATTGGTCTGGTGCCTTTTGGTGCTGGGTTGGTTTGTGATGGTTCCTTTGGTAAGAACAATGATTCTGACAATGTTTATTGTCAGTGATCGTTCCTCTTGCTGGGGTTTGAACACAGGTTGAAGGTTTGGTCGCTGTCGCTTCCTTTGTGGGGTGGTGGTGGCTGTTTGTTTTCAACGGAGAGTTTGATCCTGGCTCAGGACGAACGCTGGCGGCGTGCTTAACACATGCAAGTCGAGCGGTAAGGCCTTTC
>NZ_BAAGZO010000007.1:0-321182 GCF_054778395.1 Nocardioides korecus | reverse complement strand
GAAGACCCCACGCCATACACCTCAACGGGCTCACCCGCACCAGTGTGTCCCGACGTCGCCGAGCGACCCCCCGATTCTCATCCCCCAACGCAGCGACGAAGTCGCAAGCCTTCACACCTCTTGCACCACAGGTGGCTGGCCCCGGTTCGGCGCTGTTTCTGAACGCTCGGCGGACCATGAGCAGCACAGCCTCAGCCGGAGGAAAGTGAGCGGGGGTAGCGCGCCGACGTGGCCCAAAGGCGGTGGAAAGACGCGTCGACCTCGCAGCCAAATGGAGCGCTCAAACGAGAACAATTCCGACTCGGAGATCCGCCGGGTGCTTACGGGTGATGTACAACGACGACATGGCATACGGTCCCGACGATTGGTCTCCCGCCGACAATCCGCTCGCCATTGCCGTCTCTGAAGGGCTGTGGTGGCTCTCCGCCGTCCGGCTGGCTGCGGCACGTATGAGGGACCTCGGTGATGCACGCTCGGGTCCCGTCAGCTCAGCCCAGCTCGATGCCCGTGCACTTATCGTGGCACTTGCCCAGTTGCTCGGCGCAGAGCGGCTTACGCACGAGACGCTCGCGGCACTCGATGTGGATCCAGTGGTCGGTCGGAATCTCGCCGCATCGCGTTCGCAGTACCTGGTCGCGCTCCAAGGAGTCCAGGAGATGCGGAATGCCTTGATCCACTTCGAGGATTGGGCACGAGGTCAAGGTCGTGGGCCCCAAAGGCAACAGGTCATGGCGGGCGACGACCCGCGCGACGTAGCCAGCGACTACTGGCCCTTTGTGTACGACACGGAAGCACAGTCGATACGCCTCGGACCGCACGAGTTTGAAATTGCAATCGCGGTCAACGCCGCCACGCATCTTTACGAGGCGATCTACGAAGCCAGCAAGGCGGTAGACGAGACATGGCGTCGCCAATAGCGAGCCATGCGGCGAAATGAACCATCTCAGGCGGCGTCCGGCTTCATGGCTCACGCACTTCTGAGCGGCGTGGTGGGGGCCGGCTGCTTGCCTGCTTGGCCTGGTTCACGGGGATGAGCGGTGGCGGCCTCCGACGAGGCGAGCGGTTGCGGCCTAGGGGTCAGAAATTTGGGGCCATGAGTGCCGACTTGTTGTTGCCTCGGTGACGTGTCGCGCTACTGTCGCGCCCTGAGACCTAGGAGGTGGGTCGTGGCGGCCCCGGAGACGATCAAGAGACTTATAAGGCGTTACGCGGAAAACCGCCAAACGTACGAATCCTTGGCCTACGTTGAGGCTTCCCTGCGTCAGGATTTTCTTGATCCGATGATTTCGGCGCTTGGGTGGGACGTAGGAAACCGACAGGGTCTACCCGAACACCTTAGAGAAGTAGTGATCGAGAGCCGGCTCGACGTTGACGGTGGCAAGAAAGCCCCAGACTATGCATTTCGTGTGGGCGGCAAAACCAAGTTCTTTTTGGAGGCCAAAAAGCCCTCAGTCAAAATTAAAGTTGATCCGGCGCCGGCGCACCAAGTGAGAACGTACGGCTGGAATGGTAAAGTTGCGTATTCGGTTCTTTGTGACTTTCAAGAACTGAGCCTCTACGACACGCGGATTAAGCCCGAAGAATCTGACTCGGCGTCAGTCGCGCGCCTCCACTATTTGACATTTGACAAGTATGTGGATGAGTGGGACTGGATCGCTGAACGATTCCATCGCGACTCCGTCGTGGATGGGAAACTGGATCGCATCGCGGCGGATGAGAGAGTGCGTCGAGGGAGCGTCCCAGTTGACGACGCAATCCTTGACTACATTGAGCACTGGCGACTAAGCCTGGCCAAGAATATCCGAAAGAACAATCCCGGTCTATCTGTGCATGATCTCAGTAGTGCGGTACAGACGATTATCGATCGAATTTTGTTCCTGCGTATCTGCGAAGATCGCGGGATTGAGCCATACCAGGGGCTCCGTGAGGCTAGCAAGAAGCCCGAGATTTACCCCGCGCTCGTTGAGATGTTCTTCCGAGCAGACGAACGTTATAACAGTGGGCTTTTCCATCTGAAGCGCGAGCGAGGCCGTGGTGGTACGCCGGACGTTGTGACTTCCGGGCTCCACGTTGATAACCGACCCCTAAAGCAGTTAATTGACAACCTGTACTGGCCGCGAAGTGCCTTCGATTTCCGTATCTTAGGAGCTCAGGTCCTAGGAAACGTCTATGAACAATTCCTTGGCAAGGTCATCGCATTCCAAGGGGTTGACATTCGGATTGACGAAAAGCCGGAAGTCAAGAAGGCTGGGGGTGTTGTCTATACCCCCGAGATGGTTGTGGACCACATCGTGGACGAGACGCTCGTCCGGGCTCTTAACAATAAGACTATCGCGCAAGTGAGCGGGACAGATCGTGGCAAGTTTGCTCATCCGCTGCGTGTGCTCGACGCGTCATCCGGTTCCGGCTCCTTCCTGATAGTCGCCTACGAGCGACTCCTTAACTGGTATCTGGAGCAGTACCTCCGGGACACTGGTCAGGCTGCGAGTGGAAGGAACCCCAAGATCTTCCGCAGCTCGGACGATCTCTGGTTGCTCACCACGGGTGAGAGGAAAAGAATCCTAATCGACCACATCTTCGGCGTGGACGTCGATGAACAGGCGGTCGAGGTTACTAAGCTCTCCTTGCTCTTAAAGGTTCTCGAGAACGAATCCGCTGAGACCCTCGACCAGCAACTTACCCTCTTCAAGGAGCGAGCCCTGCCGGATCTCGATCGAAACATCCGTTGTGGCAACTCGCTCATCTCGACGGACTTCTTTAGTGACGAACCGTCACTGTTCAAAGACGAGTCTCGAATGAGGCAGATCAATCCGTTCTCGTGGACCGATGAATTTCCTGAAATCCTTCATGGTTCGCGGCCGGGGTTTGATGTTATCGTGGGCAATCCGCCGTACGTCGTCATTCAGGGTGAGTTTCGGGACGACTCGATGCTGGCGTACTATCGTTCTCACTACCGAGCCGCTGCCTACAAGGTCGATCTCTATCACCTCTTCATCGAGAAGTGCCTAGAGTTGACGAGAAACGACGGTTACCTTGGACTCATCACGCCTACCAACTGGATGACGAACAACTATCTCCAGGGCCTGCGGCGGCTCATTCTCACTGGTAGTCGATTAGAGGAGGTTGCGGTTTTGGACCGCAGCGTCTTCGCTCAACGAGCTGTCGATTGTGCCATCATGACCGCGCGGAGGGGAAAGCCCGCGAAGGAGATTACGGTCTCGCGGTATGTTCCAGATGTCGGCAGAAACTATCTCGACTTGGTTCAGGGCACGAAGCTCGATGTCGCCAAGATTCTTGCGACGAAGGATGCCCTACTCACAGGCAGTCACGCTTCGGACGATGTCGCACCAATCTTGGATAGAATTTCCAATGCGACAGAGAAATTGTCGATGATCGCCAATGTGAACTTCGGCAAGCAGGTACGAAATCGGAAGATATACACCAGCGACGTCCTCCATTTAGACGGACTCTCGCGGAAAATCCCCGTTGGGTACCGCTCGTGCCTGACCGGCGGAGACGTCACCCGGTGGGCAGCCACTTGGTCAGGGCTTGCATGTACCACAGACCTTGCTGCCCGTTCTGGAGGATCGTGGAACCCTGATATCCAGGACCAACAGGTAAAAGTCCTTTGTCGCCAAGTGGGACTTTTTCCGGATTTTGGCCTGGATTCACATGGTCACCAGTGCCTCAACACGATGTTTATGGTTACCCCGAAAGAGGAGGGAACCTCACCCTATTACTTGCTTGGGGTCTTGAACTCTCTACCGGTTAGAGCGTATTGGTTAGATCGGTTCTGGGACAGGCGACGCACGTTCCCAAAGATCAAAGGCGGATACCTCAAGGAACTCCCGCTCCCCGGGCGGGTCGATCCACGAGTGGCAACCTTGGCCGAGCGCCTGCAGAGCATCACCACCGAGATGCTTGGACTTGCTGGAGACAGCCACCGACGTGAGCAACTGGCCAGAGTTGTAACCACCAGCGAGCGTGAGTTAGATGCGATCGTTGGCGACGCCTTCGGCCTATCATCCATGGACTTGCGAGTGCTATCGGAGTTTGTGGCCAACACAGTGCGTCAAGACTGAGTAATGGGTCGTCTGCGAGTTTCTGCGCCCGCCCCCTACTCGCGACTCATTCGCACCAAGGTCCAGTCGTGGCCCCCGATGGCCTGCTCGCTACTTTGCGCGCAGTTCGCCCGGAGGGCGCGATTGAGCTTGGCGCCAGAACCCGGCCGACGCGTCCCAAGCCGGTGGCCCCCAGTGTGAGGGACTGGCCCCCGGTCTAGTTGAGGTGTCAACCAAACTCGGGTCCGTCTCGCCTTCCAACATTGGTGTCGTAGGTCCGAGCGCCGCAACCGGGCTCGTCGTCACCGAGCCCACTTACGCCGCGATATTTCCGACGTTTGGCGTCTGCCATTAGCGTTCGACTTCACCCCGCAATAAGTGCGCTGACGGGGCGTGGACGAGAGGGCTTGTAGATATGGTTCCGTGTGCGCGCGAGGTACTGGTGCCAGCCAGAGCAGGGGACTGGTAGCTCTGGGGTTCGCGTTTTCTGTTGTGCCCTAGGTGAACCGGCGGTTCTCTTGCTGCCCTATACCGAACAGGAGGCGAGCGTCGCCTCGCGGACCATTCGTGGTGGATTGGTGTGGCGACTCTAGTGGGAGCGATGACCGTAATCGTGGCTGCCCGCTAGTCGCCGCCGGCACAAAATTGTGGGCAGGTCGCGCCGCAGGTGTTCGCTTACGCTGACACGCGGCGGATCGACGCACGGCCGTTTTGCCCGGCGGGGTGCTGACTGGTCTTACACCCCCGTTGACCCAATGAGCCTCCGGTATCTGGTTGTGATCGCATCCTCGCCACCTTCGAGAATCTCGCAAACGTTGTTCTTCACCGCCAATGTCTGCAGAGTTCCCTCAGCCTCGATACCCGGAACCACGTCGCCGTGTTCTAGCACGAGAATGTTCTCTGCGGCCGAGGTCACGACCACATTGGCGTTGTGGGTGGAAATGATCAGCTGCCGTTGGCTCTTGATGTCCTTCAGCGTCTCAACAGCGAGATGCCTAATGAGCTTGTTCTCCAAGTCATCTTCCGGCTGGTCAAGCAGCAGCGGGTCCGTACCCATCTGAAGAATTACCGTAAGCAAAGCCGCGGTTTTCTGGCCGGGTGAACCCCGATCTACCGGGATGTAGCCCTGGCCGTCCCGCGGGCGATAGCGGACAGACACGAGGTCCTCCGGAAACCACAACATGATGTGGGTTACTAGGTCGAAAGTGTCGCTGTTCGCCAGCCGCGTGTAGAAGCGGCGGTCGACGGTGATGGATTTTCCGATTGCAGAATCGGCTCCGGCCTCGACGAACTCGATGAGTGCCTGCTTGAACGAGGCCACCGCTTGTGGAAACCGCGGATTTCTCGGCTCTTGACTCAACAGGGCAGCGGCAATGCCGTCACTGCCGAATGCCGAATCGAATGATTCTGGGCAGTTGAGAAGGCTCCGCAGGTCGTCCCCAATGCTTTCAACGTCGCCTTGCTGGTGCACCTCCACCTTGGTCGGGGAGTCCGCTGTTGTGCCGAGCTGCCTTGTGTACTCCCGTCGCCGGGTAAACAGTTCGGTCCGCTTAAAAGAGATTTTTGCAAGGAGCCGATCGATGACTGCTTGCTGCTCCCGAACTCTCCCCTCGGAGCTCTCGACCTCAAGCAACTCTGCTTCCAGCTCCGCCTCTCGTTGGCGGTCCGCACGGGTTTGTTCCGCCGAGATCCTCGTAGATCCACCTTGTTCGCTGAGCCAAGCATTGAGTTCCGCTACTCGCTCGTCCCAGCGATCAGCCGTGCCTTGTGCGGCCCAGAACATCCTTCCAGCCGCTAAGGCCGAGGACGCTTGCTCCAAGAGATCAGCAGCCGAGGCGAAGGTGTCGGCCCGTACGTCGAACTCGGTTCCGCGCAGGGTATCGGTGACAAAGCCACGTAGCGTGCGGGCATCGGCGGCCAGCCGTTGCTCCAGGCTCAGGGCCTGCTCCTCGGCAGCTGTAGCCTCCCTGATTCGGGCCTCGGACCGTTCGAGCTCCTGGTACTCAACGCTAGCCCGCAGCTCCGCCAGATGCCTCAGCCGGCCCTGTACCTCCTGGAGCTGCCCACGGATGCGGTCCGCCTTCTCCGTCTCGGCGAGAAGTTGGCGAAGCTTGTTTCGCTCTCCTCTTAACCAAAGGTGCAGTTCCTCGTACTCCTCATCCCACTCGCCGCGCTGGATCGCCGGCATGTCGTCCAGGATCGTGAGGAAGCTCTGCGGTGACGTAGCGAGTTCATAGATTTGCTTCTGACTGAAGATGCGGACTGGAGCGCGATCAACGGCCCGGCCCGATTGTTCCTGCCAGGAGTCGCCTGTCCATAGGCTGAGCTTCGGCTTCTCGGGGTTAGTGCCGGACCAAGTGACACGTAGCAGCCGCTGGTCCTTCGTGTAATCCACCACGATCTGGGTCTCGTCGTCCCACCAGCGCTCCCCAACGTCGGCCTCGGGGCTGAACCGCCTGAGGTCGTCGGCAACAGAACCCTCCAGCTCATGGCTGCGTCCGAGCGCTAGACGGAGCAACTCGACGAGGGTCGACTTGCCAACTCCACGTCCCCCGATCAAGCAGTTCATCCAGGGTCCGAAGCGGTACACCTCGGCAGCGTCCCCGCGCGTTACCTGCACGCGGTCGATGTGGCCATGGGCGGTGGCGTTGAGGTCGCCGTAGCCACTTCGGCATCGACGTACCGACTCGCCGGGATCGGTCAAAGCGAGTAGTAGTCCATCCAGGTCGAGAGTCTGCGCTTTGATGAGGGTCAGATGGGTGCCAGGCGCCTTCGCCTCGATCCCGGGCGGGCAGGAGGTCGTGGTCAGATGGTGGGCATCAGAGCCGAGAACCGGAACCCAGCCATGTCGCTTTGCAATACCGACCTGCGTGTCATCCACGACCTCAACCGCCATGAGGTGCGACGTCTCCGCGAGAGCCACTAATTCACGGTGGTCCATTCCGAAGATGCCGCGAGGCTGGTCAGCGTGCGCCGGAATGCAAATCCCACCCAGCCCCGAAATCTCCTTGGCAACGTCGGCAACCGTCATGTTGGCCGTCTGGTCGCTCGCCCCGCGGGTGCCTGCGTAGCGGCAGAGAGTTAGCGCCTGGTTGACAACATCGTCGTCGGCCGCAGGGTCGAACACGCCGAGAATGTGAATCCCTCCCGTTGCCGTGATCTCGACACCCGGGAAGATCACGAATGGCGGTAGTTCTAGATCCTCCCCGCGTAAGTCCTTCAACGCCTGGCGGGCTGGCTCGATCCCTAGGTGCGAGTTGTGGTCCGTGACAACGATGCCGTCGACGCCCGCGGCGATGTATGCCTGAATCCACTCCCTGAACGACGGCTTCGACTCGGCGTTCAAGCTGCCCTCGAGGCCTCCGTAGTCGAACGAAGCCGGCGAATGAGCGTGCAAATCGAGACTCCACCACCGCGCACCCGCATGCTCTTCCGCCTGAGGCATCGAGGCTTCCAGGATTTGTGCGGATACAGGAGCGGCCGTCATGGGCTGATGTTTGCATGGCGCGCCGCGCCGCGCCGCGTCGGCCGGCCGGCCGGCCGAAGCCGAGCTGAGCCCGCCGATGAAGATCAGCCTTTTTTTGTAACCAACCGACCTCGGTCCGCACGGACAGGTTTTGGCAGCAGCCGCCCTTCAGAGACTTCGCGAGTATCAGCAGTGGCGGTCACTCTGGGCTACTAGAGACTTCTCGCAGGGCCGGCGTCTGGCCAGACTCGGTCTAGGTGCCCCGCGGGATCGCTCTCTATTGGGCTGCCCACCTGAAGTTCGGGGTGTGGCTCACTATCGGTTTGCTGCCCTCGGGGCGCCGCTGACGAGGTGTGGCTCAAGAAGGGACTGCTCTGCTCGTAGTAGCAATGCCCACCTCGCCGTCCACATCGGAACGCATAGGCGGGAGCAGCATCATGGAGCAGGTCATCATCGGCGTAGATCCCCACAAGTTATCGGCCACCATCGAGGTCGTGGACCGTCACGAGCGGTTGCTCGGCTCGGGACGGTTCACCACCGAGCAGGCCGGCTACAAGGCCATGCGCACCTACGCCAAGGCGTGGCCCGACCGGGTCTGGGCCGTCGAGGGTGCCAACGGAGCCGGTCGGCCTCTCGCGCAACGGCTTCTCGAAGCCGGCGAGCGCGTCGTCGATGTACCGGCCAAGCTCGCCGCCCGGGTCCGCCTCTTCGACACCGGACACAACCGCAAGACCGACGCACTGGACGCACACTCCATCGCTGTCGTCGCGGTCCGCACCAGCACCCTGCGGGTGTTGCAGGTCGACGGCGAGCTCGAGGCACTGCGGATCTTGACCGACCGCCGCGAAGCACTCACCCGGCGCCGGGTCCAAACAGTCGACCGGTTGCAGGCCCTGCTGGCCGAACTGCTGCCTGGACAGGCCAAACGCGACATCACCACCGGTCAGGCCAAGACGATGCTGGCCAGCGTCCGCCCCCGCGACATCGCCGGCAAGACCCGCCGTCGTATCGCTGTCGAGGAATTGGCTGAGCTGATCGCGATCGAGGCCAAGATCAAGAAGACCACCGCAGAGCTCAAGGCCATCGTGCTGGCCCGTGGGTCGCACCTGATGGACCTCCACGGCGTCGGCCCCGTCGTGGCCGCCCGGATCCTGGCCGACGTCGGCGACGTGCACAGGTTCGCTGACCGCAACCGGTTCGCGTCCTGGACCGGCACCGCCCCACTCGACGCCTCATCTGGTGAACAGAACCGGCACCGGCTCTCCCGCGCTGGGAACCGACGGATGAACCACATGATCCACATCGCCGCGGTCACCCAGCTACGCCTCGACACCGACGGCCGGGCCTACTACCGGCGCAAGCGAGCCGAGGGCAAGAAGCCGCTCGAGGCGATCCGATGCCTCAAGCGAAGGATCTCCGACGCCATCTACCGACAGCTCCTCGACGACGCCCAGGACGACGCCGCGCGGAATCCTGGAGCGGGTCCGGGAGGGCACTGCGGGGCGACTCTTCAGTCCAGCGCGGTCGACCTGTCCCCGCACATCGACACTTCGGATCAGCCACTTCCCGGACCCGCGCGAAAGACGCTACGCCCGACCGGTTGACAACAGAAGGGAGCCGGTACGCAGCGGCTTGTTGGCTCGCCCTATGCAGGCAGGGTGTCCGGCACCCAGCGTGACGGTGAGGACCTGAGACGCGCTAGGTCTGGGCGTACGCCGTTGCAGGACGCCGGCGGTGCTGCTCTGAACAGTCGACTGCGAATGGCCCGTGCTCGAGGCGGTGGAGCACTCCAGGGAGCCACCGGTCATGCCAATCGGACGCGGCGGTGAGGGGGGCGTCGCGCTCCTCGTAGGCGTATTGCCAAGCGAGCCAAAGCGCTGTGAGCTCCTCGACGACCTCGGGATGCTCGGACCAGCACGGTGGCACTTTACGAGCTAGCGGGTAGCGGGAGCGCAGCCAGTCCACCCAGCCCGTGAGTTCCTGCCACAGCTGCTTCGTGGCGACGTCGCCGAGGTTCCGCCAGCTCCATGCGCTCGGCAAGCGGCCTGAAGCGTTCAGCGTCTCGAGATCCTCGACCCGGGAGAGGACGTCCGCAGCGACGTCGGTGACGGTGTTGGTGGTCTCGTCGAGGTCGCGGCGGAGCTGGCTGAGGAGCTGCGCATGACGAAGCAGCTGCTCGGCTAGGGGATCGGACTGTGAGGCGTCCATGGACTCGCTCATGAGTGCCGGCTGAGGTGGCGGAAGCGGCGGTCGGCGTACCAGGGGAGCAGTCGCACGCGGGTTGGCGGGAGGTTCTGGTAGACCAGCACGGCCTGGCCGTCGGGTAGCTGCTGCAGTCGGTGCAGGGGCGCGAGCTGGTCGGGGTGCTCGCTGAGTGAGCGGGACCGTCGTCCATCGGCTCCAGTGGTGGATCCGTGGCTCTGCGTGCGGGTCTGGCCCATGAGGTCAGACCAGTAGCGCAGGGTCTCGAGGTCGCCGACGCCCGGGAGGAGCATTCGCATCTTGGCGTTGGAGACGACGGTGCGGGCGACGTCGCGGCCGCCGTACAGGTGCTCTACCTGGGCTAGGTCGTGGTAGATCAGCAGCAGCTGGATCCCGTTGCCGCGTGACGTCGTGAGCAGGTGGGGGAGCCGGGGGTAGCGGAAGACGTTGCCGGCCTCGTCAAGAGCGAGCAGCAGCCGCGGTTCGAGTGGCCCGCCTCGAGCAGCGGCGCGTCGTTCGGCCTCGTGGGTGACCGCGGAGACCAGGGTCGTGAAGTACGGCGCGAAACGGTCGCCCTCCGCGCTTGGGGTGACGATGCAGAGTGTCCCGTTCCGATCGAGGAGGTCGGCGACGGTGAAGCCACCTCGCTCGATGGCCGCGCGGACGCCGGGTCGGGAGTAGGTGTCGGCGAGGCCGAGGGCGGTGAACAGGACGGACCCCTTGCCCTCTTCGTGGATCTGCCACGTGGTGGCGTACTCCTGGGCGACCTCGTTGTGTCCAGCGCTCCGTAGGACATCCTCAACGGTGTCGCGGGCCTTCTCGCCGGCGTAGACCCACTGGGTCCACTCCGCGATGCCGCCCTTGCTCGCATTGGCTGCGAGGAGCAGTCCCTTGAGGTACTTCCGTGCTTGGGCATTCCAGGGGCGAGCCTTGGGGTCGTCGGTCATGCCGGAGGAGTCGACCATCCACTCGGCGACCCGGTCGGCCGCCTCGCGGTTGCTGGCGGCCTCGATGGGTGACCAGCCGGTGGTGTCGTGCCCGGGTGCTCCGCCGGGCGCGATGACCCAGACCGGCCCGCTGGCGGC
Organism: Nocardioides korecus; assembly: GCF_054778395.1. NCBI lineage: Bacteria > Bacillati > Actinomycetota > Actinomycetes > Propionibacteriales > Nocardioidaceae > Nocardioides > Nocardioides korecus. The sequence goes on along the minus strand of NZ_BAAGZO010000007.1, from coordinate 310,368 downwards.
ACGAGCCGAGCAGACGGGTTCGAGGTCCTGCGGCTTGGCAGTGGTGAGCACGACGGGGCCGTTCCAGTCGAGCACGTTGGGGACGATTAGGCTGGTGGTCTTGCCGGAGCCGTTGGGGCCGAAAGCGACCGCTGATACGCAGTCCTCACCGGCCAGGAGTCGAGAGCTCGCGCGGCCTCGGCCGGCCACGAGCCGCCACCGGCGTCGCTCGGGAGCGCGAGCCACCGCGATCGTGCGTTCCTCACGACCAGACGCCCACGTCGCGGGATCCGAGCGTCGGTCTCCTCTCCCTGCCCATCGGACCAATGCCGCGCTGATCACGACCAGGAGTAGAACCGTGAGGAGGCCGAGCACCGCCCAGAACAGGCCGACGTGCAGATCGGCGGCATGCGGGTAAGCGTAAGCCCATGAGCGTGCGGCCCCGTCCCCTCGCGCGAGTCCGAACGTGAAGCCGGGGGAGTCGGTGAACGACGTGTGCGACAAAGGTGTCCCGGTGAGGACCAGGCTGCCTTGTGCCGCGATCCAGCAGAGGCTGGAGGCGGCCAGGATGCCGCCCATCAGCCACAGGACGGGAACGGCGAGCTGGTCAGGTCGCTCGTCATGGCCCCTCATGACGCCTGACCTCGCATCCGGCCGTCGGTGTCGACGACGTCGACCTCAGCCGGGCCGAGGACGTGGTCGACGATCGCGGAGTGCTGTCCGATGCGCCACAAGCCGCGTCCCCGGGAGAGGTGGATCAGCTGCTCGGCCTCGACGTCAGAGAGGCCCAGTGCGGTAGCGGTGGCATCGACCTGGTCGGACTCCTGGGCGTAGACGATGCGGGTGGAGCAGTCGGCGAGCAGTCCTTGGGCCAGGGCGACTGCCTCGCTCCCGCTGGCGCCGACGGCTCCGAGGTCGGAGATGCGGTGGACGACGGCGAGGTTGGCGACGCCGAGGGCGCGGGAGAGCTTCCACTGCGACTGCATGCGCCGCACGAGGGCGAGGTGGCGCAGCATGCGCCAGGCCTCGTCGTAGACCACGAGGCGCCGGCCGCCACGGTTGGCGGAGAGGGTGGTCTCCATCCAGGCCGAGGCGCAGGTCATCAGCAGAGCGATCGCGGTGTCGTCGCCGGCGAGTCGTGAGGTGTCGAGGACCTGCATGGGTGCGTCGAAGTCCAGGGGCTGGGTGGTGGGCCCGTCGAAGAGCCCGGCGAGGTCGCCCACGACGAGCCGGCGCAACTCGAGTGCTGCGCTGCGCGACTCGACGGCCAGCTCGCGCGCGGTCATGTTCAGAGTGCGGGCGGTCTGCTCGTCGGGCTGCATGAGGGCGTGGACGATCTCCGGGAGGACCGGGGCGGTGCCGCCGGCGGGGTCGTGACGACTGGTGACGCTGGTGAGGGCGAGCAGGAGCGCGTTGCGCTCGACGGGCTGCAGACGCCGGTCGAGGGTCGTCTCGGCGAGGGAGGCGAGCAGACCGTTGCGGCGGGCGAGCACCTCGCGCTGCCAGTCGTCGGACGGCATGCCGTCCGGTTGTGGGCCGGGGTCGAGCGGGTTGACCCGGGCGGGGAGGCCACGGCCGAGCACGATCGGTTCGACGCCGAGTGCGCGCGCAACGGGGCCCCACTCACCCTTGGGGTCGCCGGGGACGTAGACCCGAACGCCGAACGCGGTCATTCTCAGCGCGAGTGACTTGGCCAGGGCGCTCTTGCCGCGTCCGATGACGCCGGCGAGGAGGATGTTGGGGTTGGTGATGACGTTGTCGGCGTACAGCTCCCAGGGGTCGAAGACGAAGCTCGCATCCGATCCCGCCTGGCGGCCGATGTAGACGCCGCGTGAGCTCAGAGTTGAGTCGACGACGAAGGGGTAGACGGCCTGCAGGTTGCGTGTCGTGGCTCGGTGCGCCGGGGTCCGCATCGGTCGCAGCGGGCGACCGATGGCCTTGCGTGCCTCGAGGGGCTTGGTCCTCATGCGGTCACCCCGAGGGTGAGGGGGAGTCCGCCGAAGAGGAAGGCCTGGTCGACCTCGCCGTAGACCCTGCGGAGCTCGAGGGCGCTGCGGACGGCGACCTGCTCGACGGTGGAGCAGGCGGCTTCGAGTTCGTCGCGGGTGGTGGCGCTGACGGTGATCCAGCCGGTGTAGCGGTACTCGGTGTGGCCTCGGACGAGTTCCTGCTCCCGGCGTTCGAGGGCGGCGTACTCGGCGTCGTCCTGGGCGGTCTCGACCTGGCCGAGGCGTCGGCGCTGGGACTCGTCGGCTCGCTTGGCGACGCGCTTGCTGCGCAGCTCGCGCAGGGAGCGGGATGGGGCGATGGGTTCGGCGGTGACCGACACGGTGCGGCGTACACCGCCCAGGGCGACGAGCGGGTAGATCCAGGCTGCCTCGACCGGCACCGAGGGCCACTCGGCGATCCAGAAGACGGCGTGGATGCCGCTGTCGGTGCGGTAGTGGTCCCAGTGGGCCTCGGTCGCGATGGGGCCGGCGGCGCGCAGGCTCGAGAGGGCGGCGTCGTCGTGGCCGGCTGACCAGACGGGGTCGTACTGGCTGCGCACGAGGCTGGCGAACTGGTGGGGGTCGAGGGCGCCGATTACGTCGATGTCGGCGCGGGCGAGGGCCTGGGTGACCCAGCTGACCTCGGCGGTCAGGACCTTGGCGGTGCCGGGCGTCCCGCAGCCGGCCTGACGGATCGGGCGCCGGAGCTTGTGGGCGTCGATGGAGATGGCGACGTAGCTGTCGTGGCGTGTGGCGGCCGGTCCGGCTTTGGCGATGAGGTCGGCGTACTGCGTGGCGTATGGCGTGGACTGGTCACCGTGGTGGGTCCACCAGTCCTCGAGGTCGTGGCCGCTGTCGGGGACGGTGCGCTCGAGCCACTGGACCTTGGAGATGCGCGACCCCTCCTGCCCGCACTGCGAGAGCAGTGCGCCCCAGTCGGCGATGCGGCGCTCCTGGGAGGCGCGGTCGGCGAGCACGTAGTTGGACCCTCGCACGCGGAGGACCATGGTCCACTGCGTGCCCATCCTGAGTGCGGCGATGGAGCCGGTCGGGGTCGTGACGTCGTGCAGCTGCAGGTGCTGTCCGACTCCCGGGAGGTCGATCCGGTCCTCCTTGCGTCGGGTCATCGCGTAGGGGCCGCCGCGGTAGGCCTTGCCGCGCGTCACTCGGTTGTGGGTGTGGTTGGCCAGGGGACGGGTCCAGTCGACGGCCGTCTGGCCCCCGACGGGGGTGAGCGCGACGATGCTGGCCGCGGTGAAGACGGCGAAGCCGAGCACTCCGCCCTGGGAGCCAGCCAGGAGAAGCCCGAGGAGCACGGCGGCGAATCCGGCGCCGATCAGGAGCACCTGGGCGCCGCGGAACCCGACGAGGATCCCGCCGCGATCGCGGCGGCCGAAGGTGTAGGTCGGGGGCTCCTTCGTGGTCTGTGTCATCACGAGTCCTTTCCGGTGGTGTCACGCGTGGGAAGGTCCGGGCCGCGCAACGGCGCTTGGGCCCCGTCGTCGGGTCTGGCGAGCTCGACGGCCTTGGCCGGGGCGGTGCGCACGGCCTGGCTGGCAGCCGCTTTCGCGCCGGCGGCGGTCTCGGCGGCGACGCCGGCCGCCATACCGGCAGGGCCCGCGGCCGCGCCCGCGGATGACGCGGTTGCCGCCGACGAGCCCGCGGATGCTCCGGCCGAGCTGCCCGTCGTCTTCCCCGGCGAGGCGAGCGGTGCTGCTTTGACGGGCGTCGGTGCCTCGGGGCTCGGCCCGGTGGACTGCTGTCGGGCCATGTCGTGACGGCTCATGCCCGAGTGAGAGCTGGAGTGGTGCAGGCGGCTGGTCACGGGCCGCATCCCGCCGCTGAGGTTGCCCATGGCCTCGCCGGCCAGGTGGGTGTCGGCCGCGAAGTGCACCAGCCGCAGCATCACCAAGGGCGCGAAGCAGGCGCCGCACATGAGGACCGTGGTGCCGACGAAATCGCTGAGGGACTGGCCGGTGCCACGCGAAAGCAGCGCGAGACCGATGCCGAAGAGCGTGAAGATCGCGGTCTTGGTGAAGACCAGGGCGACGAGGACCTCGGTCGTCTTGCGGACCCAGCTGCGGGTGGGGGCCCACAGGCAGCCGGCGATCAGGAGTGGGGCGAAGGCGACGACGACCAGGATGGCGATCTTGCGCAGGACGAGGACGAACCACAGGATCAGCCCGGCCACCAGCATGATCAGCATCAGCAGGAGGAGCAGCATGTTGGCCGCGATCTCGCCTTGGCCGCCCGCGATGTTGTGAAAGCCGGTGGCGATCTGGGTGATCGCGTCGCTGAGGTTGTAGCCGGTCACCTGCACGACGCCGTGGGAGAGCCAGTCGTCCAGGCCGATGAGCAGCTGGGCGAACACGATGTAGAACGCGCCGCCCAGGCCAGCGACTCCGATCCCGGCAGCGGCTCGGGTCAGGGTGGTGAAGTCACGGCGTACGGAGGCGACCACGAGCGCGATGGAGAGCACGACTCCGATGAGGGGCGCCGCTAGCCCGAGGAAGCCGTAGTAGACGTGGCGGTACGTCGGGTCGGTCAGCGGCACGGTCGAGGATTCATCGATCACCTTGATGATCTGGCCCAGCAGCATCTCGGCGCCCGAGGCGATGGACTTGGTGATGGCGCTGAGCCCGGAGTTGGCCACCTCCTGCCCGCCCTTGCATGCGAGGTCCCACCAGGAGCAGCCCGATGAGGATGCCTGTGGGGGTGAGGTTCCCGAACCGAGTGCGTACGCGGCGAACGGCATGGCGGTCAGCGGATCTGGGTGCCGAGGTTGGAGAAGAAGTTGATGATCGGCGCGGCGCCGCCGGCGATCATGGCGGCGGCTCCGCAGACCAGCACGCCGGTCTTGCCCTTGGAGACGGCCTGGTAGTTGCCGCCGAAGCTGCCGAGCGACCAGATGATGACGCTGATGAGCAGCCCTCCCAGAGCTGCGAGCAGCGCCCAGCCGCCGAGGCCGTTGAGGATCTGCTGGATCTGCGCGCCGCCGGGCAGTCCGTTCGGGTTCGGGTTCACGCTGACCTTCGTGGGATCGAGCATCGTTCTCTCCTTCTGGGTGGTGGTGTCGTGCTCAGAGCAGGTGGCGCTGACGCAGCCAGGGAAGGGGGTTGACAGGCGTTCCGGTGGCGATGGGACTTGCACCGAGGCGGACCTCGAGGTGGAGGTGCGGCCCCGTGGTGTTTCCGGTGCTGCCCGAGAGGCCGATGACGCGGCCGGCGGCGACCTGGGCACCCCGCTGGGTCTCGAGACGTGACAAGTGGCAGTACCAGGTGGCGACGCCACCGGCGTGGAACACGCGCACCGCGTAGCCGTAGGGACCCGCCCAGCCCGCGAACACGACCGTGCCGTCACCAGCGCTCATGACCGGGGTCCCGGTCGGGACGGCGAAGTCCTGGCCGGTGTGGCAGTTCGTCCAATGGGTCCCACACTCGCCGAAACCAGCGGTCATGACGTAGGACGCGTTGCCGAGCGGGAACGTCCAACGCCCGCTGCCACCGCTCGTGGCTGGGCCGTCGCAGCTGGTCGGGTCGACGTGGGCGACCCGGTGGACGAGCTGGGTCGCGAGCTGCTCCCACTTGGCGTAGGCGTCCGGGTAGGCACTGACCTGGACGGCCTGGGCCGCTCGCCCGATGGGCATGGTCTGCCATCCCGGGATGCCGGTGAGTCCCCGCTGACCGCCATGGCCGCCCGTGAAGAACATCCGTGCTGCGGTGGTGGGGTTGATTCGATCGGCGTACGACGCCCAGGCCGCACGCTGCTGGAACACACCGATGGAGTCACGGTCGCCGTAGGACAGCGGACGCAGTCCCGACTCCTGCAGACCTGCAGCCAGCGCCACCACCCAGCCACGAGCGGGCACGTGGGTCTGCTGACCGACACGCACCACAGCTGCGGCGACTCCGAGCTGCTGCGCGTCCAGACGTACGCCGCTCACGCCGCCGCCGGGGACCGTCGGTACGCATCCCGCCGAGGTGAGGACCGGGGGAGCAGCGACGGGCACCAGAATCACCACGACACCGAGGAGCAGGAGAAGCAGGGCCACGACGGGTGCGGAGAAGAGGACCAGGGCTTTCACGAGCACGCCCCCTCTGCGTCGGCGACGAGAGGGCCATCGGCGGTCTCGGCCAGGTGCAGCTCGAGCCGTTCAAAGGAGCGGACCGTCACGAAGTCCGTCCGGGTCGTGCGCAACAGTTCGACCACGACGTGATCAGCCGACCCGGCCTGCGAGACGCCATTCACGCGAACCCGCACTTGCTCGCGTCGCGCGCGGAGCGCCGGCCAGTTCAGGTGGGCGCGGTCGGAACGGCGGAGTCGTGTGAGCTCGGAGGGAGTCACGAGACCCGCAACTCGGTTCAGGAACGCTGCTTTGGGCTCTGAGATCGCTTCGTAGGCGCACACCCCGTTGACGAACTCGGTCGACACACGAAGCTGCTGCATCGACGCCAGGGCGTACGCCGGCGGCTGCGGCTGCGGATCGGTGTACTTGGCAGCTGACTCGCTCGCGGTCACGGGGCGCCCCAGGGACTGCACGCCGCACCCAGCCAGCACGAGCGGCGCTGCGGCCAGAGCAATGAAGCGAGTCTGGGGGCCCATGGAAACGCTCCCGAGGCGGTCGAAGGGTCAATGCCCTTCGACCATCACCCCGCCTGGAGCCGCGGCTGGAACCCCCTCAGCCGGATCTGTGGAAAACCGGCCCAACCACGAGGGCTGTGGATCTAGCGGGTCATCGACCCGATCAACGTGGTGAAGAAAGCGACCGCGACCAGCAGCAGAATCGTCCAGCGCAGTACGTGAGCGGGGCGCGCGCGCCGTCGGTTTCGAACCGGCGGATAGCTCGCGGACGCGTCGCGCAGGCCCTGTTGGTAGCCCTCTTGGAACGCCCGCTCGCGCTCAGAGGTCACGACTCGCTCGTGGTCCTCGCGCCAGAAGAACTCGCCGTAGATCTCCCGCAGCGGATTGTCGGCGTCGACGATGACCACGCGGGAGGGCCTTGACTGGTCGCTCATGGCACATCAACTCCAGTCCGGTCCCGAAGTCCAATCAGGGTACGCCTGTTGCCGACATACTCGGAGGGTTCGATACACGCCGCGACGTTTACTCGAGCGTCGACGGCTGGGGCAACTGAACCTGGAGGAGCGCAAATGACTGGCGGTCGACCATGGGTGCCGGTGCGTGGATTCGCAGTCGTTCTCTTGTTTCAGTTGGTGATGACCGGCATGACTCTCTACTGCGCCTTCAACAGTGAGTACTTCTGGGCTGTCGTGTTTGGAGCTCTAGCTATCTGGTTCGTGCGTCTAGTCGTGATTGTGGGTCGGGCGGCGTTCGGGGGGCGAGGTTGAAGTGGCGATTGTGAATGTCTTTAAAGGCCGAAAGGGTGTCGGCCCCCGCTGAGGTCCGCCGCTTGTCTTCCACACGACGTCACGCCATCGACCCGGAGTTGCTGGTGTCTCGGGCGGGGGTGACGGTGGGCCGTTTTCGAAGCGGGACCCAAGGAGCAGTAAGGGCCAGCAGGGTCATCGGCTGAGAGCAGCGGCAGCCACCTCCAGCGCTGACCGCGCAGCTCAACGCTCCCTAACCCTCGCGCGGACTGCACTTGTCCGAGCATCCGTGAGGTTCCGGTGCAGGTTCGCGCACTGCATTTCGCCCCGTCGCCCTCCCTAGCCCCTCAGGGGGGTCTGCGCTAGCAACTCCAATGCAGTTCAGAGGGTCGGTGAGCTGCACGCGATCCCGCGCAAGCTCGGGCTGGAGGGTTCAAGTTCATGGAGAGTGGCGTCCAAGTCCACTCGCCTTGCTGACCCGTGGTCGCGTTGACCGTGGCTCGCCCGGCGCTGCCAGCAGCCCGCCAGTTCGAAACTGACGGTCTCCAGACCAAGCGGGATTCTCGTGGCCAAGTTGGTCGCCAGCGCAGCCGGGTCGATCCCGGGGAGCGTGACGAGCTGACGAAGAACGCTTCGTAGGCAGCACAGATCCGACTCGGCGCCCATTCCCCGTGTAGGCCACGCATCAACGAGTTGGTCCACCAAGACGGCCGCAGCGGGCCGAGCCGTCGCGGCGACCGTCGCGACCTCTGCCTGCCCTCCGTAGCGCAGGAGGTCTGCGGGATCGTGCGCCCCCGTGGCCATCGACGTGTCCAGACCCCGAGACATCAACCACCGAGACGCTGGTAGCAGCGCCCGCCGACCCGGGCCGTCTGGATCGAGCGCGAGCACCGCGCGGGCGATGCCAGTCGCTCGCAGTTGGCTAGCGTGGTCACCGGTGAGAGCGCATCCGCACAGGGCGACGCCCGATGGCTGGGCAGTGCTCGTGGTCAGGCTGAGGTCGACCGCGATGGCGTCCAGCGGACCCTCGGTGACGATTACGCTTTCAAGCGGGGTGACCGCTTCTCCGAGCCCAAACAGAAGCTCGCTCTTGGCATAGATCTGCGTCGTCGGCGAGTTGATGTACTTCGGGGCTTCTGAGGGTGCTCCAGGGGACTTGCGGGCGGTGAAACCGCAGAGGCGACCCTCCCGATCGCGGATGCCGAAGGTGATGCGGTCGCGGAACCGATCAATCAGTCCACCTTGTCTGGTGCGCAGCACCAGACCGGCGGCCATGAGTTCGTCTGCGCCGAACCCCGAGCCGCGCAGGTGGTCGCGGAGATTGGTCCACCCGCCGGGTGCGTGCCCAACCGTCCAGCGACAGTCATGGCTCAACAGCGCGGCGAACCCCCTATCCCTGAGGTAGGCGCGCGGGCCTGATCCGGATGCGCCCAGGAGGCCGCGCCGGAAGAAGGCGGCGGCGGCTTCGTTGGCGGCGTACAGCCGGGGGTCTGGGACGGGCCCGCTCATGGTCGGAGGCCACCAAGCTCGCGTGACGCGACCCGTTGCCGCCCCAGAACGCGCGCGTCCCCAGGTTGGGCCCTGTTCTCGTCGTGCGGTTGCAGATCGCGCAATGCGTACGCCGCGGCCACGCTCGCCGAGCCTGCGGTCACCAGACAGCTGGCGAGGTCAGCCCCTTGCTCCGCCGTGATCGGACGCCATTCCCGCCGAGGCTGGGCATAGACCGGTTGCTTGGTGAGCAGCGCTCTGTCGACCGTGAGTACGTTCACCGTTGCGCTTGCATCAGTAGCCAGGCGGGGTAGGGCCTCGGCGATCGCGAGCCGGAGGGGGAACGGGTCGGTGTCTTCTCCCAGGACCGTGGCCACGGCCAGCTGCAGGTCGTGTGGGGCCTTGGTGACACCGCGGACGGTCGCGGCGAACTCGGCTCCGGCGGTCCTCCACGCCGCGTGCGCGACGGCGAGTCGGTCTTGTGCGTGCGCGGTGCGAACACGTCCTAGACCCGTGGTGGGACGGGGGAGCGGGCCGTCCGGGTCGGTGGACACCATGCCCAGGCGAGTGATGTCGCGGACGCTCTCGGGGCTCGCTGGTGCCCGCCCGACGGCTTGCATCCGTGCGATCTGGCGAACGAGACGCAGCGCGTTCAGCCGATCTTCGAGGGAGCTGGAGCCGGGGACCAGCGCATACCTGGTGGGGGCAGCCTTAATGCCCTCGAGACCGCGACCGGACATCGGCTCGGAAGCGTGCTCGAGCTCCCACAGCGCCGCCTTGCTGACCGTCTCCAGGGTGAGGTGGAAGCTACGCACCCGAGCCACCACGTGACTCAACTCAGGGCTTCTCTCAAGCGAACGTCGCTGCCAGCGAAATCGGTCCAGAGTTGCCTGGGCTCCGGCCTCTGCCTCGACGATGAGCCCCACGAGCGTCGCGCACGCACGCAGGCTTGCTGGCCCGACAATGAGCTCCTCTGCCTCGTGGGTGTGCATGACGGAGCCGGTCGTGTGCGTGGCGACCAAATCGTGAGCCGCCCCGAGCGACGCGGCTGCTCGCGCCCAAGGACCGTCCGGGACGTCGCGGTGCTCAAGGCGCCGAATTCTGCGGATCAGGTTGTCGAGGCTGGAGTGCTGGGTGCCGGTCAGGTCGCGCAGCTGGGCCAGGTGGGTGGCGGCGACACGAAGGAATCGTTCGTAGCCGAGCAGATCGGTTGTGACGTCCTCGGCGGTGTGCTGCGCATGCACATGAGCCACGGCAACGTCGAGGTCGGTCCGAGCCGCGGCCACAAGGTCGCCGTACGACACGGCCGAGTCGTGGTAGGGCGGGGATGAAGGCGCAACTGGGTACGGCACAACGACACCTCCCGAGCGGTGCTGATTGCGTGATGGGACGGTCAGAGACTCAGGCGTGGTCCTTGCCGTGGAGTCGTGACGGATCGATTGGACGGAGACCTCGGTCGACCGATGTCGTGCGCAGCCCGGACCGGAGGACCGGTCTCGGCGGCCGCTTGCTCGCGCAGTGCTGCCTGGTAGGCGTCGGCCTGTCGGGTGCCCGGTGGAGGGGGAGCACCAAGACCGTCGGGGTCGGTGACGTCGTACTGCTCACGGTAGGCCCCAATCAGGCTCCCGAGCTCGGCGAGTCGGTGCCGAATGAGTGATGCCCGCTCCTCCAGGTAGGGCGACCATCCGGCGTGACCCACGTCTGGAGCCGGAAGCCAGGGGAGTGGTCCGGGTTGCGAGTCAGAGCGTCGAGTCCATCCGTGGTCCAGGATTCGCTCGGCCAGCACGAGCGCGGGCGAGCGGGCCTGGTCGAGGTCGACCGTCGCCACGGCAGCCCGGAATATGGCTTCTGCGTCGTGACCGTGTCCGCTCGCAGTTGCCAGCGCGTCTGCCAGTCGACCGCGCGCCGGGTCAGCCAGCAACCGCGATCGGATACCCGGATCAAGGCTCTGCGCTGCCTCCGTCAGCGAGTCTGCGGCGGCGTGGTGCCGTGCGTGTTCGTAACGTCGGACGAGCACAGGCAGGGCCTCGGCGGCGCCTTGGACGTCCCGGAGCGCCTCGGTAGCTGAGCCGTCCGTGCTGCGATGGCCGAGCACGCTTGTGAGGACATCCGCCGCCGTGGGCGGAGTCTCCGGCTCGTGCTCGCTCAGGACGTCGGCGTCGCTGTGGGTCTCGACGTACCAGGTCGTCCGGGTGCGGGCACGGGTGGAGGCGACGTAGAGCGCCTCCCCGGTCATGGTGCTCGTGACGAGGGCGTGGGCGGTGTTGGTGGTGGCGCCCTGGACGCGGTGCACGGTGCCGGCATAGGCGAGTTCGACTGACTCGGCGACGTAGTCAGCCGGCAGGCGGATCCGCCCTGCCCGCTCGATGTGCCGAAGGGTCAGAGATCCGTCGTGATGGCGGCGTACGACGCGCCAGGTGTCGCCGTTGCGGACCCATCGGCCGCGGCCGTACCCGAGAAAGCGGTCGTTCTCCCGGGTCGTCACCCGGTCGCCGACCCCGGCGAGGTTTCCGTCGTGAAGGATCACTCCGTCGAGCTCGACGGCGCCCGAGGCGACCCGATCCAGCCTGGCGCGGGCGTTCAGGGCGACCACGTCGTCGTTGGTCGCCGCGATGAGCACCGAGGACAGCCCCGCGGCGTCGTCGCTGGCCCACCCGGCGTATGCGAGCTCCAGCACCTCGGTATCAGACCCGGAACGAATTCGACCTTGGTCCTCGTAAAAGGTCAGCGCTGAGACACTTCCCTCGCGCAAGAGGAGGCTCGCTCTTGCCTCGTCGGGGTTCTCGAACCTATGCAGCTCGGTGAGGTAGATGGCGCCGACCTCGTGCTCGAGCAGCCGCAGTGCCCCGCCCGCGTCGACCGAGGCAAGCTGCGCCGGGTCGCCGAGCAGTCTCAAAGTCGCCCCGGCCTCGGTCGTCGCCCGAAGCAGGCGAGCCAGTTGCATCGTGCCGGCCATGCCCGCCTCGTCGACGAGCACCAGGTCGCCCGGCTGCAGCTCGAACCACGGCTCGGCGGGGCCACCGGGCCTGTCGAGCTCGAAGAGGAACTTGTGCAGGTTCTCGGCGCGGACGTCGAGCTGGTCCCCGAGGACCTCGGCGGCTCGTGCGGAAGTGGCTAGGGGGACGAGCCGGCCGCCGTTGGCGCTCCAGACGTCGCGCAGTGCCTGCATGGCGGTGGTCTTCCCGGTCCCAGCGGCACCAATACCGACGACGAGGCGAGCGGGCGACGCGAAGGCCTCCACGAGGTGACGCTGGCCAAGATCCAGCATCTGCCCGCTTCGAGCCTCACTGAGCGCAAGGGCAGCTTGGACGATGACGTCGTCGCAGGTGGGCCCGTCGAGTGAAGTGCCAGCAGCAACGAGGGCGTCCTCTGCGGCCAGTACGGCGCTGGTGGTGAAGCGGTCCGACCCGTGAGGGATGAAGGTGCTCCGACCGTCAGAGGCGCGGCGGAGCCCGTCAGGCTCAGCGATCAGCTCAGGCTCCGAGATACGGATCGCGAGGCCAGGGCCGGTAGCGCGCCCGACGACGGCCTCGGTGGCCCTCGTCCGTGAATGCTCGTCCTCAAAGTGGTTGCTCCGCAGGGCCCGCTCGGTCTCGGCGTAAACGTTCCACAGGGTCCACGTTGCTCGAGTCACCGAGATGGTGCGTACGACGTCGTGGGCGACCGCGTCGACCTCGTCGTCAGAGATGTGCGTGACGGGATCTGCGCGGTGGAGGGCCGAGGCCACAACATCTTCGACGGGGCGACCCAGCACCGAGTCGGCTTGGAAGCGCCAGTCGGACACCTGCTCGGCCAGGGCGCGGACGGGCGGCTTGCCCTGTCTGGTCTCCAAGGTGGCCTGCTGGGCTAGTGCCAGGGAGGCGGATCGCTTCGGCTCTCGTCCGTGAGTCAAACGAAAGGAGGACATCAGCTCGGCCAACCGTGTCTCGATGGCGGCACGTCGGCGGGAGAAGTGAGTGATGAGCTGCTGCGGGATCCCGACCACCTCGCGGACCGGGCGCTTGTTGCGCGAACGCCCGGAACGCTCCTGGAACTCCACGCCGAGCCGGCGCGCGAGCTCGTCCTCGAGGCGGGTGTTGTAGTGCTCAGAGGCCGCAACGCCCAGCCCGAAAAGCCCTCGGGCGTCCAAGGACCGCCAACGTCCGTCCGACCCGCAGACCTTGTTGGCGACAGCGACGTGGGTGTGGAGGTCCGGGTCGCCTGCACGGGACTCTCGGTGGTCGAAAGCCGCGCAGATCAGGCCAGTGGCGTCGATCTGGGCGACACCGGCATGCCCGGTCCGCGTGAACGCGGCGTGCGTCTGGACCCAGTTCATCGCCGAGGCCACGGCAGCGTGGTGGGCGTCCTCGACCTGGGAGCGGGTTTCAGGTGAGGACAACCCCCACAGGATCGACACCGACTTGACGGGAGTGAAGACCAGATCGAAACCCGACACGGTCCGAGAGGCCCGGCCCGGGACGGACGTGAACTCGTCCTGGCCGGCGAAGGGACGCCCGAGCCGCACTTGGCTGGACGTAGCGCCCGACGCCAACAGCCGCTCGGCATTGGGGTGGAGACCTTGTCCGAACAGCGACTTCATCTGCGCCTCGTACACCGGGGTGCCTTCCAGGCCAAGTAGTGCCGATCCGGCGCCGAGCCACACCCCGGGTGGGTTGCCTCGCGCGACGTAGTAGTCGGCGAGGGACTGCCCGCGCGGACGCTGTTCGTCGGCCGAGGCGACCTGACGGGTCAAGTAGGTGTAGCCGTCGCCGGCGGTGAGCTTGTGGACGGTCATCACGGTGCGCACCTCGCGTCGTACTCGATCATGCCGACTCCAGCAGCTGCTGCAGCTTCGCCGTTACGACGTAGACACGGCCCCCGAGATGCGCGGTCGGGAGGTCACCGGTGGCCGCACAGCGGTACGCCGCCGAGCGGCTGATCCCGAGCAGCTGAGCAGCCCGCGGGATGGGGATGAGCAGAGGAAGGTCGTGCAGCTGCGACGCGATCAGCTCACTGCTGGTGATCGGTGCTGTCTCGATCGACGTGGTCATCACACAACCCACAGGTTCGGAAGCAGACCGGACGCGGACACAGCCGGCCGGGCTGCGTCGCGCGAAGCCGACGCCGGAACTCGCGGCCCTGACAGCACCGTCTGTTGCGCGACCTGCCGTCCTGTGGCGTCGACGACGGGCACACCTGCTCGCAGGCAGTGGATCTGGAACATTGCCACTACGTCTTCGACCGCAACACGGCGGCCGTCGCTACGGAGGAAAAGGTGGGTGGCCTCAGGGAATGTCGACCGGCGGTCGCGCTCCCATGCGGCGACGTGTCGGCGCACCACCTCGAGGGTGACCGGCTCGATCACGAAAATGAGGTCGGTCTGACCTCTGCGACGCCCTGCGCGACCGTCCGCATCTTGCGGGCTTCCCATCCGCAGCTCGCCCATGATCACGTCGACCTGGTGGCGGCGCAGCCGAGCCAGCTCAGCCAGACCGACGCCGCTGGTGACGGCCAGGTGCCACAGGGCCGAGAATCGGTCTCCAGCGATCTGGCGCAGGAACGTCGTGTGCTGGGCGTCGGTCCAGGCGACGGCGGGCTCCGTCAGGTCTCTCATGGTTGCCTCCGAGTGGGTTATCCCCAGTTACGCACCACGTCCTTGACGTCCCAACCACGCCGGTGGGACGTTCGGGACGTCTGCATGATCGGCAAAACGTCCCGGGTGATGGCCATGACCAACGAACGGTTGAGGGTGGCGCTCGTCCGCGCCGGAGTGACGACGGAGGGCCTCGCACGGGAGGCTGAAGTGGACCCGAAGACGGTCCAGCGCTGGCTCACGGGCCGGCTGCCGCACCCGCGTCACCGTCGTCTCGTCGCTGGGCGGGTAGGGGAGGACGAGGACTTCCTGTGGCCCGAGGCTCGGCGCATGGTTCCGGGTGTCGACGCGGCGAGTGAGGTCGTCGCGGCATACGCCTATCGCTCGCAGCTCGACCAGCACAGGTGGTGGGCGCTGTTCGAGCACGCCAAGCAGCAGATCGACCTGCTCGGCTACACCCTCTACTTCCTCCCGCAGCAGCACCCCGGACTCGCTGACCTGCTGACCGCCAAGGCCGCCACTGGCTGCCGGGTGAGGGTGGCGGTCGCTGACCCGACCTCGGAGCACGTTCGCGCGCGCGACGAGGAGGAGCACCAGGCCATCACCCTCGTGGCGCGCATCCACAGCACCCTCGAGTGGTTGGAGCCGCTCCTCGAGCAGGACGGCATCGACGCTCGCTTCCAGGACGCGGCGCTGTACAGCTCCATCTTCCGGTTCGACGACCAGATGCTCGTCACGCCACACCTGTACGCGACTCCCGGGCACGCAGCGCCGCTGCTGCACCTGAAGTCACTCGGCTCGGCAGGCCTGTTCTCGCGCTTCGTCGAGCACTTCGAAGGCATCTGGGCAGACACCGTCCCCGTGGGGCAGGATCGAACACAGACCGGTGCGTGACCACCCACAGCGATCGGAGATCCGATGGGCCGCGTGGACTACTACGACGATCCCAACGCCCCGAAGGCGAACTCGCTCGTGCCGGCCGCGTCAGCGATCGTCACGGACGCCGAGGGTCGGATCCTGCTCCACCGACGCCGAGACAACGACATGTGGGCGTTGCCCGGGGGAGTGATGGAACTCGGTGAGTCCATTTCCGACTGCATCATCCGCGAGGTCCGGGAAGAGACGGGTCTGACGGTCAAACCCATGCGGATCGTTGGCATCTACAGCGACCCGAAGCACGTCTTCGCCTATGACGACGGCGAGGTGCGCCAGGAGTTCTCGATCTGCTTTGCATGCGAGGTGATCTCCGGAGAGCAGCAGGCCAGCAGCGAGTCCTACGAGGTGCGTTTTGTCCTAGAAGACGACGTTGCGTCGCTGCCCATGGTCGAGAGCATTCGATTGAGGATCTATGACTTTCTGAACGAACAGGGCCCCGCGCTCCGCTAGCGCACCGGGTGGCACCCACGCGGTGCCCGGCAACGCCATCAGGAAGTCGCAGTCACGGCACAGCGGCGCGGTCCTTTCTGGCGCGCCGCCGCAGAACCATTGAGCCCGAGTGGTGGCCAGAGACCCGCTCTGACGGCATGCCCGCCCATGCCGTGCATGAGGTGTGTGGTTCGGCTGCTCCGTCGGTGATGAGGCGTCGTTTCCGGACACGTCGGGTGTCCGCGTGGAGGTGCGGGCGGTGCCTGTTTCGGGTGACGGCTGCGGCAGTCGTCGGGGGGAGGCGGAGGTCATGGTGCAGGTGGCAACGGCGGCGGTGACGCGCCGGCGGCGAGCCAGGTCGCGTCGGGTCGCCAGGCTGGGGGCGCAGGGGCGCCCGGCCGGGGTCTCGGTGGAGAGGGCGGCCCAGGTCCGGCTCCTGGGTCGTGAGGGTCGGCGGGCGTTGCGGGCACGCGAGGTCGCTAGGCGTCGGACCCAGACGGCCCAGACCCAGGCCGGCACCCGGCTGGTGGCGATGGTGGGTGTCGGAATGCCCCTGGTGCAGGCGGCGGATGTGCTGCGCATCAGCCGCAGCGAGGCTCGCCGGTTGACCGGCCTGGCCCGGGACGTGGTCGCGTTGTCGGCCGCGTGCGAGACGCGCGCCGGTGCTCGGGCTGCCCCAGCCAGGTGTCCAGTCGTGCAGTTTCATTCGGTCGCACCAGCCTCGCGTCGGAGCGCAGCCATGTCTGAAAGGCTGCAACGGGGATGAGGTACCGCCCCGCGCCGGGTCCGCCTGCTGAGAGTTTCGTCCGGATCGGTGGCCTAGTGCGTGGCCTCTCCGTCTGGCAACGCTGACCCGGCCCGGATCAGTTGTCCCTCCCGCCCCGTGTCAACGGTGTGCAGGCTGAGGGGCGGTACAGGCTTCTGCGCAACACGGCGGCGCACACGTACGGCATAGCGCCCAGTCCTGGGTAGAGGGTTGTTGGGTCGCAGCCGCCGTGGCAAGCCGTGCGAATTTCCGACCGGCATGATCACACCGAGGTCATGGCAGTGCGACACCTGCCGCAGTCTCCGTAGGCGGGGCACCCCACCGCAAGGGCCCAAGCGTCGCCCGGCGGGCGCCGCTGACGTGCGTACCGCGTGGACGGGCCAGCGGATTGGTTCGAGACGAGTGCGTCTTGTCACCCCCATCTGACCAGTCTGTCCTGCGCCGTGGGGCGAACTACTGGTGTTCACACAGACATCTACGTTCAGGAGCTCCTGATGAGCACAATCTTCTCCACCCGTAGCCGCAAGGCCCTCGCCTCGGTCGCCATCGTGACCGCCGGGCTGTCCATGGCCGCCTGCGGGACCACCGACTCCACGAGCACCAAGGCCTCCTCCAGCTCCTCCACCGCGACCCAGCAGAAGGCCCCCAAGCCGGTCGCCTCCATCGACTCCCTCACCGGCAAGAACACCCAGGTCGCCCTGGACGCTGGCTTCGTCGCCGCGCTCAAGCAGCTCAAGCTCACCCCCGGCACGACCGGCACCGCCAAGCTGGTCGGCGGCGGCACGCTGCAGTTCCCGATCTCCGGCGGCAACGTCACCGTCTTCAAGCCCGGCACGGTCTCGCCGTACGTCATCGGCCAGGTCCAGCACGAGGGCTCGGGCCTGTCGCTGACCGCCGGCGGCACCAAGGTCGAGATCAACAACCTCAACGTCGACCCCGGCGTCTCGCGGGTCTACGGCGACGTGCTGGTCAACGGCAAGCTCGCCGCCTCCAGCGCCTACGTCTTCACCCTCGACGGCCGCACCCTCAAGCCCCTGACCACCGGCAACGGCACCGCCACCCTGCAGGGCACCAAGGTCGAGATCTCCCCGGTCGCGGCCGGCCTGCTGAACCAGACCTTCAAGACCTCGGCCGTCAAGCCCGGCCTGCTGGTCGGCATCGCCAAGATCACCGTCAGCACCACCCCCGGCAAGTAGCCCTCGCCCGCCCCCACACGTCCCTGCTGGTTGACCAGGTGACGTCGCAGGCCCCCCGTGCCATTCCAGGCGCGGGGGGCCTTCGCATTCCCGGACGCCGTCGAGTGCCTGCTCACCGGCAGTCGACGGGCCGTCGCGGAGGTCACCCATCCACTCCGCACTGCTCGACACCGGCGGAGCGTTAGGGGTGGTGCTTGTTGCTACTTCACCGGTCGGGGACCCAGGCGTCGCGGTAGGCGGTGTACTCCTTGGTCCCCTCCAGGAAGCGGAAGTTCAGCTCGGTCAGCTTGTTGTCGGGGGTCTTGCAGTTGAGGGTGATCTCGGTCAGCGGCGTGATGCGGCTGACCCAGGCGGCCTTCACGATCGCCGGGCGTACGCGGTCCAGGCTGCCTGCGTCGATGCAGGCGTCCAGGCTGAGGGTCGGGTTCAGCCGGATCGACACTCGCGGGCTGTACTGGATGCGCGCGAGGTTGGTGACGCCCTTGATCTTGGAGATCTGCTCGCCGAGCGCCTTACTGGGTGTGTCCCATTTCCCGGGTGATTGAGGCCCGCGAGAAACGCACTCTCATGCCGAGATCCGCGCACTGCGAGTTCTCGCGGCCCGTCTAGAGGTTCAGTCGGCGGAGGTGCCGCGCACGAGTGGCATGAGGACCTGATCCACTACGCGAGCGATTCCCTGGCGGTCGAGTTCGGCGCCGAGCAGGTCCTCGGGCATGACCATGAGCCCGATGGCTGCGGCGATCTCCAGCCTGTCCGGGGCGAGGAAGTGCTCGACTCTTTCCGCCGTGAGTTCGCCGCGTTGTTGAGCAAGGTGAAGGCAGGAGGCGATGCCGTTGCGCTGACCGGCGATGTAGCGCTCGCGCAGGGTGTCGGCGATCCCGGGATGGGACGCGGTGGCGGCGGTCAGCACGAGCGAGAAACGGCGTCCGTGCGGGTGCAAGCACGCGGTGCTGTGCGTCAGCGTTGCGATCAGGTCGTCACGAAGTGCCCCGGTGTCCCTCGCCTCAGCGGGGACCGCCGGGAGCATGAGGGTTTCGAGTGCGTCGGCAACGAGATCCTCTCGAGAGGCCCAGCGACGGTAGACGGTGGCCTTCGCTACTCCAGCGCGCGCAGCCACCGCCCCCATGGTGAGGTCGACATAACCCTTCTCGACGATCAGGTCCAAGACCGCGTCGATGATGCGCGCATCCCGCGCCTCGTCCCGCGCTGGCCCGAACGACCCGCCCGGGCGTTGACGTCCTGCGGGAGCAGCCGACCTAGTCACACCCTGACGGTACTTCGTCGCTGTCACGGCTCCTCCCGCGTGCCCGGATTCATGCGCTCGGGACGTCCCAGGTCTGCTTCGCGGCCCACTGCTTCAACGTCGTGGTGGGCAGGCCGTACGCGGCGGCGTGGTCGGGGCGTGCGGGGTAGCCGACACGTCCCTGCCACTCTTGGCTGTCGGCCAGGACCTCGGCCAGGTCGCCGAAGCGTGGCGCGAGGCGTCCGGCCTGCTCATCGCGAGAGATGAACGCAACGGACAGCTCACGGCCGGAAGACGCCGAGAGGGTGTCCACGATGTCGGGGAACGTCAGCGCGTCGCCGGCGAGGTCGATCTCGGCGTGCTGGAACTTGTCGGGGTCGGCGACCGCGGCAGCGACAGCTGCGCCGAGGTCGTCGGCGTTGGTGAGCGCCATGACGGTGTCCGGGCTCGTGGACAGGACGAGCTCACGCTCGGTCACGACGTTGAACTGAATGTCGCGCCTCGTAGGCAGGAAGTTCTCCATGAACAGGGCCGGCTTGACGATGGTCCAGTAGTCGAGCCCCGACTTACGGATCGCCTCCTCCGCACCTTCCTTGCCGTCCCAGTACGACTTCGACGTCCGGAGGATGTCCTCGGTCGCAGAGTGCTCACCGTTGCGCCAGCCGGTCGCCGACACCGAGGAGTGGACGATCTGGGACACACCCGCCCGCTTGGCAAGGGCGACGAGGTCGGCGGCCTGGCGGGCCTCGACCCCAGGCTCGTTCGGCATCAGCAGCGAGAAGACGACGTCGTGCCCGGCAACGGCAGCCTCCAACGACGCGACGTCATCCAGGTTCCCGACCGCCAACGCGACACCCTGCTCGGCAAGCGCCTGGGCGGGCGCCTCGGAGGGGTCGAGCACGAACGCCGTCACGGGGTGCCCGGCACGCAGGAGCGCCCGCATCACGCCGCCGCCCTGGTTCCCGGTCGCTCCGATAACCAGCACCTTGGCCTTGTTGTTGTTTGTCACGACTTGCTCATCCTTTGGTTGCGTCGGTGACGGAATCATCCCGTCGTCTGTAGACACTAGCGTCTCGAGTCATCACTGTATCGAGTGGCGGGTCCATCTCCAAACCACGGCTGGCGGTCCGGGTCGCAATGGGGTGCCGCGAATCTGCCGCATTCCGCGCGGTCACGCTGCGGCTAGGACACGGCACCGTTCGGTCTCGACGCCCGCAGGCGAGTTCAAGCGCCGCCGCCCGTGTAGACCCCTACACGGCTCGTGGGACCGGGTGCGGGCCTCCGACGTGGCCAGAACCAACACGCCAGCACACTGACCAGCGCCCTGACACGTCTGGAGATGTCCACGTGGGACATCCGCCGCTACCAGGACGCCCTACGTGACCTGACCCGGGCCCTGCCGTCCCAGACCGACTAGCGCCGCCCCGGCAGGCGTCAGTCGCGAACCTCCTTGAAACTTCAGAGGTACCTCTGCACAATGGGGTCCATGAGTCGGCACATGCCCATGGCGAACTTCATCCGTGACTACGCCAACGTCCTCGAGGATGTCGAGACGACCGGCGACACGGTCGTGCTCGAGCGCCGCGCCGGCAAGTCCTCGTTCGTCCTCGCACCCCTAGACCGGGTCCAAGGTGACCAGCACGCCATCAGTGCCGTCGCCCACGTCCTGGGCCACGCCCTGGACCACGGCGATATGGCCACCGTGGTCGTGACCGGACTCGCTGAGGAGTACCCCTGGGTCACGTTCCTTCCCGAGGCCGAGCAGCGCACGTTCGAGCGTGAGGTGCTCACGACGCTGCGTGCGTGCGCCAGCATCGGCCGGTTCACCGCTTTTGAGAACCTCATCGACTCCTGGGCCGCGACCGCCGAGATCTGGTCGGACCCCGAGCTCGCCCGGGCGCTCGCCGAGCCCATCGAGGCGCCCCACGGGTCGGCTGTCCCCGAGCCCGTCGTCGTCTGAACCCCGAGCCCTTTAGCCACACACGCCGACTCCGCCGCCCATGCCGAAACGCCTCGACCCCGTCGCGCCGCCCCCTCGTGGCGACGAATGGGCCATCAGGTTCGGGACCACCGACGCCGCGAACGACTGGACCGAGTTGTGCGCCCAAGCACCCGGGAACACTCGGGAGGCGTGGGAACGGATGCGAGAGCGACCCCTGGACCGCAGCGACACGCAAAAGCCCCTGAGTGGGACCCTAGGGACACGGCAGGTCGGCGGGGACCTCTTGCCGCAGTGGCAGATCGACATCACCGCCGGTGCACGTATCTGGTACTGCGTAGACGCCGAGAAGCGAACCGTGTGGGTCACCCGGGCGAGCACGAAGCATCCCGGCGCGACCGAGAGCAAGGGCAAGCGGACTTCACGGAACAGGTGACCCCTGGTTGGGCCGCTGCGGCGGGTCTCGCAGAGCCGAACAGGACGATGCTGGACCCTTCCGGTCAGGGGCAGGGCAGTCTGCGGACGAAAGCCGTACTCGCCGCTGCGTCCCTCAGGAGCCGGACGCCGCCAGGACGACGCCTGTAGGCGGCGCCCGCCCGACATCACCGGGGTCACCGGGTGCCTCAGGCGTGTAGGCCACTACACGGCTGCGGAACCGTCAGCCTCCGGCCGGCGTCGCGGCCCGGGCCCATCGGTTCTGCCTCGGCATTACGGACCCTCCGCGGCGACACGCGAGGCGAACCGAACGGTTGCGGACCCCTCCCCGGTAGTGCCCACACTGGGATTTATGAGCGACAAGGCCCCCCGAACCCTCGCTGACGCAGACCCCGCCACCCCGACCGCGCTCGATGCCGCCGCGGCATTGCGGGCCGCCGCGGCGCTCGGTCAGGGCGACTGGACGTACTCGGTGGCGTTGGAGGTCCGTGACCAGCTACGCGTCAACCTGCCTCGCTGCCTGGGACTGGTGGACGAGTGGGAGACGCGGCCCTCAGGGCTCGATGAGCGGTGGCTGACGTTGCTGGCCGCGTTCGCCGCCCACGAGTTCGACACCGCCGGCCTCCCCGCCCCTGCCTGGACCCTCGAGGCCCGTCTGGAGGAGGCCTGGGTGCTGGACACGCCCATGCTTCCCGACGCTGAGGTGGTCGAGCAGACACCTGACTGGTTGGCGGCACGCAACATCTACATCGCCCCCAAGGACCTCGGGACGTTCTGACGCACCAGTCGCTACGTCAGTCGCCGCGCCCGCCGGTCTGACATCCCAGCCCCGCACCAGCCCCACACCAGCATGCGACGCGGAGCCATGACCAAGCCGAACTGGGCGTGCAGACCACTACACGACACCACCACCGGGCGCCCGGTGGCGTCCGACGGGCTGCCCGCGGTCAGGCGTCGTTCTCGTCGTGACGCTGCTCAACGGTGTGACGGACCAGCAGGTCGAAGTCCTGATGGGTGTTCCGCAGCTGCTGGAAGTCTGCCTTGGGCCAGGCAAGGACCGTGACCGGGCCGGTCGCGACCAGGCGGGCGTTGCGCAGCCGGTGGTCGACCAGGCCCATCTCACCGGCAAGGGACCCGGGGCCGATGGTCGCGACCGTGGTGTCGCCGCGGGCGACGCACAGCTCACCGGCCAGGATGACGTAGGCCTTGTCGGCTGGTTCGCTCTGGTGGATGGGTGACCACCCTTCGGGAATGTCCACGACGCGACCTGCCTCTTCGAGGTCGGTCAGCGTCGCCTCGGGCAGTACTCCGATGTCGGGAAGGTCGCGCAACTTCGGGGTCGGGTCGGACATGGCGGAGTCTCCAGACGGGGGCTAGACAGGCGCGGTGGGCGGTCGAGGCTCACCCTAGGGGCCGGTCCTGCGCCGACGTCACCTCGGTCTCAGGTCCGCAAGGTCTTCCGCGTCTGCTGTCGCAGGCTCGGCTGGGGCGGTGGAGGCCGACGCCGGCGCACCGGGATGGCCGGGGCCGGGTTGGCGGCGAACCGCCTGGAATCGGAAGGGCCGAGCTGATGGGCAAGACGGCACACAGTCACTACGCTCGAAGGTCCACGAACAGCACCTGGGCCGGGGGACCCAGGGCACACGCGGAAGCTCTCCAGCCCACGCTGGGGGACGCAGGCGGTGCGAGCTGGTGGGGCATGGGGGAACACGATGCGACCAACCGCGCTGGTTCGGCAGCGGATACCGCTGGGCCCGCGACTGCCCGGAGAACATGCGAACCCGGGCGACGCTCAATCGGGGGCAGGCACCTCGCCTCGGCCGCCCCAGACCGGGACGCCCCGGCCCCCCATCGGCTCACGCTCCGCCTGGTGACGAACGCGCTGCCACCGCACCCGCCAGCAGCCAGCGCAACACCAAGAACATCCACATGGACGGCAAGTCGAAGGGCGCAAAGGCCGGTGCGCGGTGAGGGCGGCCCCTCACGCACACTGCTCGACGCATGGGGCCTGGGTCGGCGCCACTAAGTACGGCGAAGCCCTGGCCTGTCTGTTCCCCAACCCGTCGGCCTTACCCGCAGCTGTGACCGAAGTGACGCAAACGTCCTAGACCGCGCCCCGCCAGCTCTAGTCGGTGGGGAGCTTGCCGGTGTCGGTCAGCTCGGCTGCGACGTCACGCAGCTTGCGGTTCAAGTCGTTGCTCGTACGTCGCAGCAGCTGGAACGCTTCGTCCTGGGAGATCGAGTAGGTCGCCATCAGCATCCCGGACGCGGCGCCGATGACCCGGTTCGCGTCGAGCGCGACCTCCAGGCCGTGGATCTGGTGCGCGGACTCCGCATGGGCCATCAACATGCCGGCGTGCGTGGCTAACAAGGTGCCGACCGCCACCGCGTCGTCATCGAACGCCCCCGGGTCATCGGAGTACAGGTTGAGCGCTTGCCGGCCCGAGCCGCCGGCCAGGTGCAGCGCGAGCACGCCCCGGACCGGGGTCCGGCTGAGAGTCTGCAGGACGAACGTCGACCAGCGCTTCTCACTCGTCAGGTCCGCGGCGAGGACCGCGGTCCCCGTGACGGCGGCGCTAATGCACGGGCCCTGACCGAGCTCGTACTGGATGGCGTCGACCTCGACGGGGAACCCGGCGCTGTGCGCCAGGGTGCGCGCGGGGCCCCGCTCGGGCCAGGACGTGATGCCAGCCCAGGTGGCGGCAGGCTCCACCTTGCAGATCAGGTCGACGATCCGCTGATGGGACCGGACCGGGTGAGCGTCAGAGGCCAGGTGCGTACTCATCTCCTGGAACTCAGCAGCAAGCTCGTGAGCAGACAGATCCATTGACGGGGTGCACCTTCGCAACGGTCGCGGCTCGCAGCCACGAGGGAGGGAGACAGCCACGAGTATGCCCCACCGGTCGCGCGCTACCGAGCTTCGCGAGTTCACCCAGGGGTGTGACAGCCGGTCCCAGCTTTCGAGCCGTGTCCGCAGCCCGCGCCACGGTGAGCAGGCTGCGGCGTCGCGGCCGCGCCCAGGTCGCGTGACTGCGTCGCGGCAGTCCAGGATGCCTCGCGCAGCATTACGGCGGTCTCCGTGGTCGACAACAGCCACACGGAACTGGAAGCGGCACCGGAACAAGGACGTGGACCAGTGCCAGCGGTCGATGCGCTCTTGGCGAAGGTCAAGTTCAACGCGGCGTGCGCCAAGTACAGGGCCGTCAGCATCTGGTCCGGATGGCGGCCGAGTTCACCGAGGAGGACGCCGTCGGTGACCTCACCCGCACCCACCGCGACGCAAGCGGCGTAGTCGACGTCTGGGAGCGCTGCACACGGGCCGGGGAAGTGTTGTACGTCGACCCGCTCATGTGCCACGTCGTCACCGCCGCCGCACCTAGATGCCATCCGAAACCATCGAAGCAGCTGACCTGCCGGCCACACACGGGTTCGTCCCTCTCCCGGCGGGGCCGGCCAGGTCGACACATTCGGACGCCACGTCGTGATCAACGCCGCCGTTTGGTCCCACACAGGCCCGACCGTCGACCTGGCACCGGCGTGATTGACGGCACCGGGTAGGGCCGGGTCTCACGCAGATTGATTCCTAGGAGTCCAGGAATCCGATCAGGGCGTTGTTGAGATCGTTGGCGTGGCTGACGTTGCACCCGTGACAAGCACCTGCAATGACGACGAGCTTGCTGCCCTTGACCGTGTGGTGTGTGCGCTGCCCGGAAACCCTCGAAGGGGACGATCCCGTCACTGTCTCCGTGGATGACCAGGGTGGGGAGGCTCACCTGGGTGAGGTCGTCACGGAAGTCGGTGGTGCCGAATGCGTCCGTGCAGGTCAGGGCGGCGTCCTAGTTGGACTGACGGCACAGGCTGAGGGCTTCTTGCCGTTGTTCCTCGCGGACCGTGAGGTCGTCACCTGCGGAGAAGAACTGCGTGGGTGAACTCGTCAAAGGAGGTGTCTCGGTCGGACTCCAGGCCGGTGCGCATGTCGGTGGCCGCGTCCTGGGTCAGGGGGCCTTCGGGATTGTCCTTGCCTTGAAGCAGGTATGGGGGGCTGCGGCCGCGAAGACCACAGAGTGATACAGTCTGTCGTCGCTGCTATGCGTACTTCGCGTGTGCCCCGACCAGACCACGTGCCTGCGCGTTCAGGTTGAGCGGCTTGGCTTGAAGCGGGCGCGAGTCGGCAACGTGTCGTGAGGAGGCCCCCGGTGAGCTCGATGACGCCCGGCCTAGTGAGCCCGGTGCGCTGCCGGCGGAGACCCCCGGGGGACTACGCGTGGTGGTCTGCACGTGCCCTGGACGCTCGACACCAGGCCATGTGTGCTCTGGATGCTCACAGCCAGGACGGCGTCAAGGACGCCTGAGGTAGCGAGAACGGCTGCCCCAAATCAATCACAGTCTCGCCGGCCCCCTGGGCGTCGCAGACGAGTGGCGGGGTCGCCTGCCCACCCAAGGGAACGCTCCACGCGAGGGTGGGGTGGGGGATCACAGGCGGTGGCGATCGGTCTGCTGCGTTGGAGGTGATGTCGTTGTCGCACCGGGTGTCGTTCTGATGCGCAACGCCACGAGGGCGAGGACGGCGGTGAGGCCTTCGGCGACAGCGCTGATCGTCTTCTGCAAGAACCAGACCGGTTCGTACATCGGCGGGATCGGCCCAAGAGAGGGGACGCTGACGTATCGGGTGAGCACGACCGCGATGAAGGCGCTCGCACCCACGCCGGCCGCGATCAGCAACGACGTACGGGTTCCGCGCAGGAGTACGTAGACCGCTGAGAGGAGAGCCACCGCGGACTCGAGGCGGAAGAGGTTGCCCTGGCCGATGCCCTGAGGCTGGGCAAGCTGGTAGCCACCGGCCAGCCGCAGGTGAACCACCGCGTCGATCATCAGGCCCAGTGCGATCAGCACCCGCAGCACCAACCCCCCGTGGCGCCTGGCCGCGGTGGTCACAGCGTGACCCGGTGCATGGGCGTGCTGGTGGCTGGTCGTCCGGCGGAGCTGGGTGTTGCGGGGAGCTCGATCCCGGGGGCGTGTCGCGTTGATGGTGAAGCTGCGGTGGGGTACATGGGTGCCTCGTCTGGGCTGGGGGCGGGGCCCGACCCGTGGTGGGTGTACGGGCCAGGTGCGTGATGACGGTCGGCCGGTGCGTCGACGGTCGTGGGGCGGAGGCCGGACCGACCACCGCGGCGGTGGTGCTGTGCCACGAAGGGTGTCCTCGCGGTGGCCGGTCCGGTCGTCGTGGCGCGGTGTCTCAGGCCTCGTTGGTCGCGCGGCGGCGACGGCTGACGATCATGGCCCCACCGAGGGCCAGGGCGCCGGCTCCCGCGGCCAGGACTCCGGTGTCCTCCAGGCCGCCGGTCGTGCCGGTTCCGGTCGCCACGCCACCGGAGGGCATCGTGCTCAGGGCGCCGCACAGGGCGGGCGAGGTCGCGGCCAGCGGGAGGCTGGGCACGAGGTCGCTCTTCTCGTTCTGGGCCTTCTTGCTCAGCGTGGCCGGGTTGAGACCGTGGACGACGACCACACCGGTGCCCGCCTTGAGCGAGGCCACCGTGGCCGAGCTCAGCTTGATGGTGCGGTTGTAGTCGGTGCTGGCCCCCGACGGCGCGATCTTGATGTCGGTGCCGGCCTTGGGGCTGGTGTCGCCCTTCTCGGACAGCGTGGTGCCGATGCCGCCGTACGCCGGAGCACCCTCGGTGGTGCTGATGACGCCGTCACCGTTCTTGTCGGCCGACGTCGTGGGGCACTTGCCGGTCGCGCCGATGTGGATGTGCTGCACGTGGGGGTAGGGCGCGTTCATGAACGACGCGGGCATCCCGCTCCAGGTGACGTGGATGTTGGCGGTGTCGCCGTTGAGCGACACCGTCGCCATGCCGGAGGCGGTGGAGCCGTTCAGGGGGTTCAACGTCGCCTGGTAGGTGTCGTTGCCGGCGGCGGAGGCCGGGGACACCATGAAGGCGAACGGGACGGCGGCTGCCGCCAGCGGGACGAGGGTGTGAAGTGCCTTGCGCATGGGGTTGTTCCTCTCAGGGGTGAGTGGCAGGACCCGGGTCAGCTCACGGCCCGTCGTCCTGGTCACGGTGACGGTGTGATTCGTCACACGAGGCCCAACGGATGGGACCTGCCTTCGCCCCAGCGCTCGTGTCTTTCCGGATCACAGCTGCAGGCCTGGACCACGGTCAGTGGGTCGTGGGACGTGGCTCGTGACCGAGGCAGCACGGCGAGGGCAGAGGGGCCGGGGGGCAACGCTGGCGCCGCGTCCAACGCTCACGGTGGCAACAGGCCCCGTACTGAGATCCCGGAGAGCGGAGGGTCGCCTAGAACCCGGCCGCAGGACCCTTGGTGGGGACGATCGTGCGAAGTCCCTCCCTCAGGAGTTGTGCCAGCGCCGCCAGCTGAAGGTCGAGACGTCGGGAGAGATCACGCAGAGAGACACCGTCGAGATAGGCCAGCTCGATGGCCTCACGATGGGCGGGACCCATATCGCCAGGTGCCGTGCCTGTGGTCGTTGATGAGGTGGACGTGCAGACGGCGGCCGTAGAGCGGTGGACGGGGCGTGACATCGAGACGTCCTGTGGGGCGTGGAGGGCAGCGCCCGTCCGAGCGCTCGTCCGAGCGGCCACCACGACGCGGCGGTGCACGATGGCCAGGAGCCAGGCATCGGCCGACCCGTTGGAGGGCTCGAACGAGCCCGCGCACCGCCACGCCTCCCCGAAAGCGTCCCGGACCTCGACCTCGGCACGGTTGGGATCCTTCAGGATGCGCAATGCCAGGCCGTAGGCGCGTGGTGACAGGGCGTCGTAGACGGCAGCAAAGGCCCGGCGGTCACCGCGGCCGGCTGAAACGAGCTGGGTCTCGAGCGTGCGAGGCATGTAGCGGGTCTTCCTGTCGATCGGATGGGCCCGAAATCGACCTAACAGATTGTGCACAAGGCACTTGCCTGCAAGGTCAAGATGATCGTGTCACACCGCGACTATGTCTGTCGCGCGAACGCCGACGTGGTCGGATCAGTTGTGCTTCGACCTGTATGCCGTGTCTCGGGCCGTCACCCAGGCCTACCGCCCGGTCTTGAGCGAGTCGGGGTCACGTACCCGCAGTACCCGGTGCTCCTCGTGCTGTGGGAGCGGGGGATGTCCACGGTCCAGGAGGTGGCAAGTAAGCTCCGGTTGGATCACGGCACGCTGACCCCGTGCTCCAGCGAATGCAAGGGGCGGGTCTGGTCATGAGGCAGCGTGCCCAGGACGGACGGTTGGTCGAGGTCGCCCTGACGGTCCCGGGTGAGGCCAGGCGAGCCCACGCGACCCGCATCCTCTGCGACATGCGGGACCTGCTGGGACTGACGACACCGAGTTCAGCGCGCTGCACGACATTGCGGTTGCTGGCGTCGCGCGCCGAGCTGGGACCGGTCGCGGCTGACCATGGTCCGTCTGCGCTGTGCGCCCATCACCTGAAGTGATTCTTCCGGTGGGGGCTGCGGACCATCTGTCGTCATGTTGGGCGTCCTTTGGTGCCGGCCGCCTCGATGCGTGCTGCGCCGCAGATCCCGCGCCGCCGACAGGCGGTTCACGCACCTGGTCGTGGTCGCCCGCGTGCCCCGCCGCGTGGGTCAACGTGGGCGACCACTGAGCCGCCATCGAGCAGACGTCCGTCAGGCCGGCCTCGTGTGAGGTTACGTCGCGTACCTGGTCGTTCCTAGGGCTCGTCCGGGATTGCTGACACGGGCGGGCCGGCGCCACGTGACGGGTGCCGTGTGTCTGACCCGTGAGACCCGGGCGCGGGAGTGCTGAGGGCACGTTGTGGGCGAGCGCCAAGACCCGGGTGCAGGCGTTGCACACGCGAGCGCTACCGCGTTGACGGGCTCACACACGTGAGGTTCAAGGTGAGGTTCAAGGTCGTGAGCCCATGTCTTGTCAGCCCACCGAGAAGCAAGTTCGTCGCCGAGGCCTCCATGATGAGCACTTACGGGCCGTCGCCAGGGGCTCGACAACGTCAGGGGGCGAGTGACACCTGGCCTGCCCCGGCCGCGCTTACCGTTCAGCACTCACCGGGACGGGGGGTGAACCCGGAGCACGTGAGCATCGAGCCGTAGATGAGGCCGCCCTCGATGTCGAAGAACGTGTGCTGCTCACAATCCAATCGCTCGTCGCCTCGACGCAGGCACAAGTGGTAGCCAGCGCTGTTCCTGTCCACGATCTCTCGGAACCCCAACCAGCTGACCTCCTCGATGGTCACCTCGGGACCGAAGAAGTCACGCAGGAGGATGTCGTCGACCAGTTCGTGAGCGTCGTTGGTCCGCCAGCTCCGACCGGGCGCCATGCCGCGCATGCGGACCGTGGGTGCCAGCAACGCGAGCATGCCGTCGCGATCTCTTCTCGAAAGGGCGTGCACGAACTGCTCTGTCACCCGAGTTGCGTCGCGGCTGCTTGTGGCGTCGCCTCGAGAATTCACGGGCCACAAGTTGCATCGTTCCCGGACCGGGAGAGTCGGTTGAGCGAACAGGGCATGGGAGGGAATCAGAGCGTGCGTGCGGCGAAAAAGCTGCCGAGTGTCCAGATCACATGGACGGGCTCGGCGCCGTCTCGAGGTTGTCCTGCCGGTCCGTCACGTGGCTCGGATGCTGCACATGGACAACCACAGCGCCCGGCTTCGACGGGCCGGGCCCGCACGACGGCGCTGGAGCCGCTCGGATTCCCTGAGCCTCTTGACAGGACGAGGCGGGGCCGAGGTCCACCGCCCAGCGTTCGCATCGCTGGTCCGGCTCGCAGCGAGGGGGCGACCCGGGCGTCGGTCTAGGCCGCTGATCTGGACCGACTCCAGTGTGGTTGCGGTCCCATCCGATCGGCCGTCGGTAACGTACCAAGCTGTGAGGTGCCTCACACGAGGTGCTCGTATCCGGAGGTTGAGAACGATGAGTGAGACGAACAGAAGGAAGTTCCTCGCTGTGACCGGCGCTGGAGCGGTGGTGGGGGCGGTGGGTCTGGCGGCGTCGCCGGCCTCGGCCGCAGTGACCCGGCGCTCCGCCGGCAGCGCCCAGGAGTCGGTGGTGGCCTATATCGAGGACCACAGCTCCGACGAGCTGCACCTGATGGTGGGCGAGCGTGAGGTTGTCGTGCACGATCACGACCTGGTCGCTCGCATCCTCAACGCGGCGGGGGGTCAATGATGTCTTCCCACCGCGAAGCACCGGAAATCTCCAAGGACCCGGTCGCCGACAGCACTGACGTTTACGCGTTCGTCAGCCCCGACAAGCCGGACACCGTGACGATCATCGCCAACTACATCCCGTTGCAGCAGCCCGATGGGGGCCCGAACTTCTACGAGTTCGGTGACGACGTCCTCTACCACATCAACATCTCCCACGCTGGCACGGGACGGGCCGACATCGTCTACACCTTCGACTTCACCACCAAGATCCGGAACCCCCACACGTTCCTCTACAACACCGGTCAGATCACCGACATCGCGGGGAAGGAGTGGAACCGGCCGCAGTACTACACCGTGACGCGCCGCGAGAACGGCCGCACGACCACCCTGGCGCGCGACCTGCGGGTGCCGCCGGTCAACGTCGGCAAGCGCAGCACGCCCCACTACGACCACCTGTCGGCCCAGGCCGTGCACCAGGTCGGCAAGCGGACCTTCTTCGCGGGCCAGCGCGCTGACGCCTTTCACGTCGACCTCGGCAGCATCTTCGACCTCGGGGGGCTGCGTCCGTTCAACGAGAACCACGTGATCCCGTTGACGAAGATGGACGGCATCAACTCGGTGCAGGCCTACAACGTGCACACGATCGCGATTCAGGTGCCGATCAGCGACCTGACCCGGTACCACGACAAGCCCACGAGCGTTAACGCCCCGCAGTCGGTCATCGGGGTGTGGACCGCCGCCGACCGTCGCGCGTCGCGGATCTTCAGCGCCAAGCAGGGCAAGTACGTCGGTCACGGTCCGTACAAGCAGATCTCGCGCTTGGCCAACCCGCTGTTCAACGAGGTGCTGGTGCCGATGGCGGAGAAGGACATGTGGAACACCCGCCGCCCGCACGACGACAAGGTGTTCGCGAAGTACGTGGACAAGCCCGAGCTGCAGGGCCTGCTGCCCGCGCTCTACCCGGGTGTCTTCCCCCACCTCGCGGCGTACAAGAAGCCGAGGGCCGACCTCGACGCGATCCTGCTCACGGGCATCCCGAAGGGGGTGGTGCCGGGGTTCCAGAACTACACCGGCGCCACCAAGGCCGACATGCTGCGCCTGAACGTCGCGATCCCGCCGTCCTCCAAGCCGAACGACCTCGGTGTCGTGGGCGGGGACCTCGCTGGGTTCCCCAACGGGCGCAGGATCAACGACGACGTCGTCACGATCGAGCTCCGGGCCATCGCCGGTGCCACGATCCCGCTGGTCGACAAGAGCTACCAGCCCGACGGCGCGGCCTCGGCGGTGACGGACGGGACGACCAACACCAACGCGGCAGCCACCGGTTCGTTCCCTTACCTGGGGCTGCCGGGCGGGGGTTACCAGACCCAGCCCGGCACGACGCAGGCGTCATGACCGCCGCAGCGATAGAGAACCCGTACGCCGGGCAGGGCGCCGTCCTGCTCGACATCGGGGGCGACGTGGGCGCCCTCGTGGTGACGACCCCGGCCACGATGGTCGGGGTCGAGGTCGAGATCCGCCCGGTCGGGACCCCGCCGCAAGTCGTGCCCGATCACGACCACCACCATGACCACCACGAGCATGGGCACGGCCACGGGCCCGGCGGGCACCACCCGCACGTGGCCGTGGTCGCCCGGCCGGTCGGTGGGCGGCTCGTGCCCTCGCTTGTCTACCCCGAGCTGGTGGAGGGTCGCTACGAGCTCTACGTCAAGGAGACCGACGACGTGGTGATGACCGTGACGATCGTGGGTGGCGAGGTCGCGGCCGCGGAGTGGCCCGGCTGACCCCGGACGATCCCCGACGCAGGAGAGCGGGGCACGACGAGGGCGGCATCGCTCGGTGAGCGGTGCCGCCCTCGCCTGCTGTCACGATCGCGCTCATGGCGTACTCACTCGAACTGGGCAGCGGGCCGTTGCCCGGCAGCAAGGTCGTCGAGCTGGCGGGATCGGGCCGAGGCCAGCGCGTGCACGACCCTCACTGACCTCCCACCGTGATCTGCGTCGATCGCTGGGGCGGCCAAGCTGCTGGACGGGGATGCCGTTCTAGTACCTGTGGGTCGACCTCGTGGAAGGCGTTGATCTCCGAACGTCCAATCAGGGCTGATGGTTTTCTCCTAGGATGAGAACGATCAGCTGGGGTGCACCGCAATGCAGGATTGACCGACGGGAGCCCGGCCATGAATTCTGCATCATGCGAGGGTGAGGTCGGGTCGCCCCGCTCCGGCGGTGATCGGGACGGTCCCGGGGACCCACTTGCGGTTCAGCTGGTCGCCTCTGGCCGTGGTGACGAGGTGGCCTTCGCCGCTCTTTACGACGACGTGGGCCCTCGGGTCTATGGGTTGGTGCTCCGGATCTTGCGCGATGCGCATCAGTCGGAAGAGGTCACCCAGGAGGTGTTCCTTCAGGTCTGACAGCTGTCCAACCGCTTCGACCCCGATCGGGGGTCTGCTTTGTCGTGGATCTTGACCGTGGCTCATCGGAGGGCGGTGGACCGTGTGCGCTACTCGCAGGCGCAGCGAACCCGCGACATCCGCGACGTTCGAGCTCGACGCCAGGCGCGCTGTCGACACGACCGCCGAGACAGCCCAGGTCTCCTTCGACGCAGCCTCGGTCCGTGGCGCGCTGTCGAGGCTCTCACCGACTCAACGCAGGGCCCTGGAGCTGGCCTACCTTGGTGGACACACCTACTTTGAGGTCTCACAGCTCATGCAGATTCCGTTGGGAACTGCTAAGACCCGCATCCGCGATGGGTTGATCCGGTTGGCTGATGATCGCATGCTCATCGCGACCCAGACCATGTGACGCGGACGGCCCACTACGGCGGTTGACGGTCGGGGACCCTGCCGAGCGTCAGCGGGCCAGCTCCAGCGCCGGAACATCGGCGTCCGCGACGGGTAGCGCGATCAATAGCAGCGCCGGACGCATACAGGTCCGGGTCTCGCGCTCGGGTCAGCCCGGCTCCCTTCTGGTGTCAACCGGTGGGGCGTTTGGTTTTCCGCGCGGGTTCGGGAAGTGGCTTATCCGAAGTGTCGCTCCGGCAGTGCGCCAGCGAGCAGCTTCGCCGCGAGGCCTTGCCAGGATTGCTCCACATCTACAACCATCGCCGAGCACGCACAGCACTCGGGGGGATGACCACCCGCCAGCCGCGTCGCTCAACCTGTCGGGTCAGTACATCTAGACCGGCGGGCTGTAATCGGGGTGGCCGCTGCCAGTCATGGCGTCACGCCGCGGTGTCCGTGCACGTGCCCCGAGCCGCGGTCGGTGACGGGGGCATTGGGATTGGCTCGCATGGGCCGGTGTCGAGCGGCGGGAAGACCCACCGTTCGTAGGCCCAGAGGCGGAACAGTGTGCCCAGGCCGAGGCCCACGACGTTGGAGGAGAAGTTCTCGGCCAGCGGTGAGTTCAGGCCCAGGATGTACGACGAGACGAAGAGGCAACCCAGGCTGAGCGTGAGGGCCACCCCGTTGAGCGTGAAGAAGAGCAGATACGCCGTGGTGGTGCCATGGCGAGAGCCTCGCTCGGAGAAGGTCCAGGCGCGGTTGCCGAGGAACGCGATGGTCGTGGCAGCGACGACGGAGATCGTCTTGGACGTCAAGGGGCCGAGGTCGAGGACGTGTCGGGCGAGGTTGAACAGTCCGACGTCGACGACGAAGGCCAGCAGGCCGATGACCCCGAACCGGGCGAGGAGCCGTGTACCGGACCCCAGGGCGCGGGTCACGTCGAGCCGGCGCAGGGAGCCGGACACGTGGTGGCCGGTGCTCATGCCGCCACCTGGGTCGCGAAGGCGATGAGGTTGTCCTGGTAACCGCCGGAGGCTCGCACGTAGGGACCGTCGCAGGTGATCAGACGCAGCTGGGAGTCTGGGGTGGGTCCGTAGACGGCCGACGTGGGGAAGTTGTTCTTCGCGACGACCTGTGTGCGGTCGACGCGGAACCGCGTGGTCGACCCGTCGGCTCGGTCGACCTCGATCAGGGTGCCTGGTGTGATCTGGGAGAGCCGTGAGAACACGGCCGGCCCGTCGGGGGAGTCCACGTGACCGGCGATGACGGCAGGGCCGACGTCGCCGGGCCTGGTGCCCTCGGCGAACCACCCGGCACGCTGCCAGGCGTGGGGTGCTGCGAGCTCGCCGTCGCCCGACGTCCTCAGCCGCTCCAGGGAGGAGGAGATGCCCAGGGCGGGCACCCTCACCCGGACCGGCGGTGCGGTCGTGACCTTGTCGGGGGTGAGCGTGCCTTGGTTCTCAGGGTTGCTCGTCGCGGAGGCGGGTGGTGCGCTGCCCGGTGTCGGCGGCCCTGCCGCGGTCGTGACCACCGAGGATGTGCCATGGCCGTGGTCGGAGGTTGCCATCGCGGACTGGGCTGCAGCTGCTGTGGGGATCAGGGCAAGGGCGAACAACGGGACCAGCACGGGGTGCGGGACGTGTCTCATCGGGCGTCCTCCAGGGTGGGGCAGCCACCGAGTGCGGGGTCGGTCAGCAGCATGGGTCCCAGCACCGTCCAGGCGTCCCCGTAGTAGGTGGGTGACTGCTGCTGCTGGTCGCCTGCGCGTCGGATCTCGGTGATCGCCTGTCGGTCCTGGTGGGCTGCCGCTGCGCCGGCTGCCTGGGCGATGGTGACCAGGGGGCTGGTGTTGGTGGTCTGGGGTGATCCGGCCACGTCGTAGGCAGCGACCGGTGGTCGGCCGCTGCGGGCGACGATCTGTGCGATGTCGCGGGCGATGGCGTGGTCGCTGCGTTCGCACGACTCGGCGTGCCTCAGCACGGTGCGGGCGGCGTCGTAGCTGTACTGCACGGGCTGTCCTCCCGGGCCGGCGACGGGCCGGGCCTTCCCGTCGGGGTCGATCTGTGCCCAGTCAGGGGGCAGCCTGCCGCCCTGGGTCAGCTGTGCGAGGGCTGCCCGGGACCCGCGGTCGACCTGGGACCAGCGCGGGTCCTTGGAGGCTGCGTCGAGCAACCTGGTGGCGACCGGGGAGATGTAGCTGGGGTTGAAGGCGTACGGCGCGTTCGTCGCCCACTGCCCGGCCACGAGCACCAGACCGGCCGGGGTCGTGACGGTCTCGTGGTCGAGGATCGCCTTGCCCAGCGCGACCCCGGCCCGGGTGTAGGAGGGGTTGCCGAAGGCCTTGCCACCGAGGACCAGGGCACGGGCCGTGTCGAGATCGGCGTCGGCGGCCGACGACGGGTCGACGACCGCGCCGTTCTGCCACCGCCAGCTGAGGAGGCCGTCGCTCCGGCGCAGGTGCTGAGACGTCCAGCGCCAGAGGCTGTCGAAGGCGCCCTGGTCCTTGGCGCCGAGCGCGATCAGCAGGGCGTAGGCCTGGCCCTCGCTGACGGTGTCGCCGCCCTGGTCACGGCGCACCACGCGGCCCCCGGTGACGTAGGTCTTCAGGAACAACCGCGCGTTGATCTTCGTGGACCGGGCGGCCAGCGGGGTGCTCTCCGCCCCCGGGGAGCTGCCCGTGCCGTGTCGGGTGACGGCCACCGCGAGGACGCCCGCCACCAGGATGCTGACGACGACCACCCCGATCCACACCAGCAGGCGGGTCGGGCGAGGGGTGGCACGGCTCCTCACGCAGTGGCCCGTCGTCGGAGCGCCACCATGGCGCCGGCGGAGCCGACGACGCCGAGCAGCAGTGCCAGGAGGCCGAGATCGCCGCCTCGGGAGGCGCCGGTGCGGGCCAGGCCGCCGGCGCCGGTGTCGACGCCGCCGGTGGGCATCGAACCCGTCATCGCGGTGGAGCTGACGCTGTCTCGGACCGCGGTGAGCGCAAGGCCGCCCTGGGGGGTGGTGAGGGCCACGAGCGTGTAGACCCCGCCGGCCTTGACCGCTACGCGCCTCACGACGGAGTCCTGGCCGTTGCTGCCGGCCAGCTTGACCGACCACGTCTGCGCCTTCACGTCGGCGTAGCCGGTGGAGGAGCCGGTGGCGAGGTTGTTGGCCAGTGCGGGACCGGCCACGATGCTCGCGTCGACGGTGGCAGGGGTCGTCGCGGCTGAGATCAGACGGACCTTGGACTGGCCGGCCGGTGGTGCGGTCAGGTCGTCGGAGAGCACCGTGGCGCGCACTTGCTTTCCGGTGCCTGTGGCGATCACGGTCGAGGCCGCGCCCTGGGCGACCCGCACGTTCTGGGAGACCATCGGTGCGGCCGACATCGGCGATCCGGCACGGACCAGGGAGACGGTGTAGAGCCCCGTCGGGACCCGGGTGTAGGTCGAGAGCTTCCCGAAGGAGACGTGGCCCAGGTTCTGGGGCCGTCCCCCGTCGAACGGCGTCAGCCTGACGTCGGCCTCGGGGGTGCCTGGTGAGAGGTGCCCGGCGCGGATCCATCCCGTTGCGGTGGTGGCGGCGCTGGCCGACGTGGCCAGCCCGGCTGCCAGCACGCCCAGCACGATCGCCAGGACGACTGCGACGCCGCGGGCGACTCGGCGGGCGCCGCGGCCCCGGGGCCGGCTGGGTGAGTGGATGCTGCGGGTGCGGTGCTGCATGGGTGGGTCTCCTTCTCGATCGTCGAGGTGCGTCACGGGGGTGCTGTCGGTCACTGCGCCGGCGCGGGCAGGAGGTCGGTGGGCGAGGCCACGTCGTAGCGGATGGTGAGCACGCCGTCGGCTCGCGTGACCTGGCCGGGGGCGAAGCTGCCGACCTGGTCCCCGATGTCGGCCAGGAGACTGGTGCCGGCCGCCGAGTCGACTCCGGCGCCGTCCACGGCAGTGACGTGCATGGTGCGTCGAGGCAGCTGGCCGTTCTCGCCGAAGACGTCGGGGAAGTCGGCGACCGTGATCCGGTGCCTGCTGCTGACCTGGGCGAGCAGGGTCGCCACACGCGCGTCGACCTGCCCCTGCCGCAGCTGGGTGGCGGCCCGCGGGGTCAACCGGAGGTGTGGGTTCGTCAGCAGGGCCTGCCCTGCGGAGAGGCGCGCCTGCTTGTCCCGGGTGACGGCCTGGTCAAGAGCCTGGCGTCCCTGGGGGGCGACCCGGTAGATGTCGACCTCCTGGGCGCCGGATCCGAAGACGGCGGTGCGGGTGGAGTTCGCCAGCGCCTTCTGGACCGTGGGGGCGGTGCCGAGCGAGCGGCGCAACGCCTGGGTCAGCAGGACGTAGGAGTAGTCCCGCCACCCGTCCGGGGCCAGGGAGGAGACCGCCGAGTCGGTGTCGGCCTTGTAGTACCAGACCACGTTGCGCTGGGGGAAGCCCGCTCTGACGAGGTCCGTCCAGACGGCATCGTCGACGAGGAGGCGATCGCTGCGCGCCGCGTTCTGGTCGAGCCACGTCTGGGCTTGGCGCATGGGCCGGTCGAGGTCGGCCAGGAACAGCCCTCTCAGCTGGACGGCCCACAGTGGGGTCGCGACCACGCCGGCTGCCAGGGCCGTCACCACGGCGAGAGCCGTGGACCAGCGACCTCCTCGTCGGACGCCGAGATCCACCACGGCCGCGACGAGGAGCGCCGCGAAGGGCAGCAGCACGACGACGTAGGGCACGGGGAGGTACCCGGGCTTGAGCACGACGGCGGCCAGGACCAGGAAGCCCACCGCCACCGGGCGGAGGCGGCGCACGAAGACGGCGACGAGCGCGGCCAGGACGGCGGCGACGGGCAGCACGGGGTCGAGGGTGAACCAGACCGCGACGGAGCGTCCGGCTTGGGTGGAGGAGTCGAGCACGCTGCCGGAGGCCCCGCGGTTGACCAGCTGGAACAGGACACCCTGCAGCAGGGAGACCCGGCCCCGGCCCGGAAGGACCTCACCCTTGACGAGAGCGAACAACGCGTAGGTCGACAACACCAAGGTGAGCAGCGAGGCGGCCACCGAGAGGGTGTAGCGGCGGGTGTCGGCCCCGGCCGAGCGCCACATCTGCCAGGCCAGGAACGGGAGCACGAGCAGGAAGGTCTCCTTGCTCAGCACCGCGATGCCGAAGCACAGTGCGGCCCCTGCGAAGGCCACGAGCTGTCGGCGGCGGCTCAGCGCAAGGACGAACGTGGCGATGGTCCACGGCACGGCGACGTTGTCGAGGTAGACGGTGCGGGAGAACTGGACCGAGAGCGGCGAGAGCGCGAACACGAGCACGGCGGCCGCTGCGGCGGGCCGGCTCAGGTCCAGGCGACGTGCCAGCACCCACAGCAGGGCGGCGGCAACCACGTGGAAGGCCACCATCGCTTCACGGGCGGCGATGACGGAGATGTCGTAGCGACCGAAGGCGTCGGTGAGCCAGGTCCACCCGGCGATCTGGATCCAGCCCAGCGGAGGGTGGTCGTACCAGTAGGTGTAGTGGGTGAGCTCGCCCAACTTCGCCACGGCGTAGGCCTGGGCGGTGTAGGTGCCCTCGTCGTCGATGCGCTGAGGGGATCCGAACATGCCGAACCGGCCGACGAAGCCGGTCAGTACTAGCAGCGGGAGGACGTAGAGCAGCGTCCGGCGGTGCGTCCGAAGACGACCGGTCCAGGAGTCGCCGGGTTCAGTCGTTGTCTCGCAGTGGGTTGTGTGAGTGGTCGGGCGTTCCAGAATCGTGGTCATCGGGTTACCTCGCCTTCAGAGGTCGCAGTTAGCAGCACGTGCTCCGCGTCCTTGCCCTGCTGGGTCTCGGGGAAGCGGGAGTGGTTACCGGTGCGCTGCGCGGGGACCCGGACGGCAGGATTGACGTGCGCCCCGGTGTGCTCGGTCTTCTCCCAGGAGGAGTCACCGCGGAACTCGCGCCAGGCGGCGCGCATGGCGGCAACGGCCAGGAAGACCTGGTAGGGGAACGTGCCGAGCACGAGCTTGACGTAGTCGCGGAGGCGGACCTTGATGCCGTAGCTGCGGCCGAACTCGCCGAGCCCGGCTGCTTCTACCACCAGGGTGACCAGCGTGGGGACGACCGGGAGGAAGGTGGCCATGGCCACGAGGGTCGGGACTTTGGCGAAGACGGTCAACGCAACCGAGACCGGGATCATCAGGCCGGTGAACGCCTGCAGGAACGGCATCGCGAGCGTGTACCTCGCCAGGGCTCGCTGGCGTCGGGTGGGCAGCTCCTTCCAAGCACCCTTCTTGAGCACTTGGAGGAACCCTTGGCTCCAGCGCGTCCGCTGCTTGAACAGCGAGGTCAGTGAGCCGGGTGTCTCCTCACGCGTCACGACCTCGGGGTCGTAGGCGACCGCGACCCGGGCGCCCTTGGTTGACAGGCGTACCCCCAGCTCACAGTCCTCGGCCAGGCAGTCGCCGTCCCAGCCGCCGGCCTCGCGCAGCAGGTCGGTGCGCACGAAGACAGTGTTGCCGCCCAGCGGGATGAACCGTGCCTCGGCGTGGAAGTGCAGCCGGGAGCGGAACCAGAAGTAGTACTCCAGGCAGTTGCGCAGCGCCCACCAGGACGACTGCACGTTCATCAGCTGAACCCCGCCCTGGACCAGGTCGGCGCCGGTCTCGGAGAACCGGGAGTCGACCAGGCTGAGCAGGCGCGGATGCACCTCGTCCTCGGCGTCGAAGACCCCCACCACGTCCTTGGTGACGAACGGGAGCGCGGTGTTCATCGCGCGCGGCTTGTTCTTGACGGCGCTGTGGTCGATCACGACGCGGACCAGGCCCGGGTGACGTTCCTCGGCCTGGCGTGCGACGGCCTCTGTGCCGGGGTCGTCGTGCCCGATCAGCACGAGGATCTCGAAGTCGGGGTGATCGGACTTAGCGAGCTCGTCGATCGTGTGCGCCAGGACCGCCTCCTCGTGACGGGCCGGGACCATCAGGGAGAAGGATCTTTGCGGCGGCAGCGTCGTGGTGGAGAAGCGCGTCGCGCTGAGCGACTGGTTGCTCCGCCAGGCGTGCAACATCCACCACAAGGTGGTCATGGCCACGATGGTCATCAGCAACGACACCGTCAGGAGGGCAGCCAGGCCGATGGCTCCGAGCCATGAGGTGTGACTCACGTTTGTGGTCGGTGCTGCCGGGGTGCCCGACCGGGGTGTGCTGGTGCTGTCCGGCACCGCGGGTGCGTTCTGACCTGGTGGCAGAAGCTGACCGCCGCCGGTGGTTTGCCCGGCATCCGAGGACGCGACCGCGGGGGTGGTCGAGGACTGGCTGGTCGGGGGGCTTGGGGGCGTGGAACGGGCGGTAGCGGCCGTGGCGGGCGCTGCCATCGCGAGCGCAGCGACCACCGAAGCGGCCGGCAGGGCGAGCAAGGTCAGGGCGCGACGCGGCCGGCGGAGGCTCGAGGCCCGGACGCGGGCAGGGCGGGGACGTGATGCCACCTGATGTCTCCTCAGGAGTCGTGTGTGGGCGGTGCGGTGGGCCCGGAGGCGAACCGGGTGGTGTGGGCGCATCAGCGCAGGGAGTGTTCCCGCTGGTCAACCGCGGGTCGACGGACCGCGTCGGAGCCGAAACGGTCGCGCCAGCCCCATACGGTCACCCGGAGCAACGCCTCACGGATGATCGAGCCGCTCATCTTCGAGACCCCGTGCTCGCGCTCACAGAAGGTGATGGGGACCTCGCGGACCGTTAGACCTGCGCCGAGGACGCGGCGGGCGAGGTCGACCTGGAAGCAGTAGCCGTGGGACGAGACGTCGTCGAGGTCGAGGAGGCGCAGCGTCTCGGCGCGGAAGACGCGGAAGCCCCCGGTCGCGTCCCGCAACGGCAGCCGCAGGGCTCGCCTGGTGTACCAGTTGCCGCCCCGGGACAGGAGCTCTCGGCGCAGCGGCCAGTTCTCCACGCGGCCTCCACGGACCCAGCGCGAGCCCAGGACCAGGTCGGCCCCGGCGAGGGCCTCGTAGAGGTGCGGCAGCTGCTCGGGCTGGTGGGAGCCATCCGCGTCCATCTCGACCACCGTGTCGTAGTCGCGTTCCAGGGCCCAGGCGAACCCGGCCAGGTAGGCCGCACCCAGCCCGTCCTTCCCTGCCCGGTGGAGCACGTGGACCCGTCCCGTCCGGGCGGCGAGCTCATCGGCCAGGTCTCCGGTGCCGTCGGGGCTGTCGTCATCGACGACCAGGACGTCCAGGGTGTCGTGGACCCGCAATGTGCGCGTCACGATGCTCTCGAGGTTGTCGATCTCGTCGTACGTCGGGATGACCACGAGGTTGCGTGACGGCCAGGAGTGGGCAGGCGCGGGCGACGCCGAGGTTGAAGACATGGCAGGTGTCCGGATCGACTCCAAGGGACGGATTGGGTCGAAACGCCCTGTTCACCCGGACCTTAGGTTCCTCTCAAGTAATGACCGGGAAGGCGAGGTTTGCGAGGTGCGCATGTCCGGCATGCGGACTACCAGGACACTTCGTCGATCACCACACTCCCGTGCCACCCGGCCCTGGGGGTGAACCGGAGGCCGAGATCGCGCACCCCGTCTTGGTCGGTGGGCACTACCAGGCTCACCTCGTTCCATCCCGGGACGAGGGCACGGCCCGGCAGAAGGCGATCGCGACCACGCACGTCGGTCACCGATGCCGCGACGGAGAAGCGGACACCCCTCGGCGCCCACACGTGGGCCGACGCGACGGAGCCGGGCAGCAGACCCGAGATCCGAGGTGTGTCCAGGGCGCAGGGACCACTGCCGCGCGGTGTGACGCGCAAGGCTCGCCGGCCGGCGTACGACGGGGTGCCGACGTTGGTGACGACAGCTCGGCCGAGCCGGACGTGCCACCCCGCGACGCCGCCGTCCTCGAAGGTGTGTCGGGGCTTCGCGGCGGTCACCCGGTCCAGGGCCAGCGCGCCCCGCCACCCCGAGGGGTTGTCGACCTGCAGGCCGAGGACCCTGACCGTGGCCATGGTCGCCGGCACTCGGAAGGTGAGGGTGTTCCAGCCGGGCCGCAGGGCGTGGCTGGGCAGCACCGTGACCTTCCAGGACGCGTCGAACAGCGCGGGGGAGACGCCGACACCGGCGGGGGACGGCGTCCCACCCGTCCCACCGGGCATCCAGACCCGGTAGCTGACGCTGGTGCCCGGACGGAGGCCGGTGAGGCCGTCCTCGGTGCCCACCGCCGGATAGCCGGCGCCCCCCACGGTGATCGACAGGCTGTGGGTGCCCGAGCTGGCCTGCGACGACGAGGGCTCGACGACGACCGAGCCCCAGCGACTGGTCCAACCCTGGGCCGTACCGTCCTCGAAGTCAGCGAGTGCCCCCCGGTCCAGGGGCGCGGCGAGGGGCGGTGCGGTGGGGCCGGAGGGCGCGGGGATCGGGGGGGTGGGGGCCGGGGTCGGCCTGGGGGGCGGGTTCGTGGTCGTCGGCGGCGCGGGAGTGGGGGTGGAGGACGGGGTGGACGTCGGCGCCGGGATCGGGGAGGGGGGCGAGACCGGGGGCGGTGCGGGGGTCGGGCTGGGCGTGGGGCTGGGCGTGGGGCTGGGCGTGGGGAGGGCGCCGTGCTCGGCGAGGTGGAGGCGGTACCCGGCGCCGAAGGCGGTCGGGGTCCCGTTGTAGTCGCTGATCAGGGCCGGCCCTGAGCCGCACGAGGCGGTGTTCCACGACCACGCGAGGTAGCCCACGCCGTGGCGATCGGCCCAGGGGAGGATCTGGGCGAGGAAGCCGGTCGCGCAGTCGTCCTCTCCGACTTCGGTCAGGAGCACGGGGTAGGTCGCGGCGACGGGGGCGACGGTGGTGTCCCAGCAGGAGGTGTCGTGGCACCCGGAGAAGTTGTAGGCGTGCCACCCGGCGACGAGCTGCCCGAGCGGGTCCAGGGGGGCGTGCTGGGTCCACTGGCTCAGGTCACCCCCCCAGTTGAGCCCGTCGACGATGACCGGCTGGGTCGCGCCCGTGGCGCGGACGACGTCCAGCAGCTGCTGGGCGCCGGTGGCAACCCACCCGACGGGCGTTGTGCAGCCGTCACGCCAGCACTCCCAGGAGACCTCACGGGGTTCGTTAAAGAGCTCGAACATGACCGACGGGCGGTCCTTGAAGGCGGTCGCGACCCCGGACCAGAAGGCCGGGGCGTGGTCGGCGTCGGGCGCGATCTGCTGGCTGGTCGCCAGCGCCGTCCCCGAGGCGGCCCAGTGCAGGTCGAGGATCGTGGCCAACCCGTGCCGGGCGGCGCGGTCGACGAAGTCGGTGACGGCCGTGCGGTAGGCGGCGCCGGAGTACTCACTCCGCACGCCGTTGATCCCGAGCCAGCAGCTCTCGTTGAGAGGCAGGCGGATCGTGTTGGTCCCCCAGCTCGCGATGGCGCCGATGGCTTCGTCGGTGACGGGTCCGTCGAACAAGCCCCAGCCTTGGACGCAGGCGTACTCCGAGCCCGACCGGTTCACTCCTCCCACCTGCAGGGGGTTGCCGGTACGGGCGTCGAGCAGGCGGTTGCCATGGACCTCCGGACGGGGAGCCGCAACTCCCTCCGCGCGTGCCGGGGGTGCAGTGGCACCACCGATCACGAGGGCGACCGCGACGCAAGTCACGGCCGCCAAGAGCCCTTCGATGAGGGCGACGGTGTCCCACACGGGACGAAACCGTGGATGCATGACGACGTCCCGGGCTCCGGGGGCGCAGACCCTGAGGAATACACCCAAAACGAGTAATCGGAGCATAACGGGCATTTTCCGCCTCTGGTCGACTTCCCCGTTATGAACTCCAGGGCTGCGGCTCGGTCGGCGCAACTGTCAGGGTGCGTCTCAAAGTGCGCTGTCAGGTCCTGGCGGGCCTCCGGAACTGGAACCTGCCTGGTGGGGCAGGTCACTGAGCTGACTCCCGTCCTTGGAACGGGTCCGAGAGTTGTGTCATCGCCACCCGCGCGGGGGGCCAATGTGGGACGAAGACCGTGCGGGACAGATGAGATGGGCCGAGGCGTGGAGACCCGCAGGCCTCGCACACAACCGTTCTACGCTGGGAAAGGCGGCGCCCCGACCTCGGGGGTCAGGGGTCGGTTCGAATCCTGTCAGCCCGACCGAGAGGCTCTGACCTGTGACGCAGGTCAGGGCCTGTTCCATTA
Source organism: Nocardioides korecus (assembly GCF_054778395.1). NCBI lineage: Bacteria > Bacillati > Actinomycetota > Actinomycetes > Propionibacteriales > Nocardioidaceae > Nocardioides > Nocardioides korecus. The sequence goes on along the minus strand of NZ_BAAGZO010000007.1, from coordinate 266,092 downwards.
CTGGGAACGGTGGTCGTACACCAGCCGAACCGCCGGTGGTGTGGGACTGGGGTGCAGGGCCAGGACTGCTCGTCGTCGGCAACACGTGCGCGACGACGTCGCGAACGGTTGCCCGGCGCACGCAGAGGATGCGCCCCGTTCATCCGGCGTCAGGTCGCGGAGAAGGTCGCGGATGCCGGCAGGCTCGGCATGGGCAAGAGTGAAGATCATTCATATCTGTGACTCAGACCGGACTTGCAAGGGTGCCGTTCGATTGTGTGGTTCTACCGACCTGCGTGTCGACGCAGAGCCGGGTCGACTCCGGTTCAGTCGCCGACGGGGGAGTCGACAGCCCGCTGGTGGAGTGGGTGGTGTCGTTGGACCCTGATGTCGTACCGGGAGGTGGGCGGTGGGGCAGCCGGTGGGTCCAATGGGTTCCGTCCCAGAAGCACACACCGGCGCTGGTGTTGTCGTGGTACCACCCGGGATCATGCGGTCGCGGATTCGCGCTTCCACAGCATGCCGGCGCGTTCTTGCCCATGGTTCGTTCCTAGCCAAGGTGCCATTCGGAGTCCGGGGACAGCCGCCACCGACAAGATCATGATGTTAGCGGCCTGGGCCGAGCCGGGCGACCTAGCACCTGGTGGTGCGGCAAGCGTGGTCCCGGGGTGCTCTCTCGTGTTCTCCCTTCACAGACCGGCCCAGGAGCGCGATGAGCTGTACGGACCGACAGTCGGCGGCGAGGGGAGGTGACGTCGATGACCGCCTTCGGAGTTGCGGCACATGGCCCAGGAGAAGTGGCCTCACCGGGGAGCAGTCGAGAGCGAGCGTCACGAGACACCGTCACCTGGGCGCGGGCCTGACCGAACCATCTCGCGCCGACTTGCTGGGACCGCGAGCTGCTCGATTCGGCGCGCGTGGAGGCGGCCGCGAGGGCGGTACGAGCTGTTTGCAGATCTGCGGAGCGTCAGATTGGGCAGGCTGTCTACGACGGGCTCTGCAGCGCGGCCGGGTCGGCGGACCGTTGCGAGGGTGGGTGTGGGACGACGACGGCTTGGACCGCGTCCTCGTAGATCACCCGACCCGGGTCCAGTGCCTCGACCCGTTCGTACGCGACACCGTGCGCGGCCAGAAGGTCCAGATAGGCAGGGACACGGTCGAGCAGGTGGGTCGCGGTGGACTTGAACCACGCAGTGGCTTGCGGGTTGAGCTCTCGGTCGTAGACCGTCGGGTCCGTGGCCGTCGGGTCGGGGTAGGCGTCGTTGTACCAGTCGTTGCCTGCCCGCCACACGGCGTTTTCAGCGCCCGTCAGTTCGCCGCGGTGCGCCAGCGTGTTGGCCAGGCCGAAGATGCCGATGTGAACACCGCGGCGGTTCGGGGTCGGAGACTGGAACCGGACGTACACCTGACAGACCATGGCACGTGCTCGCCTCCCTCTCGCCGCCGCCACGCGGGGTCCTCGACGGCTCCTGTCGGCCACTCGGGAGGTCAAGCCGACTCGCACGCGCCAGGACGCGACAAGATGGTCCACGTGACAGAACGTGAACTCCAGGCCCAGGTTCGCGCGGCGACCGCCCCGCTTGCGGCATGGGTCGAGACACTCGCGGAGCGGCTCGAGAAGCAATTCGAGTGCGAGGTCCGGGACGCCACCGCCGAGGAGCTGCAGCGCCCTGCCCACGACGACCACATCTACGCGGCGCCCGCCGCTGGTGGTTCCTTCGCGGCGCAGCCCAGCTCACCTGCGGCGGCGACGCTGGTGGTGGTGCGTCATGACTTCTTCACCGGCGCCGGGGTGACGGGGAAATTGGTGAGGTCGTCCCGTGCTGCGATGAGTGCGCGGTGTTGCCGCCGTCCGAGACGCCGGGAGACGACCTCGTCGAGCAGGGTGACGCCGCAGTGTGGGCCGCAACGCGTGGCTTCGCCGAGTTCCGGCGCGAGAACGACCGCGCCAGCAAACCAGAGATGGCGTTCGAAGAAGGCTGGTCCTACAGCGGGGGCGGATCGTCGTGGTCACCAGCTAGCCCCGGCCCCACGTTCCAGCACATCTGGCGACCCTGGCAGCGACGGCGTTAGCGGCGGCCTCAGCCAGCGCCGCCCTCGCGTTGGACCAATTTTGGACCAAGACCGTGCGGGACGGCCGGGACCGTGCGCGGGCCGCGGGGTTGCCTGAGTGCGGCAGGACGGGATTTGAGCCGTGGATGGGTGACCCGACGACCTAGGGGTCAAGTGTCCAACTGAACGGCGGACGCAAAAGCAGCAGCCGCCTCGGCTTGCATGCCTGGGAGGACATGGGCATAGGTCTCAAGGGTGATCATGACGGTGGCGTGGCCGAGTCGCTCGGAGACGACCTTGACGGGCACGCCGGCCTTCAAGAGCAGCGACGCGTGAGTATGCCGCAGGTCGTGCAGGTGGATCGGTCGGGGCACGGTGGAGTCACTGGAAGCGCGAAACTTAGCTTGGGCCTCGACGAAACGGGCTGAGTAGCGCTCGGGGTGCTGGTGTCGCCACGGGTCCTCGAGGCGTCCGAAGATGAGTGCGTCTTCACCGACGAACTGCAGTTGGTGCTGCGCGCGGACGGTGCGCCATCGCCGGAGCACGCGGGTTGTGCCGGCGTCGAGGTCGACCACTCGGGCGCGTTTGCCCTTTGTCGGTCCCTCGACCAGTTGCTTGCCCTGGTCCTCGACTCGGATCACGCCCACCGAGCGGCGAATGCTGAGTCGGTGTGCGTCGAGGTCCAGGTCTCGCCACCGGAGAGCGAGCAGTTCACCGCGACGCATGCCGGTGAAGGCAAGCAGGTGCCAGCTAGCGGCATCAACCCGTTCGGTCGATCGTGCCCAGCCTAGGAACGCGGCCAGGTGTCCCGCATCCCAGACGAGCATCTCCGGCGCGCGTGCGGCAGAGACGCTAGGAGGCTTGGCGCGGTCCGCCGGGTTGTCGATGCGCAAACCCTGGTCGATGGCCTCGCGAAGTGCCGCCTTGAGGATCGTGTGGACGTAGCGGACCGTTCGAGGCGACAAGCCGCCGGACCGGTGGTCGCGTCGGCCGGACGTCTCCAGCTCGCGGTACAGAGCACTCAGCTGTGATCCGGTCAGCTGCTGTAGCGGGACGCTTCCGATGCGCGGCGCAAGATGAAGCCGGACGTTCTTCCGGTACGACGCCACGGTCGAGGGAGCGAGACGCAATCCGTTCAGCCACTGCTCGAGCCACTCGCCCACGGTGATCCGCTGACTGGGCACGAAGCGATGGTCGTTGACTTGCTGTCGCGCGTCGGTGAGCCAGGCTCGAGCTTCCCTGTACGTGGTGAATCGCCGCTTGGTCTGCCGCCTCGATTCGCCAGGTGCCGCGGTGTCGAGGACGACGACGTAGCGGCCGGAAGCTTCCTTCCTGATCGGCTCGGTGCGGGGCATGCAAACATCGTCGCGGTCTTCATGCCGCTCGGCCAGAGGTGTTTTCATCCGCGCGTCTCATGCCTCCTGCGCTGGGGCGATTCCGCTCGGAAGTCCCAGATTTCCCTGGCTGTCCCACGCCTGCGTGCTTCGGGTCCGACTGGTCACAGGATTGGTCACGAGACGTGCCGAGATCAGGCAGACGACGCGAGACGACCGGGGCTGGCAACGTCCGGATCAGGCTGAGATCAGGACGGACCGACACCCCTGGCACCCGAAGACGCCTGTGGGCCATGAGTTCAAGTCCCCCCTCGGACACCAGTAGATGGGCCCCGCCCCCCGGCGGGGCCCATCGGCGCTCTCGGAGTCGTAGTCGTCGCCGGGTGTGCCTTCGCCGCGCATGCCGCACTCGTTGTCGTCTTCGCTCAGAGCGGCTGCACCGTCCGGGCAGCTCTACCGGTGTTGGTTCAGCGGGGCCACGCTGGTGTGGCCCAGCGGGCTCTGGACTGACAGGGACAGGATTGCGCCGAGCGGCGCAAGCTGCGAGGCGCACCGGTCGGCTGCGATCACGAGCTTCTCACTAGTCCGTCGTCCGCGGGTTCCGAAGCCAAGCAATCACTGCCGCCACCCTCCGGTTGGTCTGCGGGTCTTCGTTGAGTCCCAATTTGGAGAAGATCATGGCGGTGTGGGCCTCGATCGTGCGCACAGTCAGGAACAGCGTGCGGGCGATGCTGGCATTAGACATCCCCTCGGCCATCAGTCTCAAGACATCCTTTTCCCGTGCGGAGAGACGATCGAGTTCGGCGCTCCGAGGGGGTAGGTGAAGCAATGACTCGACGATTGCTGGATCGATCACACATTCGCCGTCAGAGATTCGCTGTAGGGCATCGAGGAGTGCAGAAATGTCGGCGACTCGGTCCTTCAGAAGGTACCCGATCGACCTGTTTGATATGGCCAGGACTGCAGACGCGTAGGTGGATTCCGCATAGGTTGAAAGGATCAATATGCCGATGTCTGGCATTCGTCGGCGTAATTCACGAGCCGCGCGGATACCTTCGTCGGTCTCTGTGGGCGGCATGCGGATATCCATCATCACCAGGTGGGGTGACGTCTGTCGCACTGTCTCGAACAAATTGCGCGCAGAGTTATTCTGAGCAACAACCTCCATCCCGGCAGCTCCGAGTTGAAGGGCCAGCCCTTCGCGGAAAAGGGCGCTATTCTCAACGATTGCTACTCGTAGGGAAGCGTCGCGGTCAAGCACGTACCCCCTCCTTTCGGAGAACGGATAGTCAAACTTCCCCCCAGGGCGGCAACTCGGTCACGCACACCCAGCAGGCCCGTGCCGCGGGCCAGATCGGCACCGCCGCGGCCATCGTCCTGCACACGTACCGTCAGTGTGCTGTCCTGGTCGGTGGCCGACACTTCTGCAGCGACGCATTGCGCGTGCTTGACGACGTTGGCGAGCCCTTCGCAGATGACGAAGTACGCGGTTGCTTCGGTGGTCGGCGGCCATCGGTGCTGCGCTATGTGGATGGTGATCGACAAAGGCAATCTCTCTGCGGCACTCTCGACTGCTGCTCCCAACCCGCTTTGTGTGAGGACGGCGGGCAGAATGCCACGGGCGAGATCCCGGAGGTCTGCCAGGGCCTCCTTCGCGTGCTCCGCCGCTGTGTGCGCCAGGGAGCGGACATGGTCGTTCTCCGCAGCGTGCACGACTTGGTCCAAGGTCATGGCGAGCGCGAGGAGACGTTGCTGGACCCCGTCGTGCAGATCTCGCTCCAACCTCTTCCGCTCAGCCAGTTCTGCCTCTGCTAGGCGCGTTCTCGATCGCCGCACCATGGCTGTCATCGCGGCATTCTGCATAGCGAGTCGAACGGCCGCGACACTCGCTGCCATCAGCTGCGAATGTCGAGGTAAGGAGGGGTCCGTCCGAATAGCAGCCAGCGGTTCACCCTCATCGCTGTTCACGGAGATCACGACACTGGTTTTCGTTGCAGCTGGCGATTCGGCGACGCCGTGGGCGTTGTGCCACTGCTGCTTCTCTGAGACCCAGGTGTAGAACTCAAGGTGCGGGTCAGAGATGGTGGAGGCAAGGAGATCTTGGATCTCTAATGGTGTACTCGAAGCCCGTACTCGCAGCAGAAGATCGCCGACGGCGCCACGGCTCGCTTTCATCCTGATGGCGGTGAAGATGAACCCGGCGGGGACCATCAACAGGCCTACCTGCTCGACTACGAGCACACTCGGCTGGACCTGAGTCTGACCTGAGAACACCGAGGCCACGTGAGCAGCAACAGTCAAGGCTGCTCCAACGGGCCCGACGACCAGCGGAACCAATTCGGCCGAGGACAGGCTGCCGGCGTGCGCGATACGCCACACCATGGAAACCGCGAACCAGCAAAGCAATACGAGCAGGTAAACATTTCCCATCCGCAGACCCCAGCGGGCTGCCGTCGCAGACAGCGGCAGGACCGGCCACACCCCGAGCCTCAATCGATCGGGAGGAATCGACACCGTGAGGCGAGTCGCGATCAGAAGCGAAGCAGCCGCCATCACGGCGCGATGAGCCTTGCGATTGAGCGCCGGGCGAGGGAAGCGCCCCAGCACGACACCGATGGTCAATGCTGCGAGGGGGCCCGCAATCCATCCAAGAAGCGGAAACGGTGTGCCCTCGACCAGGTGAAGGTGCTCGGCAGCGAGCATGAGGCCGACCAAGCACAACAACACTCCGTTGGGGCGGTCGGCAGCGTCTGACATGAACAACGCTCCGGCGGTCGCCAGCAGCGCGATCAGCGCCCCCTCGAGAACTCCGATCAAAGGGAATCGATCGTCGCGAGGTTCGAGAAGAACCGACGCCGAAGACGCCGCTACCAGGGCAGCGAAGGTGTATCCCGTACGTAGAGACACAGATTGGCCTGGCGTCGGTGTGTGCCCGAACTCACTCATCAGATCAAGACCGAAGCATCGAATTTGGGCGAACTCGTTTGCCCTCTGGTAGCGGGTTCTTGACGAGGATTTCACGCACGCACACCTTGTCGAGACTATCTGGTTCCCGCGAGGCGAGTCACCGAGTTAACACCCAAAGGTCAATGGGGCAATTCGGGCGCAAGTGGTGAAATCAGCTAGCTGAAACCTGTTGGCCGCTGAGGGGTTAGACCTCAAGCAGATGTGGGGCTAACTCGGTGGTACCCCATCCGCCACCGCTTTAGTGTCCCACCTGCAAGGACCGGGCGCCCAGTCAGCCCCTGGTGCCCCGGTCACCAAATGCCCTCCTAGAAAGGCTCAACATGCGAAAAGTCCTCCAGCGGCCCCGGGTCGCCCAGAGGGTCCAAGCGAGTGCCGCTGCTCTTATTCTTCTTTCCGGCGGCCTCCTTGCCGCCGTGTCGGGATGGCAGTCGGCGGCAAGCGCGAGCGGCCTCGTCTTCAGCGTGACAAACTACGACAACGACGGAACTCATGGCGTCTATATGCGGAACTCGAGCAATCTCAATGACGTCACCAGGGATTCCGCCCACTACGAGGTCTACGGCACATCGGTTCAGCTCCTGTGTGGGCTTTTCGGATCGGCAGTCGGACCAAAGGCGAATACCGCGTGGGATTACGTTCAAGTTCTCTCAGGTCCGAACGCTGGGCGGCGGGGATATTTGTCAGAGCACTGGCTGAACACCCCCGTCGGTTCCAATCAGCACGTCTCCGGCGAGCCCTCTTGCGGCGGTGGACCGACTGGAGGCGGTGTCTCAGGACCGTCGGCGACCGCACAGCGGGCCATCAACTGGGCGATGGCACGCAACGGGCAGGCCATCGACTCCGGTGCATGTCTGCTGTTCGTAGAGCAGGCCTACCGTGCTGCTGGTGTGGATCTCGGGACTGGTTACTCGGCGGCGCGCTATTGGCAGACCAATCCCCGAGGATTCCCCAGGCACACGGACCGGGCGCCTGAGGTGGGTTCCCTCGTGTTCTGGGGCGCCACGTCTCGGAACCCTTATGGCCACGTGGGCATCTACTTGGGAAACAACACCGTGGTCTCGACGAGTTCGTGGCCTCAGCCCTCCGGTTCGCGGACGGTGCACACGTGGTCTTTCTCAGGGCGCAACGGCGCTGGATACCCGTACCTGGGTTGGATGCACATCGCTTAGGTGCCGTGAGCGGCGGCGGGTCGGGGGAATGGATCTCCGGCCCGCCGCCTAGCACTACTTGTGCGACGTCGCCCTCTGTGGTCCCCGTGAGCCGCCGCCATTGCCCAGGTACCACCTCGATGTCGGCGAGGCGCCCCCGCCAAGGGCGCGTCCTTCCTCACGTCTTCCGGTGAGCGCCGGTGCATCAAGCCGTGCATGCGGCGGCTTGTCCGGCGGTGGTCGTGGCAAACCTGCTGACGTCGGCTGGACCTGACCAAGAACTGCGTGACCCGGGGCTGGCACACCGCGCGGTCGGTTTGGACTTGATCTGCTCCGCCCCATTTGGGCCGACGGCGGCACGCCCCGTTCTCGTCGGTGAACGTCGACGACGACGGCTGCTGTGCCAACGGCCACCGGGTGAGTCAACTTCGTGGCAAGCCCGCCGTGCGAGCACCTCGGCGCGACGCCGTGACCTTGACTCGGCGCGCCGCTCGCGGTGGTCGCAGTCCGTGAGTGCCGCCCACCTTGATCACTGCAGCACTCAACGCCGACCGCAGGCTCAAACCGAGCTGCACGCCGCGTCTCGATAGCGCAGTCCGGGCAGGCAGGTGGCCTCAGGTGTGCGCGCGCCAGCGCGCAAGGAGTTACGCACGGGTAGGTCTTGCCGGGGACGGGTGGGGTGGCTTCACTGAGGTCATGTCAGTAGAGACCAGGGCCGAAGCAGACCGGTCCATCGACGAGGTCACCGACCGCGTGCTCGCCAGGTTCCCGGGTCAGCCCGTCGACTCGGTGCGGACGCTGGTGGTCCGCACGCACGGGCAGTACGCCCAGAGCCGCATCCGGGACTTCGTCCCCGTGCTGGTCGAGCGGGAGGTCGTCGACGAGCTGCGTCGGTCGGTCGCCGGCACGTGAGACCCCCCACAGCGGGTGCGGCGGGTCCGTCCACCTGCTGTTCAACTGCGAGCGCGAAACTTCGCAGGTGACCGCCCCGCCCGCTCGTCCTGCCCCGGCGCCGTGAGCCTGACCCGTTCCGAGCTCGCCCCACCCCCGCGCACCCTGGTCGACATCTTCACCGACGTGGTGCTGTCCTGCCCGGACGCGCTGGCGCTCGACAACGGCGCCGTGCAGCTGACCTACGCGGAGCTCGAGGAGGCGGCCGGCGAGGTCGTCGAGGCGCTGGCCGAGGTGGGCGTCGGTCCGGGCGACCGGGTCGGGGTGCGGGTGCGGTCGGGGACCGTCGACCTGTACGTCGCGATCATGGGCGTCCTGCTGGCCGGGGCCGCCTACGTGCCGGTGGACGCCGACGACCCCGACGAGCGCGCCCGGGTGGTCTTCGACGAGGCCGAGGTCGCCGCGGTCGTCGGTGACGACCTGGTGATCGCCCCGCGACGTCCCCCGACGGGGGCGGTCGACCTCGGGGCGGAGGCGGAGTCGCGGCCGACCCCGGAGGACGACGCGTGGATCATCTTCACCTCCGGGTCGACCGGCCGGCCCAAGGGCGTGGCGGTGACCCACCGCTCGGCGGCGGCCTTCGTCGACGCCGAGTCGCGGATGTTCGTCCAGGACGCCCCGCTCGGGCCGGGGGACCGGGTGATGGCGGGCCTGTCAGTGGCCTTCGACGCCTCCTGCGAGGAGATCTGGCTGGCCTGGGCGCATGGCGGCTGCCTGGTCCCGGCGCCCCGGTCGCTCGTGCGCAGCGGGGTCGACGTCGGGCCGTGGCTGGTGGCCAACGACGTCACGGTCGTCTCGACGGTGCCGACCCTGGTCGCGCTGTGGCCCACGGAGTCCCTGGACGGCGTACGCCTGCTGATCATGGGGGGCGAGGCCTGCCCGCCCGAGATCGCGGTGCGGCTGGGGCGACCCGGTCGGGAGCTGTGGAACACCTACGGGCCGACCGAGGCGACGGTGGTGGCCTGCGGCGCGCCCCTGGTCGCCGGGGAGCCCGTGCGGATCGGGCTGCCGCTGGACGGGTGGGACCTCGCGGTCGTCGACGGCGAGGGTCACGAGGTGGCCCCCGGCGGGACCGGCGAGCTGATCATCGGCGGCGTGGGCCTGGCCCGCTACCTGGACCCGGCCAAGGACGCGGAGAAGTACGCCGCGTTCCCGACGCTGGGCTGGGACCGCGCCTACCGCAGCGGTGACCTGGTCGTCCGCGACGAGGAGGGCCTGCGCTTCGCCGGCCGGGGCGACGACCAGGTCAAGCTCGGCGGCCGCCGCATCGAGCTCGGCGAGGTCGACAACGCCCTGCTGTCCGCGCCCGGGGTGGTGAGCGCCGCGGCGGCGGTCCGGCGCAGCCCCGCCGGCAACCAGCTGCTGGTCGGCTACGTCACGGTGGACACCTCCTACGCCGCCAGCGCCGTCACCGAGCACCTGCGGGCGAGCGTGCCCGCGGCGCTGGTCCCGCGCCTCGCGGTGGTCGAGGAGATGCCGCTGCGCACCTCGGGCAAGGTCGACCGCGACGCCCTGCCGTGGCCGCTGCCGTCGGCGCCCGGTGACCAGCCCTCCGACCTGGGCGGCACCGCCGCCTGGGTCGCCGAGCTCTGGCTGGAGGTGCTGGGCGCGGTCGTGCGTTCCGAGGGCGACAACTTCTTCGACCTCGGTGGCGGGAGCCTGACCGCGGCGCAGGTGGTGTCCCGCCTGCGCAGCCGCCACCCCGAGGCCACGGTCGCGGACCTCTACGAGCACCCCACCGTCGGGTCGCTGGCGCGCCAGCTGGACGCGATGGCGCCGGGGGCCGCCCCCTCCGGCCACCGGGTGCGACCGACGCCGACCAAGACCCAGCGCGGGCAGGTGGCCTTCACGGTCCCGCTGCGGATGCTCTCGGGGCTTCGGTGGCTGCTGTGGGTGGCCCTGGGCTGCCACCTCGCGGGCGACCTGCTGTCGCTGGACCACCTGCCGCAGGTGTCGTGGTGGTGGATCGCCGCCGGGTGGGTGGTGCTGGTCGCGCCGCCCGGGCGGATGGCCCTGACCGCGCTGGGAGCGCGGGTCCTGCTGCGCGGGATCGGGCCGGGGGACTACCCCCGCGGTGGTCGGGTCCACCTCCGGCTGTGGCTCGCCGAGCGGCTGGCCGACGAGCTGGGGGCGGCCAACCTGGCCGGGGCGGCGTGGATGCCGACCTACGCCCGATGGCTGGGCGCGCAGGTGGGCCGCCACGTGGACCTGCACTCCGTGCCACCCGTCACCGGTCTGCTGCAGCTGGGCGACGGGTGCTCGGTGGAGCCCGAGGTCGACCTGACCGGCCACTGGCTCGACGGCGACGTGCTGCACGTGGGCGGCATCCGGATCGGTCAGGACGCCCGGGTGGGCACCCGCAGCACCCTGGCCCCGGGCGCGTGGATCGGTCGCGGGGCCGAGGTCGCGCCGGGGTCCGCGGTCACGGGACGGGTGGCGCGGGGCGAGTACTGGTCCGGTGCCCCGGCGGTCGCGGTCGGCACCTCGCGCGGACCCTGGCACCCCGAGCGTCCGGCGTACCGGCCGGTCTGGGTGGGGGCGTACGCCGCGGTGTCGGTGCTGATCTCGCTGCTCCCGACCGTCGCCGGTGTCGTCGCGCTCCTCCCGGTGCTCCCGTGGCTGGTCGGCACCCGGACGACGACCGGCACCGCCGCCGTGGTGCTGGCGTGGCTGCCGGTCGGGGCCGTCCTGGGTCTCGTGGTCCTGGCGGGCCTGGTGGCCCTGCTCGTCCGAGCGCTGGCCGTGGGGCTCACGCCGGGCGTCCACCCGATCCACAGCCGGCCGGCCTGGCAGGCGTGGGCCACCCTGCGGGTCCTCGACGAGGCCCGCACGTGGCTGTTCCCGCTCTACTCCAGCGGCCTCACACCCGCCTGGCTGCGGCTGCTCGGCGCCAAGGTGGGACGCCGGGTGGAGGCCTCGACGGTGCTGCTGATCCCGAGCTTGACCACGATCAACGACGAGTCGTTCCTGGCCGACGACACCCTCCTGGGCAGCTACGAGCTGGGGGGCGGGTGGCTCCGGGTGGAGCGCACCAAGATCGGCAAGCGCGCCTTCCTCGGCAACTCCGGGATGGCGGCGCCCGGCCGCAAGGTCCCCAAGCAGGCCCTGGTCGCCGTGCTGTCGGCCGCGCCGCGGCGGGGCAGCGCGAAGGCGGGGTCGTCGTGGCTGGGCAGCCCGCCGGTGCTGCTGCGGCGGGCCGCCGGTGCCGCCGACGAGAGCCGCACCTACGACCCGCCGCGCCGCCTGCGGCTGCTGCGCGGGGCCGTGGAGCTCTGCCGCGTCGTCGCGGTCTGGGCCCACCTGGCCCTCGGGGTGGGGGTGGCCTGGGCCCTGGTGGCGCTGGTCGGATCGGGTCACTGGGTGGCGCCGGTGCTGCTGGCCGGCCCGGTGCTGATGGTCGCGGGCCTGCTCGCCGCCGCGGTCTCGGTGGCGGCGAAGTGGCTGCTGGTGGGGCGCATCCGGGCCGTCGACCACCCGCTGTGGAGCTCGTTCGTGTGGCGCAGCGAGCTGGCCGACACCTTCGTGGAGGTGGTGGCCGCGCCGTGGTTCGCCCGGGCCGCCACCGGCACCCCCGTGCTCAACGTCTGGCTGCGGGCCCTGGGTGCGCGGATCGGTCGTGGCGTGTGGTGCGAGACCTACTGGCTGCCCGAGCCCGACCTGGTCGAGCTGGGTGACGGCGTGACGGTCAACCAGGGGTGCGTGCTCCAGACCCACCTGTTCCACGACCGCGTGCTCAGCATCGACTCCGTCACCTTGGAGCGGGGCTCGACGCTGGGACCCAACAGCGTGATCCTGCCCGCGTCACGACTCGGCCGCGACGCTACGGTGGGGCCCGTGTCGTTGGTGATGAGGGGCGAGTCGGTGCCGCGCAGGACGCGGTGGATCGGGAACCCGATCGGCCCGTGGGCCGCCGACGCGGACGAGCAGGCCCGGTGAACGGGCACCGCGGCGCGGACCCCTACCTGCCCCACCACGGCGACCTGTCGTTCTCGGTCTCGCACTACGACCTGCAGCTCGACTACCGGGTCGAGGGCAACCACCTGACGGGCCGGGCGCTGCTGGACTGCGTCGCCCTCGAGGACCTCGAGCACCTGCACCTGGACCTGCTGGGCCTCAAGGTCGACAAGGTCACGGTCGCCGGCACCCGCGCCAAGCACTCCCACACCCGCGGCGTGCTCAAGGTGCGCATGCCCGCACCCGTCGCGGCCGGCACCGAGCTCGTCGTCGCCGTCCACTACTCCGGTCACCCCGGGCCCCACTCCGCCCGCCACCTCGGCGACGCCGGGTGGGAGGAGCTGACCGACGGTGCCATCGTGGCCGGGCAGCCGCACGGCGCGCCCACCTGGTTCCCGGTCAACGACCGGCCCAGCGACAAGGCCACCTACCGCATCTCGGTGACCGCCCCGAGCGACTACACCGTCGTGGCCAACGGCACGCTGGTGACCACCTCGCACGGGTCCAGCACGACGACGTGGGTCTTCGACGAGCCGGACCCGATGGCGCCGTACCTCGCGACCGTGCACGTGGGTCGCTACCGGGTGCGGGACCTGGACGCGACCGTGCCGCTCCGGGCCGCGGTGCCGCCGTCCCGGGGCGAGGAGTTCGCCGAGGCGTTCGCCGAGCAGGCGGCGATGATCGAGACGTTCGTGGAGCTGTTCGGCCCCTACCCCTTCGACGCCTACACCGTGGTGGTCACCGACGACGACCTGGAGATCCCGCTGGAGTCGCAGTCCCTGTCGACCTTCGGGGCCAACCACCTGGTCACCGACTGGGACGCCGAGCGGCTGATCGCCCACGAGCTGTCCCACCAGTGGTTCGGCAACAGCCTGACCGCCGAGACCTGGCGCGACATCTGGCTGCACGAGGGCTTCGCCTGCTACAGCGAGTGGCTGTGGTCGGAGCACTCCGGGGGCGACTCCGCCGACGACTGGGCCCGGCACCACTGGGACCGCCTCAGCGAGCTCGACCAGGACCTGGTCCTCGGCGACCCCGGCCCCGAGCTGATGTTCGACGACCGGGTCTACAAGAGGGGCGCCCTCCTGCTGCACGCGCTGCGCCTGGAGCTCGGGGACGAGGCCTTCTTCGAGGTGCTGAGGAGCTGGGTGTCCCAGCACGCCCACGGCACCGTCACGACCGACCTGTTCGCCGAGCACCTGGCGCAGGAGACGGACCTGGACGTGGACGATCTCCTCGAGGCGTGGCTGGCCCAGGAGCTCCTCCCGGAGCTGCCCAGCGCAGGCTGACCCGCGGCTCCCGCTGGGCCAGCACGGTCAGGCTCGCCGCGTGACCCGGGACGTCGAGGTCGCGCATCGCCACGACCGGCACCGGACCCGGCCCGGGCCACGACACCAGCCGTGGTGGCTGCGACGCCGGACCGAGCCGCACGGCCCGCGGGTCGACGGTCAGGCCCACCCCCACCGCCTTGAGCAACGACTCCTTGCGCACCCAGGTCAGGGCCCGGTCGTGCGCGGAGCCGGCCCGCTCCCGGGGGTGCAGGACGGCCTCGTCGTCGATCCCGTCGAACGCACCCCAGGCCTCCACGTCGACGCCGACGGCGGCATCGGTGCAGGCGGCGGCCAGGGTCAGCGGCCCGGCCCGGGCCAGCGTGACCCACACCCGGTCCCGACCCGCGACCAGCGCGTGCGGTCGGCCGTGCCCGGAGCTCGCGCACCGCGGACACAGCCGACCCACCTGCACCTGGTCGACCGCCGCTCCGGTGTGCAGCGCGGCGAGCCGGCGAAGGAGCGAGTCGGCGGCGAGCCGGGCAGCGTCCGGGACCCAGCCCTCCATGTCTGGCACGGCACGACCCTAGCCAGCCGGGGTGGACGCACCGACCTCGACCAGCCCGGTCGCCGGGCGTGACCGGCCGGTGGTCAGCACGACGGTGCCGCCGCCGGCCCGGACGGTGTCGAGGTCCACGCCCAGGGCGGCGGGGTCGTCGAGCCCGTGACGGCCCAGCCAGCACGGCATCGGCACGTCCGCGAGCTTGGCGGCGCACTCGGCGCGGGTCCAGCGCTCCCAGAAGCCGGAGGACCCGAAGCGTCGTGCGAGCGCCGCCGGCGGCGGGACGTCGAGCTCGGCGTCGACCACCCAGCCCTCCAGCGATCCCGCGGGCCCGAGCAGGCCGACGCAGCGGCCGTCGGCGAGGTGGCTGCGCGTGCGGGCCTCGGAGAGCTGCGCCGAGGTGCCGATCTCGAGACGGGCGCCGGGCGGCAGCCACGGCGTACGCCGGTCCATCCTCAGATCGACCCGCCGCCGTCGACGACCAGCGTCTGGCCGTTGAGGTTGGTCGCGTCCAGCAGGAGCTGGCGCACGACCGGGACGACGTGCTCGCTGCGGGTCATCTCACCCGACGGCGTACGACGCAGGATCTGCTCGAGCTGGGTGGAGCCGAGCACCGCCGACATCTCGGAGGCGAAGAAGCCGGGGGCGACGCTGTTGACCAGCACCCGGCCGCCGAGCTCGCGCGCCAGGGCCCGCGTGGCCGCGTCCAGGCCGCCCTTGGTGGCCGAGTAGGCGACCAGTCCGGGGTAGCCGCGCTGGCCGCACACCGAGGTCACGTTCACCACGCGCCCGCGGCCCCCGGTCGCGAGCAACCGGCGTACGACGAGGCGGGTCAGCTCCAGCGGCGCGGTCAGGTTGGTGTGGACGATCTGCTCGATGCGCTGCTCGGTGGTGTGCACGTGCAGCGAGTCCTGCCCGATCGCCGCGTTGTTGACCAGCCCGTCGACGACCCCCAGCTCGGACTCCACCCGGGCCAGGAAGGCCTTGCGCTCGGGTGCGTCGGTGAGGTCGACCGACGCGACCACGGCCCGGCCGGGGTGCGCCGCGGCCAGCTCGGCCAGCCCCGGGGTCACGGTGCGGGCGAACGCGCCCACGGCGACCCCGTGGTCGAGCAGGTCGCGGACCAGGTCGAGCCCCAGGCCGCGCGAGGCCCCGGAGACCAGGACCACGCGGCTGGGCGGGACCGGGGAGGGGCCACCGGCGTGCGACGTCGGTCCGGCGGTGGGGTCGGCTGTCGGCTCCGGGGAGGGGACGGGCGTGGCGTCAGCGGACATCGGTCTTCAACGACTCCTTCACGGGGACCTCGTCCAGGAACCGGACGCGGCGGGGGACGGCGGCCTCGGGCAGGCGCTCGGCGCACCAGCGGGTCAGCTCCCGGAGGGCCTGCTCGCCGGCAGCGTCGTCGGGCTGGTCGCCCTCGGTGGTGGTCGGGGGCGCCAGCACCACCTCGGCGGCGACGACGGTGCCGACCAGCGGCGCGCGTCGACCGTGGACGCGGGCCCAGCGCACGCGGGGGTGTCCGAGCAGGGCGGCGCGGACCTGGCCCGCGCTGACCTTGACGCCGCCCACGTTGATCTCGTCGAGGCCGATCCGGCCCACGACGTGGACCCGGTCGCCGACGACCTCGACCCGGTCACCGGTGCGCACCGCCGCGGCCTGGCCGTCGGCCCGGTGCGGGGAGCGCACGACCAGCTCCTCGCCGTCGACCTCCAGGCCGACGCGTCCCCGGCCCGCGTCCCGCTCGTCCCTGCCCCCGCTCGCGCCGAGCCAGGCGACCGGGAAGCCGGCCCGGCCGTCGTGCACCACGACGGAGGCACCGACCTCGGAGGAGGCGTAGATCCACGACACCCGCGCCTGCGGGAACAGCGCGCCGAGCTGGTCCAGGACGGCCTGGTCCACGGGCTCGCCGCCCAGGGTGACCTGGCGCAGCGGGAGGCGGGCCAGCCCGTCGGGGTCGGTCATCATCGACCGGCGCCAGAAGGTCGGCGTGCCCGACACCGCGGTCACGCCGTGCTCGAGGGCGGCCGCGGGCCACCGGTCCAGCGCCTCGGGGCGGCCCGGGTCGAGCAGCACCAGGTCCTGGCCGGGGTGGGCCAGGGACAGGGTGACCAGCTGCCACCACGCGTAGCTGCCGGGCGGGTAGGGGCACAGCCACCGCTGCGGGGGCGGGGCCGAGGAGACGGTGGTCAGCGAGGTCAGGGTGTGGCCCACCCGACGCGGCCGGCCGGTCGAGCCCGAGGTGAGCAGCCAGAGCCGGTCGGGCTCGGCGTCACGTGGTCGTGTCGGGGCCGTGGCGGTGGAGCTGGTCCCGTCCGGAGCGGTGCGGACCACCCGCAGGCCCTCCCCGGCGAGCTCGGCGGCGAGGTCGGCCGGCACCCGGGACGCCGGGGCGACCAGCAGCTCGGTGCGGGTCCGCACGTGGGCGGCGACCCAGCCGACGGCCTCGCGCGGGCCCAGCACCAGGGCGGCGGTGGGACGGTCCAGGGTCGGCGTCGCGAGCTCGTCCCACCGGACCGTCTCGCCGGTCGCGGCGTCGACCACGACGTTGCGCACGCCTCCGGGGAGGACGACCGCTGCTGGGGCGGTGCCGCTCACGAGGCCTGGAGGTCGTGGAGCAGGTCGAGCACGTCGCCCACCGAGCGCACCTCGCGCAGGCCAGCGGCCTCGAAGTTCAGCTCCTCGTCGGTCTCGTCCTCCACGCGCAGCGCGAGCTCGGAGAAGTCCAGGGAGCGGAAGCCCAGGTCGGCGAGCGGGGTCGACTCCTCCGAGGGGAGGCTTTTGCCCTGCGTCTGCAGAACGGCCCCCATGAGTTCACGCAGGCGGTCCCGCGAGAGTGCTGTCATGGCGCGGACACTACACACGCCGCGAGGCCCTCCCGGGGCCCGCGGAACCCGACCGGAAGGTGGTCCCAGGTGCTGCGACCGGCGCTCGAAACCGACCTCGAGAACCTCCTCGCCTGGCGCAACCAGGACGCGAACCGGCAGGTCAGCACGCAGCAGGCCCCGATCACGGCCGAGCAGCACGCGCGGTGGTGGCACGCGGTGTCCACCGACCCCTCGCGCCGGGTCCTGGTGCTGGAGGTCGACAACTCGCCGTGCGGTGTTGTCACGTTCTTCAACCTGCGTTCCGACCACGGTCGACGACGGGGCGCGTGGGGGTTCCACCTCGACCACGACGGGCTCGCCGAGCGCGGCGCCACCCTGGTCGTGTGGCAGCGGGCGATGCGCGAGGCGCTGGACCACGCCTTCGGCGAGCTGGACCTCGACGTGCTCGAGGCCGAGGTGCTCGAGGACAACGAGGTCGTGCGTCGGGCCAACCGCCGGCTGGGCTTCACCGAGGGGCCGGTGGAGGACCGTCCCGACCCCACCACCCACGCCGTACGCCGGGTGGTGCCGGTCGCGCTGCACCGCGAGGACCGCAGGCGATCCCGCCGGGAGCCCGCCGCCACGACGACCGGGGGAGCGGCATGAGCAGCACCACCGAGCTGCACCCGACCGCCACGACCCGGATCGGCCCGGACGCGCCGCCGTTCGTGGTGGCGGAGATGTCGGGCAACCACAACGGCGACCTCGAGCGGGCGCTGGACATCGTCCGGGCGGCGGGGGAGGCGGGCGCGCACGCCGTCAAGATCCAGACCTTCACCGCCGACACCATCACCCTCGACGTCGACGCGCCCCGGTTCCGGCTCAGCGCCGACCACCCGCTGTGGCCCGGCCGGCGGCTGTGGGACCTCTACGAGGAGGCGCACACGCCGTGGGCCTGGCACGAGGAGATCTTCGCCCTCGCCCAGGAGCTGGGGATGCTGGCCTTCAGCGCCCCCTTCGACCCCACGGCCGTCCGCTTCCTGGCCGACCTGGGGGTGCCGCTGCTGAAGTCGGCCTCCAGCGAGATCACCGATCTGCCGCTGCTGCGGTGCATGGCCGAGACCGGTCTGCCCCTGGTGATCAGCACCGGCACCGCGACGATGGGCGAGATCGACGCGGCCGTCCGGGCGGCCCGCGAGACCGGCAACGACCAGCTGGTCGTGCTGGGGTGCACCGCCGCCTACCCTGCCCCGCCCGAGGACTCCCACCTGCGGTCGCTGCCGGTGCTGCGCGACGCCCTCGACGTGCAGGTGGGGCTCTCGGACCACACGCTCGGGATCGGTGCCTCGGTCGCAGCGGTCGCGCTGGGGGCGACGCTCCTGGAGAAGCACGTGACGCTGGACCGCCACGACGGCGGGGTGGACTCGGCGTTCTCCCTGGAGCCCGCCGACCTGCGCCTGCTGGTCACGGAGTCGGCGACGGCCTGGGCCGCGCTGGGGCAGGCCCGGGTCGGCCCGCGGCGGGTCGAGGCCGAGGGCCTGCGCTTCCGACGGTCGCTCTTCGTCACCCGCGACGTCGCGGCGGGGGAGCTCGTCACGGCCGACAACGTCCGCTCGGTGCGCCCGGCCGACGGTCTGGCCCCGGACGCCTTCCGCGACGTCGAGGGCCGCCGCTTCCGCGAGGGCGTGGCGAAGGGGACCCCGGTGTCCTGGGAGCAGTTCTAGGCGCACGCGTTGTTCACCGACCCGACACCGGGTGGCCCGAGAGTCGTCCCCGCGTCGGACGTGCGGCGCTCCTAGCGTCCGGGGCGTGGCTCACGCTCCGACGTACCCCGCTCCCCTCGCGCCCGACTTCCGGCTCGACCCCGTGCTCGACCCGGGGCCCGAGCGCCTGTCCGACCCCCTGCTCACCCGGGCCGCCGATCCCGGTGCCCGGGGCGCGGCCAGCGCCACCGCGGCCCTGCGCGAGCTGATGACCGCCTACGCGCGCACCGCCCCGGTGCGGACCGTCGCGGTGGTCGGCAACGCGCCGCTGGAGCCCAGCGACGCCCGGGCCGAGATGATCGACGGCAGCGACCTGGTGCTGCGGATGAACAGCTTCGTGCTCGACGTGCCCGGTGCGCCGGCCTGCCAGGGGTCGCGCACCGACGTGGTGGTGTGGAACCGGATCACCCGGGCGACCGGCTTCGTCTTCCACGACTACCGCGACCGGCTCTACGCGCTGGTCGAGCCGATGCGGCTGCACGGCCACCCCGAGATGTGGCCGACCTCGTGGCCGGCCGACCTCGGCCTGGCCTCGGTCTCCAACCGGGCCTTCACCCGCCCGCTCAACGACCTGCTCGGCGTGCCGTGGCGCGAGGAGCGGCTGGCCCCGACCACCGGCACCCTGGCGACGTACGTCGCGACGCGGCTCTTCCCCGAGGCCGAGATCCGGGTGGCGGGCCTGTCCTACCTCGATGACCCCACCCAGAGCAGCTGGCAGCACCAGTGGGGCGACTGGTGCCCCGTGGGTCGCGAGCACCGGATCGAGCAGGAGTCGCGGCTGCTGCGCTCCTGGGTCGGCACCGGCCGGATCCGGCGCCTGCGGTGAGCCGTCTGCGGGCACGGGTGGGGCGGGTCCGCCGCGCCGTGTCGTACGACGCCCCGGGCGCCGTCGCCGAGATCGTGCGCCGGCTGGACCGCCAGCACGACCGCCTGGCCGCGGTCGAGCGGGACCTCGCGCGCATCGGGCCCCAGGTCGCCGGCCTCGAGGCCCGCCTGGAGGACCTGCGCGGCACCCGCGAGGTGCCGGTCGTCGACGCGAGGGACCTGGCCGACGCCCGCTCCCTGGTCGAGGAGGTCCGACGCGAGCACGAGCGCACGCGGGCCCGGATCAGCGCCGCCGCCCGCTTCGAGGAACGCCTGGAGCGGGTCGAGGAGCTCCTCGCCGCCCTGCCCCGCTCGACCCCCTGACGCCCGGCACCCGACCGGACTCCTGAAAGGACCACCCATGTCCGTCCTCACCGGCTCCAACATCCTGGTCACCGGGGGCACCGGCTCCTTCGGCAAGGCCTTCATCGACTACGCCCTGGCCAAGCTCGACCCGGCCCGGCTGGTGGTGTTCTCCCGCGACGAGCTCAAGCAGTACGAGGTTCGCCAGCAGTTCCGCGACGACCCGCGGCTGCGGTGGTTCATCGGCGACGTCCGCGACGAGCGTCGGCTCCAGCGGGCCATGCACGGGGTCCAGTACGTCGTGCACGCGGCGGCGCTGAAGCAGGTCGACACCGCGGAGTACAACCCCTTCGAGTTCGTGCGCACCAACGTGGTCGGCTCCCAGAACGTGATCGAGGCCGCCATCGACTCCGGGGTGCAGAAGGTCGTCGCGCTCTCGACCGACAAGGCCTCGAGCCCGATCAACCTCTACGGCGCGACCAAGCTGACGGCCGACAAGCTGTTCGTCTCCGGCAACCACTACGCCGCCCACCACCCCACGCGGTTCTCGGTGGTGCGCTACGGCAACGTCATCGGCAGCCGTGGCTCGGTGATCCCCTTCTTCCGCCGCCTGGCCGCCGAGGGGAGCCCCCTGCCGATCACCGACCTGCGGTGCACCCGGTTCTTCATCACCCTGGGCCAGGCCGTGGATTTCGTGGTCGACTCCTTCGACCAGATGCAGGGCGGCGAGCTCTACGTCCCCCGGATCCCCTCGATGCGGATCACCGACCTCGCCCACGCGATCGCCCCGGGCGCCGAGCTCGTCGACGTCGGGCTGCGGCCGGGGGAGAAGCTGCACGAGGAGATGGTCTCGCCCGAGGAGGGGCGTCGGGCCCTGCGGCTGGGCGACCGCTACGTCCTGGAGCCGGACCGCGCGTCCTGGGGCTACCGGGCGCCGCAGGGCGGCACGGCCGTCCCGCCGGGGTTCGCCTACCGCTCGGACACCAACGACGAGTGGTTCACCCCGGAGCAGATCGACCGCATGCTGCGCACGGAGCTCTGAGTGCTGCCCTACGGCCGTCAGTCGGTCGACGAGGCCGACGTGGCCGCGGTCGCCGAGGTGCTGCGGGGCGACTGGCTGACCACCGGGCCGGCGGTCGACCGCTTCGAGCAGGACCTCGCGACCGCGGGCGGGGTGCCGCACGCCGTGGCGGTGAGCTCCGGCACCGCGGCGCTGCACACGGCGTACGCCTGCCTGGGACTGCGTCCCGGCGACGAGGTGGTCACCACCCCGCTGACCTTCGTGGCCACCGCGGCCTGCGCCACCCAGGTGGGCGCCCGGGTGGTCTTCGCCGATGTCGACCCCGGCACGGGGCTGCTCGACCCCGACGCGGTCGCCGCCGCGGTGACGCCGCGCACCCGGGTGGTGGCCTCGGTCGACTACGCGGGACAACCAGCGGACCACGACCGCCTGGCCGAGGTCGCCCGCGCGGCCGGCGCCCTGCTGCTGTCCGACGCCGCGCACTCCTTCGGCGGCACCTACCGCGGGCGCCCGGTCGGGTCGCTGGCCGACGTCACCACCCTGTCGTTCTTCCCGACCAAGAACCTGACCACCGCCGAGGGCGGCGCGGTCCTCACCGCCGACGCCGCGCTCGCCCGCCGCTGCCGCGAGTTCCGCACCGTGGGCCTGGTCCGCGATCCCGACCGCTTCACCGTGACCACCGAGGGTGCCTGGCACCAGGAGGTCCACGCCTTCGGCCTGAACTACCGCCTCAGCGACCTCGGCGCCGCCCTGGGCTCGAGCCAGCTCGGGCGCCTGCCCGGCTTCGTCGACCGGCGCCGGCAGGTCTTCGAGCGCTACGTCGCCCGCCTGGCCGACCTGGAGGTCGCGGGCGCCGTCCGCCTGCCCGTGCGGCGCGAGGACCGCGACCCCGCGTGGCACCTGTTCCCGCTGCGGGTCCGCGACGGCCGCCGCCGCGAGGTGTACGACGCCCTCCGGGAGCGGGGCACCGGCGTGCAGGTCAACTACCTGCCGGTCTACCGCCACCCGGCGTACGCCGACCTCGGGCACCGGCCCGGCGAGTGCCCGAACGCCGAGGCCTACTACGCCGAGGAGCTGTCCCTGCCGATGTTCCCCGACCTGAAGGACGACGACGTCGACCGGGTGTGCGACCAGCTCGAGGAGGTGCTGCGGTGAGCGCCGCGGCGGCCCCCGACGGCGGCACCGCGATCCTGACCCAGGCCCGCACGGGCAGCACGCGCCTGCCCGGCAAGGTCCTCGAGCAGGTCGCCGGACGGACCGTGCTCGAGCACCACCTCGACCGCCTGGTGGCGACCGGTCTGCCGGTGGTCGTGGCGACCACGACCGCCGCCCGGGACGACGTGGTCGCCGACCTGGCCCGGCGCCACGGTGTCGAGGTGTTCCGCGGCAGCGAGGACGACGTGCTCGACCGGTTCGACCGCTGTGCCTCGGCGTACGACCTCGAGGGGGTGGTGCGGGTGACCTCGGACTGCCCGCTGATCGACCCGGCGGTGGTCCTCGACGCGGTCCGGCTCTGGGACCGCGACCCGCACGCCTACGTCTCCAACGGCCTGCGACGCACCTACCCGCGGGGGTACGACGTCGAGGTGTTCCCCGCCGCGGTCCTGCACGACGCGGCCCGGGAGGCCCGGGAGCCCGCCGAGCGCGAGCACGTCACGCCCTGGCTGTACTCCGGTCGGGTCGAGGGGCTGCGCCTGGTCGGCCTGGAGCTGGACGCGGACGAGTCCGACCTGCGGGTCACCCTCGACACCCCCGAGGACCTGCGGCTGCTGCGGGCGCTGCTGGAGGACCACGACGCCGCCCACCTCGACCTCGCCGGGGTCGTCGCGCTGCTGCGGGCGCACCCCGAGCTGGTCGCCGTGAACGCCGACGTGCAGCAGAAGCCGGTGCGGCCGGCGGTCGCCCGGTGACGGGGCACCCGGAGGTCGGCCGAGAGGTCGGCCGGGGGGTCGGCCCGGTGCCGGTGCTGGTCTGCTGCGACGTCGGTCCCGAGCAGGGCGTGGGGCACCTGATGCGCTGCCTCGCGCTGGCCGAGGAGCTGCTGGGAAGCGGTCACCGGGTCACCTTCGCCGCCGACGCCGCGAGCGTGCCCTGGGTGCGCGAGCTGCTCCGGGTGCGGGGCATCGGGCTGCTCCCGCCGCTGACCACCCCGCGGGCGCCGGCCGAGGCCGTCGCGCGGCTGGAGGCCGGTCTGGTCGTGGTCGACTCCTACGCGATGCCCGACGCGGTGCGCGTGGCGCTGCGCGAGGCCGCGCCCGTGCTGGTCGCCGTGGTCGACGCCCCCGGCGCGGGCTGGCGGGCCGACGTCGAGGTCGACCAGAACCTCGGCGGTCCCGTCGGGCACGACCGCGTGGGCCGGACGGTGCGGTTGCGCGGGCCGGCGTACGCCCTGCTGCGCGACGACGTGCGCCGGGCCCGGGTGGCCGAGGACCGCCGGCCGGTCCGTGGTGACGGACCGCCGCGCGTCCTGACCTTCCTGGGCGGCACCGACCCGGCCGGGGCGACACCCCTGGTGGTGGAGCGGCTGGTCGCGACCGGACGGCCCTTCGCGGCCACCGTGGTCGCGCCGGACGCCGCGGGGGAGCAGGCCGTCCTCGACCTGGCGACCGGCCCCGGCCAGCGCGTCGACGTGGTCGCCCCCACGACCCGGCTGCCGGCCCTGGCCGCCGCGGCCGACCTGGTGGTCTGCGCCGCCGGCACGTCGCTGCTCGAGCTGCTGCACCTCGGGGTGGCCGCGGCCGTGCTGCGGGTGGCGGACAACCAGGCCCGTGGCTACGACGCCGTGACCGCGGCCGGTGCCGTCGTCGGGCTCGGGGCGGTCCACGACCTGCACGCCCGTGGCGAGGGGGGACCCGAGCGCTCCGAGCACGTGTCGCGCGTGCTCACCCGCCTGCTCGAGGACGAGGGGTGGCGGGCGCGGCTGCGCGCGGCCGGCCCGGCGCTGGTCGACGGCCGGGGTCGCGAGCGCGTCGCCGACGCAGCGCTGGAGGCGGTCCGCCTGGCCGACGACGGCGCGGACGACCCGGCCGCGAGGCGTCCCCAGGAGGTCGGTCGTCGTGGCTGAGCCCGGACGCACGCTCACCGGCCTGGCGGGCTTCTGCGAGACCGCCGCCCGCTTCTGGGAGCACAACACCGCGCGCGACCCGCGTCGCGTGATCGTGGTCGAGGCGATGAGCCAGGACCTCCGCGTCACCCTGCGCACCCTCAGCGTGGCCAACGCGCTGGCCCGGCTGGAGCCGGCGGACGTGGTGGTGGTCAGCGGCGCCGACGACGACTGGAACGAGGTCGTCTGGAGCTACTTCGACCTCCCCGAGATCGAGCGCCTGTGCCGGGCCTACGGCGCGCGCGACGTCGTCGACGTGCACGCGGTCGTCGACCGGCGGGTCGCGGGCGCGTCGTTCGTCGAGCCCTTTGCCGGCCTGGACCTGGGGGGTCCGCTGCCGCCGTCGGGGATCGACCCGGACCGGCTGGCCGGCGTCGTGGACGCCACGACCTGCCGGATGGCCCAGGTCCCGCGCCTGGACGACTCGCCCCGGGTCCGCGCCAAGCGCGACCGGGTGCAGGCCCGCAGCGAGCAGTTCGCCCGGGTGTACGACGCGATCATGGATCGCCTCGACGTGGTCGCGCTGGTCTCCAGCCACGTCGACTACGACAACTTCGGCCTGGCCGTGGAGGCGGCGCTGCGCCACGACGTGCCGGTGCTGTTCCCGCAGTCGACCGGGGGCCTGAAGGTCTACGGGCTCTTCCCCGAGCAGGTGGCGCCCCACGGCCCGGTCCGCGCCGGGCTGACCGAGGAGGTCGGCCGGTTCTTCGAGGACCACGTCTGGTCCCACCGCGACGTGCTCCGGCGCAGCGCCGAGCTGACCACCCACCGCTCCAAGGCGATGCTGGGACGGCCGTCGTGGTGGCGGCCGGGTCGCAACTTCTCCGGGGTCGACCTGCGGGGTGCCCAGGACCGGGCGGCGGTGCGGCGCGTCGCGGCCCGGCGTACGGGCCTGGACCCGGACAAGCCCGTGGTCGCGGTCTTCGCCCACGCCGTCAGCGACGCCCTGGGGACCAACGTCGAGGCCTACCCCGACCTCGGGGCATGGTTCGAGGACACCGCCGAGCTGGCGGCCAAGCGCGACGACGTCGGGTGGCTGTTCCTGGACCACCCCAGCCAGGCGCTGTACGACGCCACCGACTTCTTCGCCACGGTCGCCGAGCGGCACCGCGACCGGGACCACCTGGTCTTCCTGCCCAGCATGGACCTGAGCAAGAACGCCCTGACCAGCCTGGCCGACCTGGTGCTGACCGTGCGCGGGAGCGTCAGCAACGAGTACCCCACCTTCGGCATCCCGGCGGTGCAGACCGGCTGGTCGGAGTGGAGCCACTGCGGCTTCACCACGGTGGTCTCCTCGCCGGGGGAGTACGCCGACGTCCTCGACGACCACCTCGCGGGGCTCCTCCAGGGACGGGTGCTGATCACCCCCGAGCAGGTCGAGCGGGCCCGGCTGTGGGCGTGGTTCTACCGCTCCGGCAGCGACATCACCTCGCCGCTCGTGCCGGCCTGGCAACTGGGCCAGGGCGACGCCCTGCTCGACGTGCTCGGCACGACCATGCAGCACACCGAGTCCGACGGGGACCCCCTCTTCACCGCAGTACGGCGCCTGTGGACCCGGCGCGACCCGGTGGCCACCCGCCTCGACCTGACCCGGGACGACGCGTCCCTGACCGACGACCTGGGAGCCTGCCGGTGACCTTCGAGCTGGCCTCGCTGCAGCTGTCCACCCGGTTCGACCGCCCCGGCGGCCCGGTCGCGGTCCCCGGCACCGTGGGTCGCGGCGACGACCCGGCCCTGGTCCTGCTCGACGGCGCCTCCCGGGCGCCGCACCGGCTGGCCCGCCTGCGCCGCCAGGAGGCGCTGCTCGGGGTGCAGGTCGAGCCCACCTCGCACCCGCTGCGCGTCACGGTCGTGCTGCTCCTCGACGAGCACGCGACGCGTTCCTGGCGGCAGGCCCGCGACCTGCCGATCGGCGAGGACTCCGGGGAGGAGCACCCCCACGAGGACGACTGGCACCGCCTCGTCCGGATCTCGGTGCAGGGCCGACCGCGCGCCGTGGCGCTGCTGGACCGCCGCCGCGCCGACGGCGGCGCCAGCCTCCAACGCGTCGTGCTGCGGGTCGACCCCGACGAGGTCGGCCCCGGCGGGCTGCTCACCCTGGGCTTCGACGCACCCGAGCACCTGCCCCCCTGGGCCCGGCGCCGGCTGCTGCCCGACGGACTCAGCGGGGTCTGCGTGGCGCGGGTCAAGGTCGACCGCGCGCCGAACCCCGTGCGGCCCGGCCTCTCGACCGGTCGCGCCCCGGACCCGGAGCGGCGCAGCCTGGTGCCGCGGCGTCCCGGCGGGTTCGTGGTGAACCCGGCGGGCGCCGGTCCCGACGACCCCGCGTCCGAGCCGGTCCGCGTGCTCCTGGTGCCCCGGTCGGTGGTGCCTCGTCCCGCGCCCCAGGGGCGGCGGGCCCGGGCGCTGGAGCCCCTGGCACGCACCCAGGACCGGGTGCGCTCGCGGCTGGCCCTGCGCTCGGAGGTGGTCCTCACCGAGGTCACCCGGGTCGACACCGGCCGCACGCGCACGGTGCGCTCGCCCGTGGCCCCCGACGGCACGGCCGTGCTGGAGCTGGACCCGCACGAGGGACCGGTGCTGTGCCGACCCTCGCTCGGCGCGCTGGTGGGGGAGCTCGCGGGTCCCCGCCGGCTGGGTGGCCTTGGCGGCGGCGACTGGTACGCCGAGATCGTCTGACGCCCGTCGCACCCGACCACACCCGGGCCCGGGTCGTCCCGGTGGTGCCGAGGTAAGGTCGTGCCTGCCACACGCGGGAGCTCGACGACATCGGGCTGAGAGGGCGACACACGGGTCGCCGACCGCTCGAACCTGAGCCGGGTAATGCCGGCGGAGGAAGCAGAGGCCCGATGAGCGACGTCCGCACCCGTCCCCCCGAGCGCGAGGGTGGTCCCGGACCACGACCCGCCGCCGCGGAGGTCCCGCACACCCTGACCGAGCAGGCGCCCCGCACGCTGGGCACCTGGGACCAGCTCGGGCTCTGGGGCAACCTCGGGGTCAGCCTGCTGGGGTTCACCGGCGCCGTCGCCGTGCTGCAGCCCGGCGGTCCGGGCACCGCGCGGCTCTCCCTGGCTGCCGCCCTGCTGGCCGTGGTGGTCGGTACGTCGCTGGGGGCCGTGGCCATCGCCGCCACGGCCGTGCTCGGGGCGCGCACCGGGGCGCCGTCGATGGTGCTGCTGCGGGGCGTGTTCGGCGCCCGGGCCTCGGTGGTGCCGACCGTGCTCAACGTGGTCCAGATGATCGGCTGGGGGACCTTCGAGATCGTCACGATCGCGACCGCCCTGGGGCAGGTGCTGCCCGGCGTACCTCGGTGGACGTGGGTGCTGCTGATCGGCGTCCTGACCACCGTGCTGGCCACCCGGCCCCTGGGCTCGGTGCGGCTGCTGCGCCGCTACGTCACCGTCGCCGTGGTCGTCGCCCTGGCCTACCTGACCAGCCAGCTGCTGGCGCACCCGCTGCACGCCACCGGGTCCGGCGGCGGGGGCGGCCTCAGCCTGGGGATCGACGCGACGCTCGCGGTGGCGATCTCCTGGGTGCCGATGGCCGCGGACTACTCCCGGCACTCGCGCACCCCGCGCGCGGCGGCCACCGGAGCCCTCATCGGCTACACCGTCATGCAGGTGGCCTGCTACGGCCTCGGCCTGGTCGCGGTGCTCAGCGTCCTGACTCGGGGCGGCGACGTGTTCGCGACCTTCCTGGCCGTCCCGCTGGGCGTGGTGGCGTTCGCCGTGGTGACGGTCCGCGAGCTCGACCAGTCCTTCGCCAACGTCTACTCCACCACCGTGTCGACGCAGAACCTGCGGCCCCGCTGGGACCGCCGTGCGATCTCGATGGCGGTCGGGGCGCTCACGACACTGCTGGCCCTGGTGGTGGACATCTACGACTACGCCAGCTTCCTGTCGCTGATCGGCTCGGTGTTCGTGCCGCTCTTCGCGGTGCTGGTGGCCGACCGGCTGTGCCTGCGCGACCGGCCCTGGGACCTGTCGGAGACGGCACCCACGCGCTGGGTGATGCTCCTGCCCTGGGCGCTGGGCTTCGCGGCGTACCAGCTGCTCAACCCGGGCCAGGTGCCGCTGTGGACCCACGCCTGGCAGGACCTGGCCGCCGCCACCGGCTTCAGCCCGAGGCCGTGGATGAGCGCCTCCCTGGTCTCCTTCGCGGTCGCCGCCCTGGCGACCGCCCTGGTGCACGTCCCGCGGTGGGCGCGGGGACGACGGTCGAGGTCGCCGGAGGCGGCCCGTGGTGAGGAGAGGCGGTCGGCATGACGAGCTCGGTGACGGTCGGGAGCGTGGTGGAGGTGCTGGAGGCGGTGCGTGCGCGCGTGCCGCTGGTGCACTGCATGACCAACGTGGTGGTGACCAACGTGACGGCCAACGGGCTGCTGGCGGTCGGCGCCTCTCCGGCGATGGTGGAGAACGCCGAGGAGTCGGCCGACTTCGCGCGGATCGCGGACGGGCTGCTGGTCAACCTGGGCACCCTCTCCCGCGAGCGCGCCGAGGCTATGCCCCTGGCCGCCGCGGCCGCACGCGAGGCCGGCACGCCCTGGGTGCTCGACCCGGTCGCCGTGGGGGCCCTGGCCTTCCGCACCACCCTCGCGGCCGGGCTGCTGGAGCACCGGCCCGACGTCGTGCGCGGCAACGCCTCGGAGGTCCTCGCGCTGGCCGGAGCCGCGGGCGGCGGGCGCGGGGTGGACAGCACCGCCTCGACCGAGAGCGCGCTGGAGGCGGCACGCACCCTGGCCCGGAGCACCGGCGGGGCGGTCGCGGTCAGCGGGCCGGTCGACCTGGTCACCGACGGCGAGCGGGTCGTCGAGGTCCGCAACGGGTCCCCGCTGCTCACCCTGGTGACCGGCGCCGGCTGCCTGCTGGGCGCGCTGGTCGCGGCCTGCGCGGGCACGGGCGCCGCCCCCCTGGAGGCCGCCGTCGCCGCGACCGGCATCCTCACCGTGGCCGCCGACGTCGCGGCCACCACGACCACAGCGCCCGGGTCCTTCGCCGTCGCGCTGGTGGACGCGCTGCACACCCTGCAGGGCCCCGACCTGGCCGACCGGCTGGTGCTGCGGTGACCGGACGCACCCCCGCCGCGACCGCGTCCCTGCTGGACCTCTACCTGGTCACCGACACCGCCTCGTGCGGCGAGCGCGGGGTCGCGGAGACCGTGCGGCTGGCGGCGCGGGGCGGCGTCACGCTGGTGCAGGTCCGCGAGCCCGGGCTGGGCACCCGCGACCTGTGCGCCCTGACGCGCGCGGTGCAGGACGCGCTCGCGGGCACCGGGGTGCCGGTGGTGGTCAACGACCGGGTCGACGTCGCCCTCGCGGTCGGCGCCGACGGCGTCCACGTGGGGCAGGGCGACCTCCCGCCCGACGTCGCCCGTCAGCTCCTGGGCCCCCGCGCCCTGGTCGGCCTCTCGGTCTCCACCGCCGACCAGGTCGCCGAGGCGCAGGCGTGGAACGCGCGCGGACCGGTGCTGGACTACCTCGGCGTCGGCCCGGTCTGGGCGACCCCGACCAAGCCCGAGGCGGCGACCCCGCTCGGGCTCGAGCGGACCGCCGCCCTGGTCGCCCTGGCGGCCTCGACCGACCTGCCCTGCGTGGCCATCGGCGGCATCGGACCCGACGTCGCCGCGTCCGTGCGGGCCACGGGGGTGGCCGGGCTCGCCGTGGTCTCGGCCGTCTGCGCCGCCGCCGACCCGGCGGCCGCGGCGTCGGCCCTGCGGGCGGGGGTGGCCCGGTGACGCGACCCCCGGTGGCGCTGACCATCGCCGGCACCGACCCCAGCGGGGGCGCGGGGATCGCGGCCGACCTCAAGACCTTCTCGGCGCTCGGCGCCTACGGCACCGCGGTCGTCACCGCCGTGACCGCCCAGAGCACCCGCGGGGTCGCCGCCGTGCACCAGCTCTCCGGCGTCGACGTGCGCCGTCAGCTCGACGTGCTGCTCGACGACGTCGCCGTGGACACGGTCAAGATCGGGATGCTGGGCAGCGCGGAGGTCACGCTGGCCGTGGCGGAGGTGCTGCGCGAGCGTCGACCGGCGTACGTCGTGCTCGACCCGGTCATGGTGGCCACCTCCGGCGACCGCCTGCTCGACCACGACGCGGTGGCGGCCCTGCGCGAGGTGCTGCTGCCCCTGTGCCACCTGGTCACGCCCAACCTGCCCGAGGCCGCCGACCTGCTGGGGGAGCCCGAGGCGCGCGACGAGGAGCAGATGACCGGCCAGCTCGAGCGGCTCGCCGCCCTCGGTCCCGGGGTGCTGCTCAAGGGCGGCCACCTCGCCGGGCCCCGCAGCGTGGACCTCCTGCTCGTCGGCGGCGTGCGCAGCCGGTTGGACGCCGAGCGGGTCGCCACCCACAACACCCACGGCACCGGCTGCACCCTCTCCTCGGCCGTGGCCGCGCTCCGTCCCCGCGCGGCGTCATGGACCGAGGCGGCGACCGAGGCCAAGGACTACCTCACCGCCGCGCTGCGGGCCTCCGACGAGCTCGAGGTCGGCCACGGGCACGGGCCCGTGCACCACTTCCACGCCTGGTGGGGGTCCGCGGCGCGGCCATCGGTGTCCCCGGGGACGGACCGCGCCACCCGCCCGTGACGCGGCCGTGCCCGGGACCTCAGCCGGCCTCGGTGGCGAGGGTGTCCCGGATCTTCTGCGCGTCCGTGCGGGGGGCCGTGCGGGCTGCCGAGGCGGGGGGCAGCGGCGCGGCGTACGTCTGCTGCATCCCGCGCACGCGGTCGTGGACCACGAACCGGGCACGGGTGTGGACGGGGGAGTCCGGGACGCTGACCTGGGGCAGGCAGCGGTACTCGGCGGTGAAGGACGCGGGCGTGATGGTGGTGTTCACGTACCCGCGCAGGTTGGTCCAGAACTTCAGGTGCGGGTTGTTGGCGAACCACGGGTGCCGGCCGGTCGGCTCGTCGTACCCGTCCCCGCCGGAGGTGACGGAGGAGGTGATGAACTCCGAGCCGACCACGGGTGCGGTGCGGTCGGTGAAGTCCGACCGGATGTCGGAGGCCCAGTGGGCGTGCACGTCCCCGGTGAGCACGATCGGGTTGCGCACCCCGGCCTTGACCCAGGACGAGATCACCCGTGCGCGGGAGGTGGGGTAGCCGTCCCAGGCGTCCATCGCCACGGTGGCGTGGGGCGAGGCCGAGGTGGCGCGCCGGCTGAAGAACACCTGCTGGCCCAGCACGTCCCACCGGGCGCGGGAGCGGGCGAACCCCCGCGACAGCCACGCCTCCTGGGCCGCCCCGGGGAGGGACCGGGCGGGGGCCGCGGCCTCGGGGCAATCCTTCCAGCCGTCGCCGCAGGCCTGGTCGCTGCGGAACTGGCGGGTGTCGAGCATGTGGAACATGGCCAGGCGGCCCCACTGGAGCCGCCGGTTGACGGCCATGTGGCTGCCAGTGGGGATCGACGCGTGCCGCAGCGGCATGTTCTCGTAGTACGCCTTGAACGCAGCCGCGCGGCGGGCCGGGAAGGCCGCGGCCTCCCGGGGGTCGTCGGGCACGTCGCCGGCCCAGTCGTTGTCGACGTCGTGGTCGTCGAAGACGACCAGCCAGGGGGCGACCGCGTGCGCAGCCTGCAGGTCCGGGTCGGCGTGGTACTGCGCCAGGCGCTGCCGGTAGTTCGCCAGCGTCACCGTCTCGGGGCCGCGGAACGATCGCACGGTGCCGCCGCTGCCGACCGGCTTGGCCGCGAACTCGTACATGTAGTCGCCCAGGTGCAGGACGAGGTCCGGCTCGTCCTGGGCCAGGCGGCGGTAGGCGGTGAACCAGCCGCGCTCGTACTGCGCGCAGCTCGCGAACGCCATCGACAGCGACGGGACCAGGCTGTGGTGGGCCGGGGCGGTGCGGGTGCGGCCGACGGGGGAGAGGAAGGTCCCGACGCGGAACCGGTAGAAGTACTCGGCACCCGGACGGAGCCCACCGACCTCGACGTGGACGGAGTGGGCCTGGTCGGGGCCGGTCTGGGCCGTCCCGCTGCGCACGACCTTGCGGAAGCGGGCGTCGTGGGCGACCTGCCACCGGACCGGGTAGGTGCGCGTGGGCATGCCGCCGTGGCCGTCGTCGGCGAGGGGGTCGATGGCGAGCCGGGTCCACAGCAGGACGCTGGTGGGGAACGGGTCGCCGCTGGCGACCCCCAGGGTGAACGGCGTGCGAGGCAGGGCCGGCACCGCCGCGGTGGCACGGCTGTCGAGCGGACCGACCCACCCGAGCAGGGTCGCGGTGGCGCCCGTGGCCAGCCCCGCACGCAGGACGGAACGGCGCGAGGGGACGGCGTACGCCGGGGAGGTGGGTGGTGGCACCGGCCCACTCTCACCCGAACGGTGCCCGCAGGGGGCGAGAACGGACGAATCGCCCGCAGAGAGACGGGGTGCCCGGGCCGACGGCGGTGCGGGGGTCAGGGCCGGAACCCCTGCACGGTCCCGCCCAGCCACTCCAGGGCCTGCGGGAGGAGGTCGGTCCACACCGAGATCCGGTGCCCGGCGTTCTTGAACACCGTGGCGTGGACCGACAGGGGCGCGTGGGCGGCGCGGAGGAACTGGCTGGTCGAGCCGTAGGAGAGCGGGTCCGCGTGGGAGGTCTGCAGCCACACGGCGACCGGCGGCGGACGGCGCGCGACCAGCCGGGGCAGGTCGTACCGCTCGGCCAGGAGGCTGTGGGGATCGTAGGGCCGGTAGTAGGACCCGAACTTGGGCTGGAAGTAGCCGCCCATGACGATCGCGGCGCCGTACTGCGAGGGGTGCAGGAGGGTCGACATCGCGGCGGCCCAGCCGCCGGAGGAGTCCCCGATCGTGGCCCAGGAGTCGCGGGAGGTGGAGACCCGGAAGGTGCGGGCCACCCAGTTCGGGACGTCCCGGGTCAACCACGTCTCCAGCTGCGGCTCCCCGCGCGCACCGTTGACCCCCTCGGTGTCGGCCCCGAGCGGGACCTCGATCTGCGGCAGCACCACCAGCGTCGGGCGGATTCTGCGGGCCCGCTCGAGCCGCTCGAGCACCCGCCCGACGTGGAAGGTCCGCAGCCAGGTGACCGGGACCCCCGGGTAGCCGTGGAACCCCTCGAGCACCGGGTAGCGGGTCCGCCGCGACCGCGGGGAGGTGTAGCCGGGCGGGAGCTGGACGTCGACGGTGCCGGAGATGTGGCTCAGCGGGCCGGTCACGGCGAACTGGACCACGCCGTTCGGGGCGATCCGTCCCGGGAGCGGTGGGAGCTGGGCGGCGGCCTGCGCGGCGGGCCCGCTGACGTGGGCGTCCAGGGCGCGCGTGGCGCTGCCGCCCCGGTCCAGGGCCGTCTGGGCGACGTGACCGGTCACCGCGCCCTGCAGGTCGGCCCACCCCGAGAAGAAGAGGTACGTCGCGTTCATCTGGGTCGCGGCCGAGAACAGCACCAGCAGGTTGACCAGGAGGATCGCCCCGAGCCGACCGACGACGGGGCCGATCCCCGGACCGGCGAGACGGGGCCACAGCACCACCAGCAGGCCGATGGCGACGAGCGTCACCAGCAGGACCCCGCCGAGGAAGAGCGGACCCGTCAGCGACACCGACGTCCCCTCCCTCCCGGGCCAGCCTGCGCCGGACACGCGCCGGCTCACCGGAGACGACCACGCAGCGCCTGACCGGTGCCTGACGGTCCCCGAAGCCGGACCCGGGCCGGACCCGGGCGCGGGGTCAGGTCCGGCTCGGGGCGGGGCTCAGGGGCCGGTCGGCGGGCGCCAGGGGCGAGGGCTCGACGCGCAGCACCCGGGCCAGCCCGGTCGGCAGCCACCAGTTCCAGCGGCCGAGGAGGCTGACCAGCGCCGGGACGAGCAGGGCGCGCACCACGGTCGCGTCGATCAGGATCCCGACGCCCAGGGCGGTCCCGAGCACCTTGATGTCGGTGCCGGGTGCGGACGCCAGCGCGGCGAAGGCGAAGAACAGGATCAGCGCGGCCGAGGTCACCAGCCGCCCGGTGCGACCCAACCCGGTGACGACCGCGGCGGCGGTGTCACCGGTGCGGTCGTACTCCTCCCGCATCCGCGCCAGGATGAAGACCTCGTAGTCCATCGAGAGACCGAAGAGGAAGGCGAAGATCAGCACCGGCAGCCAGAACGTGATGGCGCCCGTCCCCGAGGTGCTGAACACCAGGTCGGAGCCGTGGCCGTCCTGCCAGAAGAAGACGACGGCGCCGAACACGGCCGCCAGCGAGACCAGGTTGAGCAGGACGGCCTTGATCGGCAGCAGGACCGACCGGAAGGTCCTCACCAGCAGCACGAAGGTGATCAGGGCGATCAGGGCGAGCACGTAGGGGAACTTGTCGTAGACCGCGGTGAAGTAGTCCTCGACCGTCGCGCCGGCCCCGGTGACCAGGACCCGTCCGTCCACGGCGCCCTCGATCGCGGTGCGGACCCCGTCGACCACCGTTTTGCCGGAGCTGTCCACGGTCTCGCGGACGGGCACCACCTCCACGACCGCCTGCCCGTGGCCCGCGGCACCGACCGCGGCCAGGCGCACGCCGTCCACCGAGGCCGCGGCCCGGGCCGCGGCCGGGGCCTGCTCCTCGGGCACCAGGGCCACCATCGGGGTCAGCACGCCGCTGCCCACGCCGGAGGCCCGCAGCTGCTGGAGGGTCGTGTACGGCGCTCCGCTGCGGGCCAGCGAGTCGATGCCGGAGGTCCCGATCTTGAGGCCGAACACCGGGGCGATCAGCACGGCCAGCACCAGGAGCGCCACGCCGCTCGCCAGCCAGCGACGGTGCACGATGCCGCGGGCCCAGGCGCTCCACCCGCGCGAGGCGACGCCCTCCTTGCGGATCCGCGGGTAGTCGATCCGCGGCCCGATCCCGGACAGCAGCGCCGGCAGCAGGGTGAGCACCACCGCCACGCTCACCAGGGGGATCAGCATCCCGCCGATGCCCATGCTGCGCAGGAACGGCACCGGCACCACCAGGAGCGCGACCAGGCTGATCGCGACCGTCACGCCCGAGGCCAGCACGGCGTGGCCCGCGGTCCGCATCGCCACCACCACGGCCTCGTCGTTCTCGAGGCCGTGGGCGCGCTCCTCGCGCCACCGGGACACCACCAGGAGCGAGTAGTCGATCGCCACGCCCAGCCCGATCAGCGAGATCAGGAACTGCACCACGAAGCTGACGTCGCTGAAGGTGGTCAGTCCCAGCACGAGCAGGAACGTGGTCAGGATCGACACCGCGGCGATCACCAGCGGCACGAGCGCCAGGAACGACGCGAACACGAACAGCAGCACCAGGAGGGCCCCGGCCCCGCCCAGCAGCGTCTCGGCGAGCACGCTCGGCCCGTCGGTGTTGCCGCCCGCGGAGAGCAACCCGTAGGACGTCACGCCGCTCTCGAACCCGGCTCGCTCGGCCGCCTGGCCCAGCGCCGGCGCCAGGCGCGCGCCCACGCCGGGGCCGAACCCCGCCGGGAGGGGGCCCTGGACCAGCGCGAACGTCGTACGCCGGTCGGCCGAGATGAAGGCCGTGTCACCGGTCTCCGCGAACCCGGTCACCCGGACCCCGGGGGTCGCCCGCACCGCGGCGTCGAGGACCTGGCCCACCGCGCGTCCCCGACCCTGGACCGTCTGACCGGCCGGCACCCGGACCACCGCGACGAAGGTGTCGTAGGAGCTGATCCCGTAGTTCTTCACCAGCGCCTTCTCCGCGGTGTCGCCGGGCTGCCCGGGGAGGGAGAAGTCGAAGGTCAGCCGGTCACCCAGGTGGCCGGCGGCGGCCGCGCCGCTGCCGAGCATCACCACCCAGAACAGGCTGACCAGGAGTCGGTCGCGGAGGACGATCCGGGCGAGACGCTCCATGGGGGCTCCTGGTCAGCGGGGTCTCCCGCGCCGACGAGGGGCGCGGACCGACCGACGGCGTGAGGCGTGTCGAGCTCGGTACGGGCGATCGCGTCCAGGCAACCACGGGTCCTGCGGGGCGCACCAACGATCCGCCTGCGCGCGCCCGACCGGTCTAGGGCGGAGCCTGCCGCGAGCCCCCGACCCGGACCGGTCGGTCGGTGCCGGCGGCGGGCGCGGTGGTCGCGCCTACGGGGTGGTCGCCGCGGGACGGAACCGCTGGCTGAGTAACCACGCGCCGAGGGCGCCGCTGCCGACCGGGATCTCGACCAGGAACACGAAGGCGCGGTAGAGCACGGCGGCCGCGGTGACGCTGACCGGGTCCCCGCCCAGGGCCAGCAGGACGCCGACGAGGCCGAGGTCGGCGATGCCGACACCACCGGGGGTGAGGGGCACCACGGTGAGGAGCCGCTCGACCGCGAAGGCGGCCAGGATCTCGGGCCAGGTGCTCGCCGCCCCGGTCAGCTCCAGGCACAGCGCGAGCAGGACGGCCTGGAGGAAGACGTAGCCCGCCATGGCGGCCGACATCCGGAGCCAGCCGCGCCGGACCAGCCCGGCGCACTGCCTCCGGACGTCGACGAGGGCCTCCGCCAGACCGAGCTCGCGGTCGGCCCGTCCGAGCAGCCGCAGGGCCCGTCGGGCCGCGCTCTCGAGCAGCCGGCCGACCACCGCGGCGGCGCGGTCGCTGGAGAGCACGCACGCGCTGGTCGCGGTGAAGGCCACGAAGGCCACGGCGGCCACGACGGTGGCCGTGCGGATCGAGGAGGTGATGGTCTCGCCGGCGTTGACCAGGGCGGCCACGGCCACGAGCGGCAGCAGCAGCTTCGAGCCGACGTCCCAGAGGTTGGTGAGGAAGGTGTAGCCGGTGAAGGCCCGGCCGTCGATGCCCCAGGTGCGCATCATCCGCCGGTTGAGCTCGACGCCTGCGGCCCCGCCGAGCGGTACGACGTTGGCGACCGCGCTGCCGGTCAGGTTCAGCGTCAGCGCGCGACGGTGGGTCAGCCCGGGGGCCGCGGCGGTGAGCACGAAGGAGTGGACGTAGAGACCCAGGAGCCACACCACGGCGAGCCCGAGGGCGGCCGGCCAGTGCACCGAGCCCAGCACGGGCAGGATCCCGTGCCACGACACCGAGACCGCGCTGGGCAGCACGGCCGCGACCAGGGCGACGGCGGCCGCCCACGACAGCGTGAAGCGCAGCCGGGCCCTCCAGCCCGACCGCGGCCGACCGGACGGCTGGTCGGGGTCGGTCCGGGGCGACCCGGGGGCCGGGGACGCGGACAGGTCGCCCGCCGGGACGGCGGGTTCCCGCTGCGCCGGGATCGAGCGTGTGCTGGGTGCGGACGGCTTCACGGGGTGCCGCCTCCCAGGTGGTCACGGTGCTCGAAGATCTCCCACACACCGTAGGTCACCAGGTGGCGGTAGGAGCGGTCGAAGACCCGCTGGGCGCGCGTGGCGTCGACCCCCCACGTGCCTAGCCCGCGCCCGGAGACGACGACCCACCGCGGCGCGGTCGGCCCGGTGAGCACGGCGGTGAGGCCCGTGAGGTGGGCGTCGCGCACCCGGACGGGCAGGCTCCACAGGTTCTCGTAGGGGCTGGTCAGGCCGCTCCCGGCGACGAGGCGGGGGTCGCCGAAGGCGGAGACGACGCCGTCGCCGGGGACGGCGTGGGTGCGCAGGAAGGTCTCGACGCGGCCGTCGTCGGTGACGCCGGGCACACCGGCCGTGGCCGCGACCCGCCACGCGACGCCGCCGGCGAGCACGACCAGCAGCACCACGCCGGTCAGCACGCGGCCCGTGAGCCGGCTCGGCGTACGCAGTGCCAGGGCGAGCAGCAGCAGGGTGCCGGGCACCAGACCGGTCAGGTAGTGCGACCAGTAGCTCCCCCCGGCCGCCACCGCGAACGCCTCCCAGACCGCCACCGCGAGACCGGCCCACACCAGCCGGCCCGACCAGGTCGAGCGGGCCGTGCGCGTGGACCCTCGGCGGCGCTGCCCCACGGCGATGATCGCGGCGACCGCGAGCAGGACGACCTCCCCGCTGACCAGGGCCGACAGCTCCAGGGCGTGGGCGCGATCGGTCGTGGCGAAGCTGGCCGAGGAGCTGATCACCGAGGAGGCCCGCAGCCGGAACACCACGACGGCGTCCCACAGGCCGAGCACGCTGGTGCCGCGCGCGGCGGCGCTGAGGAGCACCGCGGCCAGCGTTGCCGCACCGCCCGCGGCGAACGTCGCGAGCCGGGCCAGCGGTCGGGCCCCCGTGCGCCGCAGGCTCGGCAGGAGCACGACGGCCATCACGACGACGTCGACCATGTTCTGCTTCACCGAGGCCGCCGCCACCGCGGCCGCCCCCGCGACCAGGGTCAGCAGGGCCGCGCGCGCACCCCAGGGGAGGCGGTGCGCGGCCACCAGGGCGACCATGCCGGCCAGGACGAAGGGCAGCGCGAGCACCTCGCCGTTGGCGCCGGGCATCCCCAGCAGCGGGTCGGCGACCAGCCCGACGGCGGCGGCGAGGACGACGGCGAGCGGCCAGCGGCGGGTCGGGACGAGCAGCCGGGCCAGGACGCCCACGAGCGTGACCGAGGTGCCGGTGGCCGCCGCGCCGAGGAGCTTGACGCCGGGGTCGGAGAGGCCGTCGGCGAGGTGGTGCTGCGTCCCGAGGTGCCCGGCGAGGTCGAACAGCCAGATCAGCAGGGGCGGTCGGTCGACCCAGTAGTCGCCGTACAGCGAGCGGCCGGGGTGCCAGTGCTGGGCGAGGTGGAGGAAGCCCGCCTCGTCCGGTGACAGGGGCTGGGCCAGGAAGGGGATCCACGCCCCGACCGCGACGCACACCGCGACCGCGATCATCAGGGCGTCGAGGCGGTGGGGAGCCCGACCGGGAGCGTCGGTGGCCCCGGCCCCGGCCCCGGTCCGTGTGCGCGGGCCGGGTCGGGGTTCGGTGCGTACGGTCGCGTCGCGCAGGAGCGTGCT
The DNA here is from genome assembly GCF_054778395.1 of Nocardioides korecus. Taxonomy (NCBI): domain Bacteria; kingdom Bacillati; phylum Actinomycetota; class Actinomycetes; order Propionibacteriales; family Nocardioidaceae; genus Nocardioides; species Nocardioides korecus. Next base: position 227,224 of record NZ_BAAGZO010000007.1, on the reverse strand, counting down.
CATGTCAGGCGACCTGCCGGGCACGGCCGACGCCCGTGGCGCCACGGACGCGAGCGGGGGCGGTCCGGGTGGGCTCGCTCATCGGGTGCGGACCCCTCCCTCGGATCGTGACGGTCGCGGACGTCTGCCAGTCGACGTCACGACTGTGCCCCGGTGGACCTGCCAACGACCTGACGGCGTCGGCCGACGACCCGGGCGCGACGTGAGCGCGATCGGGGCGGGTGGGGTCAGAGGGCCCGGTCGTGGCGGGTCGAGGGCAGGGTGAGTCGGAACGACGTCGCCCCGCTGCGGTCGTCGAGGGCCACGTCACCCCCGCTGGTCCGCGCGATCCGACGCGAGAGCGCCAGGCCGAGCCCGGCCCCGTCACCGGTGGTCTCACCGGGACGGAAGATCCGGTCGCGGTCGTCGGCGTCCACCCCGGGCCCGTCGTCCTCGACGACCACGCTCAGCGCGCCGGGACGGCTGCGGTCCAGCGAGACGCGCACGGTGCTGACGGCGAACCGTGCGGCGTTGGACAGGACCGGGGCGAGCGCCCGCGCCCCCAGGTCGCGCGGCACGGTCCACGCCTCGTGGCCGGCCACGTCGACCTCGATGTCCAGGGCGGGGTAGAGGGTGGCCAGGTCCAGCTCGGCCAGCACCTCCTCGACCACCTCCTGGGGCGAGGTGTGGGTCGTGCTCGCCGCGGAGGAGGTGCTCCGGGCCAGCTCGATCAGACCCGCGATGGTGGCCGACATCCGTCGGCACCCGGCCATCAGCTCCTCGACGTCCAGGCGCGCCTGCTCGTCGAGCGAGGGGTTCATCAGCAGGAGCTCGGCGTTGCCCTGGACGGCCGTCAACGGGGTGCGGAGCTCGTGCGCCAGCTCGGAGGTCAGGCGCTGCTCGGAGCGGATCGTCGAGGCCACCTTGTCCAGCAGTCCGTCCAGCGTGTGGCCCAGGGCCGTGATCTCGTTGCCGGGCCCGGTCAGGTCGAACCGGCGGCCGAGGTCGCGCTCGCTCCACTCGTCGGCGGTGCGGGCCATGGCGCCGACCGGTGCCAGCACGCGGCGGCTGGCCAGGGCCACCAGCACCGCGGACCCGGCCACCAGGAGCACACCGGCCCCGATCGTGACCGAGAGCGCGACCTGGGCGGTCTCCTGGTAGGGCGCGAGCCGCTCGCTCACCACGACGGTCCCGCGGGTGCCGCGCGAGGTCACGAAGCCCAGGGCGTGGACGCGGGCGTAGTCGCCGACGCGCAGGGTGCGACCCGAGCGGACCGTGCGCAGCGCGGCGTACTGCTCCTCGAGGGCTTCCGGCACGGCGCCGGCGACGACGGTCCCGCTGGCGTCGTAGACGGCGACGTCGGCGTCGAGCCGGGCCTGGGGGACCACGATGGTCCGCCCGGGCGAGGCCTGGATCACGCTCGAGGCGACGGTCTCGGCGCGGTCGTTGAGCACCCGGCCGACGGTGTTGTCGGTGGTGGTGGAGAGCAGCAGCTGGACCAGGGCCCCCAGGGCGGCGACCACGACGGCGCTGGCGACGACGGTCAGCCAGACCAGCTGGGCGCGCAGCGACCCACGACCTCGCAGCGGGTCGAGGCGCGGGTGCCGGAGGAACGACCGCACGCTCACGTGAGGCGGTAGCCGACGCCGCGCACGGTCTCGATCGAGGTCGTGGAGTCGATGGACTCGAGCTTGTTCCGGATTCGTCGCAGGTGGCTATCGACGGTGTTCTCGGCGACGTAGGCCCCGTCGGGCCAGGCGGCCGCGACGACGGCACGGCGCCGGACCACCTCGCCCGGGCGGGAGGTGATCGCGGCCAGGATCCGGAACTCCGTCGGGGTCAGCAGGACGCTGCCGGCGGGCGTGCGGGCCGCGTGCGTGACGGGGTCCAGCTCGACGTCCTGCGACGTCGCCGCCGCCGCGTCCCGGGAGCGGCGCACGAGCACCTCGACCCGGGCGAGCAGCTCCTTGACCTCGAACGGCTTGGCCACGTAGTCCTCGGCCCCGACCGCGAACCCCGCGAGGCGCTCGTGCAGCGCGTCCAGGGCGGTCAGGAACAGGACCGGGGCGTGCTGGCCCCCCGCCTTGAGGGCCTGGACGACGTCGCGTCCGTCGGCGTCGGGGAGCCCGATGTCCATGATGATCACGTCGAGGGGTCGCTGCGCGAACAGCCGGGAGGCCTCCGAGCCGTTGAACGCCAGCACGGCGTCGTGCCCGGCGTGCGCCAGGGCGCGCTGCAGGATCCTGCGGATGGCGGGGTCGTCCTCGCAGACGCCGATCGTCGACATGGCCCGATCATGCCCTGAACGGCGGCTGAACCCGGCGTACCGTCTCCAGAAACAAGTCAGGTGCGGTGCGGCAGCCTCCGGAACCATGACGACGACACCAACGGTCTCCAGCCGCCGCCAGATGCTGAACAAGGTCCCCGAGATCACCGTCTTCTTCTGGGTGATCAAGATCCTCTGCACGACGGTGGGGGAGAGCTTCGCGGACTACATCAACGAGACCCTGGGCTTCGGCCTGACCAACACCACCGTGCTGTTCTCGGTGGCGCTGGTGGTGGTCCTGGTGGCCCAGTTCCGGGCCCGGGCGTACGTGCCGGGCATCTACTGGCTCGCGGTGGTGCTCATCAGCGTGGTCGGCACCCTGCTGACCGACAACCTCACCGATGCCCACAACGTCCCGCTGGCGCTGAGCTCGGCGGTCTTCGCGGTGCTGCTCGCGGCGGTCTTCGCGGCCTGGTACGCCCGTGAGAAGACGCTGTCGATCCACTCGATCAACACCACGCCGCGCGAGGGCTGGTACTGGCTGGTCGTGCTGGTCACCTTCGCCCTGGGCACCGCCGTCGGTGACTGGACGCTGGACCTGACCGGCTGGTCGCCCGGTGCCTCGATCCTGCTGCCCGCCGGCCTGATCCTGGCCGTGCTGGTCGCGTGGAGGTCCGGCGCCATCGGTGCGGTGCTGGCGTTCTGGCTGGCCTACATCCTGACCCGCCCGCTGGGCGCGAACATCGGCGACTTCCTGGCCTCGCCCAAGGCCGACGGCGGGCTCGACCTGGGCACCCTGGTCACCAGCCTGATCTTCCTGGGCGCCATCTTGGCGACGGTGGTCTACCTCAGCGTGACCCACGTCGACCGCACCGAGGACCACGCCGCGGTCCAGGACGAGACCCGCACCCCGGTCGCCGACCCGGTCGACTGAGGGCCGCGACCCGCAGGAGCACACCGTGCGACCACCCGTCCCGACGCGAGTCCTGGTGCTCACCGACACGGTCGGTGTGTCACCGGAGCTGCGTCGGGCGGTGTGGTCGACCTGCGAGCAGGCCACCTGGTACGACGTCGAGCTCCACCTGGTGGTCCTCAACCCGGCCCGCGCCGAGATCCACCTCCTGCACCCCCGGCGGCACCCGGAGGTGCAGCGCGCGGAGCAGGACCTGCCCGAGGCCCTGCGCCAGCTCCGCGAGGCACCGTCCGGACCGCGGGTGACCGGGTCGGTCTCGCTGCGGCACGACCCGATGGACGCGATCGAGGAGACCATCGCGGTCGAGCCGGTGCACGAGATCTGGCTCCACCTCGAGGAGCACGCTCGGGGGAGGCACCTCCACCAGGACCTGCCCCACCGGCTCGCGCACCTCGACCTGCCCGTGCGGGTCGTGCCGCACGAGGTGCGAGGTCGGCGGCCGGGCCCCGCCTGAGCCACGTCCACCGGCCCCGACCCGCCCCGACCCCCGTCGACCGTGGGGGTCCTTCGCCCACAGGAGCGGCACAGGTGGGCGCTGGGCGCGGCCCGGACGAGCACGCCTGCAGGTCAGCGAGCCGCCGGCGGAGTGGGGGTGAAGGCGATCGGGAACGACACGGCGCCGGTGTTGCCGGAGACCGGGAGCCAGACGCCGGGGCCGTCGGGCCGGGCGTCCGGCATCCGCTGGGCGAGCAGGGGGAGTGCCACCGCCATGTCGGCGCGGGCGACGAAGTGACCCAGGCAGTGGTGGACGCCGGCGCCGAACCCGAGGTGCGGCGGGTGGGTGACGGTGATGTCGAACGCGGCGTCGGGCATCGCCCGCGGATCGGTCCCGGCGGCGTGGGAGAGCATCTGGACGATCTCGCCGCGCGCGATGCGCAGGTCGTGGACCTCGACGTCCTCCAGGGCCTCCCGCGTCACCCAGGTGACGGTCGGGTTGACCCGCATCACCTCCTCCACGGCGTTGGCCCCGAGGTCCGGTCGCTGCGCGAGGAGCCGCCACTGGTCGGGGTGGGCCAGGAGGGTCTGGAGCGCCAGGCCCAGCTGGTTGCGGGTCGTCTCCATGCCGGCGAAGACCAGGAACACCAGGGCGACCCCCAGCTCGTCGTAGGAGAGGCGGCCCTCCTGCTGGGCCTGGACGATCAGCGTGACCAGGTCGTCCTGGGGGTGGTCGACACGGTCGGCGACGATGCGCAGACAGTAGTCGTGGAGGCCGTCGAGCGCCTCCTCGATCACCGGCACGTTGGCGGCGACGTCGACCCCGAAGGAGCGGCCGAGGTCGTCGGCCCAGTGGGCCACCCGGGGCCACTCCTCCTCGGGCAGCCCGAGCATGCGGCAGATGACCCGGGTGGAGTACGGCTCGGCGAACTCCTTGACGAACTCGACCCGACCGCGCTCGCTGAAGCCGTCGACGAGCTCGGTCGCGAGCTGCTGGAAGCTCGGCACCCAGCGGTGCACGGCCCTGCTGGTGAAGGCCGGTCGCAGCAGCCGGCGGATCCGGTCGTGCTCCTCGCCCTCCAGGCTGAGCAGCGTCTTCTTCCACCAGTCGCTGAACAGGCCGGAGTGGATGCCGTTCTGGGCCGGCCACTTCGCGTTGCCCTGGCTGAAGCGGCGGTCCTTGAGGAGCCGGTTCATCTCCTCGTAGCGCAGCACGGCGTACCCGTAGCTGGTCCGGACGTACCAGTCGCGCTCGCGGGCCTCGTGCACCGCGGGCGAGGTGACGTCGAAGGCGGGGTCGGCGAGGTCGAAGTACGTCTCGGACACGAGGGCATCCTCGGGGCGGTGCACGGCTCGTGGCAAGGTCGTCCCGAGCCCGTGGTTGCGCCCCAGCCACGGAGTCGCCGACCCCGGCCTCACCAGAGCAGTCGACCGACCAGGAGCACCCCGTGACCACCACGCAGACCGACGACCTCACCGTCACCGACGACGACCTGGCCCGCGGCCGTCGCGCCCACGAGCTGGACCGGCAGCACGTCTTCCACTCCTGGCAGGCGCAGCGCCTCTTCGACCCGATGACGATCGTGGCGGCGGAGGGCTCGCGCGTGGTCGACGGGGAGGGCCGCACGCTGCTGGACTTCTCCTCCCAGCTGGTCTTCACCAACGTCGGCCACCAGCACCCGCGCGTGGTGGAGGCCATCCGGGCCCAGGCCGCGACGCTGTGCACGGTCGCGCCCCAGCACGTCAACGAGGCCCGCTCCGAGGCCGCCCGCCTGATCGCCGAGATCACCCCGGGCGACCTGGACCGGGTGTTCTTCACCAACGGCGGCGCCGACGCGGTCGAGCACGCCATCCGGATGGCCCGCCTGCACACCGGCCGCAAGAAGGTGCTCGCCTCCTACCGCAGCTACCACGGCGGGACGCACCTGGCGATCAACACCACCGGTGACCCGCGTCGGATCGCCAACGACGACGGCGACGCCGGGGTGGTGCACTTCTTCACCCCCTACCTCTACCGCAGCCACTTCCACGCCGAGACCCCCGAGCAGGAGTGCGAGAGGGCGCTCCAGCACCTGGCCGACGTCATCGTGCTCGAGGGCGCCACCAACATCGCGGCGGTCGTCCTGGAGTCGATCCCCGGGACGGCCGGGATCATGGTGCCGCCGGCGGGCTATCTGGCCGGCGTACGCCGTCTGTGCGACCAGCACGGGATCATGCTCGTCACCGACGAGGTGATGTCGGGGTTCGGCCGCTCCGGGGCGTGGTTCGGGATCGAGCACGCGACCCACGACGGCACGGCGGTCGTCCCCGACCTGCTCACCTTCGCCAAGGGCGTCAACTCCGGCTACGTGCCCCTGGGCGGGGTCGCGATCAGCCCGGCGGTGGCCGAGACCTTCGCCGAGCGCGCCTACCCCGGCGGCCTGACCTACTCCGGCCATCCGCTGGCCTGTGCGGCGGCCGTGGCCACGATCGGGGCCATGCGCGAGGAGCGGATGGTGGAGAACGCCGAGCGGCTGGGCCGCGAGGTCTTCGGGCCCGGCCTGGAGGAGATCGCCGAGCGCCACCGCAGCGTGGGCGAGGTGCGTGGCGTCGGTGCCTTCTGGGCCGTCGAGCTGGTGGCCGACCCCGAGACGCGCGAGCCGCTGGCTCCCAACGGCGGGTCCAGCCCGGCGATGGCCGCGACCGTCGGTGCCCTCAAGGCGGGCGGCGTGCTGCCCTTCGCCAACTCCAACCGGATCCACCTGGTGCCGCCGCTCAACGTCAGCGACGCCGACGCCCGCCGTGGTCTGGAGGTCCTCGACGAGGCCCTCGAGGTCACCGACCGACACACCCGGTGAGCGCCGCGTGACCACGCTCGCCGAGCAGCGGCTGCTCGCCGCGGACGCCGGGGACACCGCGGTCGCCCACGAGCCCGTGGCCCCGGCGGACGTCCTCGCCGGCTCGCCCACGGCGGGCGCCACCGTCCTGCGCGCGGAGGCGCGCGTCGAGGTGGGGGTCTGGGAGATCACCGCGGGGACCGTGACCGACACCGAGGCCGACGAGGTCTTCGTGGTGCTCTCCGGCCGCGGCACCGTCGAGCTGGAGGACGGCTCGAGCATCGCGCTCCGGGTCGGCACCGTGGTGCGGCTGGTCGCGGGCGACCGCACCCGCTGGGTCGTGGAGGAGACGCTGCGCAAGGTCTACCTGACCCCGACCCTCGGCAGCTCATGAGCGCGCAGCAGGTCCTCCCTCCGGTGCTCGACCTCAGCGGTCGGGTGGCCCTGGTGACCGGGGCGGGCGCGCCGGACGGGATCGGGATGGCGACCGCGCGGCTGCTGGGCGCGCTCGGAGCCCGGGTCGCGGTGGCCGCGACCACGGACCGGGCGCTGGAGCGGGCCAGTGAGCTCGAGGCGGCCGGCGTCCGGTCGGTCGGGGTGGTCGCCGACCTCACCGTCGAGGACCAGGTCGCCGACGCCGTCGCCCGCGTCACCGGTGCCCTGGGTGCGCCGGACGTGCTGGTCAACAACGCGGGGATGACGAGCCTGAGCTCCCCGGGGACCAGCGACGGGGACGGCGGAGGCGAGGAGTCGGGATCGGTGGTCGACCTGAGCCACGCCCGGTGGCAGGCCTCGATCGCGCGCAACCTCGACACCGCCTTCCTGGTCACCCGGGCGGTGCTCCCCGGGATGCAGCAGCAGGGTTGGGGCCGCGTCGTGATGGTGGCCTCGCTCACCGGTCCGGTCATGGCCATGCGCGGCGAGGCGGCGTACGCCGCGGCGAAGGCCGGCATGGTGGGCCTGGCCCGGGCCGTGGCCGTGGACCACGCGCGGGACGGGATCACCGCCAACGCCGTCGCCCCGGGGTGGATCCGCACCGGCAGCCAGACCGCGGCGGAGGCCGACGAGGCGCGCCGGATCCCGGTCGGCCGCGGCGCCCACCCCGACGAGGTCGCCGCCTGCGTCGCGTTCCTGTGCAGCCCCGGCGCCGCCTTCGTGACCGGTCAGTGCCTCGCGGTCGACGGGGGCAACAGCGTGGCCGAGGAGCAGGGCTGAGGCGCGGTCCCGGCGCCGCGCCGTGGGCTCCTGGCCGCCGGACGCGACGGCGTGGCAGCGCTCGGCCCCGGGTCCACGAGGTGCCGTCCACGACGCGGTGCGACACTGGCCGACGGCTGGTCCACCCGGCCTGATCCGCCGACGAAGGGCCCTCCTGGCATGAGCACGACCTCCCCACCCGTCCCGGTGCACCGCCCGGCCGGGGCAGCCCTGGTCCTCGGGGCGCTGGGCATCGTGTTCGGCGACATCGGGACGAGCCCGCTCTACGCGCTGCGCACGGTCTTCGCGATCGACCACGGAGCCGTGCAGCCGGTGCCCGGTGACGTCTACGGCGTCATCTCGATGATGTTCTGGTCGATCACGATCATCGTCTCGGTGAAGTACGTCGGCGTGATCATGCGCGCCGACAACGACGGCGAGGGCGGGGTGATGGCGCTGGCCGCCCTGGCCCAGAGGCTGTACGCCGACCGGTCACGGGGTGGGGGCCCGCTGCTCCTGCTGGGCGTCGTCGGCGTGGCCCTGTTCTACGGCGACTCCGTCATCACGCCGGCGATCAGCGTGCTCTCCGCCGTGGAGGGGCTCGAGGTCGCCGCGCCGAGCCTGGCCCACGTGGTCGTCCCCGTGGCGGTCACCATCCTGACCGTGCTGTTCGCGGCCCAGCGGTTCGGCACCGGCAAGGTGGGGCGGCTGTTCGGGCCCGTGACGGTGCTGTGGCTGCTGGCCCTGGCCGTCGCCGGTCTGCGCGAGGTCCTGACCGACCTGTCGGTGCTGCGCGGCCTGTCCCCGACGTACGCCGTGAGCTTCGTCGTGGCCCACCCCGGCATCGCCTTCGTCGCCATGGGGGCGGTGGTGCTGGTCATCACCGGCGCCGAGGCGTTGTACGCCGACATGGGTCACTTCGGGCGGCAGCCGATCCTGCGCGCCTGGTTCCTGCTCGTCTTCCCGGCGCTGACGCTGAACTACCTGGGCCAGGCCGCGCTGATCCTGCACCACCCGTCGGCGGCCGGGAACCCGTTCTTCCTGCTGTTCCCGGACTGGGCGCGGCTGCCGATGGTCGTGCTCGCCACGCTGGCCACCGTCATCGCCAGCCAGGCCGTCATCTCGGGGGCGTTCAGCCTCTCGCGCCAGGCGACCCAGCTGGGGCTGCTGCCGCCCCTGACGGTCAAGCAGACCTCCGAGCACGAGGGCGGCCAGGTCTACATGCCCGGGGTCAACGCCCTGCTCTTCGTCGGGGTGGTGGCGCTGACGCTGACCTTCCAGACCTCCGCCCACCTCGCGACGGCGTACGGCGTCTCGGTCACCGGGGCGCTCGTGGTCGACACGATCCTGCTGCTGGCGGTCGCGCGGGTGCTGTGGTCGTGGCCGGTGTGGAAGATGGTGCTGGTCGCGGTGGCCTTCGGTGGCGTCGAGGCGGCCTTCCTGAGCGCGAACCTGTCCAAGGTGGCGCACGGCGGCTGGCTGCCCCTGCTGATCGCGATCACGGTGTTCACCGTGATGACGACGTGGCAGCGCGGTCGCGAGCGCGTGCGGGCCGTGCGCACGGCCAAGGAGGGCTCGCTGCACGAGTTCATCGCCGACGTCCACGAGCGGGGGGTCCCGCGCGTGCCCGGCGTCGCGGTCTTCCCGCACCCGGGCAAGGACACCACCCCGCTGGCGCTGCGGGCCAACACCGAGCACAACGGGGTGCTGCACGAGAACGTCATCGTGGTCTCGGCCCGGGCCCTGAACGTGCCCCACGTCCCGGTCGACGAGCGGCTCGCGGTCGACGACCTCGGCCAGGACGACGACGGCATCCAGCACGTCACGCTGAGCTTCGGCTTCAGCGACGCCCCGGACCTCCCGGCCGCGCTGGAGCACGCCGCCGCCCAGGGCCTGCTGGAGGAGTGCACCGGCGACGTCACGCAGGCGTCGTACTTCATCTCCCGCGGCGCGGTGCGGCGCGGCCACGACGCAGGGATGTCGCGGTGGCGCAAGCAGCTCTTCGTCGTGCTGGCGCACAACGCCGCCGACCCGGCCGACTACTTCGCGCTCCCACCCGACCGGACCATCACCGTGGGCAGCGAGGTGCTGGTGTAGCCACCGACCCGGGCTCGCGGTTGGGCCTACGCCGCCGCGGTCGGTGCGTCAAGGTCCTCAGGACCCTGGTGCCCGGGATCGGGACGGGCGGAGCATGGCGGCCGGTCTCGGAATCCGCGATGAGGGGGACGCCATGGCCAGGACAGTCGTGTACGCCGGGACCAACGCCGATCAGGCCCGGGACCCCGACGGTCCCGCGTCCAAGATCGCGAAGTACGTCCCCGCCGAGCTGATCGCGATCTCGACCCTGTTCTTCTCCAGCTTCACCATCACGGGTCGGACCATCTGGGTCGTCGTCGCGATCGGGGCCGTGCTCAACGTCGTCTACCTGCTCTCGGTGTCGATGAGCGCCAAGGACACCCCCTCGCCGAAGCTCTACTTCTACGTCCTGTCGGCGGTCGCGTTCGTGCTCTGGTCGATGGCCACGATCGACGTGGTGGCGAAGGAGGCCGGCCTCAGCGGCAGCACCAGCGACGGGCAGCGGGCCTTCGTCCTGGCCTTCGCCGCCTTCGCGATGCCGGCGTTGGACACGCTCTTCTCGAGCGTGAAGCTCGGCAAGAAGTGACGCGTCAGGCCGCGCGGCGCGCCGAGCCGCGCGACCGTCGGGTGAGGCGGCTCCACAGGCCGGTGCGCGTCGCCGGCACCACCTGCGGGGCCAGGGCCCGGGCCAGCGTCGCGGCGAGCACGCCGGTCTCCGAGCGGGACAGCACCCGCGGCCGCAGCCGGACGGCCTCGACCAGACCGGCGGTGGTCGCCACCAGCACGCCGTCGACCACCGCGCCGTCACCGGCCGCCTCGTCCAGCAGGGCGGCGGTGACCACGGCGCGGTAGCGGGCGGGCAGCACGGCCGTCACCGCGGCGGCGGCCGACGCGGCCGGCACGGAATCTGCGGATCCCGTCAGCTGTCGGAGGACCACGTGCACGCCGGTCGGGCCGAGGACCACGGCGTCCACCGGGACCGCGGTGCCGTCCGCGGTGGGGACCAGCACGTCGTGCCACTGCGACCAGGCCGGGGGCGCCAGCGGGAACGGTGAGGTCGCGGTCGTCGTGCTCCGCGGGACCGCCCGACGCGGGCGGGTCGGCAAGGACGTCACCGGCGCGAGGGCCGGGTGGTGCGGCGCGTCTGGCAGGGTCGTGCGGGCGGTCGCCATGAGCATGTGGTGGGTCCTCCGAGGTCGAGACCGAGCCTAGGTCCTCTGGTCCGTGGGGGAGGGCGAACCGCCCAAATCGTCACACGCGTCACACGGGTCACACCCGACCCAGGAGTCGGGCAGGCTCAGCCGACGACGCGGCTGCCGGCCCGGAGCACGGCATCCCGGACGTGGCCGAGGGCGGACCGGGCCGCGCCCCGCTGCTGGTGCTCGAGACGGAGCTCGTCGCACACGCGGACGACCCCGGGCCGCGCCACGTCGGCGTACACCCCCAGGAAGCGGTCGTCGGTCCCGACCAGGGCCCGGCTCAGGCGGCGTCGGCGCTCCAGGTCGGGCTGCTCGCGGGTCGGGACGACGCAGCGCACGGTCGGCATGGTCACCGGGAGCACGGCCTGCGCGCCGAGGTGGAGGTGGGCGCCCACCCACTGCCTCTCCGGGTGCGCCGCGTGGTCGCCGTCGGCGAGCTCGACCAGGACCGTCGGACGGAAGCGGTGCACCGCAAGACCGCCGGGACCGTCCTCGACGGTGTCGTCCTGCGGGTCCGTGGCCAGCGCCTCGCCGAGCGCCCGCACGGCGTGGGTGGTCAGCAGGTGCACCGGGGCGATGTCGGCGAAGGTGCCGGGCGGGGTGCTCCAGCGCGCCACGGCGGCCAGCGTGCGGACCGGCATGGCGGCGGCGTCGGGGAGCGGCTCGTCGTCGGCGAGGCCGAGCTCGCGACGCACCGCGGCCGCGCTGGTCAGCCCGCCCCGGTGCGCCGCCCGGTCGTCGAGCCGGGGCAGCGGCACCAGGGCGACGTCGCGGTCGCACAGCTCTGAGAGCCGCTGGTCGAGCCGGGGGTCGCCGCTGCGGAGCCGCTCGGCGTCGGGCAGCGTGACCAGGACGGGGACCGGGTGACCGGGACCGGCGTTGGGGCCGGGCTCCTCGGCGTACGTCGCGGTGCAGCGCAGCAGCGCGGGCAGCCGTCGCGCCGAGGTGGTGCGGCGGTCGGCGAGGTCGTGGACGGCCCAGAGCCGGTCGGCGTGCACCCCGCGCGCGTCCAGGCCGACCGAGTCCACCCGGGCCCCGCCCATCGACTTCACGGGGTAGCGCCACAGCTCCGCGACGCGTCCGACGGGGGCGGCTGGGCGGCTCACGTGCCGCAGAAGGTCTGGTACGTCGCCGCGAGGTCGGCCGGTCCGGGCTCGGCGTAGCGCTCCAGGCCGGCGCGCTCGTCGTACGGCGCGCTGACGGCCTCGAGCAGCCGGGTCAGCGGGGCCAGGTCACCCTCGGTGGCGGCCTCGAGCGCCTCCTCCACCAGGTGGTTGCGCGGGACGTAGACGGGGTTGACCCGCGCCATCGCCTCGGCGTCGGGCTCGAGCCCGCGCCACTTCTCCAGCCAGGCGTCCAGCCGCGGCAGGTCGAGCACGACGCCGCGCACCGGCTCCAGGTCGCCGCGCGCCGCGGTCACCAGGTGCCGGAAGAAGGTGGTGTGGTCGGGGTGGCTCTCGCGCAGCACCCCCACCAGCTCGGCGACGAGGTGGTCCGCGACGGAGTCCTCGACGCCCTCGGGCAGGCCCAGCTTGGCGCGCATGCCGGTCGACCAGGCGGCGTCGTACGCGCCCCGGAACCCGCCGAGAGCCTCGACCGCGAGCTCGATGGCGCGGTCCTGGTCGTCGTGGACGAGGGGGAGCAGGGCCTCGGCCAGGCGGGCGAGGTTCCACTCGGTGATGCTCGGCTGGTGGCCGTAGGCGTAGCGCCCGCCGGTGTCGATCGAGCTGAAGACGGTGGCCGGGTCGAAGGCGTCCATGAACGCGCACGGCCCGTAGTCGATGGTCTCCCCGGAGATCGTCACGTTGTCGGTGTTCATCACGCCGTGCACGAAGCCGACCAGCATCCAGCGGGCGACCAGCGCGGCCTGGGCCGCCACGACGGCCTCGAAGAGCGCCAGCGCGGGGTTGTCGGCGTCCGCGGCCCCGGGGTGGTGGCGGGCGATGGCGTGGTCGGCCAGTCGGCGCAGCAGGTCGGTGTCGCCGGTGGCGCGGGCGTACTGGAAGCTCCCGACGCGCAGGTGGCTGCTCGCGGTCCGGGCCAGCACGGCGCCGGGCAGCACCGCCTCGCGCTGGACGGGTCGGCCGGTGGCGACCACGGCCAGGGCGCGGGTGGTCGGGATGCCGAGGGCGTGCATCGCCTCGCTGATCACGAGCTCGCGCAGCATCGGGCCGACGGCAGCGAGGCCGTCACCGCCCCGGGCGAAGGGGGTGCGTCCGGAGCCCTTGAGGTGCAGGTCGCGGACCGTCCCGTCGCGCAGGGTGAGCTCGCCGAGCAGGAGCGCGCGTCCGTCCCCGAGCCGGGGGGAGTAGCCGCCGAACTGGTGGCCGGCGTACGCCTGGGCGACCGGGCGCGCGCCCTCCGGCACCGCGGTGCCGGTCAGCAGGCCGAGGCCCGCCTCGCTGCGCAGGTGCTCGGCGTCCAGGCCCAGCTCCGCGGCCAGCGCCTCGTTGAGCACGAGCAGCTGCGGCGCCGGGGCCTCCGCGGCCTGCCACGGGAGCGCCAGCTCGGGCAGCTCCCGCGCGAAGCGGTCGGTCAGGGTCACGGCGTACGCCGGTGCGGAGCTCACCGTCCCAGCCTACGGACCGGCGGGCTGGGACGGTGAGCGGCGAGCACCGGGTCAGCTCAGGTGGTGCGGCTCCACCAGGCGCTGCTGACCGCCGTCGGGCTCCGACGAGGCGCCCGTGACGGCGCCTTCGGGGCGACCCGTGGTGGGAGCGTCGATCGCGGAGGGCGCGAGCCGCACCACGACGGACTTGTACGCCGGCTGGTTGCTGCCCTCGGCCTTGGAGTCCAACGAGATCAGCGGGTTGGTCTCGGGGTAGTACGCCGCCGCGCACCCGACCGGGGTGTCGTAGGAGACGACCCGGAACCGCTCGACCGTGCGGGTCGAGCCGTCCTCCCACTCGCTGGTGATGTCGACGTGCTGGCCGTCGCGCAGACCCTGGGCCTCGATGTCGCGGGGGCTCAGCAGCACCACCTGGCGACCGTTCTTGATGCCGCGGTAGCGGTCGTCGAGGCCGTAGATGACGGTGTTGAACTGGTCGTGGGAGCGCATGGTCTGCAGCAGCAGCCGGCCCTCGGGCACCTGGAGCACCTCGGTGGGGCTGACGGTGAACACCGCCTTGCCGACCTCGGTGTCGAAGGTGCGGCTGTCGCGCGGCGGGTGCGGCATGACGAACCCGCCCGGCTGGTCGACCTTCTCCTCGTAGCCCGCACACCCCGGCACCATCCGGCCGATGCGGCGACGCAGCTGGCGGTAGTCGTCGCGGAAGTCGGCCCACGGGATGTCGTGGCGGTCGCCCAGCGTGGCCATCGCCATCGAGGCGATGATGTCGACCTCGGAGCGCAGGTGCGGGGAGGCCGGCTCGAGCGGGCCGTGCGAGGCGTGGACCGCGCACACGGAGTCCTCGACGGTGACCCGCTGCGGGCGGCCGCCGGTGAGGTCCTTCTCGCTGCGACCGAGCGGGGGCAGGATCAGCGCCTCGCGACCGTGCACGACGTGCGAGCGGTTGGGCTTGGTGGAGACCTGCACGGTGAGGTCGGCCCGGCGCAGCGCGTCCTCGGTGACGTTGGTGTCCGACATCGCGGCGACGAAGTTGCCGCCGAGACCGAAGAACACCTTGGCCCGGCCGTCGCGGAACGCCTTGACCGCGGCGACGGCGTCGAGGCCGTGCTCACGCGGCGGCTCGAAGCCGAACTCGTCGCGCAGGGCGTCGAGGAAGTGGGCCGGCGGGCGCTCCCAGATCCCCATCGTGCGGTCGCCCTGCACGTTGGAGTGGCCGCGCACCGGGAAGAGGCCGGCGCCGGGCTTGCCGATGTTGCCCTGGAGGAAGGCCAGGTTGGAGATCTCCTTGACGTTCGCCACGCCGTTGCGGTGCTGGGTGATGCCCATCGCCCAGCAGTAGACGGTCTTCTTGGAGCCCGCGACCATCCGGGCGGCCTCCTCGATCTCCGCGCGCGACAGCCCCGTCGAGGCGAGCACGAGGTCCCAGTCCAGGGCGCGCAGGTGGTCGGCGTACGCCTCGAAGCCGTGGGTGTGCTGCTCGATGAAGTCGTGGTCGAGGTTGCCCCACTCCAGCAGCAGCGAGGCGATCGCCTGGAACAGCGCGAGGTCGCCGTTGATGCGGACCGGGAGGAAGAGGTCGGCGATGGTGGTGCCGCGCCCGACGACGCCCTTGGGGTTCTGGGGGTTCTTGAACCGCACCAGGCCCGCCTCCTTGAGCGGGTTGATCGCGATGATCTTGGCGCCGTTCTTCTTCGCGATCTCCAGCGCGCTGAGCATCCGCGGGTGGTTGGTGCCGGGGTTCTGCCCGGCGATCACGATCAGCTCGGCCGTGTGGACGTCCTCGAGGGTGACCGAGGCCTTGCCGATGCCGATGACCTCCGCGAGGCCGACCGAGGTCGATTCGTGGCACATGTTCGAGCAGTCGGGGAGGTTGTTGGTGCCATAGGCGCGCACGAACAGCTGGAAGGCGAACGCCGCCTCGTTGGAGACCTTGCCCGAGGTGTAGAACACGGCCTCGTCTGGCGAGGCCAGCCCGTTGAGGTGGGTGGAGATCCGGTCGAAGGCGTCCTCCCACGAGATCGGCTCGTAGTGGGTGGCGCCCTCGCGCAGCACCATCGGCTCGGTGATCCGGCCCTGCTGGCCGAGCCAGTAGTCGGTGCGTCCGGCCAGGTCCTCGAGGGAGTGCGCGGACCAGAACTCACGTCCGGCCTGGCGCAGCATCGTCTCGTCGGTGACGGCCTTGACGCCGTTCTCGCAGAACTCGGCGGTGTGGCGGTGGTCGGGGGAGGGGTCGGGCCACGCGCAGCCCTGGCAGTCGAAGCCGTCGGCCTGGTTGAGCTTGAGCAGGGTCTGGGCCGTCCGGCGCACGCCCATGCCCTGGAGGGCTCGGTTCATGCTGACCGCGACCGCGGTCGGGCCGGCGGCGTGGTCCTCGGGGTGGGTGACCTCGAGGTCCCTCTCGTCGATGTCGTGCTGGGGTGCCTGACGGCTCATGGGACTGCCTTTCGTCGCGCGCCGGATACCCCGCGCCAACAGTCTTCATACCCCTCGTCACCGACGGGTCCGGTCCCCAGGGGGGTCTGGGGACCGCAGCCCGGCCGGCGCGTCGCGACTCGGCCCAGGTCAGGCCGGTGTGCCGACCTGCTGCACCGCCACCTGCAGGGCGCGGAGCTCCTCGGCGACCGCCTCGAGCCGCACGGCGTTGGTCTGCTGGAGCTCGGCGAGGACGGCCGCGAGCAGCTCGTTGGTGGTGGCGAGCGCGTCCTGCACTGCGCCGATCCCGGACAGGTTGTTGAGCACGGCTCCTCCAGAGGGTTCGGGAGCCGTGTCCGGGCACGCACCTGGGGCTCCTGGTGCTCAGTGAACAGTCGTGCACTGGCGGGGTCAAGGACCCGGGAGGCCGCGTCGCCGTCCAGCCCGTCGCCCAGCCCGTCGCCCAGGTGCCCGTCCGGTGGGAGGGTGGGGCGATGGGTGGGGAGACGTCGGTGTCCTGGGCGCAGGCCCTGGCGTGGCGGCTGGACCGCCAGCTGCTCGCCCCCGCCGGGTCGGAGCCGGTCGCCGGCGTCGTACGACGGCTGGGTGCGGTGCTGTCGATGGACGGGGGCCTGGCCGAGCTGGCGGTGCGGACCCGCCGGCAGGAGTCCGCCCCGGGTGAGCTCCTGGCCGCGCGGGCCGCCGGCGAGGTGGTCACGGCGTTCGCGTTCCGCGGCGCGGTGCACCACCTCTCGCCCGAGGACGGAGGCACCTACCTGGCCCTGCGGTCGGCGGGCCGGCAGTGGGAGCTGCCGAGCTGGGTCGAGCACTACCGGCTGAGCGCCGAGCAGTGGCCCGACTTCCGGGCCGCCGTGCGCGAGGCGCTGGCGGGAGGACCGCTGACCGTGGCCGAGCTGGGGCAGGTCCTCACGGCCGAGGCCGCCTACCGGCACCTCGCGACGGTGTTCGCCGACGGTGCGTGGACGCTCCTCAAGCCGCTGAGCTGGCAGGGCGACGTCAGCCTGGGCGTGCCGCGCGACGGCACGGTCACCCTCCAGCGGCTCGACCTGAACCCCCGGTGGCGCGGTGTGCCCGACCTCGACGAGGCGGGTCCGCGCGCGATCCTGGCCTACCTGCGGACCTACGGCCCGGCCACGCCGGACCACGTGCAGTACTGGCTCGGCGAGGGCCTCAGCGCCGGCCGGGCACGACTGAGGTCCTGGTTCGCCGGGCTCTCTGACCAGGTGGTGGCCCTCGACGTCGGGGGCACCACGGCGTACGTCGTGCGCGACGACGTCGACGACCTCGAGGCGGCCCGCCCGTCCGAGGCCGTGCGGCTCCTGCCCGGCCACGACCAGTGGGTGATCGGTCCAGGCACCAAGGACCCCCACGTGACCCCACCCGCCCTCCGGCCCCTGATGACCCGCAAGGCGAACCCGCTCGTCGTCGGGGGCGTCGTGCGCGGCACCTGGACGAGGACGGGCGACCTGCTCGCGGTGACCTGGCGCGACGCCGGCCCCCGACCGGACGCCGCCATCGCCCAGGAGGCCGCGCGCCTGGGTGGGCTCCTCGACCGCGACCTCGCCCTGGAGCTGACCTCCTCGTCGGCCTGAGGTCCTGCGCCCGACAAACCCGTGGTGCTGCTCGGCCGGTGCCTGGGAACATCGCGCGATGACCTACTCCCTCGACCGGGCACGCGCCGACCACGAGGCCGGCCGCCTGTGGAAGGCGAGGGACCGGCTGCACGGGCTGCTGCGCGACCGTCAGGACGAGGAGCTGCTCGACCTGCTCGCCACGGTGCACCTCGAGATGGGCGACCTGCCCGCGGCCGGTGCGCTCTGGTTCGTGACCGGCCGAGCCGACGAGAGCGCCGACCTCGCGATCCGTGCCTGGCGGGAGCGCCGCGGGAGCGAGGAGGCGCGGTGGGCCAGCATCCCCGGTCCGGTGCGACACGGGAAGCTGCCCGGGCACCTCGAGGAGCTCCGCAGGGCCGCGCAGCTCGAGGCCACGCAACCCAGGCCGGTGGGGGACGGGCCGGTCTCGCGCCCGCCCGTCCCGTGGTGGGCCACGGACGCCCTGGAGCCGCTCGTCCTCTGGTCGATCACCCTGGCCCTGCTCGGCCTACTCGGGATCGGCTTCTGGACGGTGGTCCGCTGGATCTTCGGCTAAGGCAGCCAGGACCCCTGCTTTGTGGTGGATCGCGTGCACCTGGTGCGTGCGATCCACCACAGATCCCCCGCCGGGTGCCGGGGGCGGCGGCCGTCGCCGTGTGCGCCGGGGTCGGGTCCGGGTTCGTGGTCGCGGCTTCCACCACGGGTGTCACGTCCGAGGCGGGTCCGACGTGGATGTCTGCCAGTGACGCACGACCTCGGCCGCGACCTGGTCGGGCGTGCGGCCGGCGACGTGGACGGTCGCGTCGGCCAGCAGGCGGAACGAGCGCGACGCGACGAAGGTGCGGTTGAGCTCGTGCACGACCTCGGCCTGGTCCCCGACGCGTGGGCGCAGGAAGTCGTTCGAGGCCTCGACCGAGTCGTACGGCAGGCGCAGCACGACGAAGTGGCCCTCGAGCGCGGCGGCCACCCGGTCCAGCAACGGCCCGTGCGGGAAGTCGGCGTGGCCGGCGCCGAGGTCGAGGACGGCGTCGGTGTGGTCGACGACCACCCTCTCGACGGCGTCCGCCTCGAACGGCTTCCAGTAGCGGGTCAGGCCGAAGACGTCTCCGGTCGCCAGGAGCTGGAGGGCGGTGACGTCGTCGTACCCGGCGCGGCGGTAGTACTCGAAGCGCACCTCGTCGACCGAGACGGTCGACCGCCCCAGCAGGTCAGCGACGATCGGCGCGACCGTCGACTTGCCCACGCCGATCGGACCGATCAGGACGAGGTGGGCCATCGGGCGAACCTACCGTCGCCGGCCACCCCGGCGTGGTGGGCGTACGCCGAGGCCGACCGCGGGTAGAACAGCGTCGTCCGCCTCCGCGCTGCACCGGGCTCCGCGTCGGGCGCCACCTCACCGGGAGCAGCATGCCTGCCGACTACGACGCGTTCGCGCAGGTGTACTCGACCGAGAACGAGTCCAACCTCTACAACGCCTACTACGAGCGCCCCGAGATCCTGCGCCTGGCCGGGGACGTCGCCGGGCTGTCGGTGCTCGACGCCGGCTGCGGCTCGGGACCGCTGACCGCCGCGCTGCGCGACCGCGGCGCCGTGGTCACCGGGTTCGACGTCAGCGCCGGGATGGTCGACCTGGCCCGGGCGAGGCTGGGAGACGACGTCGACCTGCAGGTCCTCGACCTCGCCGGTCCGCTGCCGTACGCCGACGCGCAGTTCGACCTCGTCACGGCCTCCCTGGTGCTGCACTACCTGCCGGACTGGGCCGCAGCGCTCACCGAGCTGCGGCGGGTCCTCAGGCCCGGCGGTCGCGTGCTGGTCTCGGTCAACCACCCGACGATCTTCCCGCTGGTCTACCCCGAGAAGGACTACTTCGCGGTGACGGAGTACGCCGAGGACTTCGTCTTCGACGGCGAGACCGTGTGGCTGACCTTCTGGCACCGGCCGCTGCACCTGATGGTGAGCGCGTTCGTGGACGCCGGGTTCAACGTCCGGGGCGTCGGCGAGCCGCCACCGTCCCCGGACACCCCTCCCGCGCTGCTGCCGGCGACGAAGCCGACGGGCCGGTTCATCTGCTTCCTGTTCTTCGACCTCGAGGCTCGGTAGCGCCGCCCGGGGCGCCGCCCGCGCGCTCCTGCGCCAGGAACCGCTCGACCCGCCGGTCGGGCACGAGCCAGATCAGCGCCACGGTGACGTACGGCGCCAGCGCCAGCCACGGGCTCACGAACGCCAGGGCGATGCCGGTCAGGTAGAGGACCGGGGACACCTTGCCCTTGAGGTCGTTGCCCATGGCGCTGCGCACGCGCTCACCGGTGCCAGGCACGCGCAGGATCTGGGCCTGGAGCAGGCCGAAGGCGATCGCGGCCGCGACGAGGTTGACGCCGTACACGACGGTCGGGGTGCGGGCGAGGTCGGACTCGTCGAGCCAGGCCGTGGTGAAGGGGTGCTGGTCGTCGCCCACAGCGCGTGCAGCGTCGGCTCGTCAGGCGCCTTCAGCTCCAGCACCATGATCGTGATGATGATGGCGAGCACGCCGTCGCTGAACGCCTCGAGCCTCGTGGTCGACATCCGCCGAGCCTAGGGACGTGCAGCCGCCGGGTCGAGCGCTCAGGCACCGTCCTCGGTGAGGCTCGTGGGCGGCAGCCAGTCGGCGCCGAGCAGCTCGGCCAGGGCGGCCAGGCCGGTGGTGTCGCTGCCGACGGTGTCGGAGGCGGCGGCGATGCGCTCGACCATCACCTTGCCGACCTGCTCCTCGACGGTGCCCTCGGCGTACGCGACGTGCCAGGGGGAGACCTGGTGGTCGCGGTGGGTGCGACCGGTGACCTGGCGCCCGGCGATGCCGGAGAAGCGGGCCTGGTGGAAGACGCCCACGCGCGGCTCGGTGCTCGCCTGGCGGCCGCCCGGGAGGGTCTCGCCGGCGTGCAGGCTGATGGAGGCGACGGTGGTGAAGACGCAGACCGTGGCCTGCCCGGTCTGGAAGCGCAGCCGCTCGGCCTCGGGGTCGAACCGGTCGCGGCCGTAGATCGTGGCGACCTCGAGGCCGGAGTCGCGCAACCGGTCGGCGATGGGGTCGGCGGCGGTCGCGACGAACTCGACCGAGCACGCCACCTGCCGCTCCGCCTGCACCTGCTGGACGATCCAGTCGACCGTGGAGTCGACGCGGATCAGGCCGGCCTTCTGGCGGAAGCGCAGCAGCGCGGCCCGGCCCTTGGCGGTGTTGCGACCGCGTCGGGCGAGGTCCATCTCGCGGCAGAACTCACCCCACTCCGCCTCGTACGCCGTCCGCTCGGCCGGGGTGAGCGCCACCGGCATCCCCGAGATCGGCACCGGCCCCCACGGCGCCGCGCGGTGCAGCATCGCGGCAGGCCGCTCGTCGGCCAGCCAGCCGCGGACCAGCTTCAGGTCGGCCGCGCGCCGGGCCGGGTCGGTGGTCCAGGTGGCGCCGTACAGTCCCTGCTCGACGCCCACGCCGTGGCGCTCCAGCGCGGCGGCGAACGTCGGCCCCGGCTGGGTCGCGGAGGTCCACGCCCTCATCGGCTCGCCGAGCACCTGGGCGTACGCCGGCGCGAGGTAGGGCAGCTCCAGCGGCGTGTGCCCGGGCGTGGCGGTCGTCGCGATCACGAACGGCGCCCGGTCGTGCGGCTGGGAGTGCCCGGAGATCCGCGCCCAGTGCTTCCACCGCTTGGTCGTCGTGCGCCGCAGCGCGTGGGCCTCGTCGGCGATGATCACGTCCCAGGTGTGGCCCGCGACCTTCTCCAGCCGGTCCCAGGTGATCACCACCCACTCCAGGCCGCTGTCGCCGAGCGCGGTGATCGTGCGGCACCAGTGACCGATGGTGATCGCGGCGGGCCGGTCGGCCACGACCAGCACGCGCTGGGCGCCTCGCAGGTCCCCGACCGCCGAGGCCCCGAGGACCGCCGAGATCGTCTTGCCCACGCCGGGCTCGTCGGCGAGGAGGAACTGCCGACCGCCCGCCTCGGCTCGTGCGGCGATCGCGTCGGCGGCCTCGAACTGGAGCCGCCGCGGCTCGAGCGTCTCGGTGGGCTCGGGGACCGGGGTCGGGTCGCCGGGGTTCAGGGAGTTCTCGATGAACCGCCCGAGCGTGTGCGGCCCGGGGGAGTACGCCGCGAGGTGCTGCGGCAGCACCCGCCCCACGTGGAGGTGGGTCCTGACCGCGGAGTGCCACGTCGCGCCCTCGACCTGGGTGCCGTAGGGCACGTCGAGCACCCACAGCCGCTCCCCGGGCCCCACGGCCGGCAGCGGCCTCGGGGTCTGGCGCGACCCGCCCCGACGTGACGGCCCGCCGCGCTTCCGGGTGCCGGATCGGCGGGTGCTGGCCACCCGGGGACGCTACCGGGACCGGTGCCGCGCACCGGGTCGGCTCGCCCACGGCCGACGCGCCATCGACGCAGGAGGCGCCGACGCAGCGCTCAGAGCTCTTCGCGCACCGGGGGCGTGCGCAGGCTGCGGACGATCATGCCCACCCCGACGGCTCCGACCACGACGCCGATCACGGCCCAGATCACGTGGCCGCTCATGCCGGACCCGCCGACGACGTCGAGACCCTGGAGGATCCAGAGCAGACCCAGCAGCACCAGGAGGGCACCGATCACGCGACTGACGTTTCGTCCCATGCCGGCCAACGTACTCCCCAGGGGAGACGGGCTACCTTCGACGGATGCAGCGTTGGTGGGCCCGCCGATCCTCCGCGCCGGCCACCGACGATGCCGCCACGCCGCCGGCTCCGGCGCCGGGCCCAGGTCCGACGGAGGACGGACGGCCGGTGGGCCGTCGGGTCGTGGTCGGGCTGCTGGGCGTCGGCGCGCTCGGCATCGTCACCGGCACCCGGGCCCAGGACACGCTGACGTCGCTCCTGGCGCCGGTGCAGCTGCGTGACCCGACCGGGCTCACCTCGATGCTGCCGCTGGGCGACACCTTCCGGTTCTACTCGGTCACGGGCGGCGCGCCGACCCGCGACGCCACGACGTACCGGCTCCAGGTCAGCGGCCTGGTCGACCACCCGGTCAGCCTCACGCTGGACGACCTGCGCGCGATGCCGCAGACCCGCCTGGTGCGCGACTTCCAGTGCGTCACCGGCTGGCGGGTCCCGCAGGTGCACTGGAGCGGGGTGCGGCTCTCCGACGTCCTGGACCGGGCCGGGGTGCAGACGGCGGGCCGGGCGCTGCGGCTGAGGTCGTTCGACGGGACCTACACCGACAGCCTGACCCTGGACCAGGCGCGGCTCCCCGACGTCCTGGTCGCGCTGGAGATGCTCGGCAGCCCGGTCACGCACGACCACGGCGGGCCGGTGCGGCTCTACGTCGCCCCGATGTACGGCTACAAGAGCGTGAAGTGGCTCTCCGGCATCGAGGTCACCGACGCGGTGGTCCCGGGCTACTGGGAGCAGCGGGGGTACGACGTCGACGGGTTCGTCGGCAGGTCGAACGGGCGGGGGTCCGATGAGCGCACCTGAGCCCGGGACGCCGCCGGAGACCGGCCAGAGGATCGACCGGTTCGGCCGGGCGACGCGGTGGGTGCACTGGCTGACCGCGATCTTGATGGGCACCTGCATCCTGACCGCGGCCGTCCTCTACAACGGCTCGCTCTCCGTCCTGGTCGGCCACCGCTTCGTGGTCGAGCAGCTCCACGTGTGGTCCGGGCTGGTGCTCCCGGTGCCGATCGTCGTCGGCATGGCCGACCGGGCCTACCGCGACGACGCGCACCGGCTCAACCGCTTCACCTCGCGCGACTGGGCCTGGCTGCGCTCGCGGACGCGCCGCGACGGCACGATCGAGGTCGGCAAGTTCAACGCCGGTCAGAAGCTCAACGGCGCGCTGTCGGCCGGCTCGATCGGCGTTCTGCTGGTCTCCGGGGTCGTCATGTACGTCACCCACCTCGCGCCGTTGGCCTGGCGCACCGGCGCGACCTTCGTGCACGACTGGTTCGCCCTCGCCGTCGGCCTGCTCGTCCTCGGCCACGTCGTGATGGCGAGCCGGGACCCGCACGCCATGGCCGGGATGCGCACCGGTCGGGTCCCGCTGCGGTGGGCCCGTCGTGAGCACGCCGCCTGGGCGCGCGAGGTCGCCGGAGAGCCACCCGCCGTCACCGCGCAGCGCGGCCAGGTCGGGCCGGGTGGTCCGTCCGTCGGAGACGGCCGCTCGAGTCGGTAGCGTGCGCAGGCATGACGACACTGGTGGCACGGTTCGCGGTCGACGGGTGGGACCCACGCAACGTGGACGGGGTCGAGGACTGGGTCGGCGTGGCGCGCATGACCAAGTCCTTCACCGGCGGCCTGGTGGGCACCTCCGTGGTGCTGTTCCTGTCCTCGGGGGTCGAGGGCTCGCGCTCCTACCTCGCTGCCGAGCACATCACCGGCACCACCGACGACGGTCGCAGCGGGACCGTGACCGTCCACCACGGCGCGGTCGAGGGCCGACCGGAGGCGGCGTTCGGCTTCGTCGTCGAGCAGTCCGGCACCGGGGACTTCATGGACTGGTCCGGCCAGGCGCGCATCGAGCACGACGACGACGGCCCCTTCTTCGTCCTCGACCTCGCCTGACGCCCGGGTTCGCGCCGAGGCGCGGGAGTCCTCTGGCCGGATGACGGCAGGTCACCGACCGGGTTCTGGCTGCTGCGAGCGAGGGACGGCGAGGTCGACCAGGGTTCCCCCGTGGTCGCTCAACGCGACGCCGTCGATCGTCCTGTTCCAACCGTCGACCCGTGTCACGGTCAGGTTGCTGCGGCCGGGGCTCGCACAGATGTGGTCGATGGGCGGGTGCTCGAGCAGGCCCTGAGCGAAGTTGCCGGTCGTCGTCAGGCACGTGAGGTCCGCCCTCGCCAGCTCGACGTTCAGGAGAGCACGACACTTCCTGCTGCCGTAGAAGTGCCGACCTCCCAGGTCCTGGTTCAGGTCACCCGCCACGACGAGGGTCGCGAAGGGAAAGGAGCGGCGGAGCTCCGCCCACTCCTGCCCCTGGTGCGCCACCACGCGACGGAACTCGCTCCAACCTCGACCGGGGTTCTTCTCGTCGGGCCCGACATCGCCGTTCCAGGGCAGGACGGTGCCGTAGACGACGAGCTCGCCTGCGTCGCCGGCGTCGAGCCGTGCAGCGACGCACCGGCTCGGATCGTCGGTCGGGAGGCACTCCATCACCGGGAGCGAGGTCCACAACGTCGTCCACCGGCCTCCCGGGGTCGCGTACCGCTGCGTCGAGTGGAGGGCCGTGTGGGTGCTGCTGAGATCGAGGTCGTCGTGGGTCTCCGTCAGCACCCAGACCTGGGCGGCCAGCGACCGGAGGTGCGCGGACCGCCTGCGGTTCTTCTCGACCCCTCGCGCGTACTCGACGTTCCAGGTGCCGATCCGCACGTCGCTCATCGGGGTGGACCTGCGTCCTGCTCGGTCTCCAGCCTCTCGGTGAGCCCCGCGGCCATCCCGGCGATCGTGACCAGGTCGAAGAAGCCGCCGCCGACCTCCGCCAGCCGCACGCGCTTCACGCCGGCCAGCCGCAGCCGCAGCGCGACACGGGTGGCGTCGGGACCACCGCCGTCCTCGGTCAGCGTGATGGCCCACGTCAGCCGGATCCGGCCGCGCCGGGACCGGTAGACGAGCACGTGCGGCGCGTCGACCTGCGCGACCTCGAAGGTCGCGTCGCGCCCGTAGTCGGGGACGACGTCGCCGACCTGCAGGTCCTGCCAGCGCGGGTCGACGTGGCGCAGGGCGCGTCCCGACCGTGGCAGCAGGCGCTCGACCCGGGCGGGCAGGTACCACCGGCCGCGCCCCTTGCCGAGCTGGGCGATCCACGGCCAGACCTTCTCCGGCGTGCCCGGGACGGTGAACCCCCGGTCCATCACCACGGTGGCGTCCGGCACGAGGTCGTCCCCGGGCACGGGCGAGGTGCGCTCGGCGTACGTCGCTCGGACCCGGGCGAACGGGCGCTTCACCCGCGCACCGGCGCGTCAGGCACGGGCCGGTAGCGCAGGGCGATCGCGCCCGACCGGAACTCGCGGCGATCCACGAGCTCGAGCCGGACGCGCGCACCGAGGCCGGCGAGCAGGGTCGGTCCGTGCCCGGCGATCATCGGCTGCACGAGGAACTCGTACTCGTCGACCAGGTCCAGGTCCGCCAGCGCGCGGGGGAGCGTCACGCCACCCACCCACAGGCCCTCGCCCGGCTCCTGCTTGAGCCGGCGCACCGCCGGCCCCAGGTCACCCGTCACCAGCTCGGCGTTCCAGTCGACCTCGACCAGCGTGCTCGACACGACGTGCTTGCGCGCCCGGTCGATGGCCTCGGCGAACGCGACCTCCGCCTGATCCATCCAGTCCGGCCACGCGCCGGAGGCCGGCCGACGCCAGGCGGACTCCATCATCTGGTAGGTCGTCCGGCCGAGCAGCAAGGCGTCCGCCCGGGCCATCTCGTCGGCCCAGTAGCGCATCGACTCCTCGTCCGGGGGAGGCCCGGCCTCGTGGTGGCAGCAGCCGTCGAGCGTGGTGTTGATCGAGTAGCGGAGCGGTCTCACGGTGGTGACCCCCGTCGTGGGCGGAGCGGGCTGGGCGCCGGGTCGTACGCCGGCGTACGGCTCAGAACTCCGACATCTTGTCCCAGCCGTCGCGGTCGGCGGCGTCGATGTACATAATGTCGGGGCGCTCGGCGATGTACTGCTTGGCGTCGCCGTCCACGCCGTTCTGGAAGTGGTCGGTGTTGACGTGGGCCTCGCCGGCCGCCTTATCGGTGAAGGCCTCGATGGTGAGGATCGTGTCGGGGTCGTCGACGCTGACGAAGTGCTCGTAGAACATGTTCCCGGGCTCGGCGCGGGTCGCGTCGGTGTAGGCCTGGCTCGCGGCGAGGTAGGCCTCCGCCGTGCCGGGCTTGAGCTTCTTCTTCACGGTGATGTAGATCAAGACGTCCTCCTGGTTCGGGTGCAGGCGCCGGGTGCACCTGCTCCGCCTCGCACTCTCGCACGACGCCCCCGACGGCGGCACACCGTCAGCCTCGTCCGCCCCTTCCTCGGGGTCGGCGTCGGTCCTACGCTGCTGGGATGGTCGCGTTGGATCACGGAACCGGCTCGCGGTCGAGTGCCGCGGTACGGGAGTGGCTGCGCGCGACGTCCACGCTCGTGGCCGCCGGGCTCGTCCTGGTCGGCCTGGTCTTCGTCTACCTGGAGAGCCAGTCGGCCTCCCGCGTCTACTGGGTCGGGGACACGACGACCGGCACGATCCGCGACGGCCTCGTCTACTACCGGGTGGACGGCGAGAACTACACGCTCAACACCACCGCGTTCCCGGCCCGCCCCACCCCGATCACCGTCTACTACGAGTCGAGCGACCCCTCCCAGGCGCTGTACTACCGGCCCACCCGCTGGGTCGAGGGCCCCGCCATCGCGGTGTGGTTCGTCGCCGCCGCGGTGGTCCTGGTCGTCGCCCCCGTACGCCGCCGCAAGGCCCGCCGCAGGGGAGCCTCCGAGCCGGACTGGGCGCACGCCTACCTGACGGAGCGGTCGCGGGGGCGCTGATCCGTCGCCGTGCCCGCCACAGCGACATGCAGTTCACGCTCGGATCGGGCACGTTGCGGCGTCGCGGGGTGGGGAGCAGGCCGAACTGCATGTCGAAATGGCGTGCCTCCACAGCCCCCGAGTCCCGTGGAGCGGGGTGGCGTCGTGTGTAGCCTCGCCGCGTGCAGCATGACGCGGCCTGGGCCCGGCGGGCGCAACGAGAGCTACGTGACCTGCTGAACGAGTGGGACCCGATCGGCGTCCTCGGTCCCGGCCGCGGCGGACCCGTGGACGAGTATGACTGCATCCGCGACCCGCTGATCTCGCACCTCCTCCGAGGCGACACGGAGCACGAGGTCGCCGAGTTCCTGCGCGCCGAGCTGACCGACCACTTCGGCCTGGACCAGTCCCTCGTGACCCAGGGCGTCGTCGACCGGATCTTCCGCTGGTGGGAGGGGGTCGTCAGTACCAGCCGACGCGCTGGGAGTGACCCCACGCGCCCTGGGGATCCGCGTAGCGCGCGGCGATGTAGGCCAGACCCCAGGTGATCTGGGTCTCCGCGTTGGTGGCCCAGTCGGGAGCGACGTCCGCCATCTTCGAGCCCGGCAGCGCCTGCGGGATGCCGTAGGCACCTGAGGAGGCGTTCTTGGCCAGGTGGTTCCAGCCGGACTCGCGCTGCCACAACGCGTCGAGGTACTGCCACTGATCGGCCTTGAAGCCGAACTGGAGCATCAGGTGGTACCCGACTGCCCGGTTGGAGTCGGGGCTGACGTCGGTGGGCAGCACCTCGGGAGCGGCGCTGGACATGGACGCGGCGATGCGCTCCGCGCGCTTGGCCAGCTGCTCCATGATGATGCGGTGCGGCACGCGAGCGGCGGCGCCGGTGCGCTCGAGCGGAGCCTGCGTCCTCGTGGGGGTCGGTGCCTTGGGAGTCTGCGTCGCCACCGGCTGTCC
Organism: Nocardioides korecus; assembly: GCF_054778395.1. NCBI lineage: Bacteria > Bacillati > Actinomycetota > Actinomycetes > Propionibacteriales > Nocardioidaceae > Nocardioides > Nocardioides korecus. Next base: position 199,256 of record NZ_BAAGZO010000007.1, on the reverse strand, counting down.
GGACGGGGCCTGCGTCGACGGTGCGGCTGCCTCGGGGGTCTGCGTCGCGACCGGTCCTCGGGACGAGGCGCGCTTCGATGGCGTGGCCGCGTCGGACGCCCTCGGCACGGGTGCTGCGCAACCAGCGGTCAGGAGCGCGACGATCAGCGGCGCCACGACCCCGACGGCTGGCCGCCCGGGAACGCCTCGGTACCTGCCGCTGTGTTGGCGCCACCCCGCGCTTGGATCCACCGGCACAGGGTGGCACGGGGCCGTTGATCTGCGCACCGAACAGGCGGATCTCCCCAGATTCGTGCGTCCGGTACGCGGCGGTGTGACGCGGGGACGCGCATCGCTGAGCAAGACCGGGCCAAGGGGCCCCGGCGCGCCTTCACGCGGTGAACCCGAGGGGCCTCACTGAGTAGCGTGCGGCGTGTGTCCATCAAACTTGAGAACGTCGGTATAGCGGTCCATGACCTCGAAGACGCGATCGCCTTCGTCACCGATCTCGGTCTGACCGTCCTGGGCCGCGACACGGTCAGCGGCGAGTGGACGGACACCGCCGTCGGCCTCGACGGCAACCACGCCAACATCGCCATGCTCCAGACACCCGACGGCAACGGTCGCCTCGAGCTCTTCGAGTACATCCACCCTGACGCGATCAGGACGACGCCCACCCAGCCCAACGAGATCGGTATGCACCGCGTCGCCTTCTCCGTCGACGACATCGACGAAGCACTGGAGATCGCCGCGAGGCACGGCTGCTACCCGCTGCGCGGCGTGGCCACCTACCAAGACATCTACAAGCTCACCTACGTCCGCGGCCCCAGCGACATCATCGTGATGCTGGCACAGGCGCTGCAGCCGACCTGACCGCCGAGACATCGGTCGACGGGTGCACGCGGTCAAGCGCCGCGGGGATGCTGAACGGTGACACACGCCTTCTGGGGACGGCCGCCTCGAAAGCATCACGCCTTGCAGTTGCCACGACCTGGTGGAGACCGCGGCCACTGATCCGACCAGGCGGTGACCGTCGAAAGGGGGCTGCGCCCCCACCCGTTTCGCGCCACGATGGGACCAGGAAAGGAAGCGCCATGTATGTCCTCGTTGCCTACGCCACCCGCCGTGGTCCCACAACCCAGATCGCCGAACGTATCGCCAGCGGGCTGCGCGAGGAGGGGTTGCACGCCCGCGCCGAACCCATCACCAACGTGAAGAGCGTCGCCGCCTACCAGGCCGTGGTCCTAGGCGGGAACGCACACATGTCCCACTGGCTCGACGCGGCAGTCCGCTTCGCCCGACACCACCGCAAGGAGTTCGCAGACCGCGCCGTGTGGCTGTTCAGCAGTGGTCCGGAGGGCACCGCGCCCAGTGCCGCGGAGGACACACCGCCACACGAGTTCCACCAGCTCGTCAGGCTGGTCGAACCTCGCGGCGGACATGTCTTCGCAGGGGCCCAGCACGACGTGCTCTCCCAGAAGGACGAGGAAGCCATCGACGCCTGGACCGAGGAGATCGCCGCCGAGCTGCTGGCCGTCCAGTAGCGGCAGCGGCGAGGCTGAGTCAGACCTGGCTGGTCATCGCGACAGAACCAGGGTCCCCGGCAGACACCCTGGCTCACGCCCGCATCCTGGCGTACCCCAGGTCATGACGGTGATCCCCGCCCCCGGTGTTCTCGACCGGTGCGTGGCTGACCGTGCTCAGGTGGTCGACCCGGTGTCGGCAACGTCAGCGTCGGGCGCGCCGGCTTCGAGGGTGCTCGGCGGCCTGGCGGGGGCGATGCGAAGTGGCCGCGTGACCCTGGCCGACTTGCCCGGAGTACGACTCAGGATCGTCGTGGCCTGCCGGTCGATGAGTCCGGTGAGGAGCTGTTGGGCAAAGCCGAAAGCGAACGCGTAGGCCAAGATCTGGGCTTGGGTGTCCAGCTGGGAGAAACCTGGGATGAAGTCGCCGCGGATCGCGATCAGTCCGCCTACGGCCGACATCGCTCCCAGTGGGAGCTTGAGCACCGCCAACGCTTGTCCCACGTTGTAGGGGCCTGAGGAACCTTCCATCTTCCGGATGGCGAGGATGGTTGCCAGCAGGCCGCCCAGGGTTCCCAGAAGCGCGACGGCCACGACGTCGTGGGGTGCCGGCGCGCTGCCACCTGAGGCGCAGACGACGTCGCCTCGGGTGGGTGCGAAACAGAAGGGCACGTCGGAGGGGTTGGCGTGCACGTACATGCCGAACAGGATCATCAGCACCGTCATGGCGGCGGCCCCTGCGAGCACGGTGTTGCGAAACCTGCGCAGCCGGGTGAATTCGGCGTCTGAGGCGCTGAAGCCGATCTCGATGGCCTTGAGCAGTTCGGCCCGACGTACTGCTTCGGTCATCGGGCTCTCCAGGAGGTCTTGGACGGCGACCCGTCGCGGGTCGTCCCGGTCCAGTCCCGCATCGACCCGGGCAACCGCCTCGGGGATCTCGGCCGCCATCTCCTCGGGGGTGTAGTAGGCAGCCATCAACGCCTCGGCGGCGTGCAGGTTCTCGTACGCGGTCTCGATGAGCGTCCCGCGCCACCAGTTGCTCACGTGGCCCGGTACCGGGTCGTGCCGCAGCGTCGCAGCACGGGCCGCCGCGAGCCGTCGCAGGAGACCGGGTTCCAACGCGGCCTGCGCGGGCGTCCACGCGCTGGCGGCCTTGCTCGACGCGAGCCGTGCCTCCATGACGTCGACCGCGATGTTGACGTCGATCGCCCACAAGCGCTTGTTGCGAGGCTCTTTGCTGGTCGCTGCTGCCCGATGGGCATCGAGGCCACGGGCAGCAGTGGCGGAGACATCCATTTGCCGTCCCCCGTCCGGGTCAACACAGTGGCGCTCGGTGAGCTCCTTGCCATGATGGACCCTCGGTGGTCCGGCAGCCACGTGGTGGAGCAGACCAGCCCGTCGAGGCCCGGCCTCCGTCGACCGCAGCGTGCGCGTCTGCTCGGCCCCGAGCCCGTAGATCTGGCACAGGTCGATCTCCTGCGTCGAGGTGTTCTGACGGAAGTCCTCCCGGCTGGCACGCAAGAAGCTGTCGGTGAACCACCGCGCGAAGAACATGAACCGACGCCCGTCGTGCACGCTCAGGCAGGAGCCAGGAGGACCCGCGTGGTCATGCCTACGGTGTCACCCAGAGATGCGAGGAAGTGGTCACGCAACGGGCTGGTGCCGCGCAGCTCCCAGATCGCCTCGACCGTCACCCAGGCGAGCTCACGTGCCTTGTCGATGTCCCAAGCGCTCAGGACGTGGACGATCGAGCCCACACCGTCGTCCACCTGGCGCCCGACAGCATCGAGGAAGGAGCGGCGGATCGGCGCCTCGACCTCTGCCAGCACGACGTTGACCTGCTCGTAGTCACCGTGGACGTCGGCGGGGTGCCTGCCCCGGGCCAGACACGTGTCGACCACGGCAATGGGGAGGTCGTGCTCGATGTGGGTGTTCATCCCAGCCACGGCGTACTGCACCGGCAGTCGTCCCGCGCCACGTGCCTCGAAAAGGGGGCGCCACGCTGGACCGACCGGCCCGCCGCCCGCGTCGGCGTCGTACGCCGCCAGCCACAGTCCTGCGAACGCCACGTCCAGCGCGGCCATGGTCTCCGGGTCACCGAAGACGGTCGCGGCATCTGCGGGGTCGGCCAGGATCGCCTCGATACGTTCCGTGACCTGCAGGTACATCCGGTTGAAGATCGCGACACCGTCCCCGGCCGGCAGGGCAGCGTCGATCTCCCTCAGACGGGTGATCACGCCGCTCACGGTCGTCGGCTGGCTCACCACGCGAGTATGACGTGGGCACGATCCCTGGACACCCGAGAGCAGCCGCGGAAGGCGCTCCTCGGGCAAAGGCCCGACGCCAGGCATGACCCCTCATGGGGCTGCGTCGTACGCTCCCGCAGCGCGCAACGACCGCCTGAGAGCGCCCTCACAACCCCGACGCCTCGTACGAGAACGAAGCAGAGGCTTCCCGGATCAGGCTGACGGCCGTGACCAGCGACGGGCTGGCCGCCCGGCCGCGCGTGAGGTGCCGCAGGACGACCCGGCGCAGGCCGAGGCCGGGGATCGAGAGCGCGTCGACGCCGTCGGTGCTCAGCCCCTCGAGCGCCAGGGACGGCAGCAGCGTGACGCCCTCGCCGGCGGCGACGAGGGCGAGGGCGTACTGGACGCTGCTGTAGGTGTGCAGGCTGGAGGTGTCGCCGCCGAGGCGGCGGCGTACGCGGTCCACGGCCTGGGCGCTCGCGGCGGTGGGGTCGACGCCGAGCCATGGGAGGCCGACGCGGGCGATGTCGACGACGTCGGTGGCCAGCAGGGCGCCGGAGGGGACGACGAGCTTCCACGGCTCGTCGAGGAGGGGTACGTCGGTGGTGCCGCGGGGCGGCGCGTAGCCCTCCCCGGCGTCGAGCTCCACGATGGTGCCGTCGAGCGTCCCGGCGCGCAGGGACCGTGACAGCTCGGACTCCTCGGCCTCGACCACCTCGATCACCAGGGACGGGTGCCGCTCGCGCCACCCCGGCAGCGCGGGCGCCAGGACGTTGCTGAGGAAGGACTGGAAGCCGCCGACCCGCACCTTGCCGCTGACCACCTCGTCGTCGTGCTCCAGCCGCGACCGGGCCAGCGCGAGGGTGCGCTCGACCTCCTCGGCGGCCTCGGCGAGCGCCAGGCCGGCGGGGGTGAGCACGCTCCCGGACGGCGTACGTCGAAGCAGGGTGCGACCTGTCTCACGCTCGAGCTTGGCCAGCTGCTGGGAGACCGCCGACGGCGTCACAGCCAGCTCGTCGGCAGCCGCGAGGACGCCGCCGTGGCGCCCGACGGCGAGCAGGAACGGAAGCCGTCGGGGGTCCAGGATCACTTCAGCGATGCTACATGCCGGATGCATCGGAGTGCGATGGCGCTACATTCACACCAGCCTCAGAATTAACGAGTCGGGCGGAGAGGCCCGGGCACGGAACAGAACGAGGAAACATCGCATGATCACGTCGGCCATGGGCTGGGTCGGCACCGTGGGCACCATCGCTGCCTACGTGATGCTCAGCCGGGGCAGGTGGCACTCCGCCTCCCTCCGCTACGCCGCTCTCAACATCACCGGCGGGGTCCTGTGTGCGACCGCGAGCGCGGCGTACGGCGCCTGGCCGAGCGTCGTGTCCAACCTGCTGTGGTCGGGCGTGGCCCTGCACGGGGCGATCATCACGCTGCACGGCCGCCGCGCCACCCGGGCCGGTGTCCTGCGGTTCCTGCCGGTCCGCGCGGTGCCGTCCGCGGACGCCCAGGTCCTGCACCTCGACGCCGCCTGACTCCTCCCACGGAGCCGGGCTGCGGCGGGGGAGGAGGTCGCGAACTCCGAGGTGCCTCACTCGTCCTCGAGGAAGGCGCGCACCCGAGGTGAGGGCTTGTCGTGGCCACCGCCAGCGACGATGATCTCGCCGTGCGCAAGCTTCTCAGCGAGTTCCGGACCTTCGCCTTCAGCGGCAACCTCGTCGACGTGGCCATCGGCCTGGCGATCGGTCTCGCGTTCGCCGGGGTCGTCCAGGCCTTCGTCGACGACCTGATCATGCCGCTGGTGGCCGCGATCTTCGGCAAGCCGAGCTTCAACGGGCTCTCGGTGCGCGTCAACGGCGCGGTCATCCCGTACGGCAAGTTCCTGACCGTCCTGGTCGGGTTCCTGCTGCTCGCCTTCGTGATCCTGCTGCTGGTCAAGCTGATCAAGCGGTTCACCGGCAAGGAGGCGGCGGGCGCCCAGGGCAACCGCGAGTGCGACCACTGCAAGTCCTTCATTCCGGTCGACGCCAGCGTGTGCATGTTCTGCACCCGCGACGTGGAGCCGCTCGTCGCCTAGCCCCGCCCCCGGCCCGGGTCCTCGGCGCTCAGGAGCCGGTCGTGCAGCTCCTGGGTGAGGACGTGGATCAGGCGCGTGATCTCGGTGTTGTCCTTGAGCTCCAGCTCCTGCTCGCGGAAGTCGTGGTCGGCCTTGGCCTGCTGGAACGCCGCGGCCCGGTTCTGCCCGATCATCACGAACGTCGACAGGAAGATCGCCTCCAGCGAGACCACCAGCGTCAGCGTGGGCCACGGACTGCGCTCGACGAGGATCATCCAGACGGCGAACACGACCACGTGCACGTAGACGAACAGCATCGAGCCCGAGAACTTCGTGATCGCGTCCGCGAGTCGCGCCTGGGCGTCCTGGGCCCTCTGGCGGGTGAACTCCTCGACGACGGGGTGCCTGAGTCCGGTCCTGGCCTTGTGTGTCATGACCCCATCCTGGACGGCGGACCCGACCGACCGACGTGGGCGCTTGTCGGAGGCGTCGGGGAGGATGGGCCCCATGCCCGCCAGCAGCGCCGTGACGACCACCCCGCTCGAGACCCTGAGCAGCGTCTTCGGCTACGACGCCTTCCGCGGCGAGCAGGCCGCGATCATCGACACGGTGGTGGCCGGCGGTGACGCGCTGGTCCTGATGCCGACCGGAGGCGGCAAGTCGCTGTGCTACCAGGTGCCGGCGCTGGTCCGACCCGGCACCGGCGTGGTGATCTCGCCGCTGATCGCGCTGATGCAGGACCAGGTGGACGCGCTGGAGGCGCTCGGCGTCCGGGCCGCCTTCCTGAACTCCACCCAGGACCTGGACGAGCGGCGCCGCGTCGAGTCGGCGTACGTCGCGGGCGAGCTCGACCTGCTCTACCTCGCCCCCGAGAGGCTCTCGGTGCCCGCCACGCTCCAGCTGCTGGCCCGCGGTGAGATCTCGCTGTTCGCGATCGACGAGGCGCACTGCGTGTCCTCGTGGGGCCACGACTTCCGGCCCGACTACCTCCAGCTGGCCGTCCTGGGGGACCGCTGGCCCGAGGTGCCCCGGATCGCGCTCACCGCGACCGCCACCGCCGCGACCGCCGCGGACATCACCCAGCGGCTGCACCTGCACTCCGCGCGCACGTTCGTGGCCAGCTTCGACCGGCCCAACATCGAGTACCGCATCGTGCCCAAGGACAACCCGCGCGCCCAGCTGCTCGACCTGCTGCGCACCGAGCACGCCGGCGACGCCGGCATCGTCTACTGCCTCTCGCGCAAGTCGGTGGAGGAGACGGCCGCCCACCTGACCAAGAACGGGATCACCGCGCTGCCCTACCACGCGGGGCTCGAGGCGTCGGTCCGCGGGCAGCACCAGGCCAGGTTCCTGCGCGAGCCCGGGCTGGTGATGACCGCGACGATCGCGTTCGGGATGGGCATCGACAAGCCCGACGTGCGGTTCGTGGCCCACCTGGACCTGCCGAAGTCGGTCGAGGGCTACTACCAGGAGACCGGCCGCGCCGGGCGCGACGGAGAGCCGGCGACCGCCTGGCTGGCCTACGGCCTGGCCGACGTGGTCCAGCAGCGCCGCATGATCGACACCTCCGAGGGCGATGCGGCCCACCGGCGACGGCTGGGGCAGAACCTCGACGCCATGCTCGCGCTGTGCGAGACCGTCGAGTGCCGCCGCGTCCAGCTGCTGGCCTACTTCGGCCAGGAGTCCGCCCCGTGCGGCAACTGCGACACCTGCACCGCCCCGCCCCAGACCTGGGACGGCACGGTCGCGGCGCAGAAGGTGCTCTCGGCCGTGGTGCGGCTCCACCAGCGCGGCCAGCGGTACGGCGCGGGCCACGTCGTCGACATCCTGCTCGGCAACGCCACCCCGCGGGTGGTCCAGCTCGGCCACACCGACCTGACCGTCTTCGGGATCGGGACCGAGCTCGACGCGGCCGGCTGGCGCGGGGTCATTCGGCAGCTGCTGGCCCGCCGGCTGCTGGCCGTCTCCGGCGACGGCTACAGCACGCTGGAGCTGACCGAGGGCTCCAACGAGGTGCTGCGGGCCGGCCGCCAGGTGCCGCTGCGCACCGAGGCGCCCCGGGCCTCGCGCAAGCGGTCGGGCGGGTCGGGCGGGTCCGGGCGCAGCAAGGCCGCCGACGCGATCCCCCTGGACGCCGCGGGGGAGGCGCGCTTCGAGCGGCTCCGCGGCTGGCGGGCGGCGACGGCCAAGGAGGCCGGCCTCCCGGCGTACGTCATCTTCCACGACGCGACGCTGCGCCAGGTCGCCGCCGAGGTGCCGGGGGACAAGGCCGCGCTCGCCGGCATCTCCGGGATCGGTGCGGGCAAGATCGAGAAGTGGGGCGACGCCCTGCTCGAGGTGCTCTCGGCCTGAGGGTCAGCGGGCCTGCCCGTGGTCGACGCGGGAGGCCACCCTGGTCAGGTGGGGCCTTGGAGGCGCCTGACCGGCCACTCCTCGGCGAGCAGGGCGTAGACCCGCCCGTCGATCCAGCCGTGGTCGCGGTGCAGCGTGCTGCGTCGGGACCGGGTCTCCAGGCGCATCCCGAGCTTCTCCATCACCCGCCACGAGGCGACGTTGGCCTCCGTGGTGGAGGCGGTCGCGCGCCGCAGGCGGAGCGGGCCGAAGCACAGGTCCAGCAGGGCGCGGGCGGCCTCGGTTGCGAGCCCGCGGCCCTGGTGGTCGGGGGCGATCAGCCAGCCGAGCTCGGCCTCGGTGGCGGCCGCCTGCTCCGCGACCTCGCGGTGGGCGTCGGCGTCGCCCACCGCCACCATCAGCTCGCCGGCGAGCTGCCCGTCCACCTCGACGGTCAGCAGCCGGCCGACCACCGCGGGGTCGCGGTAGCGCTCCTGCCACTCCGGCAGACCCGTCGGCACCGAGTGCGCCCAGGTCGCGATCAGTGGGTGGGTCCGCACGGCGTGCAGGGCCTCGGCGTCGTCCGCGCGGCTCGGACGGATGACCAGCCGCTCGGTCCGCAGCGGCCAGTCCAGGTCGGCGAGGGTGGGGGCCACGCGTCGCATCCTGCCAGGGCCGGTCGCGGTCCGGTGGCCGTGCTCGCAGCGGCGCTGCCCGTCCGCCTGTGACGATGGGGGCGTACGCCGGGCGCCCGCCCGCCGCCACCGCCCGGAAGGACCCGCCGTGCCTGACCCGTCCACGCCGTTGCAGCAGCTGGGCTTCCTCACCATCGGCCTCTTCGACCCCGCCGACCCCGGCGCCGGCCACGAGTCGACGCTGCGGGTCATCGAGCTGGGGGAGGAGCTCGGCTTCGACAGCGCCTGGCTGCGGCACCGCCACCTCCAGTTCGGGATCTCCTCGCCGGTGGCGGTCCTCGCCGCCGCGTCCCAGCGCACCAGCCGGATCGCGCTCGGGACGGCCGTCACGCCGCTGGGCTGGGAGAACCCGCTGCGCCTCGCCGAGGACCTCGCCACCGTCGACCTGCTCGCGGGCGGTCGCCTCAACCCGGGCATCAGCGTGGGGCCGCCGATGCGGTGGGACGACGTCCGCGAGGCGCTCTACCCGGACACGGCCGAGCAGGAGGACTTCGGCTACGGCCGCGTCGAGCGCCTGCTGGGGATGCTGCGCGGCGACCCGGTCAGCCCGTTCGAGGGCCGGGTCGGCATCGAGGACTTCTCCGACCGGGTGCAGCCGCACGCCCCCGGTCTGGCGAGCCGGGTCTGGTACGGCGCGGCCAGCCTGCGCTCGGCCCGCTGGGCGGGGGAGCAGGGGCTCAACCTGCTCACGAGCAGCGTGGTCAAGGCCGAGGACGACCCGGGGTCCGAGGAGGTGCCGGACTTCGCCGAGATCCAGCGCTCCCACGTCCGCACGTTCCGCGAGCACCACCCGGACGGAGCGGCGGCCCGGGTCTCCCAGGGACTGGTGGTCGTGCCGACCGACACGGCCACGCCCGACCAGCGCCGGCGCTACGAGGCGTACGCCGCCTCCCGCCTGGCCCGCACCACCAGCCCGCAGGGACCGGGCCGGATGCTGTTCGCCCCCGACCTGGTCGGCCCGGCCGAGCAGATCGCCGAGCGGCTCCACGCCCACGCCGGCTTCCGCGAGGTCGACGAGGTGGCGTTCGCACTGCCGTTCTCCTTCGAGCACGACGACTACGTCCAGATCCTCACCGACATCGCCACGCGGCTGGGTCCCGCGCTCGGCTGGCGCCCGCGCACCGAGGACGCGTGAGGCTCAGCGCCGAACGCCCTTGCGCCACGCACTGAACGACGTCAGCCGCTGGTCGGTCGGCCGGGCCAGCCACGGCCAGGGGTGCAGCCGGGCGACGTCCACGGCGGACGAGTGGCGGGCGAACCCCGGCACCGGCGCGAACGTGGTCGCCACGGCCCGGCCGACGAGCTCCGCGGGCACGCTCCCCAGGCGCACGTCCACCGCGCGGCGCTCGGCCAGGTCGGCGAGCGTCTCGGTGAGGAACACCAGCCGCTTGCCGGACAGGCGCAGCGAGGCGAGCAGCGGCTCGTCGTACACGAACACCACGGGCAGGTCGGGGTGCGCCGCCAGTGCGGGGTCGGCGTCGCCGAGCGACTCCGCGGTGAGCCACACCGCGTCGGGCTCGCCCTGCTCCAGGGTCTCGTGCGGGCCGGCTCCGGGGCCGGCGTCGACGGCCTCGCGCAGCGGCGCGTCGGCGACGGCCGGACCCCGGTCGGCGTCGGGCCAGCCCTGGATCGGGCAGGCGTCGCGCAGCGGGCAGGAGCGGCACAGCTGCGGCGCGCGCTTCTCGACCTGCCACCGGCTGAAGCCGTAGGGCTTGCCGCTCCCGGTGCCGACGGTCCACTGCCAGCCCAGCCGGTTGGCCGCGCGCGAGCCGTCGAGCAGGTGGCGGAAGAAGTCGTCCTCGCCCGCGCGCCAGTCCTTGCCGTTGCGCACGGCCCAGTGGGAGGCCCACCACATCCGGGTCTGGTTGACCAGCCAGCCCTGGCCCTCGAGCTCCTCGCGCAGCCACGAGGTGCACGCCATGTCGTCCTCCCAGGCCACGGGACCCGTCGGCCGGGGCTGCTCGTAGCGCAGGGGTGCCGCCAGGGCGGGGCCGGTGCGGGCGTAGAGGTGGCGGGCGTACTCCTGCCACATCAGCTCGTCACGGAACCGCCGGACGTCGTTCGACGGCGCCCCGGACACGGCGTCCCACACCTCGGGGAGGCTCAGCAGCCCGTGACGGACGTACGGCGAGAGCCGGCTCGCGCCCCGACGTCCCTCCGGCAGCACGGTCGAGCGGGAGCGGGCGTAGCCGGTGATGTCGAGCGTGCCGAGCGCGAGGTCCGCGGCCGCCTGCCCACCGCGGTGCCCGCCCGGCTCGACGCCGTCGGCACCCTCCAAGGTCAGGTGGCCGAGGTGCGTGGCCACCCAGGCGGTGACCGCCGCGGTGTCGGCGACGTCCGGCAGCGGGGGCAGTGAGGGCACGACCACACCTTGACAGGCACCCCTGACAGGTCGGAGCGCCTGCGCTAGTCGCCCGGGGTGGGCGGCGGTCGGTAGCCCGGCCGGCCCCCGGTCGCGGCCGAGCGGAGCGCCGCCCGTCCGACGGCCTGGGCGGACCGGGTGAGCGCGGTCGCCGGGGCGCCCGAGATCGACGGCGGCATCACCACGACGGGGCAGGTGGCGGCGTACACGACCCGGTGGGCCAGCAGCGGCGACATCGACGGCGTCCGGGGAGCGTCGATCACCAGCAGGTCGGCGCCGCGGGCCTGGTCGAGCAGCTCGCGCCGCTTGTTGCCGCGCACCACCCGCAGCTCCGCGCCGTGGTCCTCGCCCAGCACCGCGACCACGTCGCGCTCGAGCTGCGCCCGCTCCAGGGCGTTGACCTCGTCGGGGTCCGGCGGGATCCGGGTGGAGGCACCCGACGGCCCGGCCGGGACGTTGGGCGCGCGGTAGACACGCACCGCGACCAGGCGGCCGTGGTGCGACCGTGCCTGCGCCTGTCCCCACCGCAGCGCGGTGGGCGAGCTGGAGGTCGTGCTGACCCCCACCACGACGGTGTACGGCGGCTGCTCGGGCTGATCGGTGTGCTCGGACATGCGGTGGGTCCCCTCGCTGGTTCCTGGTCGACGCTCAGACGGGCAGGAGCGTCTTCTGGTGGCCGTCCTCGTCGAACTCGGTCAGCGGGGGAGCGATCTCCTCCAGCGAGCGACCCTCGGCGTCGACGCCCCAGACGGCGGCCACGAGGGCCCCCAGGAGCATCACGGCGGTGGCGAGCAGGTAGCCCCAGAACATCGGGCCACGGTCCTTGCCGTCACCGATCAGGGCGCCGTACAGCACCGGTCCGAGGGCGCCGAAGACCTGGGCGATCGAGAAGAAGTACGAGATCGCCTGGCCGCGGACCTCCTGCGGGAAGATCTCGGAGACGGTCAGGTAGCCCGCGGAGGCGCCGGCAGAGGCGAAGAAGAACGCCACGCACCAGAACGCCGTGTGGGTGCCCGCGGTGAGGGCGTCGGCCTTGAACAGGAACGCCGAGATCGCCAGCACGATGCCGCTGATGGCGTAGCAGCCGCCGATCATCTTGCGACGGCCCACGGTGTCGAACAGCGGTCCGAGCAGCAGCGGTCCGAGCAGGTTGCCGATCGCGAACGGGAAGAAGAACAGGGCGGCCTGGGACGCGCTGAGCCCGTAGAAGTTCTTCAGCACCAGGGCGTAGGTGAAGAAGATCGCGTTGTAGAGGAAGCTCTGCGTGATCATCAGCGTCAGCCCCAGGACCGTGCGGGTGGGGTAGAGCTTGAAGAAGACGTAGGACAGCTGCTTCGCGCTCAGCCCGGAGCCGGCCTTGATCCAGCGGGCCTCGGAGTCGTCGTGGTGGGGGAGCGTCTGGCCCGAGGCCTCGATCTGGTGCTCGATGCCCGCGACGACCTTCTCGGCCTCTTCGGCGTGGCCGTGGGTCAGCATCCAGCGAGGGCTCTCGGGGATGTGGCGGCGCAGGAAGATGATGCCGAGGCCCAGGACCGGGCCGATGAAGAAGGCGATCCGCCAGCCGACGTTCTCCCCGAAGCGGGCGGTGTCGAGCAGGAACGAGCTGGCCGCCGCACCGATCGCGGCGCCGAACCAGTAGGTGCCGTTGATGGCCAGGTCGACCCGGCCGCGCTGCTTGCCCGGGATGAGCTCGTCGATGGCGGAGTTGACCGCGGAGTACTCACCGCCGATGCCCATGCCGGAGATGAACCGGCACACCAGGAAGATCCACATGTTCGGGGCCAGGCCGGCCAGGGCCGCGCCGACCAGGTAGACCATCAGGGTCAGCGTGAACATCTTCTTGCGGCCCAGGGAGTCGGTGAGCCGGCCGAAGAGGAGCGCGCCCGCCACCTCGCCCAGGAGGTAGATGGTGCCGGCGAGACCGACCTGGGCGGCGCTCATGCTCAGCGACTTCTCGAAGCCGCCGGCGGCCACGATCTGGACCTCGAGGCCGTCGAGGATCCAGGCGGTGCCGAGCCCGAAGATCACCATCCAGTGGAAGCGCGACCACGGCATGTCGTGCATCCGCGCCGGGATCAGGCTGCGGACCGGGCGGTCCTGCTGCGTCGTGGGACTGGACATGGGCTTCCCCCTGGCTCGAGTGACAACGTGCTGTACCCGCGAGACCGTCGTCACAAACAACGATTTGTCAGGCGTTTCTCAGGTGTCGCTCAGCCCTTCCAGGCCAGCCAGGCGGCCAGCGCCAGGCCGGCCACCCCGATCGCCAGCCGCAGCCCGCGCTCGGGCAGGCGCCGTCCCAGCGCGGGATCGCACCAGCCGCCGACGGTCAGGCCCAGCCCGAGGGCGGCCACGGCCGGCCAGCTGACCGGCGCCAGCACGACGTACGCCGCCGTGGCGACCACGTTGCCGACCCCCGTCAGGACCGTCTTGACCGCGTTGGCGGTCACGAAGGGCAGCGTGGTCGTGGCCGAGACGACGGCCAGGACGATGATGCCGGCCGCGGCGCCGAAGTAGCCGGCGTACACCCCGGTGAGGAGGACCAGCACCGTCGTCGTGCGCCCGGGCACCACACCGGGCACGGCGCCGGGTCTGCGTCGGTCGAGCGCGGCCCGGATCCGGTCGCGGGCCAGCAGCAGGACCGACCCGGCCGCCACCAGGACCGGGACCACGTGGCCGAAGACGCTGGCCGGGGTCAGCAGGAGCAGGGCCGCACCCACCGCGCCACCGGCTCCGGCCGCCACGCCGAGGCGCGCCAGCAGCGCAGCCTGGCCGCGCAGCTCGGGCCGGGCGCCGACCAGTGACCCGGCCAGCACCCCGGTCATCGCGGTGGTGTTGGTGACGTTCGCGGCCAGGGGCGGCAGCCCGAAGGCCAGCAGGGCCGGGTAGCTCACCAGCGAGGCGAGCCCCGCGACGGTGCCGATCACGCCGCCGGCGAACCCGGCGACCACCAGCAGGAGGTAGGCCGTCATGCCGGGCGCGGGTTCGTCACGATGGCACCCACGTTAGTGGCGGACCGCCGTCCCTCGGCCGCCCGGGTGGCCTAGGGTCGCGGCATGAGCCCGGCCTCCCACGAGCGGCCGCGCGTCGCGCGGATGGCCGACGTCGCGGCCCGGGCCGGTGTCTCCCACCAGACCGTCTCCCGGGTCCTCAACGACCTGCCCGGCGTCCGGGCCGAGACCCGCGACCGCGTGCTCGTCGCGGTCGAGGAGCTGCGCTACCGCCGCAACTTCGCGGCCCGGCAGCTGGCCTCCACCCACTCGCGCACCGTCGGGGTGGTGACCTGGGGCAGCTCCCTGTTCGGTCCGGCCAGCGTGCTGCGGGCCCTGGAGTCCGCGGCCGGGGCCACGGGCTACCGGCTGGCCACGGTCAACCTGGTCTCGATGTCGACCGAGGCGTTCTCCGGCGCCGTGGACCAGCTGCTCGAGCGGGTCGTCGAGGCCCTGGTGGTGATCGTGCCCCACGAGACGGTGCTGCGCCGGGCGCAGTCGCTGGACCTCGACATCCCCGTCGTGGTGGTCGAGGGCGACCTCTCCGCGACGCCGCTCACCGTGGGCGTCGACAACGCCCAGGGCGCGCGGCTGGCGACCGAGCACCTGCTCGCCCTGGGGCACGAGACCGTCGTGCACCTGGCCGGGCCCCAGGGGTGGGCGGAGTCCTCGGCGCGTCGCGACGGCTGGAGGGCCGAGCTCGAGCGGCAGGGCCGACGGGTGCCGCCCCTGCGCTGGGGTGGCGACTGGAGCGCGCGCAGCGGCTACCGCACCGGGCTGTCGCTGGCCCGGGAGCCCGACCTGACGGCCGTCTTCGTCGCCAACGACCAGATGGCGCTGGGGCTGGTGAGGGCCCTGCGCGAGCAGGGACGCCGCGTGCCCGAGGACGTGAGCGTCGTGGGCTTCGACGACATCCCGGAGTCCGGCTACTTCTGGCCCGCGCTGACCACGGTGCACCAGGACTTCGCCGAGCTTGGCGGACGGGTGATGGACGTGCTCGGTCGCGCCCTGGGTGGCGAGACCCAGCCCGCGGTGGCCCTGGTGCCGAACACCCTGGTGGTCCGCGAGTCCACCGCCCCGCCCGCGGGCTGAGCCCGGTCGGCCGCCTGCGCCGACACGCCCGGGGCCAGCTGGTCTAGGCAGGTTCGCACGCTCAGGGGCGGCCACGTGGACGGCGTACGACGCGCGGACGAACTTTCGGCGCGAGCCTCCTTGACGGCCTCTGTGGCGACAGTCACACTCCTGCATGTGAACGCTCACAGTGAACGTTCACATCGACAAGGAGCAGGCGTGCCAACACCCACCAGCAGCGACCGTGTCGTCATCGGCGTGGACTTCGGGACGCTGTCGGGACGCGCCCTCGTGGTCCGGGTCTCCGACGGTGCCGAGCTCGGCACCGCGGTGCACGACTACCCGCACGCGGTCCTCGACCAGGCCCTGCCCGACGGCACCCGGCTCGACCCCGAGTGGGCGCTGCAGGTCGCCGGTGACTACCTCGAGGTGCTCGGCGTCGCGGTGCCCGCGGCCCTCGTCGCGGCGGGCGTGGACCCGGCGCAGGTCGTGGGGATCGCCACCGACTTCACCGCCTGCACGATGGTGCCGACCACCGACGACGGCACGCCGCTCTCGGACCTCCCGCACCTGACCGGCGAGCCGCACGCCTACGTCAAGCTCTGGCGCCACCACGCCGCCCAGGGCCAGGCCGACCGGATCAACGAGCTCGCCCGCCACCGCGCGGAGCCCTGGCTCCCGCGCTACGGCGGCCTGATCTCCTCGGAGTGGGAGTTCGCCAAGGGTCTGCAGCTGCTCGAGGAGGCCCCGGAGGTGTACGCCGAGACGGCGCACTTCGTCGAGGCCGCCGACTGGATCGTCTGGCAGCTGTGCGGCACCCTCTCGCGCAACGCCTGCACCGCGGGCTACAAGGGGATCCTCCAGGACGGCACCTACCCCAGCCGCGACTTCCTGACCGAGCTCAACCCCGACTTCGCCGACTTCGTCTCGGACAAGATCGACCGGCCCCTGGCCCGCCTCGGCGACCGCGTCGGCGGCCTCACCCCCGAGGCGGCGGCGCTGACCGGCCTGCCCGAGGGCATCGCGGTCGCGACCGGCAACGTCGACGCCCACGTCACCGTGCCGGCCGCCCAGGCCATCGAGGCCGGCCAGATGGTCGCGATCATGGGCACCTCGACCTGCCACGTGATGAACGGCGAGGTGCTGCGCGAGGTCCCCGGCATGTGCGGGGTGGTCGAGGGCGGCATCACCCCGGGCCTGTGGGGCTACGAGGCCGGGCAGAGCGGCGTCGGCGACATCTTCAACTGGTTCGTCACCCACGGCGTGCCCGCGGCGGTGACGGCCGAGGCCGCCGAGCGCGGGCTGTCGGTCCACGAGCTGCTGACCGAGCGGTGCGCCACCCAGGAGGTGGGGGAGCACGGCCTGGTCGCGCTCGACTGGCACAGCGGCAACCGGTCGGTGCTGGTCGACCACGACCTGTCCGGCATCGTCGTCGGCCAGACCCTGGCGACCCGGCCCGAGGACACCTACCGCGCACTGCTCGAGGCCACCGCGTTCGGCACCCGGACGATCATCGAGGCCTTCGAGGAGTCGGGCGTCCCGGTCGAGGAGCTCGTCGTGGCCGGCGGGCTGCTGCGCAACCCGCTGCTGATGCAGGTCTACGCCGACGTCTGCGACCTGCCGCTGTCCACGATCGCCTCCACCCAGGGCCCGGCGCTCGGCTCGGCCATCCACGCCGCCGTCGCCGCAGGGGAGTACGCCGACGTGCAGGCCGCCGCAGCCGTGATGGGACGCGTCGACCGCGGCCGCTACCAGCCGATCCCCGAGAACGTGAAGGCCTACGCCGCGCTCTACGAGGAGTACCGCACCCTCCACGACTACTTCGGTCGGGGCGCCAACGACGTCATGCACCGGCTCAAGGCCCGCCGTCGCGAGGCCCGTCGCACCCGCCAGGAGGCCGGCCGATGACCGTCACCGCCGACGTCGCCACCACCGTGCGCGACCTGCGCGCCCAGGTCGCGGCCCTACACGCCGAGCTGACCCGCAACGGCCTGGTCGTCTGGACCGCCGGCAACGTCTCGGCCCGGGTGCCCGGCCGCGACCTGATGGTGATCAAGCCGTCCGGTGTCTCCTACGACGACCTCGACGCCGACGGCATGGTCGTCACCGACCTCCACGGCGTGCTGGTGGAGGGCGACCGGGCCCCGTCCTCGGACACCGCGGCCCACGCCTACGTCTACCGCCACCTGCCCGAGGTCGGCGGCGTGGTGCACACCCACTCGACGTACGCCACCGCCTGGGCCGCCCGCGGCGAGGCGATCCCGTGCGTGCTGACCATGGTGGCCGACGAGTTCGGCGGCGAGGTCCCGGTCGGGCCCTTCGCCCTGATCGGGGACGACTCGATCGGGCGCGGCATCGTCGAGACGCTGCGCACCAGCCGCTCCAAGGCCGTCCTGATGCAGAACCACGGCCCCTTCACCGTCGGGGCGGACGCCCGCTCCGCGGTCAAGGCCGCGGTCCTGCTCGAGGACGTCGCCCGCACGGTCCACGTGGCCCGCCAGCTCGGCACCCCGCTGCCGATCGACCAGGTCCACGTCGACTCCCTCTTCGACCGCTACCAGAACGTCTACGGCCAGCCCGCGACCTCCGCGGCGGACCCGGCCCCCTCCCCGACGACAGGAAGTCCCTCGTGACCAGCCCCACCCCCCGACCCTCCGGCGCACCCGCCCCCGGCCAGGTCTGGTTCCTCACCGGCAGCCAGGGCCTCTACGGCGACGACGTGCTCGACCAGGTCGCGCGCCAGTCGCGCGAGGTCTCCGACGCCCTCGGCGCCTCCGCCCACGTCCCCGCGACGATCGTGGCCAAGCCGGTGCTGACCGACGCCGCCGCGATCCGCTCGGTGATGCTGGCCGCCAACGCCGACGACGCCTGCGTCGGGGTGATCACCTGGATGCACACCTTCAGCCCCGCGAAGATGTGGATCACGGGCCTGGACCAGCTGCGCAAGCCGATGCTGCACCTGCACACCCAGGCCAACGTCGCGCTCCCGTGGTCCGAGATCGACATGGACTTCATGAACCTCAACCAGGCCGCCCACGGAGACCGGGAGTTCGGCTACGTCCAGACCCGCCTCGGCATCGACCGCCTCACCGTCGCCGGCCACGTCAGCGACGAGCGCACCCAGCGCCGCGTCGGGGCCTGGACCCGCGCCGCCCTCGGCCGCGCGGCCCTCTCCACGATGCGCCTGGCCCGCTTCGGCGACAACATGCGCGACGTCGCGGTCACCGAGGGCGACAAGGTCGAGGCCGAGCGCCGCTGGGGCGTCTCGGTCAACACCTACGGGGTCAACGACCTGGTCGAGGTCGTCGACGCCGTCCCCGAGGCCACGATCGACACCCTGGTGGAGGAGTACGCCGACCTCTACGACGTGCGTCCCGAGCTGCGCGCCGGCGCCGACCGCCACGACTCCCTGCGCTACGGCGCCCGCATCGAGGCCGGCCTGCGCACCTTCCTCACCGACGGCGGGTTCACCGCCTTCACCACCAACTTCCAGGACCTCGGCGGCCTGCGCCAGCTCCCCGGCCTCGCGGTCCAGCGGCTGATGGCCGACGGCTACGGCTTCGGCGGCGAGGGCGACTGGAAGACCTCGGTCATGCTGCGCACCCTGAAGGTGGTGGCCGACGGGCTGCCCGGCGGCACCTCGTTCATGGAGGACTACACCTACCACCTGGTCCCCGGCGAGGAGGTCATCCTCGGCGCCCACATGCTCGAGGTCTGCCCCTCGATCGCGGCCGGGAAGCCGACCCTGGAGATCCACCCGCTCGGCATCGGTGACCGCGAGGACCCCGTCCGCCTGGTCTTCGACGCCGCTCCCGGCGACGCCGTCATCCTGGGCACCTGCGACCTGGGCGACCGGTTCCGGTTCGTGGCCAACACCGCCGAGGTCGTCGCCCCGCTCGAGGCGCTGCCGAAGCTCCCCGTGGCCCGCGCCGTGTGGCGCCCGGCGCCCGACCTGCAGACCTCCACCGAGGCCTGGCTCACCGCCGGCGGTCCCCACCACACGGTCCTCTCGACCGCGCTGGACGCCGACCACCTGGCCGACCTCGCCGACATGGTCGGCACCGAGCTGGTGCTGATCGACGAGGACACCTCGGTCCGCCGGCTCCGCCAGGAGCTGCGCTGGAACCAGGCCTACCACCGACTCGCGCAGGGCTTCTGATGACGACGCGGGACAGCAGCACCCCCGGACCCAGCACCACCAAGCGGCAGACCCCTGCCACCAGCAGCAAGGAACCCCAACGAATGGAGAAGTCAGTGCGCAGGACGATCGCAGCAGTCGCCGGTGCCACCCTGGCCCTGAGCCTCACGGCCTGTGGGAGCAGCGGGTCCGGGAGCGGCGACAAGGGCACCATCGGTGTCGCCATGCCCACCAAGTCCTCGGAGCGGTGGATCGCGGACGGCAACAACATCAAGAAGCAGCTCGAGGCGGCCGGCTACAAGGTCGACCTCCAGTACGCCGAGGACGACATCCCCACCCAGGTCAACCAGGTCGAGAACATGGTGACCAAGGGCGAGAAGATGCTCGTCGTGGCCGCCATCGACGGCACCGCCCTCGGCGACGTCCTCTCCACCGCCCAGGACAGCAAGATCCCGGTGATCTCCTACGACCGCCTGATCCGCGACACCAAGGCCGTCGACTACTACGCCACCTTCGACAACGAGAAGGTCGGGGAGCTCCAGGCCCAGTCGCTGATCGACGGTCTGGCCGCCAGCGGCAAGAAGAAGCCCTACAACGTCGAGCTGTTCGCCGGCTCGCCCGACGACAACAACGCCACCTTCTTCTGGAACGGCGCGATGAAGAAGCTCAAGCCCCTCATCGACTCCGGCGACATGAAGGTCGTCTCGGGCCAGACCAAGTTCGAGCAGGCCGCCATCCTGCGCTGGGACCCCGCCACCGCGCAGAAGCGCATGGAGGACATCCTGACCAAGAGCTACACCCAGGCGACCGTCGACGGCGTGCTCTCGCCGTACGACGGCCTCTCGATCGGCATCATCGCGGCCCTGAAGTCCAACGGCTACGGCGGCGGCAGCAAGAAGCTGCCCGTGGTGACCGGGCAGGACGCCGAGGTCGCCTCGGTGAAGTCGATCCTCGCCGGTGAGCAGTACTCCACGATCTTCAAGGACACCCGCAAGCTCGCCAAGGTCACCGTCGCCATGGTCAAGGCCATCGGTGCCGGCAAGAAGCCGCAGGTCAACGACACCAAGACCTACGACAACGGCAAGAAGGTCGTCCCGTCCTACCTGCTGGACCCGCAACCCGTCACCAAGGCCAACGTGGACTCCGCGCTGGTCAAGACCGGCTACTACACCCAGGCCGAGCTCAAGTGACCCCGGTGCCGTGGCCGGGCCGGTGACCCCGGCCCGGCCACGGCACCACCCCCCGAACGACCCCGCACCACCACCCCCACACCGAGAAGGGCCCCCGATGAGCCAGCCGATCCTGGAGATGCGCTCCATCACCAAGGAGTTCCCGGGCGTCAAGGCGCTGAGCGAGGTGAGCATGGACGTGCAGTTCGGCGACATCCACGCCATCTGCGGCGAGAACGGCGCCGGCAAGTCCACGCTGATGAAGGTGCTCTCGGGCGTCTACCCCCACGGCACGTACGACGGTGACATCGTCTTCGACGGCCAGGTCGTCGAGTTCAAGAACATCCGGCAGAGCGAGGCCGCCGGGATCGTGATCATCCACCAGGAGCTCGCGCTGATCCCCGAGCTGTCGATCGCGGAGAACATCTTCCTCGGCAACGAGACCGCCCGCGGCGGCATCATCAGCTGGGACCGCGCGCACCGCCAGGCCATCGACCTGCTGGCCCGGGTGGGCCTGGTCGAGAACCCGCTGACCCAGGTCAAGCACCTCGGCGTCGGCAAGCAGCAGCTGGTGGAGATCGCCAAGGCGCTGTCGAAGGAGGTCAAGCTCCTGATCCTCGACGAGCCCACCGCCGCGCTGAACGACGACGACTCACAGCACCTGCTGCAGCTCCTCCAGGAGCTCCAGGGCAAGGGCATCACCTCGATCATGATCAGCCACAAGCTCAACGAGATCGAGCAGGTGGCCGACCACATCACGATCATCCGCGACGGCCGCACCATCGAGACCCTCGCGGTCGCGGCCGACCAGGTCGACGAGGACCGGATCATCCGCGGCATGGTGGGCCGCGACCTGGAGAACCGGTTCCCCGACCACACCCCCGACGTCGGCGACGTGCTCTTCGAGCTCGACGACTGGACCGTGATGCACCCGCTGGACTCCTCCCGCGCGGTGATCCGGGACGCGAGCCTGTCGGTGCGACGGGGCGAGATCGTCGGCATCGCCGGGCTGATGGGCGCCGGTCGCACCGAGCTGGCCCGCAGCATCTTCGGCCGCTCCTACGGCAGCAAGGTCGAGGGCCGGCTGGTCCTGGACGGCCAGGAGCTGCACCTGGGCTCGGTGGCCGCCGCCATCGACGCCGGCATCGCCTACGTCTCGGAGGACCGCAAGGCCCTGGGCCTGAACCTCCTCGACGACATCAAGCGCTCGGTGTCGGCCGCCGGGCTCGACAAGCTGCGCAAGGGCCTCGTGGTCGACAGCAGCGAGGAGGTGCTGGTGGCGGAGAAGTACCGCACCAGCATGAACATCAAGACCCCCACCGTGAACGAGGGCGTCGCCAAGCTGTCCGGCGGCAACCAGCAGAAGGTCGTGCTGAGCAAGTGGATGTTCACCGACCCCAAGCTGCTGATCCTCGACGAGCCCACCCGCGGCATCGACGTGGGCGCGAAGTACGAGATCTACGGCGTCATCCAGCGCCTGGCCGACCAGGGCCGGGGCGTGCTGGTGATCTCGTCGGAGCTGCCGGAGCTGCTCGGGCTCTGCGACCGGATCTACACCCTCGCCGAGGGCCGCATCACCCATGAGTTCGACCGGGCCGAGGCCGACCAGGAATCGCTCATGCGCTACATGACCACGTCGACCCAGGAGCAAGAGGTAGTCCGATGAACCCGCTGAAGAAGGCGCTGCGCGGCAACGTGCGGCAGTACGGCATGGTGATCGCCCTGGCGGCCATCGTGGTGCTGTTCCAGTTCACCACCGACGGCATCCTGCTGCGGCCCCTGAACCTGACCAACCTGTTCACCCAGAACGCCTCGATCCTGATCCTGGCGATCGGCATGGTCGTGGTCATCATCGCCCGCCACATCGACCTCTCGGTGGGGTCGGTCGCGGCCTTCACCGGCGCGGTCGCGGCGATCCTGATGACCAAGTACGACGTGCCGTGGGTGCTCGCGGTGCTCCTCTGCCTGGTCCTCGGCGCGGCGATCGGGGCCTGGCACGGCTTCTGGGTCGCCTACGTCGGGATCCCCGCGTTCATCGTGACCCTGGCCAGCATGCTGATCTTCCGTGGCCTGACCCTGGTCGTGCTCAAGGGCGCGACTGTCGGCGGCCTGCCCAACGGCTTCGAGGCGATGGGCAACGGGTTCCTGCCCGACGTCGGCCCCGACACCGGGCTGTCGAACCTGACGCTGCTCCTGGCCGCGCTGCTCGCGGTCGTGCTGGTCGTGCTGGAGTTCCGCAAGCGCGCCTCGGCCGTCCGCTACAACTTCGACGTCCTGCCCGTGGGCCTGTTCTACGCCAAGCTGGTCGCCCTGGTCCTGGTGCTGATGACCTTCGCGTTCCTGCTGGCGCAGTACCGCGGTGTCCCGATCGTCGGCCTGATCCTCTTCGTGCTGATCGGCGTCTACGGCTTCATCACCCAGCGCACCGTCACCGGCCGCCACGTCTACGCCATCGGCGGCAACGTCGACGCCGCGACGATGTCCGGCGTGCGCACCAAGCGCATCGACTTCCTGGTGATGACCAACATGGGCCTGCTCGCGGCCCTGGCCGGCATGGTCACCGCCGCCCGCCTCACCGCGGCCAACCCCAAGGCTGGCACGAACTTCGAGCTCGACGCGATCGCCGCGGCCTTCATCGGCGGCGCGGCCGTCACCGGCGGTGTCGGCACCGTGGTCGGCGCGATCATCGGTGGCTTCGTGATGGGCGTGCTCAACAACGGCATGTCGCTGATGGGCGTCTCCATCGACTGGCAGCAGACGGTCAAGGGCCTGGTGCTGCTGGCCGCGGTCGCCTTCGACGTGTGGAACAAGAAGCGCACCTCGGTCGGGGGTGGTGCCGGGGCCGAGGACCCGGCCGCGACGGCCGCGCCACCGGACGAGCTGATCGAGGAGATCGAGCTGGTCGACGCGCCCGGGACCGGACCGGTCCGCTCGGGCTGAGACCCCGCCGCGCGAGCTGGCCGGCGCACGACGGAAGGGCCCCACGGTGCGATCGCACCGTGGGGCCCTCGTCCGTCAGACCGTCCGGACCGTCACGCCGCCCGGTGTGCCCGCGTCCCGGCAGTGGCGGGGGCGTCACCCTCGAGGGCGACGCGCAGGTCGCGCATGATGCGCTGCAGCAGGCGGGAGACCTGCACCTGGGTGACCCCGAGGCGCTCGGCGATCTCGTACTGGTTCAGACCGTCGAAGAAGCGCAGCCGGACGATCAGCCGGTCGCGCTCCTTCAGCGAGCTCAGCGCGGGGCGCAGCATCTCCCGGGTCTCGACCTCGGCCATCCCGGGGTCCTCGTCACCGAGCCGGTCGACCATCGGGGCGGCGGCGTCGGAGTCGGCCGGGCTGGAGTCGAGCGAGGTCGCCGAGAAGCAGCCGCGGGCCGCCTGCGCCTCGACGACGTCCTCGCGCGAGCAGCCGACCGCGGCGGCCACCTCGTCGGCGTCGGGGTGGCGACCGATGGTGCTGCCCAGCTGTCCCTCGACCCCGGCGATCCGGAGCTGGAGCTCCTGGATGCGTCGCGGGGGGCGCACCATCCAGCCGCAGTCGCGGAAGTAGCGGCGGACCTCGCCGCGGACGGTGGGCACGGCGAAGGACAGGAAGTCGTGGCCCAGGGAGGGGTCGAAGCGGCGCGCGGCCTTGACCAGGCCCAGGCGCGCCACGGCGTCCAGCTCCTCGTCGGCCAGCCCGCGCCGGTGGTAGCGCGAGGCGACCGCCTCGGCCACCACGATGTTGAGCGTGATCGCCTCGTCGACGAGGCGCTCGGCCTCGGCGACGTCGTCGCACGCGAGGCCGCGCCGGAAGAGGTCCGCGGTCCTGGCGGCGCGGTCGGCCCGGTTGCGTCGTACGGCCTCCGCCCGGTCGGTGGGTGCGGTCGCCGGGCGGGTGCTGGGGAAGGGGCGCTCAAGGGTGGAGGTGCTCATGGGGCTCACCGCAGTTCGGTGTCGATCTGGGTCGTCGCCGGTGTCTACAGCGCGTGTGGCCGGGGCTGTTCTCGGCCCCCGGTGCCGTCCTCCTACCGTGCCCCTCCACCGGGCCCGCGAAACTCCGTGCGCCCAAGTCCACCCCCTGGGGTGGAGGCCGACCTTCCCCCAGGACCGCCTGCGTCCCCCTCCGCGTCGCGCGTCGTGAAGCTCGTGCCCGCGGTCTCCACCATCTCGCGGGCGATGTCGCGCAGCTTGGTGTTGGTCAGCGACGAGACCCTCAGCAGGTACTCGAAGGCGTGGCTCTCGTCCAGGGAGAACCGCTCCATCACGATCCCGGTCGCCTGCCCGATCAGCTGGCGCGAGGCCATCGCGCTGTCCAGCGCGTCCTGGCCCTGGGCCCGCCCCAGCGCCGAGGTGGCGTACGCCGCGAACAGCTCAGCCATCTGCTCGACCTCGTCGGTGATGCTGTCGGAGGAGGTGGAGTAGAGGTTCAGCACGCCGATCGTGCGGTCCTCGGTGTAGAGCCGGATGCCCAGCTGCGAGCGCAGTCCCAGCTCGACCGCCGCGGGCATGAACCGCGGCCAGCGGGTCTCGTGGCGGGCGTGCTGCACCCGGACCACGGGCTGCTCGAAGACCGCATCGACGCAGGGCCCCTCCTTGCGGGAGTGCTGGAGGTCGTCCAGCGCGTCGACGAAGGCACCGGTGGTCGCCAGGGTCTCGATGCGACCGCGACGCTGGACCACCGAGATGCCGGCGTGGTCGACGTCGGGCAGGGCCGTGACCGCGCCCCGCACGAGCGTGTCCAGGGTGGAGGCGAGGTCGGTGCGCGAGCTCAGCTCGTGCGCCACCGACTGCATGGCCGCTGCGACCTCGAGCGGGTTGTGTCGGTCCACGGGAGGCCTGTCGTCGGGCGGGCGTCGGGCGGGAGCGGGGCGTGCGCCCCACGTGCGGGGTGGCCGCTGGTTCGGCGGCGGACCTCAGAATAGTGCCTCGCCGAGGGCTCCTCGGCGCCCGGCCCCCGGGCCCGTCGGGACCCTCGCCCGTGGGGGTGGGGGTGAGCCGGTCGCCGCCTGGGTACGGCGCACCATGACCTCACGAACCCGCGTCATGGCAGCGACCCCCGACCAGGTCTGGGACGTCCTCGCCGACGGCTGGCTGTACCCGCTCTGGGTGGTCGGTGCCACCCGCATGCGCGAGGTGGACGACACCTGGCCCGCCCCCGGGGCCCGGCTCCACCACTCGGTCGGGGCGTGGCCGGCGGTGGTCGACGACGACACCGTGAGCCTGGAGTGCCGCCCGCGTGAGCAGCTCAGCCTGCAGGCCAAGGGCTGGCCGCTCGGGGAGGCCAGGGTCAACATCGTCCTCGAGGCGGTCCCGGGAGGCACCCGGGTCGTGATCGACGAGGACGCCACCCACGGGCCGGGTCGTCTGGTGCCGCTGCCGGTGCGGGCCCCCATGATCGCCTGGCGCAACGGCGAGACCCTGCGTCGGCTGGCCTACCTCGCCGAGCGTCGCGAGGGCTAGACCGCAGGGGCCCGGACCGGCCCCGTGCAGCGACACCTCCGACGTACCGGGGGTGGCCGACGTACGGTTCCCGGACGGGCCCTGACCACCCGACGTGCGCCGCGACCGCGGCGCTGGGCTGGAGGAGCCGATGGACGAGGACGACGACGAGCCCGGGTGGATCGCGCTGCTGGACGCCGTGCGAGCACGGCCCGCGCTGATGGGCGCGGTCGAGGTCCTGGCCCGACGCCACGCGCTCGACGAGGTGGGCGCCGCGCGCAGGCTGGTCTGGGAGGCCCTCTCCCGGGGGACCGGCATGGCGGAGGCGGCGAGGGCCGTGATCGCCTCGGTCCCGGGTCCCGGGCTCGACCCCTGAGGCCGACCGGCGGGGACGTGGACCGCCGGTGGTCCTCGCCTCGGTCGCGGCGTAAGGTGAGGCTGACCTAAGAGGAGGACCCGACCATGGGCCTGGGAAACACCCTGCTGCTCGGCTTCATCGCCGGCGTCACGATCCTGCTGGGCATGCCGCTCGGCCGGATGAGGGGCCTGTCGCCGTCGGTGCGGGTCGTCCTGAACGGCGTCGCCGTCGGGGTGCTGCTCTTCCTGGTCTGGGACGTGTTCTCCGCGGCCTGGGAGCCGCTCGACGCCGCCCTGGTCGCGACCCACGCCGGGACCGGGGGTCTGGGCCCGGTGGTTGGCTACGGCCTCCTGTTCACCGGCGGTCTGGCCGCGGGCCTGCTCGGGCTGGTGGCCTACGACCGACGGCTCGCCCGCTCGGCCTCCGCCTCGCGGGTCGGCCCGGGCGCGCAGTCGGTGACCGAGCGACCCCACCGGGTCGGGGGATCCGGCCTGGCGGGCCCGGCGACGTGGTCCGCCGCCCGGCGTACGTCCTTGATGATCGCGGTGGGCATCGGCCTCCACAACTTCGCCGAGGGCCTGGCCATCGGGCAGGCGGCCGCGCGCAGCGAGATCGCCCTGGCCACCCTGCTCGTCGTCGGCTTCGCCCTGCACAACGCCACCGAGGGCTTCGGCATCGTGGCGCCGCTGGCCGGCGACGTCGACGAGGACGGCGCCCTCCTGCGCCCCAGCTGGGGCTTCCTCGGCGCCATGGCGCTGATCGGCGGCGGGCCCACCTTCGTCGGCACCGCCATCGGTCACTCGTTCACCTCCGAGCCGGTCAGCGTGCTGTTCCTGACCCTGGCCGCCGGCTCCATCGTCTACGTCGTGGCCCAGCTCCTCGGGGTCGCGGCCCGCGCCCGTCGCTCGGACCTGCTCGCCTACGGCCTGCTGATCGGTCTGCTGGCCGGGTTCGCGACCGACGCCATCGTCACCGCCGCGGGCGTCTGACCCAGCCCCCGCGCCGCCGGTCCCTGGACCGTGCCCGGCGGGCCCGGCTAGCGTCCGAGCGTGCCGTACGACGACCGCGTGACCGCCCTGATCCAGGCGATGCCGGCGTGGCAGGGCGACGTCGGCGCGCGCGTCCGGGCCCTCGTCCACGAGGCCGTCCCCGAGGTCGAGGAGACGGTCAAGCGCACGGACCGCCCCTACTTCGTCCTCCAGGGCAACATCTGCGCGCTCCAGTCGACCCGCGACCACGTCAACGTCTTCGTCTACGACCCGGTCGCACCCGACCCCGCTGGGATCATCAACCAGGGCCACGGCAACAGCACCGCCCGGTCGATCCAGCTGTACTCCGGCGACACGCTGCCCGAGGGGCCCTTCCGCGACCTCGTCGCGGCGGTGGCGGAGAACAACCGCCGCGGCGGCTGGCGCCGGCTGTCCCGGGGGACCTGAGCCTCAGCGGCACCGGCCGGCCGTCGGGGTCAGCCTTGGGCGGCGTCGGCCGCGGCTGGCGTCGTCGGCCGTGCGCGTGCGGGGCGGCGTACGCCGACCGTGAGCGGCCCCAGCACCCAGGCCAGCGCCGCGATCAGCAGCCCGGCCGGCAGGTCGACCGCGAAGTGCCAGCCCAGGTAGACCGTGGCCACCAGCGTGCCCAGCAGGTAGACGGCCATCACGATCGTCGTGCGCCGCATCCGGTGCCACCAGGCCACGCCCAGGATCGTGGCGCTGACCCCCACGTGCAGGCTGGCGAAGGCGGAGACCTGGGCGTAGGCGTCGCTCGCGTGCGGGTGCGCGAGCAGGTAGGCGCGCTGGGCCATGTAGCGCGACTGGGTGTCCTGGATCGACATGTGCGGCAGGCCCGCGAAGTCGCCGGGGGAGGCGTGGAAGGGCCCGAGCGAGGGGATCAGGTAGTAGGTCGCCGTGCCGAGGATCCACACCCAGACGAAGGCCGCGATGGCGGCGTACGCGTCCTTGGTGCGCGGGGCCAGCACCACGGCTGCCGGGAACGCGATGATGACCAGCGTCCCGAAGGTCTCGTACCAGACCTGCAGGGACCACGCCGCCGCGTCCTGGCCGAGCAGGTCGTGCAGCAGCACCGCCGGCGTGTGGCCGGCGAAGAGCCACCGGTCCCACCCGGCCAGCAGGTCGTCGCGGGGGACGTTGAAGGCGTCCCAGCTCTTGAGGTTGTGGTAGGTGAAGTAGGTGACGTTGTAGGCCAGCAGGGCCACCCAGGCCGACGCCAGCCGCTGCGGCGTCCACCGCTCGCGCACCACGCCCACCGTCCGAGCCAGGGACCAGGGTCGTCCGGTGCGCACCAGCCCGTCCACCGCGACGAGCACCACGAAGACCAGCGCCGTGAGCCCGACCCGCGTCACCAGCCACGCGCCGTGGGGGTCGCGGAAGGGGATCCCGACCTGCACGGCCCGGGCGATGCCGATGACGACGAACACGGCCACCACCGACCACAGCCGCCTGGCGAGGCGCCAGGCCAGCCGGACCTCGTCGTCGACGGGACGCGCCACGGGAGCGTCGGCCGCCGTGTGCGCGGTCATGAGGTCGTCCCGTCCACCCCAGGACCCTAAGGGACCGCACGGCCCCGGGCCGCGACGCGGGCGCCTCCCCGGGGGTGGTTTCTGTCACGGCCGTCCGGTGGGGCGGCCCGGGTGGGGCTAGGCGTCGCGCCGGCGCAGCGACCAGGACGCGACCAGGAGACCGACGACGACCCAGGCGACCATCACGGCCAGACCGGGCCACGGCGGCAGGGCGTTGGGCCGGGGGAGGCTGGTGGAGAAGCTCGCGCCCGCCCCGGTGGGGAGGTACGCCGCGACGTGGGTGCCCCAGGTCGGGAGCAGCAGGCCGAACAGCACGGGCAGGATCAGGATCAGCCCGATCACCGCCACCAGGGCTCCGGGGGTGCTCCGCACGATCCAGGCCAGGGAGCTGCCGAGCAGGCCGACCAGGGTGAGGTAGACGCCGGTGCCGACCACGACCCGCAAGGTGGCGGGGTCGGACAGGCTGGAGGTCGGGCGGTAGCCGGAGAGGAACGCCTGGGCGACCAGGAACGCGACGACCGAGGCGGCCGTCATGGCGATCCCGACGACGACGGTGAACACGACCACCTTGGCCACCAGCACGGGCTGGCGGCGCGGGACCGCGGCCAGGGTGGCCCGGATGATGCCGCTGCTGTACTCCCCGCTGACCACCAGCACCCCGAGCGCGGCCATCAGCAGCTGCCCCATGTAGTAGCCCTGGAGGGGACCCGAGGCGACCACGTCCTCCGGGTCGAGCCCGGCGGGGTTGCGGGTGTTGTGGGCGATGATCGCCCCGAAGACCACCATGGCGGCCATCGCGGCCGCCAGGACGACCAGGGACGAGCGCAGGGTGCGGAACTTCAGCCACTCCGAGCCGATCACGTGGCGCAGCGTCACCGGCCCGTCGAGCCGGTCGTCCGAGCGGGTGCGGGCACCGGAGGGCGCGGCGGGGGTCGTGGTGCCGGTGAGGGTCATCGGGCGTCCTGGAAGTCGAGGGAGTCGTGGGTCAGGGCCAGGTACGCGTCCTCGAGCGAGCCGCTGCGGGGGCTGAGCTCCCACAGGGTGAGGCCGGCCTCGCCGGCGACGGTGCCGATCTGCTGGCTGCTGAGGCCCTGGACGTCGAAGGCGTCCGACGTGGGGTCGTCGGCCGCGGCGGCGCCGGGAGCCGGGTCGGTGACCGTCCCGCCCGCTCGGCGCAGGAGCCCGGCGAGGTGGTCGCGCTCCGGGGTCCGCACCCGGACCGAGTCGACCGAGGCCTCGCGGATGAAGTCGGCCATCGGCTGGTCGCGCAGCAGCTTGCCCTGGCCCACGACGATGACGTGGTCGGCCGTCACGGCCATCTCGCTCATCAGGTGGGAGGAGAGGAAGACGGTGCGGCCCTCGCCCGCCAGGCGAGTGAGCAGCGACCGGATCCACCGGATGCCGTCGAGGTCGAGACCGTTGACCGGCTCGTCGAGCACCAGGGTCTGCGGGTCGCCCAGCAGGGCCGCGGCCACGCCCAGGCGCTGGCCCATCCCGAGGGAGAAGCCGGCCACGCGCTTGCCGGCCACGTCGGTGAGGCCGACCATGTCGAGGACCTCGTCGACGCGGGCGCGTCCGATCCCCGAGGTCGCGGCCAGCACGCGCAGGTGGTTGCGGGCGCTCCGGCCGGGGTGGACGGCCCGGGCCTCGAGGAGGGCGCCGACCTCGTGGAGCGGGGCGGCGTGGTCGGCGTACGGCTTGCCGTTGACCTGGACCGATCCCGACGTCGGCCGGTCCAGCCCCAGCATCATCCGCATGGTCGTGGACTTGCCGGCGCCGTTCGGGCCCAGGAAGCCGGTCACCATGCCGGGCCGGACGATGAAGGACAGGTCGTCGACGGCCAGCTTCTCGTCGTACCTCTTGGTCAGTGCGCGGGCCTCGATCACCACGGTGCCTCTCGGTGCTGCGGCACGAGTGCACCGACCGCTCCACGGTACGGCGGGGCCGAAGGGCGGGAGCGGCCGGTGCCGTCGGCGTCAGGCGCGGCTGTCGAGGACCTTGACCATGTCGTCCTCGGTGTCGTTGCCGATCTTCTCGAAGACCAGCTTGACCAGCGGGGCGGCGAGCTTGGCGGCGCCCTCATCTCGATGACGGCCTCGTAGGTCACCTCGCTGCCCTCGCCGTGGGGCTTCACGGTGATGGTGTCGGTCGAGGTGGCGGTCTCGTTCCTCCCGACCAGGACGATGCGTTCGCCGGTCAGCTCGGTCAGCTCGTAGGTGAGCTCGGTGGAGACCCCGGCGATCTTGGAGACGTTGTGCCAGGTGCTGCCGACCTGGACCGGACCGGCGTCGTTGCGCGTGCAGGACTCGGTGCCCGGGTCCCACTCCTCGGCGTGCGAGAAGTCCTTGAGGTAGTCGATGACCCTCTGCGGGGAGGGCTTCACGGTGAACGTGCGCGTCACTGTCGTCATGGGCCCAGTCTCGGGCCCCCCTCCAAGTCGAACCGTCACCCTCGGGTGGCGGCGAGGGCTCCCAGCGCCCGCTGCCCGGGGGGTCGTCGCACGTCGACGTGGTCGACGTGGAGGTCGTGGACGCCCAGCAGGTCGGCCAGGGCGTCGGCGCTCCAGTGGTGGGCGGTGGTGACCGCGTGGTCGAACCGGGTGCCCGGCTCCCCGTGGAAGTAGCCGACCATCAGCGAGCCGCCCGGCGCCAGGACCCGCGCCAGCTCGCCGACGAGGCGAGGCAGCTCCGCCGGTCTCGCGTGGATGAGGGAGAACCACGCCAGCACGGCGTCGAAGGATCCGTCGGCGACGGGGAGCGCCGCCAGGTCCGCGCGGACGAACGCGACCCGCGGGAACCGGGTCCGGGCGCGGTCCAGGAACCTCCTCGAGACGTCCACCGCCACGACCGGGTCGGGGCGGGCCGAGGTGAGCGCGTCGGCCCAGTGGCCCGGGCCGCACCCGGCGTCGAGCAGCCGACCCGGGTGCTCGGCGGCCCACCCGAGGATCCGGGCCCGATCCTCCGCGGCCATCTGGTCGAGCGCCCCCAGCCGGTCGGCGTACTCCTCGGCCCGGGCGTCGTACGCCGCCCCCACGTCGCTGGTCGCCACCCGCTGAGGCTAGACGCCCGCGGTCCGCCGCCCGTCCGTCGAGGAGCGGCGCAGCCCCGTCGGCCGAGCCGGTCCCTGCCCGTCGGCGGCGCAGGGCGTTGCCCCGTCGGTCGAGCAGGGCGCTCTGCGCCCGTCGTCGAGGCCACGGTCGTGTGGCGTTGGAGCGGAGCGTGGCTCACTCGCGCCGGTGGAAGCGGATGGTGCCGTCGGGGTGCCGTTCGTGGCGGTAGGCGGGGTCGTGGACTCGTCTGTGGTGGTGGCCGCAGAGGAGGCGTCCGTTGGCGAGGTCGGTCGCTCCGCCGGTGGACCAGGGCTGGTCGTGGTGGGCGTGGCACAGGGCGGGTGGGGTGGTGCAGCCGGCGGCGGTGCAGTGCTTGTCGCGCTGCTGCAGGGCGATGCGCTGCTGGGCTGAGTAGAGGCGTCGGGTGCGGCCGGCGTCGAGCGGGACCGAGGCGCCGCCCAGGACCAGGGGGATGACGCCGGCGCGGGCGGCGAGCCGACGGGCTTCGGCGGCAGTGAGTCTTGCGCCGGTGTCCAGGGTGCAGACCCCGGCGGTGTCGAGGCGGGCCAGGAGCTGGTCCAGGGTCATCGTCACCACGACGGTCGCTCCCACGCCGCCGCTCGTGGGCAGGGCGGTGGCCGGGATCCGCTCGATCAGGTCGGTGAACGCGATCCCCAGTCGAACCGGCAGCGGCTGCGACTCCACGTCTGCGGCGTTGCTGGGTGGCGGGGTCAGGGACTGCAGCATCTTGGTCAGCATGTGGCCGTGCCGGGTCGGGATCCGGAACCGCCCGTGGCAGGTGCCCTGGTCGTCCTCGCGCATCGTGAAGGTGGTCCGGCGCGCGGCGGCTGCTTCTTCTGCTTCGAGGAGGCGTCCTTCGATCTCCTCGGCCCGGTCCGGAACGATCACCTCGAGCAGGTGCCGGCCCAGGGTGCGCAGGGCGGTGGCGTCGTGGTGCGCGGCCTGACCGATCAACCACTCCTCGGCCTCGCGGCGCTCCTCGGGGGTGACGGCGAGGTCGCCGGTAGACGGGAGCAGGTCGAGGGAGGTGATGATCGCGCGGGCCTGGTCGATGCTCACGCCCCCTGCAGCCACGGCGTCGTGCAGCGGCCGGTGGGTTTCGAGGTGGGAGGCGAGGCTGAGATCGGCGCGAGCGTGGGCACGGCGCTGGCGGGTCTCGATCGCGACCCAGTCCGCGGCCGACCGGGCACCGGAGGCGTCGGTGGCGCCGGTCCGCTCGGCCTCGGCGAGGACGTCGAGACGGACTGCGTCGAGCTGGTTGGTGATGGCGGCGAGCTCGACCAGGACGTGGCGCTTCTCGGGGTCGGTGAGGCCCCACACGGGTCGCGCCCCTGGCCCGGTGAGGCGGTCCAGCCGGGTGCGCAGCCGGTCCACGAGGTCGACCAACGGGTGCGCGGGGGCACCGGTCGGGTCGTCGTGGGGGTGGCTGCTCATGGGTCCATTCTGGCAGCGACCACCGACAAGACGACGGGGTCGAGATGGCCGCTGACCTGGTCGTTCGTGGTGATCACCGGGTTTCGACGTCGGGCCTTCGGCCCTGCGAGACCGACGGGGGACCCGACCGGGGAGCGCGCCCCGGCCGAGGAGGGCGCCCCGGCGATTGACTGCACGGCATCACCTATAGGCTGTAGGCACCAGACTACGGAGGGCAGGCACGTGCGGGCGGGGTTGACGGTGGAGCGGCTGGTGACGGCGGGGGCGGAGCTGGCAGACGCGGAGGGGTTCGCGGCGGTGACGGTGTCGGCGCTGGCGCGCAGGTTCGGGGTGCGGCCGGCGAGCATCTACTCCCACCTCGCGAGCTCCGACGACCTCCGCACGCGGATCGCGCTGCTGGCGCTGGAGGAGCAGGCCGACCGGGCGGCGTACGCGCTCGCGGGCCGGTCGCGCCGGGACGCGCTGGTGGCGCTGGCCGACGTCTACCGTGACTACGCCCGGGAGCACCCGGGGCGCCACGCCGCCGCCCAGCTCCGGCTCGACCCGGAGACCGCACGGGCCAGCGCCGGGCCGCGGCACGCGGCGATGGCGCGCGCCGTCCTGATCGGGTACGCCGTGCCGGAGCCGGACCGCACCCACGCCGTGCGCCTGATCGGGGCTCTCGTGCGGGGCTTCGTCGACCTCGAGCTCGGCGGCTCCTTCGACCACAGCGAGCCCGACGCGGAGTCGTCCTGGCGGCGCTCGATCGACGCGCTCGACACCCTGCTCAGCCACTGGGAGACCCGATGACACCCCTCACCGAGCGCGAGATCCGAGCGTCGTTCGTCAACTGCTCCAAGGGCGAGGCGACCCGCGCGGGCCTGCCCGACCTGGAGACCGTGCCGTGGGCCGACCTCGACTTCCTGGGGTGGCCGGACCCCTCGGGCTCCCAGCGGGCCTACCTGGTCCTCGAGCGCGACGGGGGACTCGTCGGCCTGCAGCTGCGCCAGGGGAGCGGGGGAGGGGCGCGCAGCTCGATGTGCCAGATCTGCATCACCGCGCACTCCGGTGGCGGGGTCGCGCTGAACGTCGCCCGCAGGACCGGGGCGGCGGGGAGGAAGGGCGACTCGACCGGGCTGTGGATCTGCCGCGACCTGGCGTGCTCGCTCTACGTCCGCGGTCGCAAGGTCTCCGGGGCCGCCAGCCTGCGCGAGACCCTCTCGGTGGAGGAGGCGGTCGCCCGACTGCGTCGCAACCTCGACCAGTTCGTCGACCGGGTCCTCGCCTAGGGGAGGACCCGGGTAGGACCGGCGCCACGACCGGCCGGCGCCGGTCCTACCGCACTGTCAGTCCCGTCTGCCACCATCACGAGACACGTCGTCGGGAGGAGCAGCGGTGAGCCAGCAGGTCAGGGTCCCCATGATCGGAGTGTCCCGCGACGGCTACGCCGCCGGCCGCGACCAGTCCCTCGAGCAGCCCTTCGGCCACGCCGACCCGCGCGACCTCATGGGCTGGGCGTTCGGCACCGCCAGCTTCCCGGGTCGCACCGAGCCGGGCGGCAGCCGCGGGCTGGAGGACCTCCTGGTGCGCGAGTGGGGTCGCGACGTCGGCGCCGAGATCATGGGCCGCAACAAGTTCGGACCCCAGCGCGGGCCGTGGACGGACGAGGAGTGGCGGGGCTGGTGGGGCGACGAGCCGCCGTTCCGGACCCCGGTCCTCGTGATGACCCACCACGAGCGGCCCTCCTTCACCCTGGGGGAGACCACCTTCCACTTCGTCGCGGGCACCCCGCAGGAGGTCCTGGCGCAGGCGCTCGAGGCCGCCGACGGGCGCGACGTACGCCTCGGGGGCGGCGCCGACACCGTCCGCCAGTTCCTCGACGCCGGCCTCGTCGACTCCCTCCACGTCTCCGTCGCGCCGGTCGAGCTCGGCGGCGGGTCCCGGCTCTGGGCGTCGCCCGAGGACCTGGAGGACCGCTACCACCACGAGACCGTGGCCGGCTCCCAGGGCGTCGTGCACCACCTGTTCTGGCGCGACTGAGACGACCCGAGGAGCCTCGATGAGCACCACGACCGGCACCACCACCTGGACCAACTGGGTCGGCAACCAGACCTCGACCCCGGCCGCCACCGCCGCCCCCCGCGACGAGGCCGAGGTGGTCGCCCGGGTGCGCGAGGCCGCCGAGCGCGGGTGGGGCGTCCGCGTCGCCGGTGCCGGTCACTCCTTCACCCCCGTCGTGCCGACCGACGGCCTGCACCTGGACCTCTCGGCCATGCGCGGGGTGCTCTCGACCGACGCGGTCCGTCGACGGGCGACCGCGCTCGCCGGGACCCGGATCCACGACTTCTACGAGCCGCTGTGGGACGCGGGCCTCGCGCTGCTCAACCAGGGCGACATCGACACCCAGCACATCGCCGGGGCGGTGGCGACCTCCACGCACGGCTCGGGCACGCGCTTCACCAGCCTGTCGGGCGCCGTGCGCGGCCTGCGCGTCGTCACCGCGAGCGGCGACGTGCTCGAGATCGGCG
Organism: Nocardioides korecus; assembly: GCF_054778395.1. Taxonomy (NCBI): domain Bacteria; kingdom Bacillati; phylum Actinomycetota; class Actinomycetes; order Propionibacteriales; family Nocardioidaceae; genus Nocardioides; species Nocardioides korecus. The sequence goes on along the minus strand of NZ_BAAGZO010000007.1, from coordinate 163,377 downwards.
AGGACCGACCCGACCTGCTGCACGCCGCGCAGACGTCGGTGGGGATGCTCGGCGTGGTCACGCAGGTCGAGCTCGCCGTCACCGAGGCCTACCGCCTGCGCCAGGACGTCGGGCTGCGGCCCTTCGAGGACGTGATGGAGCACTGGGACGAGCTGGTCGCCGAGCACCGCCACTTCGGCATGTTCTGGCTGCCCAGCGAGGAGTCCGGCGCGCTCTACAACCTCGACGGGCACGGCGAGCCGATGGCCGACCGGTGCTACGTCAAGGTCTACGACGAGGTCGGTCCGGAGGTCCCCGACAGCGACCTGGAGGGTCACCGCGTCGACCGGTGCTACCGGATCTTCCCGATGGTCTACGACGCCAACTTCCACGAGCTGGAGTACTTCGTCGCGCTCGACCGCGGTCCCGACGCCGTCCGGGCCATGCGGGAGCTCATGCTCACGCGGCTGCCGGAGTCGGTCTACCCGCTCGAGGTCCGCACGGTCGGCGCCGACGAGGCATGGCTCTCCCCGCAGCACGAGCAGGCCACGACCGTGATCTCGGTGTCCGGCGCCCCGGGCACCGACTACTGGGACTACCTGCGCTCGGTCGACGCGCTGCTGGCCGACTTCGGCGCCCGGCCGCACTGGGGCAAGCTGCACTTCCTCACCCCCGAGCGGCTCCACGAGCTCTACCCCCGCGCCGCCGACTTCGTCGCCCTGCGCCGCGAGCTCGACCCGCACGGGATGTTCCTCAACGACCACCTGCGCCCACTGTTCGGCTGAGGGATGCGGCGTCTGGGAGGATCGGACCATGCGCGCAGCGACCTCCCCCAGGGCCCTCCGGTGAGCGGCCGCGTCACCCGCGGCTTCCTCGGCAAGCGCCGGGGGCAGCAGGGCGACCGCCTCCCCCCGGGGCAGTACGACGTGGGCGACGGCTGGCCGACCCTGACCGCCGAGGCGACGCCGCGGGTCTCGACCGAGGAGTTCGAGCTGCGTCTCGACGGTCTCGTCGAGCACCCGAGCACGTGGTCGTGGGAGGAGCTGCGGGCGCTCCCGCGGTCGACGTACGCCGGGGACATCCACTGCGTGACCACGTGGTCGAAGTTCGACATGACCTGGACGGGCGTGAGCCTGGACCTCCTGCTCGACCAGGCCCGGCCGCGCCCCGAGGCGGCGTACGCCCTGGTGCACTCGAGCAGCGGCTACACCACCAACCTGCCGCTCGCCGACCTGCGCGACGCGAAGGCCTGGGTGGCCTGGGAGGCCGACGGCCAGCCGCTCAGCCGCGAGCACGGCGGGCCGGCGCGCCTGCTCGTGCCGCACCTCTACTTCTGGAAGTCGGCCAAGTGGGTCTCCCGGATCGAGCTGCTCGACACCGACCAGCAGGGCTTCTGGGAGCGCAACGGCTACCACGACCGCGGGGACCCGTGGGCCGAGCAGCGCTACCAGGGCGACTGAGGGCCTCATGAGCACCATCGACGAGGTCACCGCGCGGCCCACCGCCTGGACCGAGGCGCGCGTGGTCGAGATCGACCACCCGACCGCCGACACGGTGCGGCTGCGCCTGGAGCCCTCGCAGCGGCAGCGGCACCGGCCCGGTCAGCACCACCTGGTGCGACTGCGCGCGCCCGACGGCTACACGGCGCAGCGCTCCTACTCCCTGGCCTCCGACCCCGAGGACCCGCTGCTCGAGCTGCTGGTGGAGCGGCTCCCCGACGGCGAGGTGTCGGAGTTCCTCGCCGACGTGCTCGAGGTCGACGACGTGCTCGAGGTCCGCGGCCCGCTGGGTCGTTGGTTCGCCTGGGACACCACCACGCCGGCGCTCTGCCTGGTCGGCGGCACCGGCGTCGTGCCGGCGGTGAGCATGCTGCGCGCCGCCCGTCGCCTGGGTCGCGAGGACCTGCTGCGCGTCGTGGCGGTCGGGCGCGCCCCCGGCCACCTGCCGTACGCCGAGGAGCTCGCCGCCGGCGGCGCCACGATCGCCTGGACGCGGGAGCACGTGGCCGGCCGCCGGGCCGGGGCCCCCACGCGCGAGGAGGTCGCGCCGCTGCTGGCGGGCGTCGAGGTCGCGTTCGTCTGCGGGTCGGCCCGGTTCGCGGCGTACGCCGAGACGTTGCTGCAGGACTGCGGGCTCGACCCCGCCGCCATCCGCGTCGAGCGGTTCGGGCCCACGGCCTGACCGGCCGACCGGCTGCTCCGAGCGCGGTCGCTGTGGGGTGGCTCACACCCACGTGAGGATCGGGCCCCGGCGGCCGTCTCATCCTCGGTCGCGCACCACGACGGTGCGCACCCGGCCCGCCCCGCGGGCCGCGGTCGAGAGGAAGAGAGCCGTCGTGGCCCGCACCAAGCGCAACCTGTTCACGCTCCTGGGATGGGTGCTGTGGAAGCTCCTGGCCCTGGTCGGGCTGCCGATCGCCCGGCGCAAGCTCGACGAGCGTCGTGAGGCCCGCGGCCACGGGAGCCGTCGCGGACGCATCCTCGGACGCTCGCGTCGCCGCTGACGACGACGCCGTAGCCACCCGGTCCGAGCGACCCGCGGACCGACCCACCCACCCGCGCCCCGGGAACCACCCGGCGCGGCGCCAGCCTGCCCCAGCGCAGGCGGAGAGGACGACGAGATGAGCACCACCACCGACACGGGCGTCGAGCCCACCACCGAGCCCACCACCAGGACCGACGCCCCCACCTACCCCCTGCGGGCCCGCCTGGCCGCCGAGGCCTTCGGCACCCTGTGGCTGGTCCTGGGCGGCGTGGGGGCGGCCGTTCTGGCCGGTGACCAGATCGGCAACGCCGGCATCGCGGCGGCGTTCGGCCTCAGCGTGCTCACCGCGGCGTACGCCGTGGGGCACGTCTCGGGCGGCCACTTCAACCCCGCCGTCACGGTCGGCCTGGCCGTCGCGCGCCGGATCTCCTGGCGCGAGGTGCCGGCGTACGTCGTGACGCAGCTGGTCGCCGCGCTGGCCGGCGCGGGGATCGTGCTCGCGCTGGCCGAGGGCAAGGCCGGCTACCAGGTCTCGCAGGGCCTGGGTGCCAACGGCTACGGCGCCGAGTCGCCCGGTGACTACGCCTGGTGGGTCGCGGCCGTCGCCGAGGTGGTGCTGACCGCGATCTTCGTGCTGGCGATCCTGGGCGCCACCGACACGCCGGCGGCCCGCGGCTTCGCGCCCCTGAGCATCGGCCTGACCCTGACGCTGATCCACCTGGTCTCGATCCCGGTGGACGGCACCTCGGTCAACCCGGCCCGCTCGTTCGGGCCCGCACTGCTCAGCGGGGGCACCGCCCTGGGGCAGCTGTGGCTGTTCGTGGTCTTCCCGCTGGTCGGCGCGCTGTCTGCCGGGGCGGCGTACTCCTGGTTGTTCGGGCGCCGCGCCGTCGCCTCGATGGAGGAGGCGACCCGAGCCTGAGCCCGGGTCGTGCGGCTCAGGGGTGCAGGTGGTGCTCGGGCAGCCAGATCGCCGGGTCGATCGCCTGGTCCTGGCCGTGCGGGTGCACCTCGAGGTGCAGGTGGGCGCCGGTGACGTTGCCGGTCGAGCCGACGTAGCCCAGCAGCTCGCCGGCGGCCAGGCGCTGACCGGCCTCGACCCCGAAGCGGCTCTGGTGGCAGTACCAGAGCACGGTGCCGTCGTCGAGCTTCACGACCGTCTTGTTGCCGTAGGCGCCCTCGTAGCCGGTCGAGACCACGACCCCGGGACCGATCGAGTGGATCGGGGTGCCCTCGGGCGCGGCGAAGTCCAGGCCGGTGTGCACGGTGGCCCACAGGCCGCTGACCTGGCCGAAGCGGCCCGTCAGGTGGTAGCCGGTGACCGGCAGCACCCACGGGGGCGGCGGCGGGGGCTTGGCCACCAGGCGCTGGCCGGCCACGACCGTGGCCGGCGGGACCAGGCTCGCGAGGCCGACCGGGGACAGGACCCGCGACTGCGACGGGGTCCGGTCGTCGGGGGAACCGCCCGCGTTGCTCGCGTTGGCCGTCGCGGCCGCAGCGGGCACGACCAGGCAGGTGGCCACGGCGCCGGCGACGACCGTGGCCGCCGAGAGGCGGGGGCGGCGCGAACGCCGGTGGGTCGGACGGTAGGAGGGCGTGGTGGGACGAAGATGAGGAGGCATGGCAGGTGAGTTCCTCGCGGCGCCGCGGCGGCTGTGTGCGTCCCGAGACGCCGGCGCGCCAGAGGCGCGCAGCCTGCTCGTCAGAGGTCTCCATCGGGGGCACCGCGGGCGGGGACGAGCAGAAGGCGCTTCCCGCACCGGGCTGGGTGTCATGTCGCGTCGTGCGCCGCTGGGTGCGGCTGCACGGTCATCCAGTGAGCCAGGTGGGGCGGGGGAGTGCAAGTTGAGGCGTCAACCAAGGTGACCGCAGTCACGTCGTGGCGGGCGGTCCACGCTCAGCCTCGGTGCGGAACGCGACGGAGGTCACACCGGCCGGGACGCATGATCTGGCTGGGACCTCCTCCGAGGTGCCCAGGGACCTCCGCCACAAACATCCGGGCCCAGCCGGGCTAGACAGGTGGCGGGTCTTCGCCGTCCGGAGGCCCCGTCGCGGGCGCCGGAGCCCTAGCCTTTCGTCCATGGACGACACGTACACGCCCGCCTCGGGGCCGGGCATCGGCAGCACCGCCCTCGGGCGGCTGCAGATGCGTGTACCCGAGGACGACGGTTTCGAAGAGGTGATGGTCGAGCGCCGCTGGCCCGACATGGCCTCGGCCCGCGCGTGGTGCGAGCGCACCGTGCAGCGGTCCGTGCCCGGCACCACCGTCCTGGAGATCCAGGTCTTCGAGGAGAGCTGGCACCACGCCAAGTCGTGGGAGACCACCCGCCACCGTCCCGTCGCCGAGGTGCTCCAGCTCGGGGTGATCACCCAGCAGGGGTCGATCCACTGGGCCGCGCCCCGCTCGATGACCGCCCGCGCCGGGGCCCGTCACCTGATCTAGGGGCCCACCGCTGGGGCAGGATGGGTCCATGAGCACTCCCTCTCCCGACCCCTCCGGCGCCTACGACCCGGCGGGTGAGGTCACGGAGATCTGCCGCGACCTGATCCGCATCGACACCACGAACTACGGCGACGCCGAGGGTCCCGGCGAGCGCAAGGCCGCCGAGCACGTCGCGTCGCTGCTCGACGAGGTCGGCATCGAGGCCGAGCTGTGGGAGTCCGAGCCCGGGCGCACCAACGTCCTGGCCCGCTGGGGTGGCGGCACCGGTGATCCCGTCCTGGTCCACGGCCACCTCGACGTGGTCCCCGCGGACGCCGCCGACTGGCAGGTCCACCCGTTCAGCGGGGAGGTCCAGGACGGCATGGTGTGGGGCCGCGGTGCGGTCGACATGAAGGACTTCGACGCCATGCTGCTCTCCACGGTCCGGGCACGCGCCCGGGCCGGCGTGGTCCCCGACAGGCCCCTGGTGCTGTGCTTCACCGCCGACGAGGAGGCGGGTGGCCACCGTGGCGCCGGTCCGCTGGTCGAGGCCAAGCGGGAGTGGTTCGAGGACTGCACCTACGCCATCGGCGAGGTCGGCGGGTTCTCCACGACCGTGCGGGGCCGACGGCTCTACCTGGTCGAGGCGGCCGAGAAGGGGATGGCCTGGATGCGCCTGACCGCGCGCGGCCACGCCGGACACGGCTCGATGCGCCACCCCGACAACGCCGTCACCTCCCTGGCCGAGGCCGTGGCCCGGGTGGGCCGCCACGTCTGGCCGGTGCAGCTGACCCCGACGATGCGCACCCTGCTGGCCTCGGTCGGTGAGCTCGCCGGCGTCGAGGCGACGCCCGACAACGCGCTCGAGCTGGTCGAGGAGTTCGGACCCGCCGCCAGGATGATCGGCGCCGTGCTGACCCACACGACCAACCCCACGATGCTCGAGGCGGGCTACAAGGTCAACGTCGTCCCCGGCCAGGCCACCGCTCGGATCGACGGCCGCTTCCTGCCGGGCCTCAAGGACGAGTTCGTGGCCACGATGCAGGAGCTGGTCGGTCCCGACGTCGAGATCACCTTCGACAGCCTCCAGGACGGTCTCGAGACGGCGTACGACGGAGCGGTGGCCGACGCGATGACGGCCTCCATCCTCGAGGAGGACCCGGAGGGGATCGTGGCCCCCTACCTGATGAGCGGCGGCACCGACGCCAAGCACTTCACCAAGTTGGGCATGCGCGCGTTCGGGTTCGCGCCGCTGCGCCTGCCCGACGACCTGGACTTCACCGGGCTCTTCCACGGTGTCGACGAGCGGGTCCCGGTGGACGCGCTCGAGTTCGGCGCCCGGGTCTTCGACCGCTTCCTCGGCAAGCTGTAGGGCGGCGCCCCTAGAGGACGAAGGCGATCGGCTGCTGGCGGATGATCCGCCGCCGCAGCTGGACGCGCCGGGTGCCGTCGGGGGTGATCCGGAGCCGGTCCAGCTCCCACCCGCCGTGCTCGGCCCGGTCCACGAGCATCCGGGTGACGGCGCTGCGGGAGTGCTCGCGGGAGATCAGCAGCTTGTCGAACTCGTACTCCACGCCGGGGCGCAGGGCGCGACGGTGCTCGAGCTTGCGGGCCTTGGCCGAGGTCATGCGGGGTCCTTCCGTGAGGAGGAGACGTCGTCGAGAGCCAGCGATATCTCGGGGGGCAGGGTCAGGCCCTCGGTCTCGAGGGCACCGCGGAGCTGGGCCGCGGTGCGCGACCCGACGACGGGTGCGGTGACGCCGGGGCGGTCGCGCACCCACACCAACGCCACCTGGAGCGGAGTCCATCCCAGGCCGTCCGCGGCGCGGCACACCGCCTCGACCACCCCGTGCGAGCCGGGGTCGAGGTAGCGCCCCACGAAGGAGGAGAAGTGCGGGGAGGCGGCCCGCGAGTCCGCGGGCGTGCCGTGGCGGTACTTCCCGGTCAGCACCCCCCGGCCCAGCGGCGACCAGGGCAGGACACCCAGCCCCAGGGCCCGGGCCGCGGGGAGCACCTCGGCCTCGGCCGACCGGTTGAGCAGGGAGTACTCCACCTGGTGGGAGGCCAGTCCGGCGCGACCGTGGACCGCCCGCTGCCAGGTGGCGGCCTGCGCCGACTGCCAGCCGGTGTAGTTGCTGATCCCGACGTACGCCGCCCGCCCGCTGCTCTGCGCCAGGTCGAGCGCCGACAGCGTCTCCTCCAGCGGCACGTCGTCGGACCAGGTGTGCACCTGCCACAGGTCGACCGAGTCGACGCCGAGCCGGGCCAGCGACGCGTCCAGGGAGCGAAGCAGGTGACCGCGGGAGGCGTCGGTGAAGCGCTCGCCGGCACGCCGGCCGATCCCGGCCTTGGTGGCGAGCACGACCTCGTCGCGGGGCACCACGTCGCCCAGCAGCGAGCCGATCAGGCGCTCGGAGTCGCCGTCGGTGTAGCCGGCCGCGGTGTCGAGCAGGGTGCCGCCGGCCTCGTGGAAGGCGACGAGCTGCTCGCGCGCCTCGTGCTCGTCGGTGTCGCGGCCCCACGTCATCGTGCCCAGGCCCAGGCGCGACACGGACAGGCCGGTGGCGCCGAGGAACCGCTGCTGCATGGCGAAAAGGTATCCACCGGGCCGTCACCGGCGTGCCGCGGCTCGCCGTCATGTTCTCGCAAGGCGCCGGCCCTAGGGTGTGGACCGCCATGAACTACATCGACGCCGTCATCCTCGGGATCGTCGAGGGACTCACCGAGTTCCTCCCGGTCTCCAGCACCGGACACCTGACCATCGTGGAGAAGATGCTCGGCCTCAAGGTCGACGACCCGGGCGTCACGGCCTACACCGCCGTGATCCAGATGGGCGCGATCTTCGCGGTGATCCTCTACTTCTTCCGAGACATCTCCCGCATCGCGGTGGCCTGGGCCAAGGGCCTGGTCAAGCCGGAGTACCGCGGCCACTTCGACCACCGCTTCGGGTGGTACATCATCGTCGGCTCGATCCCGATCGGGATCATCGGCTTCCTGGGCAAGGACGTCATCTCCGGCCCGCTGCGCTCGCTGTGGTGGGTCGGTGGTGCGCTGGTGGTCTGGAGCGCCGCGATGGTGTACGCCGAGCGCCACGGCCGCCAGGAGCGCGGCGAGCGCGAGCTGACCATGAAGGACACCATCGTGGTCGGCCTGATGCAGTGCCTCGCGCTGGTCCCCGGCGTCTCGCGCTCCGGCGCGACCATCTCCGGCGGCCTGCTGCGCGGCCTCGACCGCGTCACCGCCACCCGGCTGAGCTTCTTCCTCTCGATCCCGGCGCTCACCGCCGCCGGGCTCTACGAGCTCAAGGACGCCCTGCACAGCTCGATCGGCGTCGGCCCGACCGTGGTCGGCACGCTGGTCAGCTTCGTCGTGGCGTACGCCGCCGTCGCGTGGCTGCTGCGCTTCGTCGCCGGGCACGCCATCACCTGGTTCGTGCCCTACCGCGTCGTGGTCGGCCTGGGCCTGCTGGTCCTGCTCGGCGCCGGCGTGGTCTCGGCGACCTGAGGGCTACAGCCAGCCGGCGCGGCGACTGATCACGAACACGGTCAGCGAGCTGAGCAGCATCAGTCCCAGCGCCATCGGGTAGCCGTAGAGCCACCCCAGCTCGGGCATGTGCGTGAAGTTCATGCCGTAGATGCCCGCCACCAGGGTGGGGGCGGCCACCAGGCCGACGGCCGCGGAGATGCGACGCATGTCGTCGTTCTGCTGGATCGAGATCTGCGCCAGGTGGGCGTCGAAGGCGGTCGAGAGCAGCTGGTCGAGGCCGTCGATCTCGTCGGCGACCCGGCTCAGGTGGTCGGCCACGTCGCGGAAGTACGGCGCCGCCTCCTCGTGCACCCCACGCACGGCGCCCACCGAGAAGCGGTTCATCGGCTCGCGCAGCGGCATCACCGCGCGGCGCATCTCGGCCAGCTCGCGCTTGAGGACGTAGATGCGGGCGGAGTCGTTGGTGCGCTCGGTGGAGAACACCGACTGCTCGACCTCGTCGACGTCCTCCTGGAGCTCGGCGGCGACCCGCTCGTAGCGGTCCACCACCTCGTCGCACACCGCGTAGACCACGGCGGAGGGACCGTGCTGGAGCACGCTGCTGGTCTCCTCGAGGTGCTGGCGGGCTCCGGTCAGCCCGCCGCCCTCGCCGTGACGGACGCTGATCACGAAGTCGTGGCCCACGAAGAGGCTGATCTCGCCGGTCTCGACGGCGTCCTGCTCGTCGACGTACCAGAGGGTCTTGAGCACGATGAACAGCGACTCGTCGTACTTCTCCACCTTGGGGCGCTGGTGGGCGCGCAGGGCGTCCTCGACCGCGAGGGGGTGCAGGTCGTAGAGCTCCTGGACGGCCGCGAGCTCCTCGGCCGAGGGGTCGTGCAGGCCCACCCAGGCGAAGTCGTCGGCCTCGGTCGCACGGCGGCGAACGCTCGCCAGGTCGTGGGTCTCGCACCCGACCTCGACCCGCTCGCCCCGGCGGTACAGCGCGTTGTCCACGATCACAGGCAGCAGGCTAAGGGGTGGGACGTACGCTCTGGCCCCATGGCCACCGTGATCCTCGCGCGTCACGGACGCACCGCCGCCAACGCCACGGGCGTGCTGGCCGGTCGCAGTCCGGGCGTGCACCTCGACGAGACCGGGCAGCAGCAAGCCGCCACCGCCGCCGGACGCCTGACGGGGCTGACCCTGAGCGCGGTCGTCTCCAGCCCGCTCGACCGCTGCCAGGAGACCTCGGCCCTGCTGGCCCCCGACCACGTCGCCCAGCTCGAGGACCGGCTGCTGGAGTGCGACTACGGCGACTGGACCGGGCGCGAGCTCAAGGTCCTGGCCAAGGAGAAGCTCTGGCGCACCGTGCAGGCCCAGCCCTCGGCCGTGCGCTTCCCCGGCGGGGAGTCGATGCCGGAGATGTCGGCGCGGGCCGTGTCGGCCGTGCGGGACCGCGACGCCGCCCTCGACGCGGAGGTCGGCGAGCACGCGGTCTGGCTGGCGGTCTCCCACGGCGACGTGATCAAGGCGATCCTGGCCGACGCGCTCGGGATGCACCTCGACGCCTTCCAGCGGATCACGGTCGATCCCGCGAGCCTGTCGGTCGTCCGCTACACGCCCCACCGGGCGTTCGTGGTCACCATGAACTCCCACTCCGGGTCCCTGACGCACCTGGCCTCCAAGCCGCGCCGCCGGCGCTCGCGCACCAGCGACGCGGTGGTCGGCGGGGGAGCCGGTCCGGAGACGCCGACCACCTCGGGCACCGCCGCCCCCACCGCCTAGAGTCGAGCCCATGCCCGTCATCCACCGCTACGACCCTCCCGAGCGCTTCGTGCCCGGGACCGTCGGCGAGCCCGGTGCCCGCACCTTCTTCCTGCAGGCCCGCTCCGGCGCCCAGGTCACCTCGGTGGCCCTGGAGAAGCAGCAGGTGCAGATCCTCGGCGAGCGCGTCGCCGAGCTGCTGGACGAGCTGATCGCCACCGAGGACACCCGCGGGACCGTCCCGGCCATGACCCCCGTGGACCTGATCGACGTCGAGCCCCTCGAGCAGCCGATCGAGGAGGAGTTCCGCGCCGGCACGATCACGCTGTCGTGGGACCTCGAGGACGAGCGCGTGGTCATCGAGGTCTTCCCGGTGGTCGAGGTCGAGGTCGAGCTGCCGGTCGAGGCGGCGGAGCAGGAGCTGATCGACCTCCCGATCGAGGAGCCCGAGCCCGACGAGGTGCTGCTGGTCCGGCTGCCGGCCGCGATGGCGCGCTCGTTCGCGGCGCGGGCCGAGTCGGTCGTGGCCGCCGGACGCGCGCCCTGCCCGTTCTGCGGGGGGCCGGTCGACGCGGGGGGCCACCTGTGCCCGCGCGCCAACGGGTTCCGGCGCACCGCAGGCCCCCTCGGCCCGAACAGCTAGGTCGGGGACCGCTGCGATGGCGCCCGACCCGGGGGTCCTGCTCGACGGCGAGCTGACCGTGGTGGGCCGGATCATGCCGGCCTCCAACCAGACCTTCCTTACCGAGCTGGGCCCGCTGGGCCTGCGCTGCGTCTACAAGCCGCGCTCGGGTGAACGGCCGCTGTGGGACTTCGCCGACGGCACCCTGGCCTCGCGGGAGTACGCCGCCTGGGTCGTCTCGGACCACCTCGGCTGGGACGTCGTCCCGCCGACGGTCCTGCGTGACGGCCCGGTCGGTCCCGGGATGGTGCAGCTGTGGATGGACACCGAGGAGGACGTCGACGCCGTCGACGTGATCGCCGAGGGACCGCTGCCCGAGGGCTACCTCCACGTCCTGGACGCCACCGGCGCCCGCGACGAGCCGGTGATGCTGGTCCACGAGGACTCGGCCCCGCTGCGGCGGATGGCGGTCTTCGACGTGATCACGAACAACACCGACCGCAAGGGCGGACACGTGCTGCCGATCGCGGGCGGCCACCGCCACGGGGTCGACCACGGGGTCTGCTTCCACGTCGATGACAAGCTGCGCACGGTGCTGTGGGGCTGGGCCGGCTACGCCCTCTCCGAGGAGGAGCGGGCCGGGGTGGAGTCGGTCCTGGACGGCCTGACCGGCCCGGACGCGCAGCTGCGGGACCGGCTGGAGGACCTGCTCGCCGTGGCCGAGGTCGACGCCGTGGCGCGGCGCTGCCAGCGGCTGCTGCGGGCCGGCGGGTTCCCGGTGCCCGAGGGCGGCTGGCCCGCCATCCCCTGGCCCCCCTTCTGAGGTGACCGGCCGATAGTCTCGGGCGCATGCGTGCCTGGACCTCCCCGACCGTCCCGTCCCTCCCCGACGGCCCCGGCGGCTCGGGCGGCCCCGGTGGGGTCGTCGGTCCCGCGGTCCGGGTGCACGACAGCGCGACCGGCGCCCTGCGCGAGGTCACGCCGATGGAGGGCCCGGCCCGCTTCTACGTCTGCGGGATCACGCCGTACGACGCCACCCACATGGGCCACGCCGCGACGTACGTCGCCTTCGACCTGCTCAACCGGGCCTGGCGCAGCGCCGGCCACGAGGTGCGCTTCGTCCAGAACGTGACCGACGTCGACGACCCGCTGCTCGAGCGTGCCCAGCGCGACGGTGAGGACTGGGTCGCGCTGGCCGAGCGCGAGACCGAGCTGTTCCGCACCGACATGGAGGCCCTGCGGGTGCTCGCCCCCGACGCCTACGTCGGCGCCGTGGAGTCGATCCCGCTGGTGGTCGCGATGGTGGAGCAGCTGCGCGAGCAGGGCAGCGTGTACGCCGTGCCGTCCGACGACGGGGCCGCCGACGACCTCTACTTCTCGGTCACCCACGACCCCGCCTTCGGGCAGGTCTCGGGCTGGGACCGCGACCAGATGGCGGTCGTCTTCGCCGAGCGTGGGGGAGACCCCGAGCGCCCCGGCAAGAAGGACCCGCTGGACTGCCTGCTGTGGCGCGCCGAGCGCCCCGGCGAGCCCGCGTGGGACACCTCCCTGGGCCGCGGCCGTCCCGGCTGGCACGTCGAGTGCGCCGCGATCGCCCGCGACCACCTCGGGGCCGCCTTCGAGGTGCAGGGCGGCGGGTCCGACCTGGTCTTCCCCCACCACGAGATGAGCGCCTCGGAGGCCCAGGTCGCCGACCCGGAGCACCCGTTCGCGCGGGCCTACGTCCACGCCGGGATGGTCGGCCTGGACGGGGAGAAGATGTCGAAGTCCAAGGGCAACCTGGTCCTGGTCTCCCGGCTGCGCGAGTCGGGCCTGGACCCCCGCGTCATCCGCCTGGCCCTGATGTCGCACCACTACCGCCGCGACTGGAGCTGGACCGACGCCGACGTCACCACGGCCCAGGAGCGCCTCCACGCCTGGTCCGAGGCGGTCGACCGGCCCGAGGGCGCGGCCACGGCCGAGCTGGTGACCGGGGTGCTGGGCGCCCTGGCCGAGGACCTCGACGCCGCCTCGGCCCTGGACCTCGTCGACGGGTGGGCCCGGCGCACGCGGGAGGGCGACGCGTCCGAGGCCGGTGCCGGCGACGTCGTGCGCCGGATGGTCGACGCCGCGCTGGGCGTCGACCTCTGACTCACTCGGGGCGCTCGGGCCGGTCGCGGCGCTTGAGGTAGCGCTCGAACTCGCGCGCGATCGCCTCGCCGCTGGCCTCGGGCAGGTCCGAGGCGTCCTGGCTCTCCTCGAGGTTGCGGACGTACTCCGCGACGTCCTCGTCCTCCTCGGCGAGCTCGGCCACGCCACGCTCCCAGGCCCGGCTGTCCTCGACGAGGTCGCCGAGCGGGATCGTGGTCTCGAGCATGTCCTCGACGTGCTGCACGAGCGCCAGCGTCGCCTTGGGGCACGGCGGCTGGGGGAGGTAGTGGGGGACCGCCGCCCAGAACGACACCGCCGGGATGTCCAGGCGCTGGCAGGCGTCCTGGAGCACGCCCACGATCCCGGTGGGCCCCTCGTACGTCGCGGGCTCGAGCGTGAGCCGGTCCTCGAGGTCCAGCTCGGTCGCGGTGCCGCTGACCTGGATCGGGCGGGTGTGCGGCGTCTCGGCGAGCAGGGCACCCAGGGTCACGACCACCTGAACCCCCAGGTCGTCGGCGCAGGCCAGCAGCTCGGCGCAGAACTGGCGCCACCGCATGTTGGGCTCGATGCCGCGCAGCAGCACCACGTCGCGCTTGGAACCGGGCGGCCGCGCGACGTAGACCTGCGTCGAGGGCCAGGTGATCCGGCGCATCCCGGCGTCGTCGAGGCCCACGACCGGCCGGTTGACCTGGAAGTCGTAGAACTCGTCGGGGTCGATCACCGACACGACCTGGGCGTCCCAGACGTCGATCAGGTGGTCCACGACCCCGGTGGCCGCGCCAGCGGCGTCGTTCCACCCCTCGAAGGCGGCGATCATGACGGGGTCGGTGAGGCGCGGCACGTCCTCGATCTCGATCACCCCGACACCCTAGGCCGCCGGGGAAACCACCCGCAGCACGACGCGGCGCCCGTCACGGCGCCGTCCTCGGGCACCGAGCGCCGCTCACGTCGGGGTCATGATGTGGGAGCGGTCGGGCACTCCTCGGTCCAGTGCCTACCCTGGAGGGTGCCCGACACCCTCGGCGCGCCCCGCTCGACCACCGCCCCCAGCGATCCGGAGACCACGTGACCGACCTGTCCACCACCGAACGCCCCGGCGTGCGCGACGAGCAGCGTCCCGACGCCACCGAGGACCTGTCGCGCATCCTGGCCGAGCGCATCCTGGTCATCGACGGCGCCATGGGGACGATGATCCAGGGGCACGGTCTGGACGAGGGCGACTACCGCGGCGAGCGCTTCGCCGACTGGGACAGCGACGTGCGCGGCAACAGCGACCTGCTCAGCCTGACCCAGCCCGAGGTGATCCGGTCCATCCACCGGGAGTACCTCGAGTCCGGCGCCGACGTGGTCGCCACCAACACCTTCAACGCCCAGCGGATCTCCCAGGCCGACTACGGCATGGAGGAGCTCGCCTACGAGATGAACCTCGCCGCGGCGCGGCTGGCCCGCGAGGCCGCCGACGCGGTGACCGCCGACCAGCCCGACCGGCCCCGCTTCGTCGCCGGCGGGCTCGGTCCGACCAACCGGACCGCCTCGATCTCGCCCGACGTCAACGACCCGGGGTTCCGCAACGTCAGCTACGAGCAGCTCGTCGCGGCGTACGCCGAGCAGGCCGCCGGCCTCGTCGACGGCGGCGTCGACCTGCTGCTGGTCGAGACCATCTTCGACACCCTCAACGCCAAGGCGGCGATCTTCGCCCTGGAGACGCTCTTCGAGGAGCGCGGCCGCCGCTGGCCGGTGATCCTGTCGGGCACCATCACCGACGCCTCGGGCCGCACGCTGTCGGGCCAGGTCACCGAGGCCTTCTGGAACTCCGTGCGCCACGCCCGCCCGCTGGCCGTGGGCCTCAACTGCGCCCTCGGCGCGGCCGAGATCCGGCCCTACCTCGCCGAGCTCTCCCGGGTGGCCGACTGCTTCGTGTCCTGCTACCCCAACGCCGGGCTGCCCAACGCCTTCGGTGAGTACGACGAGACCCCCGACCAGATGTCCCAGGTGCTGGCCGAGTTCGTCGACGCCGGCCTGGTCAACCTGGTGGGCGGCTGCTGCGGCACCACCCCGGACCACATCCGCCGCATCGGCGACGTCGTGTCGGGCGCGGCACCCCGCGAGCGCGCCGACGTGCGCCCGGCGATGCGGCTCTCGGGCCTGGAGCCGCTGACGATCGACGGGGACTCCCTGTTCGTCAACATCGGCGAGCGCACCAACATCACCGGCTCGGCCCGGTTCCGCAACCTGATCAAGGACGGCGACTACGACACCGCGCTCTCGGTGGCGGCCCAGCAGGTCGAGGCCGGCGCGCAGGTCATCGACGTCAACATGGACGAGGGCATGATCGACGGCGTCGCGGCGATGGACCGCTTCACCAAGCTGATCGCGGGCGAGCCCGACATCAGCCGGGTCCCAGTGATGGTCGACTCCTCCAAGTGGGAGGTCATCGAGGCCGGTCTGCGCTGCATCCAGGGCAAGCCGATCGTGAACTCGATCTCGATGAAGGAGGGCGAGGAGAAGTTCCGCGAGCAGGCCCGCCTGTGCCGCAAGTACGGCGCCGCCGCCGTCGTGATGGCCTTCGACGAGCAGGGCCAGGCCGACGACCTCGAGCGCCGCAAGGAGATCTGCGGCCGGGCCTACCGGATCCTGGTCGAGGAGGTCGGCTTCCCGGCCGAGGACATCATCTTCGACCCCAACTGCTTCGCCCTGGCCACGGGCATCGAGGAGCACGCCAACTACGGCGTCGACTTCATCGAGGCCACCCGGTGGATCAAGGCCAACCTGCCCGGGGCACTGGTCTCGGGCGGCATCTCCAACGTCTCGTTCTCCTTCCGGGGCAACAACCCGGTGCGCGAGGCGATCCACTCGGTGTTCCTCTTCCACGCCATCCAGGCGGGTCTGGACATGGGCATCGTCAACGCGGGCGCGCTGGTGGTCTACGACGAGATCGAGCCCGCCCTGCGCGAGCGCATCGAGGACGTCGTGCTCAACCGGCGCCCCGACGCGGCCGAGCGGCTGCTCGAGATCGCCGAGGAGCACCGGGGGAGCGGGGAGAAGCAGGAGGCCGCTGCGCTGGAGTGGCGCTCGCTGCCCGTCGAGGAGCGGATCACCCACGCGCTGGTCAAGGGTCTCGACGCCGACGTCGAGTCCGACACCGAGGAGCTCCGTGCGCTGATCGCCGGACGCGGCGGCCGCCCCATCGAGGTCATCGAGGGCCCGCTGATGGCCGGCATGAACGTCGTCGGCGACCTCTTCGGGGCCGGCAAGATGTTCCTGCCCCAGGTGGTGAAGTCCGCGCGCGTGATGAAGAAGGCCGTGGCCTACCTGATCCCGTTCATCGAGGAGGAGAAGGCCGCCCTGATCGCGGCCGGCGACTCCGCGCTCGCCGACACCAAGGGCACCAACGGCACGATCGTGATGGCCACCGTCAAGGGCGACGTCCACGACATCGGCAAGAACATCGTGGGCGTGGTGCTGCAGTGCAACAACTACGAGGTGATCGACCTCGGCGTGATGGTGCCGGCGCAGAAGATCCTCGACAAGGCCAAGGAGGTCGGCGCCGACCTGATCGGCCTCTCCGGCCTGATCACCCCCTCGCTGGACGAGATGGTCAACTTCGCCTCCGAGATGGAGCGCCAGGGCTTCGACATCCCGCTGCTGATCGGTGGTGCGACCACCTCGCGGGCCCACACGGCCGTCAAGGTGACCCCGCGCTACAAGGGTCCGGTGCTCTGGGTCAAGGACGCCTCGCGCTCCGTCCCGGTCGCCGCGGCGCTGCTCTCGCCCGACCGGCGCGGCAAGCTGCTCGCCGACACCGAGGCCGACTACGACTCGCTGCGCCAGCGCCACGCGGGCAAGACCCAGCGCAAGCTGCTGCCCCTCGAGGACGCCCGGGCCGACCGCACCGACGTCGACTGGTCGGCGTACACCCCTCCGGTGCCGGCGCTGGTCGCCGAGGGCGACGGCGGGCCGGTCACGCGCCTGTTCGAGGACTACGACCTCGCCGAGCTGCGGCAGTACATCGACTGGCAGCCGTTCTTCAACGCCTGGGAGATGAAGGGCAAGTTCCCCGACATCCTCAACAACCCGGCCAGCGGCGAGACCGCGCGCAAGCTCTACGAGGACGCGCAGACGATGCTCGACACGATGATCGCGGAGAAGTGGGTCACCGCCACCGGGGTGATCGGCTTCTTCCCGGCCAGCGCGGTCGGCGACGACATCGAGGTCTACCGCGACGCCGGGCGCACCGAGGTCCTCACCGTGCTCCACCAGCTGCGCCAGCAGGGCGAGCACCGCGAGGGCGTCCCGCACCGCAGCCTGGCCGACTACGTCGCCCCGAAGGAGACGGGTCTGCTCGACCACGTCGGTGGGTTCGCGGTGACGGCCGGCCTCGGCAGCCGCGAGCGGGTCGAGGCGTTCCGGGCGGCCCACGACGACTACAGCGCGATCCTGCTGGAGTCCCTGGCCGACCGGCTCGCGGAGGCGTTCGCCGAGCGGATGCACCAGCGGGTCCGCACCGAGCTGTGGGGCCACGCGCCCGACGAGCAGCTGGCCGGCGCGGACCTGATCGCCGAGCGCTACTCCGGCATCCGACCCGCCCCCGGCTACCCGGCGTGCCCCGAGCACACCGAGAAGCTGACCCTGTGGGACCTGCTCGACGTGCGCGAGCGCACCGGGATCGAGCTGACCGAGTCGATGGCGATGTGGCCGGGCGCGTCGGTCAGCGGCTGGTACTTCTCCCACCCGCAGTCGCAGTACTTCGTCGTGGGTCGCCTGGGCCGCGACCAGGTGCAGTCCTACGCCGAGCGCAAGGGCTGGACCCTGGCCGAGGCGGAGCGCTGGCTCTCGGCCAACCTCGGCTACGACCCGGAGGACTGAGGGCGCGTCGGGCGCTGAGAGGATGCTCGCCGTGAGCACCGACCACGCCCGTGCGCTGCCCCCGGCCGTCCTGTGGGACATGGACGGGACGCTGGTCGACACCGAGCCCTACTGGATGACGTGCGAGTGGCGCCTGGCCGAGAAGTACGGCGGTTCCTGGAGCGACGAGCACGCCCTGGCCGTCGTGGGCGGTGACCTGCTCGACTCGGCGACCTACATGGCCGAGCACATGGGCATCGACCGCACCCCGCGCCAGATCGTCGAGGAGCTCCTCGACGGCGTGATCGAGATGGTCGAGCAGGAGATCCCCTGGCGCCCCGGTGCGCGCGAGCTGCTGGCCGCGCTCGGCGAGGCCTCGGTGCCGTGCGCCCTGGTGACCATGTCGTGGCGACGTTTCGTCGACCCCGTCCTGGCCGCCCTGCCGGACGGGTCGTTCGAGGTCCTGGTCTGCGGCGACGAGGTGTCCCACGGCAAGCCCCACCCGGAGCCCTACCTCCGCGCCGCCGAGCTCCTCGGCGTCGAGCCGGCCCACGCGGTGGCGGTCGAGGACTCCCCGACGGGCGCCGCCTCCGCCGCGGCCGCCGGCTGCCACGTCCTCGTCGTCCCGCACCACGTGCCGGTGCCCACCGGCGACCGACGCGTCCACCGTGACTCCCTGGTGGGTCTCGGCCCCCAGGACCTCCTCGGCCTGTTCTGACGCAGGCGGTCCTGGCCCCTGCTCCCGGACGTCAGGCGGGGCGTCGCCGGGTCAGCCCGCCCGGGGCACCACGGGAACCGGGAGGGGCGGCGGGGTGCCGCCGTACGCCGGGCAGAGCTCGGTGAAGCTGCACCACCGGCAGGCGGGGCCGGGGTTGGGCAGCCACTCGCCGGTCTCGTGGGCGTGCCCGACCGCCACCCACAGCGCGTCGAGCAGCCGCTCGGTCGCCAGCAGGTCCTCGACGTCGGGGCGGTAGCCGAGCACCTGGCCGTCGGCGAGGTAGAGCAGCTGGAGCAGGGTCGGCACCACGCCGCGCGAGCGCCAGAGCACCAGGGCGTAGAACCGCATCTGGAACAGCGCCCGGCCCTCGAACCCGGGGGAGGGGGAGCGTCCCGTCTTGTAGTCCACGACCCGCACGGCCCCGTCGGGCGCCACGTCGACCCGGTCCACGATCCCGCGCAGCAGCAGCCGCGAGTCCAGCACCGTCTCGACGTAGGTCTCGCGCTCGGCCGGCTCCAGCCGCCGCGGGTCCTCCAGGTCGAAGTAGGACCTCAGGCTGCTCCGGCAGGTCTCCAGCCACGACCCCTCCTCGTCGGGGGTCCCGGCGAGCGGCCCCGGGGAGTCCGCGAACAGGGTGTCCGCCCCGGGCTCGGCGGCGCGGACCTCGGCCCACGCGGCCGGCACCATCGCGGCGGCGCGCTCGGGCGTGCGCTCGGGGACCGGCAGGTCGAAGAGCAGCTCCAGGACCCGGTGCACGACCGTCCCGCGCAGCGCCGCCGCTGAGGGGCGCTCCGGGAGCCGGTCCACCGTGCGCAGGCGGTAGAGCAGCGGGCAGGTCCGGAAGTCGCCGGCCCGGCTCGGGGAGAGCGAGCCGACCACGTCCACGCCGTCCACGTGCGTGCGGCCGTCGCCGAACGGGGGTGCTGACTCGTCCACCCCGTCACCGTAGGGCCCACCCCCGACAGCTGCGCCCGACAGGGCGCCCCCGCTCCCGGAGGCCCGTCGCGCTAGCGTTGGCCCGTGAGCGACGACGGTGAGGGGGGCGGCAGCGGTCCCGCGACGCGGGCGGTCCGTCCACCCGGCACCTGGCGGATCGGCACCATCGCCGGCGTCGACGTCCTCGTCCGCTCCTCCTGGCTGATCGTCGCAGCGCTGATCGCGGTGCTGCTGGCCCCGCGCATCGAACAGGTCCAGCCCGGGCTCGGCGCGCTGCGCTACGTCGCCGGCCTGGCCTTCGCCGTCCTGCTCTACCTCTCCGTGCTGCTGCACGAGGTCTCCCACGCGGTCGTCGCCCAGCGCTTCGGGCTCGGCGTGCGCTCGATCAGCCTGCACTTCCTGGGCGGCGCCACCGAGATCGAGCGCGAGGCCAGCCGCCCCGGCCAGGAGTTCCTGGTCGCCGTGGTCGGCCCGATCACCTCCCTCGTGGTCGGCGGCCTGGCGCTGGCCGTGCTCCCGGTCACGCCCCCGGGGCTGCTGCAGGTCGCCGTCGAGGGACTGGCCGGGGCCAACCTGGTCGTCGGCGTGCTCAACCTGGTGCCCGGCCTCCCCCTGGACGGCGGCCGCGTCCTGCGCGCCGGCGTCTGGCGCCTGACCGGTGACCAGCACCGCGGCACCATCGCCGCGGCCTGGGGCGGTCGGGTCGCCGCGGTGCTCGTGCTGCTCTGGCCACTCGGCTCCCGGGTCCTGCTCGGCACCCGGCCCGACGTCCTGGACTACGTCATGGTCGTGGTCGTCGCCTCCTTCCTGTGGACCGGCGCGACCGCGTCGATGGTCAACGCCCGCCTGCGCCGCCGTCTGCCGGCGCTCCAGGCCCGCCCCCTGGCCCGCCGAGCAGTGCTCGTGCCCGGCGACCTCCCCCTCTCCGAGGCCGTCCGCCGGGCGCAGGAGCGCGGTGCCGGCGCCATCGTCGTCCAGGCCCCCGACCAGCGGCTCTCCGGCGTCGTCAACGAGTCGGCCCTGCTGGCCCTGCCCGAGGAGCGGCGCGCCTGGGTGCCCGTGTCCTCCCTCGCCCGATCCGTCGAGGACGGCCTGCTGCTGCCGGCCGACCTCGCGGGCGAGGACCTGCTCCGAGCCATGTCGTCCACGCCGGCCGAGGAGTACCTCCTGGTCGAGCCCGACGGCACCATCCTCGGCGTCCTCGCCACCGCGGACGTCGACCGTGCCTTCGAGGAGGGCCCGCGCACGTGACCGACCAAGTGACCGACCCGGTGACCACCCCGGTGACCACCCCGGTGACCGACCCGCTGGACGACCAGGGGGCCGGCCCGGGCCCCCAGCCCGACTGGTCCGGCGTACGCCGAGGTCCGCTGCAGGTGGGGGAGTGGGTGCGCCTGCTGGACGCCAAGGGCCGGCGGCACAACATCTGCCTCGAGGCCGGCAAGAGCTTCCACACCAACAAGGGCGCGCTCGAGCACGACGACATCATCGGTCGTGACGAGGGCTTCACGATGGTCTCGACCAACGGCGGCGAGTACCTCGTCTTCCGCCCGCTCCTGAAGGAGTTCGTGGTCTCCATGCCGCGCGGCGCGGCCGTGGTCTACCCCAAGGACGCCGCCCAGATCGTGGCGATGGCCGACATCTTCCCCGGCGCCCGCGTCGTGGAGGCCGGTGCGGGCTCCGGGGCGCTCACCTGCTCGCTGCTGCGCGCCATCGGGCCCACCGGTCACCTGTCGTCCTTCGAGCGCCGCGAGGAGTTCGCCGACGTCGCCCGCAAGAACGTGCACCAGTTCTTCGGCGCCCCCGAGGGCGGCTCCCACCCGGCGTGGACCCTCACCGTCGGTGACCTGGTCGAGGAGCTGCCGCGGGCCGAGCGCCCCGGCTCGGTGGACCGGGTGGTCCTGGACATGCTCGCGCCCTGGGAGTGCGTCGACGCGGTGGCCGAGGCGCTGGCGCCGGGCGGCATCGTGGTCGCCTACGTCGCCACCACGACCCAGCTCGGCAAGGTCGTCGAGACCCTGCGGGCCCACGGCGAGTTCACCGAGCCCGAGCCCTGGGAGACCCTGGTCCGCGACTGGCACGTCGAGGGGCTGGCCGTGCGGCCGGGTCACAAGATGAACGGGCACACCGGCTTCCTGGTCACCGCCCGCCGGATGGCGCCGGGCCAGAGCGCGCCGGTGAAGAAGCGTCGCCCGGCCCCCGGTGCCTACGGGGTCGACTACGACGGTCCCCGGCCCTCCGGGTTGCCGCCGCTGCCGTTGGACGGCGTCGAGGCCGCCGCCGACGCCGGCGAGCGGCCCACCCGGCGGACCACGCAGCTGCCCTGAGCCGAGGGCTCTGGGGGCCGCGACGGGCCGCCGCGGGTCACGACTTCGCATCCGCCTCGCCGGACACGACCGCATCCCCTTGGGATCTCGCCGCTGCCGAGTAGGGTCGCAATCCACGACCTTCCACGGAGGTGGTTCTTGTGTCCGAGTCCGCAACGCCCGACCCGAGCGCGGCCCAGCTGAGGACGCAGGTGTCCTACCTCGAGGCCGAGGTGGTCGAGCTCCGCCGCCGGCTGGCCGGTGCCCCCGGCAGCTCCCGCGCCCTCGACCAGCGCCTGCTCGACACCCAGCGCTCGCTGGCCGCCGTCACCTCCCAGAACGAGCGGCTCGCCTCGACCCTGCGCGAGGCGCGCGACCAGATCCTCACGCTCAAGGAGGAGGTCGACCGGCTGGCGCAGCCGCCCACCGGCTTCGGCACCTTCCTCCAGCGCAACGAGGACGACTCGGTCGACGTGTTCACCGGGGGTCGCAAGCTTCGCGTGACCGTCAGCCCCTCGGTCGAGCTCGACGCGCTCACCCGCGGCCAGGAGGTCATGCTCAACGAGGCCCTCAACGTCGTCGCCGCGCTGGAGTTCGAGCAGGTCGGCGAGGTCGTGATGTTCAAGGAGCTGCTGGCCGACCAGGAGCGCGTCCTGGTCATCGCCAACGCCGACGAGGAGCGCGTCGTGCGCCTCGCCCAGCCGCTGCGCGAGCAGACCCTGCGCGCCGGCGACTCCCTGCTGCTGGACTCCCGCTCCGGCTACGTCTACGAGAAGGTGCCGAAGTCCGAGGTCGAGGAGCTCGTCCTCGAGGAGGTCCCCGACATCGACTACAGCGACATCGGTGGTCTGTTCGGCCAGATCGAGACCATCCGCGACGCCGTCGAGCTGCCCTACCTGCACCCCGACCTGTTCGTCGAGCACGAGCTCAAGCCGCCCAAGGGCGTGCTGCTCTACGGCCCTCCCGGCTGTGGCAAGACCCTGATCGCCAAGGCCGTGGCCAACAGCCTGGCCAAGAAGGTCGCGGCCAAGACCGGCCAGGAGGGCAAGTCCTACTTCCTGAACATCAAGGGCCCCGAGCTGCTCAACAAGTACGTCGGTGAGACCGAGCGCCACATCCGGCTGGTCTTCCAGCGGGCCCGGGAGAAGGCGTCGGAGGGCACGCCCGTCATCGTCTTCTTCGACGAGATGGACTCGCTGTTCCGCACCCGCGGCTCCGGGGTCTCCTCCGACGTCGAGAACACGATCGTCCCGCAGCTGCTCAGCGAGATCGACGGCGTCGAGCTGCTCGAGAACGTGCTGGTGATCGGCGCCTCCAACCGCGAGGACATGATCGACCCCGCGATCCTGCGCCCCGGTCGGCTCGACGTGAAGATCAAGATCGAGCGCCCCGACGCCGAGGCCGCCCGCGACATCTTCTCCAAGTACCTCACCGCCCGGCTGCCGCTGCACGCCGACGACCTGGCCGAGTTCTCCGGCGACCGCGAGGCCTGCGCCGCCGGGATGATCCGGGCGACCGTGGAGCGGATGTACACCGAGACCGAGGAGAACCGCTTCCTGGAGGTCACCTACGCCAACGGTGACAAGGAGGTCCTCTACTTCAAGGACTTCAACTCCGGCGCGATGATCCAGAACATCGTCGACCGGGCCAAGAAGATGGCCATCAAGGACTTCCTGGACCAGGACCAGAAGGGGCTGCGCGTCTCCCACCTGCTCCAGGCCTGCGTCGACGAGTTCAAGGAGAACGAGGACCTGCCCAACACGACCAACCCCGACGACTGGGCGCGGATCTCGGGCAAGAAGGGGGAGCGGATCGTCTTCATCCGCACCCTGATCACCGGTAAGCAGGGCACCGAGCCGGGTCGGTCCATCGACACCGTCGCCAACACCGGCCAGTACCTCTGAGCACACCCGGACGCGGCGCACCTCCTCGCGGACCCGCACGTAGGGTCGCGGCATGAGTGTGCGCCGCGTCATGGGGACCGAGACCGAGTTCGGCATCTCGGTGCAGGGGCATCCCCACGCCAACCCGATGGTGGCCAGCACCCGCCTGGTCAACGCCTACGCGAGCTCCACGCTCAAGGCCCGCCGCGCGCGGTGGGACTTCGAGGAGGAGTCGCCGCTGCGCGATGCCCGCGGCTTCGAGATGTCGCGCCAGGTCGCCGACACCAGCCAGCTCACCGACGAGGACCTCGGGCTGGCCAACATCATCCTCACCAACGGCGCGAGGCTGTACGTCGACCACGCCCACCCGGAGTACTCCTCCCCGGAGTGCACCAACCCGCTCGACGTCGTGACCTGGGACAAGGCCGGGGAGCAGGTCGCGCTCGACGCCTGCCGGTTCGCCTCGGTCCACGGCGAGGGCGACCTGCTGCTCTACAAGAACAACACCGACAACAAGGGCTCCTCCTACGGCTCCCACGAGAACTACCTGGTGCGCCGCTCGACCCCGTTCGGCGACATCGTGCGGCACCTGACCCCCTTCTTCGTCAGTCGGCAGGTGGTCTGCGGCGCCGGTCGGGTCGGGATCGGGCAGGACGGCCGCTCCGACGGCTTCCAGCTGACCCAGCGCGCGGACTTCTTCGAGGTCGAGGTCGGCCTGGAGACGACGCTCAAGCGGCCGATCATCAACACCCGCGACGAGCCGCACGCCGACCCCGAGAAGTACCGCCGCCTGCACGTCATCATCGGCGACGCCAACCTGGCCGAGACCTCGACGCTGCTCAAGGTCGGCACCACCTCGCTGGTGCTCTCGATGATCGAGGACGGCTTCCTCACCGCCGACCTCGCGGTCACCCACTCCGTGGCCTCGCTCAAGCAGGTCTCCCACGACCCGACCCTGACGCACCTGCTCGACGTGGGCGCCGGGCGCAAGATGACCGCGGTGCAGCTGCAGTGGGAGTACCTCCACACCGCCCAGCGCTACCTCGACGAGCGGCTCGGCGGCGAGGTCGACGAGCCCACCCGCCAGGTGATGGAGCTGTGGGAGTCGGTGCTGACCCGCCTCGAGCGCGACCCGATGGAGTGCGCCGAGGAGCTCGACTGGGTCGCCAAGCTCAAGCTGCTGCAGTCCTACCGCGACCGCGACGGCCTGGACTGGTCGGACGCCAAGCTGCACCTGATCGACCTGCAGTACTCCGACCTGCGTCCCGAGAAGGGGCTCTACCACCGCCTGGTCGGGCTGGGCCGGATGAAGCGCCTGGTCACCGACGCCGCCGTCACCGAGGCCATGCACGAGCCGCCGACCGACACCCGGGCCTACTTCCGCGGTCGCTGCCTGAGCCAGTACGCCGACAGCATCGCCGCCGCGTCCTGGGACTCGGTGATCTTCGACCTGCCAGGTCACGACTCTCTCCAGCGCGTGCCGACCGTCGACCCGCTGCGCGGCAGCAAGGCCCACGTCGGCCAGCTCCTGGACCGTCACGACACCGCCCTGGGGCTGTTCGAGGAGCTCACCCGCCGCTAGACGAGCGGGCGCGCACGAGCGGGCCTGTCACCCCCGCACCCCGAGGCCCGGGCCGCTAGGGTCGAAGCACCGACGAAACCGGTCGTCCCCGCAGGCCCAGGAGGTCGTCATGGCTCAGGAGCAGAAGCAGCCGCGCAGGTCCCACGAGGAGGAGCAGGCCGACGACACGGCTGCTCCCGCCGAGTCGACCGCGGAGCGCAAGGACAAGCTCGACAACGACATCGACGCGATCCTCGAGGACATCGACGACGTCCTGGAGGTCAACGCGGAGGACTTCGTGAAGTCCTTCATCCAGAAGGGCGGTCAGTGAGCGCCGATGGCTGACGCACGCCTGCCCGAGGCCTACCTGGCGCCGGGCACCTCCTCCTTCACCGACTTCCTCACCGGCGTGGCCCCCGACCTCCTGCCCGCGCGTCGCGCCCTGCCCCCGGGCAGCGCGGCCGACCTGGCCCCGCACGGCACCACCATCGTCGCGGCGACGTTCGCCGGCGGCGTGGTGATGGCCGGCGACCGCCGCGCGACGATGGGCAACGTGATCGCCCAGCGCGACATCGAGAAGGTCTTCCCGGCCGACGAGTACTCCTGCGTCGGGATCGCCGGCACCGCGGGCCTGGCCGTCGAGATGGTCCGGCTGTTCCAGACCGAGCTCGAGCACTACGAGAAGATCGAGGGCACCACGCTCTCGATGGACGGCAAGGCCAACCGGCTCTCGGCGCTGATCCGCGGCAACCTCGCCATGGCGATGCAGGGCCTCGCGGTGGTGCCGCTGTTCGCCGGCTTCGACCTGCGCCGCGAGCTCGGCCGGATCTTCTCCTACGACGTCACCGGCGGTCGCTACGAGGAGACCGCCTTCCACTCGGTCGGCTCGGGCTCGATGTTCGCCCGCGGCGCGCTGAAGAAGCTCTACCGCGACGACCTCGGCCGCGACGGCACCGTCACCGCGGTCATCCAGGCCCTGTACGACGCCGCCGACGACGACTCGGCCACCGGGGGGCCCGACCTCGCCCGTCGGATCTTCCCGATCGTCAGCGTGATCACCGCCGAGGGCCAGGAGCGGCTCACCCAGGAGGAGGTCGCCGCCGTGGCCGACGAGGTGGTCGCCGCCCGGATGCAGCGTCCCGACGGTCCCAACGCACCCCTGACCGGAGGTCGCTCATGAGCATGCCGTTCTACGTCTCGCCCGAGCAGCTGATGAAGGACCGGGCCGACTTCGCGCGCAAGGGCATCGCCCGCGGCCGCTCCGTCGCAGTGGTCCGGTACGCCGACGGCATCCTGTTCGTCTCGGAGAACCCGTCGGCCGCGCTCCACAAGGTCAGCGAGATCTACGACCGGATCGCGTTCGCGGCGGTGGGCCGCTACAACGAGTTCGAGAACCTGCGGATCGCCGGCGTGCGCCTGGCCGACATGCGGGGCTACTCCTACGACCGGCTCGACGTCACCGGCCGCGGCCTGGCCAACGCCTACGCCCAGACCCTGGGGTCGATCTTCTCCAGCGGCGGTGAGAAGCCCTACGAGATCGAGATCTTCGTCGGCGAGGTCGGCGACGGCCCCGAGGACGACCAGGTCTTCCGGCTCACCTTCGACGGCCAGGTCGTGGAGGAGCACGACTTCGCCGTGATGGGTGGGGCGGCCGAGTCGGTGACGACGTACCTGCGCCAGCGCTACGCCCCCGGCCTGTCCCGCGACGAGGCGCTACGGCTGACCGTGGCCGCCCTGGGCCACAACGACTCCGGTGATCGTCGGATACCGGCGGGCGACCTCGAGGTCGCGGTGCTCGACCGCACCCGCACGCAGACGCGGAAGTTCCGCCGCCTGACCGATTCCGCGCTGGTCACGCTGCTGGAGGCGGCGCCGGCGGGGGAGCAGGCCGAGTCCGGGTCCGCCCACTCGATCTCGCCCGGCGAGGAACCGCCCGTCGCGCCCTGAGCCGATCTTGCGCCCCGCCCCCTAGGGTGGAGAGGTGGACCGGCGAATCTTCGGGATCGAGAACGAGTACGGCGTCACGTGCACGTTCAAGGGGCAGCGCCGGCTCTCGCCCGACGAGGTGGCCCGCTACCTGTTCCGCAAGGTGGTCAGCTGGGGACGCAGCAGCAACGTGTTCCTCGGCAACGGGGCGCGGCTCTACCTCGACGTCGGCAGCCACCCGGAGTACGCCACCCCCGAGTGCGACGACGTGCTCGACCTGGTGGCCCACGACAAGGCCGGCGAGCGCATCCTCGAGGGGCTGCTGCTCGACGCCGAGCGGCGGCTGCACGACGAGGGCATCTCCGGGGACGTCTACCTGTTCAAGAACAACACCGACTCGGCCGGCAACTCCTACGGCTGCCACGAGAACTACCTGGTCAGCCGGCAGGGGGAGTTCTCCAAGCTGGCCGACGTGCTGATCCCGTTCCTGGTCACGCGGCAGATCATCGTGGGTGCCGGCAAGGTGACCCAGACCCCGCGAGGGGCGTCGTACGCCGTCAGCCAGCGCGCCGAGCACATCTGGGAGGGCGTCTCCAGCGCGACCACCCGCTCGCGGCCGATCATCAACACCCGCGACGAGCCGCACGCCGACGCCGAGCGCTTCCGCCGGCTGCACGTGATCGTCGGCGACTCCAACATGAGCGAGACCACCACCATGCTCAAGGTGGCCAGCTGCGACCTCGTGCTGCGGATGATCGAGGAGGGCGTGGTGATGCGCGACCTCACCATGGAGAACCCGATCCGCGCGATCCGCGAGATCTCCCACGACATGACCGGGCGCCGCAAGGTGCGCCTGGCCAACGGCCGCGAGGCCAGCGCGCTGGAGATCCAGGGGGAGTACCTCGCCCGTGCCCGTGACTTCGTCGACCGCCGCGAGCTGCACACCCCGGTGATCGAGCAGACCCTCGACCTGTGGGAGCGCGGGCTCAAGGCGGTCGAGTCCGGCGACCTGTCGCTGGTCGAGCGCGAGATCGACTGGGTGATCAAGTACAAGCTCATCGAGCGCTACCGCGAGAAGCACGGCCTGCCGCTGGGGCACCCGCGCGTGGCCCAGCTCGACCTGGCCTACCACGACATCCACCGCGACCGCGGGCTCTACTACCTGCTGGAGAAGCGGGGAGCGGTCAAGCGCGTGACCACCGACCTCGAGGTGTTCCGCGCCAAGACCGTCCCCCCGCAGACCACCCGCGCCCGGCTCCGGGGAGACTTCATCAAGAAGGCCCAGGAGCGGCGACGCGACTTCACCGTCGACTGGGTCCACCTCAAGCTGAACGACCAGGCGCAGCGCACGGTGCTGTGCAAGGACCCTTTCCGTTCGCACGACGAGCGGGTGGAACGACTGATCGAGGGAATGTGACCCGACGCCACCGCGCCGCCCGCAGCCTGCTGGTGGCGACCCTGGCGCTCGCCGCGACCGCGACGGCGTGCGGCAGCAGCGGCCAGGCGCAGGAGCCGGCGCCCAGCCTGAAGGAGCAGGTCACGGTCAGCGGCGGCTTCGGTCAGCGGCCGGTCATCAGGGTCAAGGCACCGCTGACGCTGAAGGAGACCTCGTCGTGGGTGACCCGGGCGGGCACCGGTGACGTCACGGTGGGGGCCGACTCGACCGCGATCCTCCAGCTCACCATCGCCGACGCCCGCACCGGGAAGACCGCGATCTCCACCCGGGACCCCGGCCAGCGCGCGCTCGAGGTCAAGATGGGCGACCAGGTGTTCCCCTCCCTGGCCCAGGCCCTCACCGGCAAGGCCACCGGCAGCCGGGTGGTGGTCGCCTCGACCGCCAAGGACGCCTACGGCTCGCAGGGGTCGCCGCAGATCGGCATCCGGCCCGGCGACCCGGTCGTGATCGTGGCCGACGTGCTCTCGGCCGACCCCACGACGCTGGTCCGGTCACCGAGCGGGGCCAGCCACGCGCTGCCGCGCGCGCTGCCCCGCATCGTCGAGACCCGGGGCCTGCCCGCCCGCCTGGACTTCGGCCGCCTGCGCAAGCCCGCGCGCTTCCGCGCCGTCGTGCTGCGCGAGGGCACCGGCAAGGCGGTCACCGACCCCAGCCGGGTCTCGGTGTCCTACGTCGGTCAGGTGTGGGGCGCCGCCAAGCCGTTCGAGGACACCTTCACCGCCCAGCCGTCCCTGGTCTCGATCGGCCTGGGCAGCGTCATGAAGGCCTGGGACCGGGGTCTCGTGGGTCTCCGCGCAGGCAGCCGGGTGATGCTGGTGTGCCCGCCCGCCACGGCGTACGGCGCGACCGCCCAGGGCGCGATCCCGGCACGCTCCACGCTGGTCTTCGTCATCGACGTCCTCGGCGTCGGCTGAGGACGGGGAGGAGCGTCGTGCCGCCCACCACCGCCAAGTCCGAGCGCCTGCTCAACCTGGTCATCCTGCTGCTCGTGGCCCGCAACTACACGACCAAGGAGCAGATCCGCGCGCTGATGGAGCCCTACCGGGCCAGCAGCGACGAGGCCTTCGACCGGATGTTCGAGCGCGACAAGGACGACCTGCGCGCGCTCGGCATCCCCCTGGAGACGGGGTTCGTCGACAAGTTCTTCGAGGACGAGCAGGGCTACCGGATCAAGCGCGACGCCTTCGAGCTGCCGGCCGTCGACTTCTCCGCCGAGGAGGTCGCCGTGCTCGGGCTCGCCGCCCGGGTGTGGCGCCACGCCGGCCTCGCCGCCGCGACCTCCGACGCGCTGGTCAAGCTCAAGGCCGCCGGCCTCTCCTTCGACCGCGAGCAGCTCGAGCAGGTGCAGCCCACGCTGGCGGCCGAGGAGCCGGCCTTCGAGGCGACCTGGCAGGCCACGGTGGACCGGACCCCGGTGCGGTTCGACTACCGACGCGCCGGCCAGGCCGAGGCCACCACGCGTGACCTCCAGCCGTGGGGCGTGGTCACCGCGCAGGGCCGGTGGTACGTCGTGGGCCTGGACACCGGCCGCGGGGAGCCCCGGATGTTCCGGCTCAGCCGGATCACCTCCGACGTCGTGACCACCGGGGAGCCCGGCTCCTTCACGGTCCCCGAGGGCACCGACCTGCGGGCCCTGTCGGAGTCGCTGGCGCCGCCGCAGCCCGACACGACCGCCGTGCTGCTGGTCCGGGCCGGGGCGGCCGTGGGGCTGCGCCGGCGCGCCGAGGTGCGGGCCACCGGGGTCACCGGCCCCGACGGCACCCCCGGGTGGGACGAGGTCGCCGTGCCGTACGCCTCGCGCTCCGGGGTCGTGGGGGAGCTGCTCGAGCACGCCGGCTCGGTCGTGGTGGTCTCGCCCCCCGAGCTGCGCGACGCGGTGCTCACGCGGCTCCGCGGCCTCCTCGCGGCGCAGGGGGTGGACCGGTGAGCAACGCGCGCGAGCAGGTGGCCCGGCTGCTGGCCCTGGTGCCCTACCTCCAGACCCAGGGCGAGGTCCCGCTGTCCCAGGTGGCCGCCGACTTCGGGGTCACCCCGGCGCAGGTCCGCAAGGACCTGGGGGTGCTGTGGATGTGCGGGCTCCCCGGGCTGACCCCGGACCGGATGATCGACGTCGACATGGAGGCGCTCGAGGACGACCCCGACGGGGTGGTCCACATCGACAACGCCGAGTTCCTGGCCCGCCCGGTGCGGCTGGGCAGCTCGGAGGCCTCCGCGCTGATCGTGGCGCTGCGAACCCTGCGCGAGTCCGGGCGGGGGGCCTCGCACGAGGTCGTGGACCGGACCCTGGCCAAGCTGGAGGAGGCCGTGGCGACCGGTGCGGCCCCCGCCGCCGTCGAGGTCCGCCTGGGGGACCGGGCCCCCTCCGAGCACGCCGACGCCCTCCGTCGCGGCATCGCCGAGGACCGGCAGGTCCGCCTGACCTACCACGTCCCGCGGCGCGACGAGAGCACGCTGCGCACGGTCGACCCGGTCGCGGTGGTCTCGCGCGACGGGCACGACTACCTCGACGCCTGGTGCCACCTGGCCCGGGCACGCCGGCTGTTCCGCCTGGACCGGATCGAGGCCGTCCAGGTGCTCGAGGAGCACCGCGTCGAGCCCGACCTGGCCCCCCGCGACCTCTCCGAGGGCCTCTTCGAGCCCGGACCGGACGCCGTGAGCGCCGTCCTCCACCTCGACCGTCCGGCGCGCTGGGTCGCGGACTACCACCCCGTCGACCGGGTCGAGGAGCTCGGCGACGGTCGTCTCGAGGTGCACCTGCGCTCCGACGACCTGCGCTGGCTGGTGCAGCTGGTGCTGCGCCTGGCCCCCGACGTGCGCGTCGTGGAGCCCGCGTCGCTGCGCGCGGACGTCGTGGCGGCCGCCCGGCGGGCCCTCGACCTGTCCTCCTGACCGACCACCGCGACGCTCGCGGCCACTCCTGGTGTCGACAGGACCGGTTCAGCAAGTGCGCGTAGGGTGGAGGGCATGACGCACGTGCTGGCACTTCCCCTGCTCGCCGACCTCGGCCCGGCTGAGCTGCTGATCATCTTCGGCATCATCGTGCTCCTCTTCGGCGCCTCCAAGCTCCCCGACCTCGCGCGCGGCAGCGGTCGTGCCCTGCGCATCTTCAAGGCCGAGACCAAGGGCCTCCACGACGACGAGGAGACCCCCGAGCAGCGCCAGGTCGCCGCACGCCAGCGGGAGGCCGAGGAGCTGCGCGAGGCCGAGCAGCGCGTCGCCGACCTCCGCGCCCGCTCGAAGCACGACGAGCCCGGCTCGGGCACCTCCCCGACCCTCTGACGACCCCGGGACGCCTCCCATGGCCCTGCTGGACGTCGTCGGTCTCTTCCGGGCCCGCCCGCACGACCCCGTCGGCGACGGCGGCCGGATGTCGTTGGCCGACCACTTCCGCGAGCTCCGCGCGCGGGTGCTCCGCTCCGTGCTCTACCTCGTGGTCGCCACGATCGTGGCGTTGTTCTTCTACCACCAGCTCTTCCAGCTGATCCTCGATCCCTACAACCAGGCCCGCCGGCTGCTGGGGCAGGGCACCCAGACCCAGGCCGTGATCACCGGCGTGGGCACCCCGCTGATGCTGCAGCTCAAGATCTGCGGCGTCGCCGCGGTGGTGGCCACCTCGCCGCTGTGGCTCAGCGAGATCTGGGGCTTCATCGTCCCCGGCCTGCACCCGCACGAGAAGCGGTGGAGCCGGGTCTTCGTGCTCACCGCCGGGCCGCTGTTCATCGCCGGCGTCCTGCTGGGCTACTACGTGCTGCCCAAGGGGATCGCGGCGCTGATCGGCTTCACCCCGGCCGGGCTGACCCAGCTCACCGAGTTCGGCGACTTCTTCACCTTCATCACCCGGATGCTGCTGGTCTTCGGGGTCGCCTTCGAGATCCCGCTCTTCGTGGTGCTGCTCAACCTCGCCGGCCTGGTGTCGGGCGCCTCCCTGGCCCGGCACCGTCCCTTCATCATCGTCGGGGTCTTCGTCTTCGCCGCCGTCGCGACCCCCTCGACCGACCCCTACTCCATGCTCATGCTGGCCTTCCCCATGCTGGCCCTGGTGCTGGTCTCGGAGTTCGTGGCCCGGCTGCTCGACCGCCGCAAGGCCGCGCGGTCCCACCCCGAGTGGGACGACGACACGGCCTCGCCGCTCTGACCGGAGGGCGGGGCGGGGGCCGCTAGGGTCCTGTGCGTGCCCGAGATCGCGCTGCTGACCAACCCGACGTCCGGGCGGGGGCACGGCACGGCGGTGGCCGCCCGGGCCGTGGCACGGCTGCGCGACGCGGGCTTCGTGGTGCGCAACTTGGCCGGTCGCGACGCCCACGAGGCAGAGGACCTGTCCCGCCAGTGCGTCGCCGACGGCGTGGAGACCCTGGTCGTGGTGGGCGG
The DNA here is from genome assembly GCF_054778395.1 of Nocardioides korecus. Taxonomy (NCBI): domain Bacteria; kingdom Bacillati; phylum Actinomycetota; class Actinomycetes; order Propionibacteriales; family Nocardioidaceae; genus Nocardioides; species Nocardioides korecus. Next base: position 130,509 of record NZ_BAAGZO010000007.1, on the reverse strand, counting down.
CGACGGCCTCGTCCACGCGGCCGTGCAGGCCCTGGCCGGGTCCGGCACCCGCCTGGGGGTGGTCCCGGCGGGCACCGGCAACGACGTCGCGCGCTACCTCGGGGTCAGTCGCGACGACGCCGACGCCGCGACCGACGTCGTGGTCGGCGGCCGCGAGCGCCTTATCGACCTGGCCTGCGCCGGTGGGCGCTACTACGTCACCGTGCTGGCCGCCGGCTTCGACGCCGTGGTGAACGAGCGCGCCAACCAGATGCGCTGGCCGCGCGGCCAGATGCGCTACAACCTGGCCACGGCCGCCGAGCTGCGCACGTTCCGGCCACTGTCGTACACCCTCGACCTCGACGGCACCCAGCACCGGTTCGAGGCGATGATGGTCGCGGTGGGCAACGGGCCGTCCTTCGGCGGCGGCCTGCGGATCACCGAGGGGGCCGTGCTGGACGACGGCCTCCTCGACGTCGTGACCATCCTCCCGATGAGCCGCGTCGAGCTCGTGCGCACCTACCCCAAGCTGTTCAAGGGCACCCACGTCCACCACCGCGACTACCGCCACCACCTCGCACGTAAGGTGACGATCGCGGCGTCCGGAGTCACGGCGTACGCCGACGGTGAACGCATCGCCGCCCTCCCCCTGACCGTCGAGGTCGCGCCCCTGGCGCTGAAGGTCCTGGTGCCCTGAATGAGCAGTCACGACGAGCTCCCCGAGGAGTCGCCCTCGGCGCGCTACGCCCGCTACCGCCGCAACCGCGAGCACCCGATGCTCGCCGACTTCGCCTCGCGCCTCGACTTCGCGCTCGACGACTTCCAGGTGCGGGCCTGCCGCGAGCTCGAGGAGGGACGGTCCGTCCTGGTCGCCGCGCCCACCGGGTCGGGCAAGACCATCGTCGGCGAGTTCGCGGTCCACCTGGCCCTGGAGTCGGGTCGCAAGGCCTTCTACACCACCCCGATCAAGGCGCTGTCGAACCAGAAGTTCAACGACCTGGCCAAGCGCTACGGCGCCGAGAACGTCGGCCTGCTGACCGGCGACAACAGCATCAACGGCGAGGCCCCGGTGGTCGTGATGACCACCGAGGTGCTGCGCAACATGCTGTACGCCGGCTCGCGCACCCTCGACACCCTGGGCTTCGTGGTCATGGACGAGGTGCACTACCTCGCCGACCGGATGCGCGGTGCGGTCTGGGAGGAGGTGATCATCCACCTGCCCGAGTCGGTGGCGGTCGCCTCGCTCTCGGCCACGGTGAGCAACGCCGAGGAGTTCGGCGAGTGGCTCGGGACCGTGCGGGGCGAGACCACCACGATCGTGGAGGAGCGCCGCCCGGTGCCCCTCTACCAGCACGTGATCGTGGGCCGGCGGATGTTCGACCTGTTCGCCTCCGAGGGCGGCATCGACCCCGCCCAGCTCGAGCGCCGCGACCACGAGCCGCGGGTCAACCCCCAGCTCGAGCGCGTGGCCCGCGACGACTTCGCGCGGGGCCGGATCAAGGACCGGCGCACCCCCAAGGGACAACGCCGGCCGCAGGGGGGCGGCTCCGGCCAGGGCACCCGCGGGGTCTGGACCCCGAGCCGGGCCGACGTCGTCCAGCAGCTCGACCGCGCGGGCCTGCTGCCGGCGATCGTGTTCGTCTTCAGCCGCGTCGGCTGCGACGCCGCGGTCCAGCAGTGCCTCCAGGCCAACCTGCGCCTGACCTCGCCGGCCGAGCGCGACGAGATCTTCGCCTTCGTCCAGGAGCGGTGCTCCGACCTGCCCGACGAGGACCTCCAGGTGCTCGGCTACCACGAGTTCCTCGACGGCCTCACCCGCGGGATCGCCTCCCACCACGCCGGCATGCTGCCGAAGTTCAAGGAGTGCGTGGAGGAGCTGTTCCTGCGCGGCCTGTGCCGGGTCGTCTTCGCCACCGAGACGCTGGCGCTGGGCATCAACATGCCCGCCCGCTCGGTGGTCATCGAGAAGCTCTCGAAGTGGAACGGCGAGACCCACGCCGACCTGTCGCCGGGCGAGTACACCCAGCTGACCGGCCGTGCGGGCCGTCGTGGCATCGACGTCGAGGGCCACGGCGTCGTGCTCTGGCAGCAGGGCCTGGACCCCAAGGCGGTGGCCGGTCTGGCCTCGACGCGCACCTACCCCCTCAAGTCGAGCTTCCGGCCGTCGTACAACATGGCGGTCAACCTGGTGCAGCAGTTCGGTCGCGACCGTGCCCGGGAGCTGCTGGAGTCGTCGTTCGCCCAGTTCCAGGCCGACAAGGCCGTCGTCGGGCTGGCCCGGCAGCTGCGCAAGAGCGAGGACGCGCTGCAGGGGTACGCCGACGCCGCCGCGTGCGACCGCGGCGACTTCATGGAGTACGCCGGGCTCCGCGCCCGCCTGTCCGAGACCGAGAAGGACCTCGCCCGCTCACGCCGCTTCGACCGCCGCCAGGAGGTGCTCGACTCCCTGGCCGCCCTCAAGCCCGGTGACGTGATCGAGGTGCCGGGCGGCCGCTTCGCCGGGATGGCCGTGGTGATCGACCCGGGGGTGAGCGCCACCGCCTCGGGCACCGGGCGCGACGACCCGCGGCCCTACGTCCTGACCGCCGACCGGCACGCCCGCCGGCTGAGCATCACCGACTTCCCGACGCCGGTCGGGTCGATCACCCGCGTCAAGGTGCCGCGCAACTTCAACGGTCGCAACCCCCAGGAGCGGCGCGACCTGGCCTCGACGCTGCGCAACCGCACCCACAACCTGACCCCGCCGCCGCCCGGCACGGGGGAGTGGAAGGGCCGCAGCGGGACCGGCCGTCGCGACCAGGTCGAGGACCACCGGATCGAGGACCTGCGCCGCCGGCTGCGCAGCCACCCCTGCCACGAGTGCCCCGACCGCGAGGACCACGCCCGCTGGGCCGAGCGCCACCACAAGCTCGACCGCGACGCGCGCACCCTCAAGCGCCGCATCGAGCAGCGCACCAACACCATCGCCCGGCAGTTCGACCGCGTCTGCGACGTCCTGACCGCGCTGGGCTACCTCGAGGGCGAGGACCGGGACTCGGTGGTCACCGACCGCGGCCGCGTCCTGATGCGGATCTACAACGAGATGGACCTGCTGACCGCCGAGTCGCTGCGCGCCGGGCTGTGGGACGGCCTGGACCCCTCCGAGCTCGCCGCCGTGCTCTCGACCCTGGTCTACGAGTCCCGGCGCCCCGACGACGCGGCCGCTCCGCGCCTGCCCGGTGGCGCCGTCCGCGAGGTCCTGGCCGAGATGGTGTCGATCTGGTCCGACCTCGAGGCGCTCGAGCGCGAGCACCACCTCGACCAGCTGCACGAGCCCGACCTCGGCTTCGCCTGGGCGGCCTGGCGCTGGGCCGAGGGCGACGAGCTCGACGACATCCTGCACGCCACGGGCCTGGCGGCCGGCGACTTCGTGCGCTGGGTCAAGCAGCTGCTCGACCTGGCCGACCAGGTCGCCGACGCCTCCGGACGGACCAACCCCGGCCTGCGCCAGGCCGCCCGCGAGGCCGCGGGCCGGCTGCGCCGCGGCGTCGTGGCCTACTCGTCGGTGAGCAGCTAGCGACGTGAGCCCCTCGTCAATCGGGGTTGGAGACGCTCCACCCGGGTCGCGCCGCCGTCGGACCGTCCACGAGCCTCGCCGAGTCGGGCCGCGACGTCGACCTCCATCAGCTCGCCGTTGATCCCGGCGCCGGCCATCAGCCCGGCGGCCGCGGCCCCCATCACCTGGGCGCCGAGGTCGGTGACGTTGCCGGCCACCCAGACACCCGGGACGGCGGTGCGGCCCATCGGGTCGGCCGGGTAGTGCTCCCCCAGGCCCGAGGGGTGGTCCGCGGCGGTCATCCCGAGGGACTCCAGCAGCGGGGAGCGCGCCACCATGCGCGGCGCGACCACGACCGCGTCCAGGTCGACCAGCGTGCCGTCGACCAGACGGACACCCTGCAGCGCCCGCTCGGGCCCGACCAGGGCCTCCACCTCGCCCGCCACCACCCGCACCCCGGCGGCACCCAGGCGGGCGACGTCGTCCGGCGAGGGAGGCGCCAGGTGGGCGAGCACGGTCACCCGGTCGCTGAGCTGGGAGAACAGCAGCGCCTGGTGCACCGCCGCCGGCCCGGTCGCCAGCACCCCGATGCGCTGGTCGCGCACCTCCCAGCCGTGGCAGTAGGGGCAGTGCAGGACCTGGTGGCCCCACCGCTCGGCGACCCCGGGCAGGTCGGGCAGCTCGTCGACCAGGCCCGAGGCGACCAGCACGCGGCGGGCCCCGACCTGCGTCCCGTCGTCGACGGTGAGGACGAAGCCGTCGGCGACCGCGGCACCCGACACGACCGTGCCGACCCGCAGCTGCCCGCCGTACGACCGGAGCGTCTCGCGTCCCCGTGCCACCAGCTCGGCGGGGGCGAGGCCCTCCTGGCCGAGCAGGTTGTGCACGCCCTCGGCGGGTGCGTTGCGGGGCCGACCGCCGTCGACCACCAGCACCCGTCGCCGCGACCTCGCCAGGGCGATCGCCCCGCTCAGGCCGGCGGCACCCCCGCCGACCACCACCACGTCGTACGCCTCGTGCATGCGCTGCTCCTCTTCTCGGCGCCGCTCGCTGCGGCCCGTCCAGCGTGCGACGGCGGTCCGGGGCCTGGCAACTCTCGTTGCCGGTGTGGCAAACTCACGTCTCGTGGAACCCGCTCTCGACACCGTCCTCGACTCCGTCGGCCCGCGGCTGCGCGCCCTGCGGCTGGAGAAGGAGATGACCCTGGCCGACCTCGCGGAGGCCACGGGCGTCTCCACCAGCACCCTGTCGCGGCTGGAGTCCGGCGGACGCCGGCCGACCCTGGAGCTGCTGCTGCCGATCGCCCGGGTGCACGGCGTCGCCCTGGACGACCTGGTCGGTGCCAGGTCCGCGGAGGACCCGAGGGTGCCGCAGAGAGCGGTCACGCGCGGCGGGATGACGATGGTCCCGCTGAGCCAGCGCGCCGGTGGGCTGCAGGCCTACAAGCTCACCATCCCGCCGGGGAAGCGCCGGCGACGCCCCGACCCGCAGACCCACGAGGGCTACGAGTGGCTCTACGTGCTCGACGGACGCCTGCGGATGGTGCTGGGTGACCTCGACCTGGTGGTCACCCCGGGCGAGGTCGTGGAGTTCGACACCCGCACCCCGCACTGGTTCGGCGGCGCCGACGAGCGGCGGGTGGAGTTCCTCTCGATCTTCGGTCGCGAGGGCGAGCGGATGCACCTGCGAGCGCGGACCAAGCCCTAGCGCCGACGAGGAGAGCACGCCGCCCGTCGCGCGGCCGTCCTCGACGGCCTCCGGCCCGGGCGTCAGTCGAGCGCGGCCAGGGTCGCGGTGAGCCGCTCCACGGGGCTCGTCAGGCCCCACTGCTCGGCGATCGCCGCGAGCATCTCGGGGTCGGCGGGCTGCCGCGGGAGCGTGAGGTCGGTGGTGTCGAGGTCGAGGTCGCGCACGACCGCCACGACCCGGGGTGCCACCTCGAGGTAGTCCAGGGCGGCCTTGATCTTGCCGCGCGGGCCCGGCCCCATCTTCTGGTCCGGGTCGGTGTCGGGGTCCACGGCGGCCGACACGATGGCCTCGAGGGTGCCGAACCGGCCCAGCAGCGTGGCCGCGGTCTTGTCGCCGATCCCGGCCACCCCCGGCAGTCCGTCGGAGGCGTCGCCGCGCAGGGTGGCGAAGGCGGCGTACTGGTCGGCGTCGACGGCGTACTTCTCCCGGACGACGTCGTTGGTGACCCGCTCGTGCTTGCCCACGCCGCGGGCGATGTAGAGCACCCGGACCTGCGCCTGGTCGTCGACGAGCTGGAACAGGTCGCGGTCGCCGGTGACGACGTCGACGGGCATGCCCGCGTCCGTGGCGAGGGTGCCGATCACGTCGTCGGCCTCGTGGTGCGCGGCCCCCACCACGGCGATCCCGAACGCCTCGAGCACGGCCAGGATGATCGGGACCTGCTGCTCGAGGGGATCGGGGACCTCCTCGACGTCGGGGGTGTCCCCGGGGCGCTCGGCGACCACGCGGTGGGCCTTGTAGGTCGGCAGCAGGTCGACCCGCCACTGGGGGCGCCAGTCGTCGTCCCAGCAGCAGACCAGGTGGGTGGGCCGGTACTCCTCCACGAGGCGGTTGATGAAGTCGACCAGCCCGCGCACGGCGTTGACCGGCGTGCCGTCCGGCGCCGTGACGGAGTCGGGGATCCCGAAGAAGGCACGGAAGTAGAGCGAGGCGGTGTCCAGGAGCATCAGTCTCGAGGTGGTGTCGACCATGCGAGCACGCTAGCGGTCACCGCCGACGTCGCCGAGCAGGAACTCGGGGGCGCTCGCTTCCCCCGCGCCGCTAGGCTCCCGGCGTGGAGAAGACCGACCGGCAGATCCTGCGGCTGCTCGCCGCGGACGGACGCATGTCCTTCACCGACCTCGGCAAGGCCACCGGCCTGTCGACCAGCGCGGTGCACCAGCGGGTCAAGCGCCTCGAGGAGCGCGGCCTGATCCTGGGGTACGGCGCCACGGTGGACCACGCCGCCGCCGGCAAGCCCCTGACCGCCTTCATCAGCATCACGCCGTTCGACGCCGCGCAGACCGACGACTACCCCGAGCGGCTGCGCGAGATCACCGAGATCGAGTCGTGCTGGTCGGTCGCGGGCGAGGAGTCCTACATCCTCAAGGTGCGGGTCGGGACGCCGGGCGACCTCGAGGAGCTGCTCGCCCGGGTGCGCGCGCAGGCCGGGGTGTCCACCCGGACCACGATCGTGCTCTCCACGCCGTACGAGAACCGGCCGGTCGACTAGAGCCCCGCCGAGGCGCGCGGGGTGCCGGCGGCCGGCGGGGTGTGGAGCCGGCGCACGACCGGCGCGCTCGAGCCGGGCAGCACCGAGCGGACGTCGTCGGGCAGTGCGGTGCTCGCGGCCACGGTCGGGGCGACCCGGTAGGGGCCCGAGAGCAGCACGCTGCCCAGGACGCGTCGCAGCCGGGACATCTCGGCCCGCGCGGTCACCACGCGGGAGGCGTCGTCGAAGAGGTCCTCGGCCAGCGCCGACGCCGTCCGCCCCTCCGGCCCCGCCTGCACCAGCGCGAGCAGGATCTCGGCGTGCCGGGGCGACAGGCGACGCGACCAGTCGCCGGAGGGACCCGACACCCGCAGGCACGGCTCGTCGAGCAGGTCGAGGACCAGCGAGGTGCCCTCGTCGTCGGCACCCGGCCGGGTGCCGGTGTCCAGGCGCAGCAGCCAGCCGCCGGCCAGGGGCTCGGCGTGCGCGGCGCCGAGGCTGGGCAGCCAGACGGGTCCACCGGCGAGGTCGGTGGGCAGGGCCACGCGGTCGGGCAGCCGGGAGCCGACGCCCGCGGCGAGGTGGCCGTGCCGGTCCACGGCCAGGACGTCGCCGGTGGTGCCGGCCAGGAGGGGGGCGGCGCGCGCCCGCAACCGGTCCAGCTCGCCACGTCGGTGCTCCACGATCTGCATCGCGGTGAGGCGGGCGGCGGTCTCGACCAGGGCGAGCTCGGCCGGGTGCATCCCGCGCGAGGGTCCGCTGACGTCGACGACGCCCAGCGTGCGGCCCGACCAGGGGTCGCGCAGGGGGGCGGCCGCGCAGCCCCAGGCGGTGTGGGACTCCACGAAGTGCTCGGGGCCCCGGATGTGCACGCCCTCGCCCAGCACCAGGCTGGTGCCGATCGCGTTGGTGCCGACGTTGCCCTCGGTCCAGGCCGAGCCGGTCACGAAGCCGAGACCGTCGGCCATCCGTCGTACGCCGGCCGAGCCGGACCGCCACAGCACCCGGCCGTCCGCGTCGGCCACCACCACCATCTGGCCCGCGTCGACCACCGAGGCCAGCGTCTGCTCGAGCCGGGGGACGAACGCCGCCAGCGCGCTCGTGGCGCGACGACGCTCCAGCTCGTCCTCGGCCAGGGGCGGCACGTCGGGCGACGAGCCCGGCTCCAGCCCGCAGGCGGCGACCCGGCGCCAGGAGGCCGCCACCGTCGTGCGCGGCGACCCGCCCTGACGCGCCAGCGCGTGCTCGCGCAGCCGGTGGCGGCGCAGCTCGTCGGTCATGGCCGGCTCCAGTGGGACGGGTGGTTCGGTCGGGTGGACGGCAGCCGCGCGGCACGGGGCCGTTGCAACGCGCTGCAACCCTGGCGTCGCCGGGCCGGAGGCTGTGTCCTCGGTCACACCAGCCTAGTCGAGGAGACCGACATGACCCAGGCGCCCGAGCGCGAGACCACCGACCCGACGACCGACGCCGGCACCACCCCCGACACCGCGCCCGGCACCACCCCCGACGCAGTCTCCGACGCCCAGCGGCGCGCGGAGGCGTGGCTGGGGGCCTTCGAGCAGGCGCTGACCGCCCGCGACGTGGACGCGGCCGCCGGGATGTTCGCCGCGCGCAGCTTCTGGCGCGACCTGGTGTCGTTCAGCTGGAACCTGGTCACCGTGGAGGACCCCGCCGGGGTCCGCGAGCTGCTCACCGAGACCCTCGAGCACACCGCCCCCTCGGGCTTCGCCACCGAGGAGCCGGCCGAGGAGGCCGACGGCGTCGTCACGGCGTGGATCCGGTTCGAGACCGCCGTGGGCCGCGGGCGCGGCCTGGTGCGTCTGGTCGAGGAGGACGGTCAGGACAGGGCGTGGACCCTGCTGACCACCCTGTTCGAGCTCACGGGTCACGAGGAGCCCCGCGGGACCCAGCGTCCGATGGGGGCCGAGCACGGGGCCACCAAGCAGCGCACGACCTGGAAGGAGGCCCGCCAGGCCGAGGCCGAGAGCCTGGGGTCGACCACCCAGCCCTACGTGCTCGTCGTCGGCGGCGGCCAGGGCGGCATCGCCCTCGGGGCCCGGCTGCGCCAGCTCGGGGTGCCGGCGCTCGTCATCGACAAGCACCCCCGGCCCGGTGACCAGTGGCGCAACCGCTACAAGTCGCTGTGCCTGCACGACCCGGTCTGGTACGACCACCTGCCCTACCTGAAGTTCCCCGACAACTGGCCGGTCTTCGCCCCCAAGGACAAGATCGGCGACTGGCTGGAGAGCTACGTGAAGGTCATGGAGGTGCCCTACTGGTCCTCCACGACCGCGAGCAGCGCGACGTACAGCGAGGAGACCGGGACCTGGACCGTCGAGGTCGAGCGCGAGGGCAAGCCGCTCACGCTCAGGCCCACGCAGCTGGTCTTCGCCACGGGCATGTCGGGCAAGGCCAACGTGCCCGAGATCCCGGGCCGCGAGCGCTTCCGCGGGGAGGTGCACCACTCCTCGGCGCACCCCGGCCCCGACGCGTACGCCGGCAAGAAGGTCGTCGTGATCGGCAGCAACAACTCCGCCTTCGACATCTGCGGCGCCCTGTGGGAGCACGACGCGGACGTCACGATGGTGCAGCGGTCCTCGACCCACATCGTCAAGAGCGGCAGCCTGATGGAGCACGGGCTCGGCGACCTCTACTCCGAGCGGGCGCTGGCCGCGGGCGTCACGACCGAGAAGGCCGACCTGATCTTCGCCTCGCTGCCCTACCGGATCATGCACCAGTTCCAGATCCCGGCGTACGAGGCGATGGCGGAGCAGGACAAGGACTTCTACGAGCGCCTCGAGGCGGCCGGGTTCCGCCACGACTGGGGCGACGACGGCTCGGGCCTGTTCATGAAGTACCTGCGGCGGGGCTCGGGCTACTACATCGACGTCGGCTCGGCCGAGCTGGTGGCCGACGGCGAGGTGAAGCTCGCGCACGGCCAGGTCACGCACCTGACCGAGGACGCGGTCGTGCTCGAGGACGGCACCGAGCTGCCCGCGGACCTGGTCGTGCTGGCGACCGGCTACGGCTCGATGAACGGCTGGGTCGCGGACCTGGTCGACCCCGGGACCGCCGACCGGCTCGGCAAGGTGTGGGGCCTGGGGTCCGACACCACCAAGGACCCGGGTCCGTGGGAGGGCGAGCAGCGCAACATGTGGAAGCCGACCCAGGTCGCGAACCTGTGGATGCACGGCGGCAACCTGCACCAGTCGCGGCACTACTCGCTCTACCTCGCGCTCCAGCTCAAGGCCCGCTTCGAGGGGATCGACACCCCCGTCTTCGGCCTGGCCGAGGTGCACCACACCGGCTGAGCCTCCCCACCCCCGACTCGCGTGCCGCCCGGTGACCCCCGCCCGGGCGGCACGCGGCGGCACTCACCGCAGCAGGTCCAGCACCGCCTTCTCCAGGCGTCGCTGACGGGCGGCGGGGGAGCGGGTGGGGCCGCGGACGAGGGCGGGGTCGATGGTGGTCCCGCTCTCGTAGAGGTCGATGACGCGCGGGTCGATGTAGGAGGCCTTCGCGATGGTCGGGGTGTTCCCGAGGTAGTCCGACACCTCGAGCACCGCCTCCTTGACCGCCCGCTGGCGCGACCGCCTGGTGTCGCCCGGCTCCTCGCTGGCCGCGAGGGCGGCCGCGGCGATCACCGTGGCGTGCCAGGTGCGGAAGTCCTTGGCCGTCAGGTCCTCCAGGAGGGTGCCGAGGTAGGTGTTGACCGCGGCTCCGTCGAGGTCCTTCCAGACCCGCTCGAGCCGGTAGGCGAGCAGCCGCTCGGTCCCGCCGCGGCGTCGGCGCAGGCTGTCCAGGGCGTCCAGCACGTCGGGGTCGTCGATCTCGATGCTGTGCTCGATGCCGGACTTGCCGACGAAGGTGAAGTGCAGGACGTCGCCCTTGCGACGCACGTGCCGCTTCTCCAGCGTGGTCAGGCCGAAGGAGCCGTTGGCGTCGGCGTACACGTCGCTGCCGATGCGGAAGTAGCCGAGGTCCAGCAGGCGCACGGCGACCGCGTCGGCCCGCTCCAGCGGCATCCCCTCGAGACCGAGGTCGCGGGTGATCGCCCGCCGGGCGGCCGGGAGCTTCTCGGCCGCCCGCAGCACCCGGTCGAACTTCAGCTTGTCGCGCTTGGCCCGCCAGTCGGGGTGGTAGAGGTACTGCCGCCGACCGGCCGCGTCGGTGCCGACGGCCTGGATGTGTCCGTTGGGCCAGGGGCAGATCCACACGTCCTGCCACGCCGGCGGGATGGCCAGGGACTTCAGGCGCTGCACCTCCTCGGCGTCGGTGATGCGCTCGCCGGTCTGGTCGAAGAAGGTCCAGCCACGACCGGCGCGACGTCGGGTGCCGCCCCTCGTGCTCGGGTAGACGGTCCGCAGGCGTGCCATGGCACCCTCGTTCCCCGGCTAGCCTCAGCCCATGCAGCCCGTCCTCTTCAGCGCCGACGAGACCTTCGCCTCCTCACCCTCGGCCGCCTTCGGCGCCGTGCTCCGGGCGCCCCTGCCGGGCCTGTTCGACCGCAGGTACGCCGCGCTCCCGCCCATCACCCAGGTCCAGGACCAGACGGGGGAGTGGGAGCACGTGGGCCAGACCCGCACGATCGTGCTCTCCGACGGGGGCACGATGCTCGAGCGGCTGGTCGCCGTCGAGGCGCCCGACCGGTTCGACTACGAGCTGACCCGGTTGCGCGGCCCGCTCGGCCTGCTCGTGCGCCGGGTCGAGGGCCGCTGGGCCTTCGACGCCGCCGGGGGCGGCACCCGGGTGACGTGGAGCTGGCAGGTGCACCCGCGCACGCCGCTCGCGGTGCCGGCGGTGCTGGCGATCCGCACGATGTGGCGCGGCTACGCCCGGCTCGGGCTGCAGCGGGTCGGGCAGCTGCTCGCCGGCTGAGGCCGCGGACCCGCCCGGGTCAGCTCGCGAACCCGACGTGGACGTGGTCGTGGTGGGTGCGGTCGCTGAAGAACTGGGGCGCGGCGCCCAGCAGGTAGGGGCCGCCGACGTTGTGGGCGCCCGTGTCGGCCGCGGCCCGCATGAGGTCGGTGACCAGCCGACGCGGGGTCGCCGGGTCGACGACCGCGCGGCCCGCGATGCGCCACACGTCGAACGCGCGGCCCCGCGGGTGGTCGCTGGGGCGGGTGGTGCCGAAGACGTCGAGCGGGTGGCCCGAGCGGACCACGCTGATCCCGATGGGGTGCTGCTGCGCGAGCGCGAGGATCCCGGCGAGCGTCGTGGACGAGACCCGACCCGAGGCCACGTCGGCGGCGGCGGCCGGCGGGAGGTCGACCCGGTCGGACCCGAGCACGCGCCGCGCGACCCGCGGCAGCGCGGGGGCCGGCGGACCCGGCCGCGACGGCAGCACGCGCTCGACCACCCAGCGGCTCCCGCTCGCGCTCAGCCGCACGTCGAAGGTGCGTCCTCCGGCCAGGACCCGGCCCCGTGAGCGACGCCAGGCGCGGGTGGCCACCAGGACGCTGGCGCTGGCGGGGAGCAGCCCGCCGTACTGCGCGTCGACGACCTCGGTGACCTGGTCCGCGGAGGTGGTCCGTCGCAGCACCTCGGTCACCGTCGCCTGCTTGCAGGCCGGCTCGAGGTCACCCGCGGAGGGCCGCCACCGGCGCACGACGGGCAGGGCGGGGGTGGACGGCCCGGCCGACGGCGTGCTCGACCCGCTGCTGGACCCGCTGGGCGAGGACGACCGCGGCGCGGTGGTCGTGGTCGGTCCCGCCCCGGAGCAGCCGGACACGAGCGGCCCCGTTAACCCCAGGGCCAGCAGTCCGCGCCGCGACAGGTCCACCGCTCCAGGCTAGGTCAGCCGGGGGAGAGCACCCCCGCGGCCTGCTCGGCCCACCAGGCCTGGCCCTCGGGGGGCAGGGTGTGGATCGGGTCGTAGTAGGAGAAGGTGCGGGTGAGGGCCTCGGGGTCGGTGGCCTCGATCGAGGTGCGGTAGTTCTTGGTCCACTCCGAGACCCCCCGCACCGTGTCGTACGCCGCGACCTGGTGCACCCACCGCTTGCCCACGAACGGGACGTCGCACACGATCCGCGGGGTGGCGAAGCCGGGCAGGTAGCCCATGATGTGGTGCTGGAGCCGCTGGGCGTCGGCGACCGAGACCCGCCAGTGCTCCGCGGCCGGGATCATGTCGCACATGTAGAAGTAGTAGGGCAGGATCTGCGCCCCGTCGAGCAGGCGGAAGCACAGGTCGAGCAGGGCGTGCGGGTCGGCGTTGACGCCGTCGAGGAGCACCCCCTGGTTGCGCACGTCGCGGACGCCCGCGTCCAGCATCGCCCGCGCGGCCCGCGCCACCAGCGGGGTGACGGAGTTGGCGTGGTTGACGTGGGTGTGGATGGCCAGCGAGACCCCGCGCGAGCGGGCCAGCCCGGCGACCCGGCCCATGCCCTCGACGACCTCGTCCTGGAGCCAGTGCTGGGGCAGGCCGGCGAGCGCCTTGGTGGCGAGCCGGATGTCGCGGACGTTCTCGACCTCGAGGACCTTGGTCAGGAACTCCTCCAGGCGTGCCCACGGCATGTTGGCCACGTCGCCGCCGGAGACCACCACGTCGCGCACCGACGGGGTGCGGCGCAGGTAGTCGAGCATCTCGGCGTGACGGTCCACGGGCTTGCCGAGGAACTTCAGCTTCTCCACCGCGGGGGTCGAGTTTCCGACCAGGTCCATGCGGGTGCAGTGGCCGCAGTACTGCGGGCAGGTCGGCAGCAGCTCCGCCAGCACCTTGGTCGGGTAGCGGTGGGTGAGGCCCTCGACGGCCCACATGTCGTGCTCGTGCAGGGAGTCGCGGCTGGCGTGCGGGTGCGAGGGCCAGTCGGTGCGACGGTCGGAGAACACCGGGATCATGTAGTGGCGCACCGGGTCGGCGTAGAACGCCTCCGTGAGCGACCCCGGGCCGCGCGGCTCGTCGTGGGGCGCCATCGTGTTCATCATCTGCGGCGGCACCAGCATCGACATGGTGGCCCGCTCGGCCTGGTCGCGCTCGAGGTCGGCGAAGAAGCGCTCGTCCACGAGGTCGCCCAGCAGCGCGCGGAGCTGGCGGGTGTTCTTGATGCAGTGGGAGCGCTGCCACTGGGCGGACTCCCACTGCTCCGTGGTCACGTCCTTCCACCCCGGGAAGCGGGTCCAGTCGGGCTCGACCAGCTCGACGCGGCGGTAGGGGTAGGGCTGACCGGTCTCGCCCTCGACCAGGGACGCGATGGACGTCTCGACACTCATGACAGCAGTATGAACACGAATGTTGCGGTGCATCAAACCAATCGCCGTAGGATTTACGGTGTTGTCATCATCGATCAGGAAGGAACGCCATCCGTGGGACGCATGACAGGGGATCCGGTGGGACTGCACCGGGTCCTGGAGCCCGCCGGGGTGCTGCCGCAGGCCGCCCTGCGGCTCGACACCGACCCGGAGGTCCGTGACGACGAGGTCCGGGTGCGGGTCGAGCGGCTCAACCTGGACGCCGCGTCCTTCCGGCAGCTCGAGACCGCGCACGGGCCGGTCGAGGACGGCGGCAGCGGCGAGGGCCCCGACGGCGTACGCCGGGAGGTGCTGGAGATCGTCCGCGCCCGCGGCAAGATGCACAACCCGGTGACCGGCTCGGGCGGCATGCTGGTCGGCACCGTGGAGGAGGTGGGGGAGTCCTCCCCGCTCGGCCTCGCGGCGGGGGACCGGATCGCCACGCTGGTCTCGCTCACCCTGACCCCGCTGGTGGTCACCGACGAGCTGCGCGACTGGGACGGTCGCAGCGAGCAGGTGCCGACGCAGGGCCACGCGATCCTGTTCGGCCGCAGCATCGCGGCCCGCCTCCCCGACGACCTCGCCCCCGAGCTCGCGCTGGCCGTGATGGACGTCTGCGGGGCGCCCGCCCTGGTCGAGCGCCACGTGCGCAGCTACGACGCGCCGGTCGTCACCGTCGTCGGCGGCGCCGGCAAGTCCGGGTCGCTGTGCCTGGCCGCGGCCCGCCGCGCCGGGGCCCGCCGCACGATCGCGGTGGTCCCGCACGAGGCCGAGGCCGAGCTGCTGCGCGCGGACGGGCCCGGCGCCGGTCTGGCGGACGCGGTCGTGGTGCAGGACGCCCGGGACCCGGTGGGGCTGCGCGACGCCGTGCGGGCGGCCGGTGGACCCGCCGACCTCACGATCGTCTGCGTGGACGTGCCCGGCTGCGAGGGCGGGGCGATCCTGTCCACCGCCGAGGGCGGCACCGTGGTCTTCTTCTCCATGGCCACCTCGTTCAGCGCCGCCGCGCTGGGCGCCGAGGGGCTTGCCGCCGACGTGACCATGATCGTCGGCAACGGCTACGTGCCCGGTCACGCCGACCTGGCGCTGGAGCTGCTGCGCTCCGAGCCGGCCGTGCGGGCGATGTTCGAGCGGAGGCTCTGATGGTGGATCGCAAGCTCGACCTCGACCCGGCCGCGGTGGCGCGGGCCCGGGGGCTCGCGGCCACGGTCGGGCAGCCGATCGTGGACCTGGCCCGGGCCCACACCACCGTCTCGGTGGAGCGCGCGACCCTGCGCCTGGCCGGGCTGAGCGGGGCCGACCCCGACGGCACGCCGTGGGTCAACCGCCTGGCCGACGCGGTCCGCGCCGACGTCGGCCTCGAGCACGGGCTGGCGCTGCCGGTGTGGGACGCCCTCGGCCGCGGCGAGGCCGAGGACCTGCTGACGCTGGCCCAGAAGGCCTCCGCCGGCTCGGTGCGGTTCCGGCTCCCGGAGGGGGACCGGGCCCGCGAGGTGCGCCGGGCGGCGCACGCCCAGGTCGCGGCCGGCGTACGCCGGGTGGACGAGCGTCGCGTCGAGCGCGAGCGGATGGTGGCCGAGATCGGCGACGCCCCACGCCAGCCCTGGATCTACCTGATCGTGGCCACCGGCGACATCCACGAGGACATCCCGCAGGCCCAGCAGGCCGCCCGGGAGGGAGCCGACGTGATCGCGGTGATCCGCTCGACCGGCCAGTCCCTGCTCGACTACGTCCCCGAGGGCGCGACCCGCGAGGGCTTCGCCGGCACCTACGCCACCCAGGAGAACTTCCGCCTGATGCGCGCGGCGCTCGACGAGTCCAGCCGCGAGCTGGGCCGCTACGTGCGCCTGACGAACTACGCGTCCGGGCTGTGCATGCCCGAGATCGCGGCGCTGGCGGGTCTCGAGCGGCTCGACATGATGCTCAACGACTCGATGTACGGCATCCTCTTCCGCGACATCAACCCGGTGCGCACCTTCGTCGACCAGCGGTTCAGCCGCCAGGTGCACGCCCGGGCCGGGATCATCATCAACACCGGCGAGGACAACTACCTCACCACCGCCGACGCCGTGGAGGCCGCCCACACGGTCACCACCTCCCAGCTGCTCAACGAGTTCTTCGCCCGCGAGGCGGGCCTCGAGGACTGGCAGCTCGGACTCGGGCACGCCTTCGAGATCGACCCGTCGGTCCCGGACTCCTTCCGCCTCGAGCTGGCCCACGCGCTGCTCGCGCGGGAGCTGTTCCCCGACGCGCCGCTGAAGTGGATGCCACCCACGCGGCACATGACCGGGGACATCTTCAACGGCTACCTGCTCGACGGGTTCTTCAACCTGGCCGGGGCGCTGACCGGCCAGGGGATCCTGCTGGTGGGGATGATGACCGAGGCGGTGGTGACCCCGTGGATCAGCGACCGCGACCTGGCGCTGCAGAACGTCCGCTACGTCATGAACGCCGCCGGCTCGCTGCACGAGGACTTCCGGCCTGCCCCCGACGGCCTGATCGCCCGACGGGCGCGCCAGGTGCTGGGGGAGTCCACCGACCTGCTCGAGCGGATCCGGCAGCACCCCGACGGCCTGCTGGACGCGATCGCCGACGGCACCTTCGGGCTGATGAAGCGCCCCGCCGACGCGGGCCGCGGCCTCGACGGCGTGGCGGCCAAGGCCGAGGGCTACTACAACCCCGCGACCGACATCCTGGAGGAGGAGCAGTGACCGAGGTCCCGACCGGCCCGACGGAGGGCAAACGGCTGCTCAGGCCGTACGGCGACACGACCGGCGACGGGATGGTCCAGCTGTCCTTCACCCTGCCGATGCCGCACTCGAAGGTGGCCGAGGGGTCGGCGGTGCAGCTGGCCAACAAGATGGGGATGGACCCGGCCCTGGTCGTGCACGCGCGCCCGATGGGACCGGACTTCACGTTCTTCGTGGTCTACGGCCGCGTCCACCACCTCGTGGACCCCTCGGTGGTCGAGGTCGTGGAGCGCGACTACGACCTGCTGACGCCGAAGGAGGTCAACGCGGCGGTCAAGGCCTCGCTGCGACGCCGCCTGGTCGTCGTGGGGGCCTGCATCGGCACCGACGCCCACACCGTGGGCATCGACGCGATCCTCAACATCAAGGGGTTCGCCGGCGAGAAGGGCCTGGAGTACTACCGGGAGCTGAAGGTGGTCAACCTCGGCGCCCAGGTCTCCGTGCCGCAGCTCGTCGACCGCGCCGTGGCCGAGAAGGCCGACGCCGTCCTGGTCTCCCAGGTGGTCACGCAGCGGGACGCCCACCTGCTCAACACCCGCGAGATGTCGGCGGCCTTCCGGGAGGCGTTCCCGGCCTCCCGACGACCGCTGCTGGTCGTGGGGGGACCCCGCTTCGACGAGAAGATGGCCGGCGAGCTCGGCGTCGACCGCGTGTTCAGCCGCGGCACCACCCCCGGGGAGGTGGCCAGCTTCCTGGTCCACCGCCTGGCCGTCCAGCAGGAGGCGTCGTGAGCGACCCGACCACGACCGGCACCGGTCCGACCGAGGAGACCGCCGACGCCGTGGCGCTGGTCGGGACCGAGGTGGTGCACCGCTGCTACGTGTCCTTCACCCACGCCCACTACGCCGGCAACCTGGTCGACGGTGCCTGGGGGCTGGGTCTCTTCGGCGACGTGGCCACCGAGATGTGCATCCGCACCGACGGCGACGAGGGCCTGTTCGCGTCGTACGACGACGTGCAGTTCCGGGCCCCGGTGCGCGCTGGCGACGTCGTCGAGGCGGTGGCCCGGCTCGTCCGCGTGGGGCGCCGCTCGCGCCGCATGGACTTCGAGCTCCGGGTGGTGGCGCGAGGGGTGCCGGACGCCGACGGCGGGACCGGCGGCTCGACGGCGCGGATGCTGCCCGAGCCCCTGGTCGCGACGACGGCGAGCGGCACCGTCGTCGTCCCGTGAACGATCCAATTGGACCAGTGGTGGACCACTGACCCGCGTGTCGGGGGCGACACGCCGGAGTACCAGAAAATCCGGGAATTACCCGTTTGCCACGCCGACATGCGCCGTGACCTGCGCGTTCACCGTGTCCCAGCAGGTCACGTGACGGTTGACACCACCAGCACGAGAAGGAATGGTCCTGTCTCGTTACTCCGGGCAGAACGTCGCTCCAAGGCACACGACGGTTGCCCTCTCGGACCATCTCGCCATGATGGGTTCGGGCGGGCACGTGGCGGGTCGGATGTCGTGGGACGACGGGAGGACACGGGGGGAGCTGGTCCACCAGTAGACAACGCCCACGATCCTGGCAGCCGGCCAGGACGCGAGCGGTCCGAAGGTCGCATCGGCTCCCCCCGTCCTGCCTCGACCCGCGACGGGGCCCACTAGGTTGGCCCCCGTGACGCACCCACGGAGCCCCCGGGACGGCGACGCCGCCCGGGGGATCCCGGGGCTGGGCCGTGTCGTCGTGGTCGTCCCGACGTACGACGAGATCCTCAACCTCGAGCCGCTCGTGCAGCGGCTGCGGACCGCCCAGCCGGACGTGGACGTCCTCGTCGTCGACGACGGGTCCCCGGACGGCACCGGAGCCCTGGCCGACCGCCTGGCCGCCGCCGACCGCGCCGTCACGGTCCTGCACCGCACGGCCAAGCAGGGCCTGGGCGCTGCCTACCTGCACGGCTTCGCGGTCGCCCTGGACCGCGGCTACGACGTCGTCGGGGAGATGGACGCCGACGGGTCGCACCAGCCCGAGCAGCTGCAGCGGCTCCTCGACGCGTTGGGCACCGCCGACCTGGTGATCGGGTCGCGCTGGGTGCCCGGCGGCAGCGTCGTGAACTGGCCGTGGTCGCGGCAGCTGCTCTCCCGCGGGGGCAACCTCTACACCCGGCTCCTGCTCGGGATGCCGCTGCGCGACGCGACGGCCGGGTTCCGGCTGTTCCGCCGCAGCGCGCTGCAGACCGTCCGCCTGGAGTCCGTGGACTCGCAGGGGTACGTGTTCCAGGCCGACCTGGCCCACCGTGCCTGGCAGGCCGGGCTGCGCGTGGTGGAGGTGCCCATCGAGTTCGTCGAGCGCGAGCGCGGGGAGTCCAAGATGAGCCCGTCGGTCGCGACCGAGTCCCTGCGCCGCATCACCCGGTGGGGGCTGCAGGAGCGGCGTCGACAGCTGCGCCGCGTCCTGCGGCGGCACCCGCACCCGCGCGAGCCGGGTCGCTGCTGAGGAACAGCCGCTCGGCACCGTTCGTTGGACCGGGCATGAGACGACGCTTTCCGTGGTGGCTGCTGGTCGTGGCGTTCGTGGTGGTGCCCCTGGTGGAGATCTACGTGATCATCCAGGTCGGTCAGGTGATCGGCGCGTGGTGGACCATCGTGCTGCTGATCGCCGACAGCGTCCTGGGCTCCTGGCTGGTCAAGCGCGAGGGCGGACGGGCCTGGGAGGCCCTCCGGGTCGCGCTCGAGCAGCGCCGGATGCCCCACCGCGAGCTCGCCGACGGCGTGCTGGTCCTGGTGGGTGGCCTGCTGATGCTGACCCCGGGCTTCGTGCTCGACCTGGTCGGCATCCTGTGCATCCTGCCCGTGACCCGGCCCCTGGCGCGTCGCCTGCTGGCCGGCGTGATCGGCCGACGCCTGGCCGGCGCGACGTCCGGCGTGGGCGGACCGGCGGCGTTCGGCGGCGCCGGTCCCTTCGGCGGCTCGGGGCCCTTCGGCGGCCGCGGGAGCGCGGCGTACGACCCCCGGACGCACCGACGCCCCGGCACCGACGCCGATGACGGCGTGGTCCGGGGCGAGGTGGTCGACGAGGGCCGGCAGCCCTAGCGCCAGGGCCTCAGAGAGCGGCCTTCTTCTTGCGGGCGCTGGGACGGTGCAGGTGCGCCGGGCCGATCTCGCCGCCGCGCAGCAGCTCCAGGCGCTCGGTGAGGATGTCCTCGAGCTCCTTCTCCGAGCGACGCTCGAGCAGCATGTCCCAGTGGGTGCGGGCCGGCTTCTCGGCCTTCAGCTCCGGCTCGATGCCGGAGGTGGCGCGGGCCTCGGCGCCGCAGCGCGGGCACTCCCACAACGCCGGGACGTCGGCCTCGACCGACATCGTGATCTCGAACAGGTGGTCCTGCTTGCAGCGGTAGCCGACCTGCTGACGGGCGGCGAACTCGATGCCGCGCTCGTCCTCGAAGCTCTGGCCTCCCAGCCGTGCTCCACGAAGCGTGCGGTCTCCCATGAGCTACCTCCAAACTATGCACACCGCCGCGGGCTCGGGCGGGTGACTGACGTGTTCATGCGTACCGCCCGGGTCGCGGATCGGCAAGTCGGGTGCGTGGGTGGACTTCTCGTGCGGTGCCCACTCGTCCCATCATGACGCGGGACACCTGTCCAACGGCTGACGCCGACGCATCATTCCCCCTGGCACCGTCGTCCCACACCTGGGACGGGGGTGACCTGGGTCCCACCCGGCCCTCACACGGGCGCCGCAGGACCCTCGCGCGCCTCCTGAGGCGGAGGTGGGGACGACGTTGCCCGCCTCGCGGATGCCGCGCTGCGGGTCCAGCCGCAGGAGGAAGAAGGCCCCGAGCACGAAGAAGACGACCAGGGCCGCGATCGCGGGCCGGTAGGAGCCGGTCACCTGGAACACGACGCCGAACAGCAGCGTGCCGAACCACGAGGTGCCGCGCTCGGCGGCGTTGTAGAGGCTGAAGTACTCGCCCTCGCGACCCCGGGGGATCAGCAGGCTGAAGAAGGACCGCGACAGCGCCTGGGTGCCGCCGAGCACGATGCCGATGGCCGTGGCGACCAGGTAGAACAGCAGCGCGTTGCGCTCGGGCAGGAACATCGCCACCAGCACGATCACCATCCAGGCGAAGGTGCCGTACAGGATCGAGCGGTAGGCGCCGAAGCGGCCCGCCAGCCGACCGAAGAGCAGCGCCCCGCCGAAGGCCACGAACTGGATCAGCAGGATCGTGGCGATCAGGACCGTCTTGTCGAACTTGAGCTGCTTCTCGCCGTACGTCGAGGCCGCGTAGATCACCGTCTGGATGCCGTCGTTGTAGAAGAGGTAGGCCAGCAGGAAGGTCGACGTCATGGGGTACTTCCGCAGGTCGCGCAGGGTGGAGAAGAGCTGGCCGAAGCTGCGCTGGAAGAGCGAGCCGTCGTCGGCCACCACGTCGACCGGTGGGTGGTCGCGCAGCCGGACCAGCGGGATGATCGTGAACCCGGCCCACCACACCGCCGCGGAGAGCAGCGAGAACCGCACCGCCATCGACTCGCTGAGACCGATCCCGTCGTGGCCCAGGTACATCCCCAGGTTGATCGCCAGCAGCAGCCCGCCCCCGAGGTACCCGAAGGCCCAGCCACGGGAGGAGGCCGCGTCCCGCTCCTCCTCGGTCGAGATGTCCACGAGGATCGCGTAGTAGGCGACGAGGGAGCAGCCGCCCAGGATGCTCGCGGCCACGACCGCGAAGGCCGCGAGCTGCCAGTGGTCACCCTCGAGGAAGAACAGCAGCGCCGCGAAGAAGGACCCCGCGAACGCGAAGCCGGCCATGTTCCACTTCTTGCTCGCCGAACGGTCCACGAAGGCTCCGACGACCGGGAGCACGAAGGCGCTGGCGATGGTCGCGAAGCTGGTGAGGTAGAAGGGCAGGGAGCCGGCGGCGACGTGCAGTCCGAGCACGCTCACGGTCCTGCTGCACACGTCGGTGGCGTCCGTGCAGCCTGCCGCCTTGCCGGCGACGGTGCTCATGTACGGCGCGAACAGGACGCTCAGCACGGTCGTGTAGAAGGCCGAGTTGGCCCAGTCGTACCAGTTCCAGGCCTTCTGCTGGCGCCGCCGGTCGACGGGGGACAGGTCGGCGACGGGCCGTGGTGCGGTGGGGTCGGTGGCGGTCATGCGGGGTCCTCCCAGGCTCCGCGCCGCACCAGGACGTCGCGCAGGACGTCGGTGCGGTCGGTGATCAGTCCGTCGACCCCGAGGTCGAGCAGCTCCTCCATCTCGGACGGGTCGTCCACGGTCCACACGTGGACGTGCGCGCGGGCGGCGTGGGCCCGGCGCACGAGCTCCCGGGTGACCACGGGCACCGGACCGCGCCGGTGGGGGACCTGGAGCGCCGCGACGCGCCCGCGGGTGAGCAGGCGGGCGAGCCGGCCCGAGGGGGAGGCGACGAAGGCACCGACCTCCTGGGGCGAGGCCGACGTGGCCACGCGGTCGCCGCTGGCCCGGCGGAACGCGTCGAGCCGGCGCTGGGAGAAGGACCCGATGCAGACCCGCGACTCGCTGCCGGTGCTCTCCAGCAGGCGGGCCAGGGGCTCGACCGCCTCGGCGGACTTGAGGTCGATGTTGAACCGGGCCTCGGGGAGCTCCTCGAGGAGGTCGGCCATCAGCGGCACCGGGTGCTCCTCGCGGATGCGCGCCAGGCTCACCTGCTCGGCCGTCAGGTCGCGCACCAGGCCGCGGGTGTCGGTGACGCGGTCGAGGACGTCGTCGTGGAAGGCGACCAGGACCCCGTCACTGGTGGTGTGCACGTCGGTCTCGAGGTAGCGGTAGCCCAGCGAGACCGCGTGCTGGAAGGCGAAGAGGGTGTTCTCGGCCCCGACGAGGTCGGGGTGGCCGGCCCCGCCCCGGTGGGCCATCGCGATCACGGCGTCGCCGCGGCGACCGTCGTCGAGGTAGGGGTGCCCCGTGTGCAGCGACGGCGGGTGGCTCACGCGGCAAGTATGGGTCGGCACGCGTCGATCATCCTCGGCGCAACGCCGCCCGCGCATCCGGCGGCGTACTCAGGTCGCTCGGCCCTCGCCCCGCGGTAGCGTGGTGCCCGGCACACGGGGGACCTGGGGGGATCGATGGCACGAGCACTGCTGGCCGCTGCCGCTCTCGCCGTGGCCGTCGGCGTCCCGGCCTCGCAGCTCGACGCCGTGGCGGCCCCGACGGCCCCGGTGGCCCCGCCTGCCGAGTCGGCTGCGACGCGCTCCTCGTCCGACGTCCCGGCACCACGGTGGCGGGTGGCGGAGTCCGAGGACTTCAGCACCCCGCTGACGGTGGACCGGGCCGCCTGGCGCAAGGACCCGATGACCGCCACCAGCCCGTGGGCCGTCGACCAGTTCGACGACAACGGCAAGGTCTGGCACCGGATCAGCGACCCGGCGATGACCCGTCAGGTGCGGACGCTGACCGTGTTCCGCAAGCGGGTGCGCTTCGGGACCGGCGGCTGGCTGACCGCCGAGATCGCCGCGGTCGACAAGAACCACGACGGCCGCCCCGACTCCCGGCCCGGCCTGGCGACCACGACGCTGCCCGACGGTCAGCGGGCGGCCAAGCTGTCGGAGCCCTCGTGGGACGGCGGGGTGCTGATCCGGCCGACGCGGCCGCTGCCGGCGGCGTACCGCGTGGAGATGACCCTGCGCGGCATCGACTTCGGAGGGATGCGCCACGGCACGCTCAGCTACGACGGCAAGACCAACGGCTACCGCAACGGCAGCTGCAAGACGGCGTACCCGTGGACGTTCCGGGGGGCCCTGCCGGGCCGGTCGCGCTGCCGCTACCCGAGCGTGACCCAGGAGAACGGCTTCTACTTCCTGACCATCCTCGACCACGCCAACCCCGCGCCCCACGGCAACGCCGGCATCCACTACCGCCGCAAGGTCGTCCTGGACGCCTACAACAGCCAGGCGCCGTGGTCCTCGAGCAACGCGATCTGCAACCCCGCCACCGGGCAGCTCTACAGCGTCGAGGACGGCACCTACAACGGCGTCAACGCGGCGTTCGTGCGCGGCGACGAGTTCCGCGCCGAGAACAACAACGCGGGCAACCAGTACTTCTTCCGCACCCCGTGCGGCGACTTCGACGGCGCCGGCACGTGGGGCCCGAGCGGCCGCTACCGGGACCTGGTCTCCAGCGTCGAGCTCCAGCCCGAGCTGCTGCCGAAGGCCAGCTACCGGTTCGCCGTCGAGCGCGACACCAGCGGCTACACGATCGAGCTCCAGGGCCCGTTCCGGCACGTCGGGCAGGCGACGTACCGCCTGCACCACGACTTCGTCGAGGACGGCCGACCGATCTGGCACTACAACCAGACCGCTGCGGAGTACGACGGCCGCTTCGACCGCTCGCTGACCCACACCGGTCCGAGCGGCACGTGGACCACCCGCCACACCTGGCCGCGCGGGTCGGCGTACCCCGACAGCTTCATCATCGGGGACCCCCACCTGAACTTCTACGAGGGCTCGGCCGTCGTCGACGACATCCGGCTGCTGGTCCCGGCGACCTGACCCGACGCGCCCGTCACCGTGCGGCAGGCTCCCAGGTCACCGCGACCTGCTGGAGGTGCAGCTCGACCTCGGGGACCCCGCTGCGCACGGGAGCGGCGCACCCCTGGGAAGTGTCGGCGGTCGCGGTGATGATGGGGCGATGACGACCTTCCACGACACCCGCGAGTTCGAGGGCGCGGCGTTCGTCCGCGCCAGGTTCACCGGCGCCACCTTCCGGTTCTCCGACCTGAGCGGGGCCACGATGCGCGGCGTCGACGTCGACGGTCTCGACATCGACAGCCACGACCTCCTCCTCGGCCGGCTGCTCGTCAACGGGGTCGACGTGGTGCCGCTGGTCGAGGCCGAGCTGGACCGGCGGTTCCCGGGACGCGAGCTGCAGCGGGCCCGGACGCCCGAGGGGCTGCGCGAGGGCTGGGTCGCCGTCCAGGCCGCGTGGCGGGAGACGGTCGAGGCGACGCCGCCGGAGCTGGTCGACGCCCACGTCGAGGACGAGTGGTCCCTGGCCCAGACCCTGCGTCACCTGGTGCTGGCCACCGACGCGTGGCTGGGCGGCGGGATCCTGCGACGGGAGCAGCCGTTCCACGAGGTCGGCATGATCTTCACCGGGGCGCGCGAGATGGGCTTCGACGTGTCGATGTTCCGCACCCACCCCCCGGCGTACGACGAGGTGCTGGCGGTGCGGGCCGAGCGCCAGCAGATGGTGAGCGACTTCCTGGCCACGGCCACCCCGGAGCTGCTCGCCGAGGAGCGCGACAACCCGTGGGGCGGGGGCGACTGGCACCCCACGGTGGGGGACTGCGTGCGCGTGGTCCTGGAGGAGGAGTGGGCGCACCTGCGCTACGTGCGGCGCGACCTCGCGATCATCGACCCCCGCACGGGGTCGAGGACTAGCGTGACGGGGAGCACACCACCCACCCCCTGAGGAGCCCCCGTGACCAACCTCCGAGTCGTCGCCCAGATCCCCGCCCGAGCGGGCTCCGAGGAGGTCCTGCGCGAGGCGCTCACCACCCTCGCCGCGGCCACCCAGTCCCACCGCGGTTGCGTGGACTACGAGCTGTTCGAGTCCGCGGCGGCACCGGGCACGTTCGTGACCATCGAGACCTGGGAGAGCCAGGAGGACCTGGACGCCCACATGCAGACCCCCGACATCGCCACGGCGCTCGCCGCGGCGGAGGGCCACCTGGCCGGCGACATCGCGATCCACCCGCTCCGACCCGTGTGACGGCCCCGGCCCCGGCCGTGCGGCCAGGGCCTAGAGGTCGTGGAAGGTCTCGATCTGGGCGCCCAGCTCGTTGAGCCGGTCGGCGAGGCCCTCGTACCCCCGGTGGATGACGTACGTCGACCGCAGCACCGACGTGCCCTTGGAGGCCAGCATGGCCAGCAGGATCACCACGGCCGGCCGCAGCGCCGGGGGGCACACGACCTCGGTGCCCGACCAGCGGGTGGGGCCCTCGATCATCACGCGGTGCGGGTCCATCAGCGTGACCCGGCCGCCGAGCTTGTTGAGCTCGGTGAGGTAGATCGCGCGGTTCTCGTAGACCCAGTCGTGCAGCATCGTCTTGCCCTCGGCCACTGCGGCGATCACGGCGAAGAACGGCAGGTTGTCGATGTTGAGGCCCGGGAAAGGCATCGGGTGGATCTTGTCGATGGGGGAGTGCAGCGTGGAGTGGTGGGTGGTCAGGTCGGCCAGCCGGGTGTGGCCGTTGGCCGCGAGGTACTCCTCCGAGAGCGAGTAGCGGAAGCCCATCTCCTCCAGCACCGCGAGCTCGATCTCGAGGAACTCGATCGGGGCGCGGGTGATGGTGATCTCGGAGTCGGTGACGATCGCGGCCGCCAGCAGCGACATCGCCTCGATCGGGTCCTCGCTGGGGGAGTAGTCGACGTCGACGTCGATGTGGCTGCGGCCCGTGACGGTCAGGGTCGTGGTGCCGATGCCCTCGACGCCCACGCCGAGCTTCTGGAGGAAGAAGCAGAGGTCCTGGACCATGTAGTTGCTGCTGGCGTTGCGGATCACGGTGGTGGAGTCGCACAGGGCCGCGGCCATGAGGGCGTTCTCGGTGACCGTGTCGCCGCGCTCGGTGAGGATGATCGGCTTGGCGGGGAGGACGTCGGGGGAGACCGTCGCGTGGTAGCTGCCCTCGGTGGCCTTGACCTGCAGGCCGAAGGGGCGCAGGGCGGTCATGTGCGGCTCGACGGTGCGGGTGCCGAGGTCGCAGCCGCCGGCGTACGGCAGCTCGAAGTCGCCCATGCGGTGCATCAGCGGACCCAGGAACATGATGATCGAGCGGGTGCGCCGCGCGGCCACCTGGTCGATCGTGGCGAGGTCGAGGTTCGGCGGCGGGACCAGCTCGAGGTCGTTCTCGGCGTTGAGCCAGCGCGACTTGACCCCGATGCTGTCGAGGACCTCCAGGAGGCGGTTGACCTCCTCGATCCGCGCGACCCGGCGCAGCGTGGTGCGACCGCGGTTGAGCAGGGCCGCGCACAGCAGCGCGACGCCGGCGTTCTTGGAGGTCTTGACCTCGATCGAGCCGCTCAGCGTGGTGGGACCGGTGACGCGCAGGTGCGTCGGGCCGGTGCCGATGCTGACCAGCGGGGAGTCCAGCGCCTCGCCGATGCGGGCCAGCATCTCCAGCGAGAGGTTCTGGTGCCCGCGCTCGATGCGGTTGATGGCGCTCTGGCTGGTGCCGAGCGTCTCCGCGAGCTGCTGCTGGGTCCAGCCGCGGTGCTTGCGGGCGTCACGGATCAGGTTGCCGATGCGGCGCAGGTAGTCCTCGGTCACGTGCGGGACTGTATCTCAGATATGAGATAAATCCGCCTCTGACATGCTGCGTGTCATGCGTGTCACGACGATCCACGGTCCCCGCGACATCCGCCTGGAGGACCGCCCCAGCCCCACCATCGACGCCCCCACCGACGCCCTCGTGGCGGTCACCGCCGGGTGCATCTGCGGCTCGGACCTGTGGCCCTACCGCGGCGAGAACGAGGTGAAGCCGGGGCAGACGATCGGCCACGAGATGATCGGGGTCGTGGCCGAGGTCGGCAGCGCGGTGACCTCCTTCGCCCCCGGCGACTTCGTCGTCGTGCCGTTCTGCCACAGCTGCGGTACCTGCGCGCACTGCCGCGCCGGGATGACCTCGGCCTGCGCGGTCGGCGGCGTGACCACCGGCGGGCAGGGTGAGGTCGCGAAGGTCACCCAGGCCGAGGGCACGCTCTTCAAGCTCCCCGATCTGTCCGGGCGACCCGACCCCGCGATGCTGCCCTCGCTGCTGACGCTCTCCGACGTCTTCCCGACCGGGTGGCACTGCGCCGTCGCGGCCGGTGTGGAGGCCGGGGACACCGTCGTGGTCGTCGGTGACGGCGCCGTCGGCCTGTGCGCGGTGCTCGCGGCCGCGCAGATGGGTGCCGAGCGCGTGGTGGCGATGTCGCGCCACGAGACCCGCCAGGAGATCGCCCGCCGGTTCGGCGCCACCCACGTCGTGGCCGAGCGCGGCGACGAGGGCGTCGCCCGGATCATGGAGCTCACCGACGGGGTCGGCGCCGACGCCGTCCTGGAGTGCGTGGGCACCGGCGCGTCGATGGACCAGGCGTTCGCCTCCGCCCGGCCCGGCTCCACGGTCGGCTTCGTGGGCGTGCCCCACGGCGTCGAGCTGCCGATCCGCCGGATGTTCTCCAAGAACATCGGGCTGGCGGGCGGGGTCGCCCCGGTGCGTCACTACCTGCCCGAGCTGACCGAGCTGGTCACCTCCGGGGCGGTCGACCCGGGGCTGGTCTTCGACCTGACCCTGCCGCTGGACCAGGTGGCCGAGGGCTACCGCGCCATGGACGAGCGGCGCGCGACCAAGGTGTTCCTGGAGGTCGACGCGCATGGGTGAGGACCTGGTGCTCGGCCCGCTGCTGAGGTACGTCGACCGGGACTCGGCCACGATCTGGGTCGAGACGGCCGCGGCCGCGACGGTCACGGTCACGGCCGGGCCGCGGGAGTGGTCGGCGCGGACCTTCCGCGTGCACGGTCACCACTTCGCGCTGGTCGAGGTGACCGGCCTCGAGCCCGGCACCGTCACGCCGTACGCCGTGCACCTCGGCGACCCCGACCACCCGGTCTGGCCGCCGCAGGAGTCCGGGACCGGCGCCGACCCGGTGCTGCCGCCCTCGGTGATCAGCACCTTCAAGCCCGGCAAGCACCCCCGGCTCGCCTTCGGGTCGTGCCGCACGAGCGTGGACCACGACCACGACGGCAACAGCACCCACGGCGTCGACTCCATGCGCGCCTACGCGCTGGCCATGGCCGGGGTGACCCGTGACGAGCAGCTGGCCTGGCCCGACCTCGTGGTGTTCCTCGGCGACCAGGTGTACGCCGACGAGACCACCCGCGCCATGCAGGAGTTCATCTCCTCGCGCCGCGACATCGAGCAGCCTCCCGGCAAGGAGCTGCGCGACTTCGAGGAGTACGCCCACCTCTACGCCCTTGCCTGGAGCGACCCGGCGAACCGCTGGCTGCTCTCGACCCTGCCCAGCGCGATGATCTTCGACGACCACGACATCCGCGACGACTGGAACACCTCCTTCGCCTGGCGCCAGCAGATGGCGCAGACGTCGTGGTGGCACGGTCGGATCGTGGCCGGGCTGGCGTCGTACTGGGTCTACCAGCACCTGGGCAACCTCTCGGCCGAGCAGCGCGCTCAGGACGAGATCTGGCAGCGCGTGGTCGCCCACCGGGACTCCGACGCGCGCGACGAGCTCGACCTGAGCGAGGTGCTGGACGCCTTCGCCGAGCGCGTCGACGCGGACCCCACGGCGTACCGCTGGAGCTACGTCCGCGAGCTGGAGGGCAGCCGGCTGGTGGTCGTGGACTCCCGCGCCGCCCGCGTGCTCGAGGCCGACCGCCGCCAGCTCCTCGACGACGGCGAGATGGCCTGGCTCGACCAGCAGCTGCGCGGCGACGTCGACCACCTGTTCGTCGGCACGTCGCTGCCGTTCCTGCTGCCCCCGGGCCTGCAGCACCTGGAGGCCTTCAGCGAGGCCCTGGCCGACGGCGCCTGGGGGCGTCGCGGAGCCGGCGTCGCGGAGAAGCTGCGTCAGGCCGTCGACCTGGAGCACTGGGGTGCCTTCCAGGAGTCGTTCCGCAAGGTCGCCGAGATGGTCGTCCAGGTCGCCGCGGGGGAGCGGGGGAGGGCGCCGCGCACGTTGACGTTCCTGTCCGGCGACGTGCACCACAGCTACGTCTCGGAGGTCACCCGGCTGCACCGCGACGACCACCGGCGGCTGCAGTCGCGGCTGCTGCAGGTGGTCTGCTCGCCGATCCGCAACCCGCTGCCGACCTCGATGCGCTACGCCACGGCCGTGCTGTCCTACGGCGTCGCCGGGGTGCTCGGGCGCGCCGCCTCGCGGTCGGCCCACGTGCACCAGCCGCCGTTCCGGTGGAAGCGCGTGGAGGGACCGTGGTTCGACAACAACCTGGCCACCGCCGAGGTGCGCGACGGCGGTCTGCGGCTGTGGTGGGGCAGCGGCCAGGTCGGTGACGGCGGCGACGAGCGGCCCGACCTGGTGACCGTGTGCGACGTCACCCTGGACGACCCGGGCCGCAGGGTGCGTCGCTAGCCGGGCGCGTGGTCGTCGAGGCTGCGCTCCATCCAGAGCACGTCGTGCCAGGCGCCGTGCTTGTGGCCGACCCGGTGCAGGGTGCCGACCTCGGTGAAGCCCAGGTGGCGGTGGAAGCCCTCGCTGGCGGGGTTCGGCAGGGTCATCGCCGCCAGCGCGGTCCGGAAGCCCCGTGCGGACAGGCGCGCCAGCAGGTCGGCGTACAGCGTCCGTCCGGCGCCGGCCCGGTGCCGACCGGCCTCGAGGTAGATGCTGGTCTCGCACGACCAGCGGTAGGCCGCGCGCGAGCGGAACGGCCCTCCGTAGGCGTAGCCCACGACGCTCCCGTCCTCCTCCAGCACCAGCCACGCGTGGTCGACCAGGGCGGCGGAGATCCGCCCGGCCATCTCCGCCACGCTCGGCGGCTCCTCCTCGAAGGAGACCGCGGTGTCCACGACGTACGGCGCGTAGACCTCGCGGCACCCGGCCGCGTCGGCGGGGGTCGCGGGACGCAGGGCCAGGGAGCCGTCCACCCGAGGCAGGGTAGCCCCAGCGCGGCCCGATCCAGCGGTGCGGACACCAGAGCAGGCGCCGGGCGTGCCGACCGACCGGGCACCCACTAGCGTCGAGGGCATGAGCGGAGACCAGCTGCAGCCCGAGGACACCCTGGACGACCGGGGTGTCGACGACGTGCTCGACGAGGGGTACTCCCCGCCCGAGCGCGAGCCCGACCACCTCAAGCACCCCGAGGGGGGCGAGGACCTCGAGACCCGCCTCGACGAGGAGGAGCCCGAGGTCTGGGACCAGGTCGAGTCCGAGCGCGACGCCGACGTCGTCGACGGTGACGTCGGGGGAGAGGTCGGCGAGGAGCGCACCGGCCGGCTCGGCAGCCAGGGTGACGTGGGTGCCGACGGCGCCATCGAGCAGGACGCGTTCGCGGTGGACGAGGGCATCGACGGGGCCGGCGCCAGTGCCGAGGAGGCCGCGATGCACACCATCGACGACTCCGGGGACACCCCCGTCTGAGACCGTCTGCGACCGACGACCACCGACGCGCGGGCGGGTACTCAGGACGATCTGAGTACCCGCCCGCTGTCGTCGTACGACGCGGTCGAACAGGCTCTTCCCATGAGCCGCAACGTCACCGCCCCGTCCACCACCACCGCCTTCTTCGCCCAGTCCGGGATCGCCTTCGCGGTCGCCCTGGCTGCGGTCCTGCTCGGGATCTGGAACCTGCCCGCGGGCCCGTGGGAGCGCTCCTTCCTCGCCGTCGGCACGCTGTTCCTGGTCACCTCGACCTTCACGCTGGCCAAGTGCGTCCGCGACGCCCAGGAGACCTCGCAGGTCGTCCACCGCCTCGACCAGGCGCGAGTCGACAAGATCCTGGCCGAGCACGACCCGTTCGCCAGCGTCTGAACCTCGCGCCGGGGGGAACGAGCATCCTCGTGAAGACACGAGAGATCGGCAACGACACCGTCGGGCGCTCAGTCGTCGGGGCGGTCGGCCTGGGCCTGATGACCTTCGACCAGTCCGGCCAGCCGCCGCGCGAGCAGCTGCTCGACACGGTGCGCGCCGCCCTGGACGCCGGGGTCACCCTGTTCGACACCGCCGACGCCTACGGGCACGGCGACAGCCCCGAGAACCCCCAGGGCCAGAACGAGCGCCTGGTCGCGAGCCTGCTCGACGAGCTCGGCGTGCGCGACCAGGTCCTGCTGGCCACCAAGGGCGGCCACGTCCGCACCGACTCCGGCGACTGGGAGACCGACAGCTCGCAGGCGCACCTGCTCACGGCCGTCGACGACAGCCTCGGACGACTGGGGGTCGAGCAGATCGCGCTGTGGCAGCACCACCGTCCCGACCCGGCCGTGCCGTACGCCGACGTGCTGGGCACCCTGAAGCAGATCGCCGACTCGGGCAAGGTGCGGATGATCGGCCTCTCCAACGCCGACCCCGACCAGATCCGCCAGGCGCACGAGGTGCTGGGTGACTCCCTGGTCAGCGTGCAGAACCAGTTCTCGCCCAAGTTCCGCTCCAGCCGCCCCGAGATCGACGTGTGCGAGGAGCTCGGCCTGGCCTTCCTGCCCTGGAGTCCCCTCGGTGGTCTCAACGACGCCAAGGGCCTGGCCGAGCAGCACCCCGCCTTCGCCGAGATCGCCGACGCCCGCGGCGTCAGCGCCCAGCAGGTGGCGCTGGCCTGGGAGATCGCCCAGTCGCCGGTCGTGATCCCGATCCCCGGCGCCAAGCGTCCGCAGTCGGTCACCGACTCGGCCGCGGCCGCCGACCTCGAGCTGACGACCGAGGAGCTGGCGCGGCTCGACCAGGACTGACCCGGGCTCAGGCCGGGGAGTCCAGCAGCTCGCGCAGGTGCTGGTCGACCGCGTCGAGGTAGGTCTGCTCGAAGCCGAACAGGCCCCAGTGCCCCGCGATGGTCGGCAGCACGCGCAGCTCGCTGCCCGGGGTCAGGCGCTGCTCGGCCTCGCAGTCGCGCGGCGGGAAGAACATGTCGGTCTCGATCGGCATCACGAAGGTCTTCGCGGTGACCCGGCCGAGCGCGGCGGCCAGGTCACCGTCGGTGTGCCGCGCGACGTCGCCGCGCTGCCACTTCCAGCCCATCGTGAGCAGCGCGTTGGGGTCCATCATCGTGAACAGCAGGCGCGAGAAGTTCTGCTGGAACTCCTCGAAGGTGCTCCACCCGAGGCCCTCGACGACCGGGTCGATCCCGCGCCAGAACTCGCTCTTCCAGAAGTCGGTGGTCAGGCCCATCACGGCCCAGATGTCGGCGTGGCGGGCGAGGCCGGCCGCGACGTCGGTGTGGGCGGCGTACTCCCCACCGGCCCAGCCGGGGTCGGAGGTGATGGCCTCCATCAGCGCGTGCACGAAGAGGAAGTCGTGCGGGGTGGTCTGGGCCGTCCCGGCGATCGGGGCGGCGCGCAGCACCTTGTCGGGGAAACGCACGGCCCACTCCCAGGTCTGCTGGGCGCCCATCGACGCACCCACGACCAGGGCCAGCCGCTCGACGCCGAAGTGCTCGCGGAGCAGCTGCTCCTGGGCCCGGACGTCGTCGCCGATGCGCACGTGGGGGAACCGCGACATCGCGATCGAGGCGTCCGAGGTGGTGTGCGGCGACGTCGACATCCCGTTGCCGATCTGGTTGACCACGACGATGAAGTAGCGCGACGGGTCCAGCGCCCGGCCCTCGCCGATGTAGACCTGCCACCAGGTGGCGTGGGTGCCGGAGAACCACGTCGGCACCAGGACCACGTTGTCCTTGGCCTCGTTCAGCGTGCCGTACGTCGCCACCGCCAGCTGGAGGTCCTCGATCACGCCGCCCTCCTCGAGCTCGAACCGGCCGAGGCCGACCAGCTCGTGGTCGCCCTGCATCTCGGCGGTGTAGAAGGGGTTCTGCAGCGGCATGATCGGTCCTCCCGGGTCGTGGACGTGCCCGTGTGTGATCGGGGTCACGTCCCTCAACCTAGGTGACGGTTCAACCCTTTACCAGGTCGCGCAGCCGCCGGAGGTCGGCCAGCACGGTGGCGCAGTCGGTCTCGAAGGCCTCGTCGGTGAGGTCGAGCTGACGCACGGTGAAGACGATCTCCGCGCCGTCGGGGTGGGCCAGGACCCGCACCGGGTTGGTCACCACCGACCCGTCCGGGAGCGTGACGTCGTGGTCGAGCACGCCCAGGTCGTTGCGCGGCACGAACGCCACGCGCACCCGACCCATCGGGGAGTCGACCACCAGGACGCCGTCCTGGACCTCGACGTCGCCCTCGGCCAGGCCCTGCGCCCACAGCGGCAGGTGGGCGGGATCGGCGGCGTAGTCGTAGACGTCGGGTGCGCTGCGGCGTACGACGACGGAGAGGTGACGGCTTATCATTGGGCCCCTAGATCTGCGTTGTTCCTGACTATCAAGCCCATTCCCGGCAGCCAACCTTTTATTTGCACGCCTTCGTGGCGCGGCGGGCATCGCGACATGACGCATTTGAGCGCGAGACTGAGAGCTCTGGATTCTACGACCACCATTCCAGATCTGCTCTGACCGTGGCAGAGTGGGTTTTCGTGACCAGCCTCCAGGAGACAAGGTTCCGCGATTGCCCTCACTGTGGCACCCGCAACGTAGCGATGATCATTGAGTGGTCGCGGACACTCGGGACATCAAGTGGAGTGCCGCGACTGTGGGCTGTTATGTCGTGTCCGAGGTGTGCAGGCGTGCTCGCGTTAGATTTGCAGAGTTACTCCAATCATGTAGTCGGCAACGAGATTGCCCCGATGCAACAGGTGCAAATCAGGGCGCAGCTGCCCGAGGATCATCAGAGTCGCTACCAGATTAGACACCTGCCTGACGATGTCAGCGGATACTTCAGCGACGCCCAGCGGGTTATCGATGCCGGAGTTCCCGACGCTGCGGCGGTGCAGTTGCGTCGAACCCTCGAAGCAGCTGCCGCTCATCGAGGCGTTACCGAAAGAACCCTAGTTAAAAGCGTTGAGAAACTGATCGAGAAAGGCCTCATCACTCAAGACTTCGGCGGAGTTCTGCACCATGTTCGCAAGGTGGGAAACCAGGGGGCACACGCCACAGATGAGCGCCTCGAAGAGGCTGAGGTCGAGAGGGCACTGCGATTTACTGCACAGGTGCTCCGGAATCTGTTTGAAGTACCGGGTGAGCTCGCCGCGCTTGAATCGGAAGCGCCCGGTCCCAGCGAGGACGGGTCATAGACTCAACGTCGCTCGGCAGCATTGAAGAATCTTCCGCCAAATCTGTGGGCCTGTCCGAGAGGGGTCGCGAACACTGCCACGAAGTGCCGATAATGTGCATTATGTCAATTGACGTCGAGAGGGCCCTCTCCCGGGCCGTTCACCAGGATGCTCCGCTGGCGCGCAGGATCCCGTTGCCGGCGCGCACGGTGGTGAAGTACGTCGACGGGTGCGCGGTGTACTCCACGGTCACGGCGCCGCCGGCGAACCCGTGGTTGTACCAGCTGGTCATCGTCGGTGCGGTCAGGCCCGACGGCGTCCCGACGGTGATGCTGCGGGTCGGCAGCCCGAGCTCTCGCGCCAGCCGAACGGCGTACGCCCGGGCCTTGCCACTGGTGTCGACCGAGCCGAACGGCTGGTGCAGCGAGGCGATCAGGTCGGGACGCACCGAGCGCAGGAACGCCGCCACGGCGCGCACCTCGGGCTCGCTGGCCGGCGACGGCCCGCGGTAGGCGCTCGACCGGCGGCTCCGGTCGGCTGTCCGCCACCCGTCGGTGGGCCAGTTGCGGTTCAGGTCCACGCCGCGGGCGTTCTTGCGGGTGTGCCGGGCCGCGCCGTCCGGGTTCATCGTGGGCACCACCCAGAGCCGGACGTCGCTGTCCACGGCCAGGCGGCGTACGACGTAGCGCGCCGTCACCGGGCCGGCCGACTCGTTGCCGTGCATCTGACCCATCAGCAGCACCGTGCGCGAGGCCGCCGGGTTGCCCTTCTCGTAGGCCACGATCGGCCGTCCCCGCACCGAGCGGCCGATCACGCGGGTCGCCACGACCTGCTTCGCACGGGTGAGCGAGTACGCGTGCGGCAGGTCCGGCGTCGCCGGCGCGGCCACGACCGCGCCGGACGACGCGGCGAGCCCCGTCAGCCCGGTGCCGACGACGATCAGGGAGGCGGCGAGTGCACCCGAGCGCAGCGTCATCCCCCGATGCTCCCACGCCGGACGCGCCCGGTCAGCGACTCGCGGCGCCCGGCTCCCCGGCGGACTCCCTGGTCAGGCGCTCGTAGCGGTCCT
This sequence comes from Nocardioides korecus, assembly GCF_054778395.1. Lineage (NCBI taxonomy): Bacteria > Bacillati > Actinomycetota > Actinomycetes > Propionibacteriales > Nocardioidaceae > Nocardioides > Nocardioides korecus. The sequence continues at coordinate 95,007 of NZ_BAAGZO010000007.1, read as the reverse complement.
CCCCCTCGGGCCCGGGGTCGCGCCCGACGTGGCGGAACCCGGCGCGCTCCAGGGTGCGGCGCGAGGCCGCGTTGTCCGGGTGCGTCGCGGCGACCACCACCTCCACCCCGTGCTCGGCGGCGAGGCCGACGACGGCCGCCAGTGCCTCCGCCGCGTAGCCGTGCCCCCGGGCCGAGGGCGCGAGGCCGTAGCCGACCTCCACCCGGCCCTCGACGGGGTCGCCCTTGAACCCGATGCCTCCCACGGCGAGGCCGCCGGCTGCTCGCTCGACGCGGTAGAACCCGAACGGACCCACGCGCCCACCGTCCGCGAGCCGGCGCAGCAGGGCCGTCGTCGCCCGGACCTCGCCGTCGCTCGGGAAGTCCGCGGCCCAGCGGTCCTCGCCGGTGGGACGCCGCTCGGCGACGCGCCCGGCCTCGGCCGCGTCGACCCGGTGCAGCACCAGGCGGGCCGTGCGTACCGATGACGTACGCCGCTCCCGGTCGCGGCGGACCCGCGAGGCGTGCCGGGCCGCGTGGTCGGCCGTGCTGTTCTCGTGCGGGAACGGACGGTCCGGCACCGGCAGGTCGAGGGCATCGCACAGCGGGCCCCACCCGTCCTCGGGCTGCCACTCCACGAGCCGCGCGGACGGCACCTCGGCCCGCACCTCGCGCAGCCGCCGCTCGTAGCCCGCGACCAGGGCGCCGCGGTCCTCGAGGTCGGTGACGACGTCGCGGAACAGCACGCGGAACAGCGGCACCATCGGGTCCGCGTCGTCGCCGGCCAGCATCTCGCGCGTCCGCGGCAGGACCGTCGCCTCCATGCTCCGCAGCCACACCTCCGGGTCACCGCGGTGCGACAGCAGCACCGGTGCGTCGGGGTACGCCGCCGCCAGGTCCCGCCAGCAGTTCGAGAACGGCGCGTCGACCCCGGCGGCGTACCCGGCCAGGAACTCCTCCCAGACCGGCGGCTCTCCCCCGGTGGCGCGCACCCAGATCGCTGCCTGTTCGGGGTGGGCGAACGCCTCGCTCATGTGGTGCACCGGCGCGCCCAGGAGGTGGCGCAACGCCTCGCGCAACGACGACGTCCCGGTGCGGGGCAGGCCGGCACCCACCAGCTGGATGACCACGAGGACGACCCTAGGGCGGGGGGCAACCGGTTTCGCCGGTCACGACGGCGACCCGGACGGGGTCAGCGCTGCGCCACGACCTGCCAGGCGAAACCGATGTCGCGGAAGGGCGGCCGGTCGCGCAGCTCGCGCTCCAGGGCCAGCAGCTGCGCGAAGTACGCCGGGTCGTGCTTGGCCCGGTCGTCGGTGAGCAGGTCGTTGGCGATCCGGTGCCCGTGGCGGCTCACGACCCGGAGACCGGCGGCCTCGACCTCGGCCCGCACCTGCTCCACCTCGACCTTGCGGGCGGCGGTGGCGAACGTCTCGACCGCGACCTCGACCGCGTGCAGCTCCTCGGCTGCGTGGGTCGGGCCCCCGGCCACCAGCCGGCGCAGCACCCGTGCCGCCGGGTTGACGTCCACCAGGGACAACCGACCTCCCGGGCGCACGCGCGAGGCCAGCGCGGCCACGTCCTGCGTCGAGTCCGGGCGGTAGCGGAGCACGAAGTGGCACAGCACGAGGTCCCACTCGCCCGTGGGGAGGTCGTCGAGACCGGCTTCGACCGTGGTGAGCCTGACGCCGGCGTCGGCCGCCCTCCGGTCGGCCTCGGCCAGCCACGAGCGGGACGGGTCCAGGACGGTGACGTCGTGCCCGGCCAGTGCCAGCGGCAGCGCGTCGCGACCGTCCCCACCCCCCACGTCCAGGACGCGCACCCGCGGCCCCAGCTCGGCGGCGTGCCGCTGCAGGACGTTGCCCACCGTGGCGTAGCGGATCCGGGCCCACGGCGTCGCGGCGTACTCCTGCCAGGCCGTCAGGTTCTCGCTGAACACGTCGCCCACGGTTCGATCCTGCGGCAGCACCCCCTCCGGGCCGGAGCCGCCGCGCGGACGCCGCTCCCAGTTGCGGCAGTGCCGCGCCGAGGTCCGTCGTACGCCGGAGCAGGTCGGCCGCACCGCCGGGAGCATCAGCTCGTCGGTATGCACGTCGCGCTCGAGGCACTCGCGCACCAGCCGGTAGCCCCGCTCGAGGACGGCGCAGTCGCACGTCCCACCCGCCGCGGTCAGCCGCGGCACCAGGGCGATCGCCCCGGGCACCCGCACCCCCTGGAAGCGCGCCGCCCACCCCAGCGTGCCGTCGCACCCCCGCTCGTCGACGGCGCGGGAGACGAAGCACAGCACGCACTCCCCCACCTGCGGCTCCAGCGCCGGGAGGGACCCGTCGGGGTCGGTCGGCGGGGGTCTGGGCTGGTCGTGGTCCACGGGTCGTGTCTAGCCCTGGGCACCGACAGAACGCCGCGGCGGCAACCCGCCGTCGCGGACGGTCCCGGCTCGCCGACCGCAGCCGGGCACTAGTTTTCCCCTCATGGACGCCGACCCCGCCGCCAGTCCCCCGGGTCCGACGACCCCGTCGCGGGAGCCGGTCGGCTCCCGCGACCCGGAGCTGGCCCGGCTGGAGCGCCAGGTCCGCGAGCTGCGACTGCTGGTGCTGCGCGCGGCGTGCCTGGTCGCCGTCGCCCTGATCGCGCTCGGTCTGGTGCTGCCTGCCTGGACGGTCCGGCAGGGCGCCGACCACGAGCGGGTGGTCTACCGGATCGCCACGGCCGGCTTCGAGGTGCTCGGGGAGGACGACGGGGGCGCGATCGTCGGGACCGGCTTCCTCGGGCTGCTGCTCGTGGCGGTCCTCGAGGTGGGCATCCTGGTCAACTCCGTCGTGGCCGGCGGCGGACGCTCGAAGAACCGCTGGGCCCGGACCACGATCGCCTCCCTGGCCGTCGTCGGCACCCTGGTCCCCCTGCTCTTCTCGGTGATGGGCGTCGCGAGCCACGAGAGCGGTGACAGCGGCGGGTGGGGGCCGCTGCTGCTGCTCGTGGGACTCGTCGTGGCCGCGGTCCTCCAGGCCCAGCGCAGCTGGCGTGACCTGTGGCTCGACCGACCCGGCGTGGCCGGGTCCCGGACGTGAGCACGGACGCCCCGGCGCCCCGCGTCACGGCGCTGCACGTGGCCCCGGCACGCAAGGCGGGGATCGAGCCGGTGGACGCGATCGAGGTCGAGGCCGGCGCGGGGATCGTGGGTGACCGCTACCACGGCACCCGCCACCGCCACGTCAGCGTGCAGTCCGCCACGGCGCTCGCCGAGGCGGCCGCCGACCTCGACGCACCCGTGGACGCGGGGTCGACGCGTCGCAACGTGACGCTGTCCCACGGCGAGGTCCCCACCGATCCGGGCGCGCGCCTGCGCATCGGACCGGTGCTGCTCGAGGTGGTCCGCGTCGCCGCACCGTGCGCGGTCATGGAGGTCTCGGTCGGCCCCGGGGCCCGGGCCGCGCTGCGCCGGCGCGGTGGGTCGATCTGCCGGGTCCTGGAGGGCGGGTCCGTCCGGGTCGGCGACGTGGCCGTCCTGCCCACCGGGTGACCGCGCGCCCACTAGCGTGAGCGGGTGCCCTCCCCCACGCGCGACGACCACTCCCCCGAATCGCCCGGCTCCCCCGATCTGGCGGCGCGCCTGCTCGACGCCCAGGTCACCTGGGTCCTCGACGAGCTGACCGGCGAGGCGCTCGCGGAGACCGTCGCTGCCGACGTGGGTCGCGTGCTCGAGGTCGCCTCGCAGCTCAGGCTCGGCGACGTGGTCGCGGTCGAGGACGTGCAGGAGATCGCGCGGCGGCTGGTGATCGAGGTGACCGGCAGCGAGGTGGTCGAGTCGATCGCGGTGCCCGAGGCCCTCGCCGTACGCCGCACCCTGGCCGCCGACCGCACCCCGCTCGGCGACGTCGTGGACCGCGACGACGTCGAGGCGCTCGTGGCGCGGGTGGTGGCGATGCACACCGTGCGGGACCACGTGCTCGACCAGCTCACCGAGAGTCCCGCCGCCGTCCAACTGACCTCGCGCCTGGTCGGACGGATCGTGGCCGACGTGCTCACTCAGAACCGCGCCCGCGCCGAGAAGCTGCCCGGGATGTCGTCGCTGCTGTCCTTCGGGACCGGCGCGGTCTCCCGCGTGGGCAAGGTCGGCGTCGGCGACTTCCAGCTCGACCGCCTGGTCGGCGACGCGATGGGGGCCGGCGCGCAGTACACGATGCGTCGCACCACCGCCATCGTGCGCGAGCTGGTCACCGACGAGGCACTCCAGCAGGCCGCCATGGAGCTGTGGGACCTGCAGGCCGCCGAGCCGGTGGGGCAGCTGGCCCGCGTCGTGACCGAGGAGGACCTCACCGACCTCGTCGGCCGGGTGCGCGACCTCGTCGCCGGTGTGCGCGACACCGAGACCGCCGCGCGGGTCGTCGAGGCCTGCGTGGCGACCTTCTTCGCGACCCACGCCGAGACCGACCTGGCCGCGCTCCTGGCCGGCCTCGGGCTCACCGAGGAGCGCCTCACCCAGGACGTGCGCCGACTCGCCGGCCCGGTCCTCGAGGCGGCCCGGGCCGACGGGGTGCTCGAGCGGGTCGTGCGCGCCCGTCTGGCGCCGTTCTGGGAGTCCGCCGAGGTCGCGGCGCTGCTGGCCTGACGCCTCGTCGGACCCGGTGTCACCGGGTCTGCCTACGATCGCTGCCATGAGTGCGCGCGCAGGGATCGTCGTCACGGGCACCGAGGTGCTCACCGGTCGGGTCGCCGACGCCAACGGGCCCTGGCTGGCCGAGCAGCTGCGGCGCCACGGCGTCGACGTCGGGCAGGTCGTCGTCGTGGGCGACCGCCCCGACGACCTCACCAGCGCGCTGGGCATGCTCGCCGCCGGGCACGACCTGGTGATCACCTCGGGCGGGCTCGGCCCCACGGCGGACGACCTCACCGCCGAGGTCGTCGCGAGGTTCCAGGGACGCCCCGGCACGCTGCGCCCCGAGCTGGCCGAGGAGATCGCCGAGATCGTCGAGCGGCTCTCGGCCGGGAAGGGGTGGCGCCGCGACCCCGAGGCCACGGCCGCCGGGGTGCGCAAGCAGGCCGTCGTCCCCGAGGGCGCGACCGTGCTGGCCCCGGTCGGCACCGCCCCGGGCCTGGTGGTGCCCGTCGCCGAGGGCCGCCAGGGCCCGCCGGTCGTCGTGCTGCCCGGCCCCCCGCCCGAGCTCCAGGGGATGTGGGACGACGCGCTGGCCGACCCGTCGGTGCAGGCCGCGCTGGCCGGCCGCGAGGAGCTGCGCCAGTCCACGCTGCGGCTGTGGGGCACCCCGGAGTCCGAGCTCGCGGCCACGCTGGCCCGGCACGAGGCCGACCTGAACGGGCTCGAGATCACCACCTGCCTGGCCCAGGGCGAGCTGGAGATCGTCACGCGCTACTCCCCCGCCGCCGAGGACGCCTACGACCGGCTGGTCGGGGCGATCCGGTCGGACTTCGCCGAGACGCTCTTCTCCGAGGGGCCGGGGGTCGAGGAGCTCGTCGCCCTCGAGCTGCTGGACCGCGGCTGGACGATCGCGACCGCCGAGTCGTGCACGGCCGGGCTGCTGGCCGGGCGGTTGGCCGACCGGCCCGGTTCCTCGGCGTACCTGCTGGGCGGGCTGGTGACCTACGCCAACGAGGCCAAGCGCGACTTGCTGGGCGTGCCGCAGGAGCTCCTCGACACCGTCGGGGCGGTCAGCGCCGAGGTCGCCCGGGCGATGGCCGACGGGGCGCGCGAGCGGCTCGGCACCGACGTCGGCGTCGGGATCACCGGCGTGGCCGGGCCCGGCGGCGGCACGGCCGAGAAGCCGGTGGGCCTGGTGCACCTGTGCGCCACCTCCGGCGACGGTCGCGTCGTGGCGCGCGAGGTGCGCCTCGGCGGTGACCGGGCCGGCGTACGTGCGCGCTCGGTGGTGGTGGCCCTCCACCTGGTGCGCGAGCTGCTCGGCCGCTGACCCCGCACCGCACGAAAGGCGCGGCGCACGTCGACTACGCGTGCGCGATGCAGGTGCGGGCGGTGGGGCGGGCCTCGAGGCGGGCCGGGGCGATCGGCTCGCCGCAGACCTCGCAGAGGCCCCACGTGCCCTCCGCCACCCGGTCCACGGCGGCGTCGATCTCGGTCAGGTGACGCTCGGCCTGACGCACGAGCGCTCCGGTCTGCGAGCGCTCGAAGGCGATCGTGTGGCCCTCGGGGTCGTGCTCGTCGTCGGCGTTGGTGTCACGGCTGGCATCGACCACCCCGGCGTAGTCCTCACGCAGCGCCGCCAGCCGCGCCAGCGTGTCCGCCCGCTCGGCGGCGAGCAAGGTGAGCGGTTCCTCCACCTGCCCGAGGCTACTGCCGACGTACAGCGGACCGGGCGTCCGGTTTCCCAGGTGATGAACCCGAACTGCCTCTCTGCACACGATGCGTCGTGTGCAGAGAGGAAGTTTCGTGGGTGAGGTCGAGCGGTACGCCGCCAGACGAGCCTCCTGGAGGACCAGACGAGCCTCCTGGAGGACCAGACAAGCCCCCTCGGCGGGCACGGGAGCCTCCTTGCGTCAGGCGACCATGCCGTGGGGGTCGATCACGAACTTCTGGGCCGACCCGGCGTCGAACTCCTGGTAGCCGCGGGGGGCGTCGTCGAGCCCGATCGTGGTGGCGTTGACGGCCTTCGCGATCTGCGCCTTGTCCGACAGGATCATGTTCATCAGCTGGCGGTTGTACTTCTTGACCGGGCACTGACCGGTGACGAAGGCGTGGGACTTGGCCCAGCCCAGACCCAGCTTGACGCCGATCTGGCCCTCCTTGGCCGCGTCGTCCACGGCACCGGGGTCGCCGGTGACGTAGAGGCCCGGGATGCCCAGGGAGGCACCGGCGCGCGAGATGGTCATGATGTCGTTGAGCACCGTGGCCGGGGCCTCGGCAGCGCCCTCGCCGTGGCCTCGGGCCTCGAAGCCCACCGCGTCGACGGCGGCGTCCACCTCGGGCTCGCCCAGGATGCCCTCGATCAGCGAGGCCAGGTCGTCGCCCTTGCTCAGGTCGACGGTCTCGCAGCCGAAGCTGCGCGCCTGGGCGAGGCGGTCGGCGTTCATGTCGCCGACGATCACGACCGAGGCGCCGAGCAGCTGCGCGGCGTGGGCCGCGGCCAGGCCGACCGGCCCGGCCCCCGCGACGTACGCCGTGGAGCCGGTCGTCACGCCGGCGGTGTAGGCGCCGTGGTAGCCGGTCGGGAAGATGTCGGAGAGCATCGTCAGGTCGAGGATCTTCTCCAGGGCCTGGTCGCGGTCGGGGAAGCGAAGCAGGTTGAAGTCGGCGAACGGGATCAGGACGTACTCCGCCTGACCGCCGACCCAGCCACCCATGTCGACGTACCCGTACGCCGCCCCGGCGCGCGCCGGGTTCACGTTGAGGCAGATGCCGGTCTTGCCCTCGTTGCACATCCGGCAGCGGCCGCACGCGATGTTGAAGGGCACCGAGCAGATGTCGCCCTCCTTCACGAACAGGACGTCGTCGCCGACCTCGACCACCTCGCCGGTGATCTCGTGGCCCAGCGACTGGCCGACGGGGGCGGTGGTGCGTCCGCGGACCATGTGCTGGTCGGAGCCGCAGATGTTGGTGGTGACCAGCTTCAGGATCACCGCGTGGGGGGCGGCCTGCTTGATCCCGAAGTGCTGGGCGACCTCCTTGGGGATCTCGAGCTTGGGGTAGTCGACCGTCTCGACGGCGACCTCCCCGGGACCCTTGTAGACGACGACGCGGTTGCCGGACATGGGCACATCCCTCCGCCCCGAGGACCGGGGAGGTCGGTGGGTGACGCCGGTGTGGCCGGCGTCACATGACTCCACCGACACAACCACCCCGGAGGTCGCGGGACAACCCCGGGAGGGGCGGATCGGACCGCGAGCGGGCCTACTGGGCCTCGGGCAGACCCTCCTCCAGAGCGGGTACGGCGCCGCGCGCGCTGCGGGCCGGGCGCAGCTTGAGGGCGACCGCGGCGAGGATCTCCATCATCGGCGTGGCCCCACCGCCGGGGCGCGGGACGCCGCCGCTCATCGCGCGGCTGACGTGCTCGGCGAGCTCGTGGATCTTGACGTTGCTCTCGTTGGACTGCTTGCGCAGGATCGCGAAGGCGGTCACCTCGTCGACGCGGTAGGTCACCATCAGGGCGCCCTTGACCTGCTCGATCGCGCGACGGTGCCGCGTGGCGGAGTCGACGGCCTCGCGGGTGGCCAGGCGGACCTCCTCGGTCACGTCGAGGGAGTAGCCCTCCAGGCGCAGCGGGGTCCCGTCGTCGTCGTGGATGACGTCGCCGAGGAAGGAGAAGATCCGCTCACCGCGGCTGTCGGTGACCAGACGGGCCTGGCCGCTGAGCACCACGGCGTCGTCCACCGAGTGGGTCACCCGGCGGGTGATCTCGACCCGGTCGTCCTCGTGGACGCGGCTGATGATGTCGGCGACGGCGGACTCCGTGGCCATGGCGATGTCCCACATCCGGATGATCTCGGGAGACCAGGACCAGTCCTTCGTGACGTAGTCGTAGCTCCAACGGCCGAACGTGGGCATGGGGGTCGCGGTGGTGTCGTCGGTCAACGCGTGCCTTCCTCTTCACAGCTGGGAGGTCGGCCACGCTGCAGGACCTGGGCCGTCGTCACCTCGACGCCGGCTCCTCGGCAGACATTCTGCACGGTCGCGCCCAGTCGCGCCTCCCCCGGACCGGTGTCGAGAGCCACGTATCCGTCGGTTCGCCCTGGGCGAACGGAGGAATCGGACAGCCGCACCCCTGGTTGACCGATCATGACCACCATCGGACTCATCGGCAGCGGCAACATCGGCAGCACCGTCGCGAAGCTGGCGCTCGACGCCGGCTACGACGTCGTGCTCAGCAACAGCAGAGGCCCCGAGACCCTGCAGGACCTCGTCAGCGAGCTGGGGCCGCGCGCCCGGGCCGCCACCGCCCAGGAGGCGGCCGAGGCCGGCGACCTCGTCGTCGTGACCGTGCCCCTCGTCAACTACCGCCAGGTGCCCGTGGAGCCCCTGGCCGGCAAGGTCGTGATCGACACCAACAACTACTACCCCGAGCGCGACGGGCAGTTCCCCGAGCTGGACGCCGAGACCACGACGACCAGCGAGCTGCTGGCCGAGCACCTGCCGACCTCGAAGGTCGTCAAGGGCTTCAACAACATCTTTTTCGGCCACCTCGCCAAGCTGGCCAGGCCGGCCGGCGACGCCGACCGCTCGGTGATCGCGATCGCCGGTGACGACGACGGTGCCAAGCGCGAGGTCACCGAGTTCCTGGACCGGATCGGCTACGACACGGTCGACGCCGGTGCGCTGGCCGAGGGCTGGCGGTTCCAGCGCGACACCGCGGCGTACGGCGCGCCGTACGTCGTGCAGGGTGAGGAGTTCCCCGGCACCGGCAAGGCCGCCACGCGCGAGGAGATGACGCAGGCCCTCGCCGCCGCGAAGCGGTACGCCGAGATGTCCTGACCGACTCCCCCGACCTACTCCTGGCCGGCTCCGAGCGCCTCTCGCAGGCCCTCGGGGTCGGCCACGGTCATGGTCGCGCCCGGGTGCAGGATCCGCTTGAACGGGTCGATCGCCGGGACCGGGGTGTGCAGCTGCACGCACAGCGCGCGGTCGCCGTTGGTGGCGAAGGTGACGCCCTTGTCGGAGAAGGACAGGTGCGGCGGCCCGGCCGTCTTGAGGAAGGCGAACCCGCCGGTGACCTCGCTCGAGGCGACGTTGGTCAGCGGGGTGCGCATCCGCCAGGGGCCGAACCGCACCCGCAGCTCGGCCTGGTCCACCTCCACCCAGGCCGTGCCCGGGGTGATGCCGAACGGCAGGGCGGCGAGGCGGTAGGAGGACGCGAAGGCGAAGGGGAAGCGGGTCACGTGGCCACTGTGCCCCGGGGCACCTGGTCCCACCCCCACCCGGACGGGTGGGGGCCGGGCGTGCGGGGCCGACCTAGGTTGAGCCCATGACCTACTCCCGGATCCTCTCCGCCCTGACCGCCGTCTACGGCGTCTTCGCCCTTGTGCGTCCCCGTCACCTCGCCGACGGGCTCGAGGCCCCGGCGGCCCAGGCTCCGGCGTACGACCAGGTGGCGCGGACCTACGGCGGTCGCGACCTGGCCATCTCGGCCCTCGCCCTCTCGCGCAACCCCCAGGTGGTGAGCGCCGCGATGGCGCTGCGGATCGTCGGCGACCTCTCCGACGCGACCGTCCTGGGCACCGCGACCAGCGGCAAGGTGCGGGCCAAGGTGCTCGCCGTGACGCTCGGCTGGGCCGCGCTCAACACCGCGGCGTACGCCGCCGACCGCAAGGCCCGCTGACCCCGCTCCCACCGCGCCGCAGGCCGGCCGGGGGTCGCGAGGGTCTCCCCCGCTCCTCCCGGCCGGCCTGCCGTGCTTCCTGGCGGCGGTCCTGTGTTCCGTCCGCCTCGCGTCAGCCCTGGCGGCTGGGCGCCGGGGTCGCGGCGGGTCCGCCGGCGGGCGCCTTGGGGGCCTTCGGGGCTCCCGGGGCCTTCGGGGCCTTGGGGGCCTTGGGCGCCGGGCCGCTCTTGTCGCCCTGCGGGGCCGGGGCCGCCGGACGCGGATGGTCTCCCTTCGGGCCCTGCGGTGCGGCCGGCGCGGGAGCCCCCTGCCCGGCGCCGGGAGCGCAGGGTGTGGTCGGGGCGTCGCCCTTCGCGGGGGCCTTCGGCGGGGTCGGCTTCGCACCGGCCTTCGGCGGGGTCGGCTTCGCGCCGGCCTTGGGCGGGGTCGGGGCGTCACCCTTCGCGGGGGCCTTGGGCGGGGTGGGCTTCGCGCCCGCCTTCGGCGGGGTCGGCTTCGTGCCGCTCTTGGGAGGCGTGGGCGCCGGGCCCGCGTTCCCGCCCGTGCCGGGGGCCGGCGGAGTGGCGCAGGTGGCAGCAGTGCCGCTGCCGCCGGTGCTGCTCGACCCGCCTGCGCTGCCGGTGCTGCCCGTGCTGCCGGAGCCTCCCGAGCCGCCCGAGCCCCCGGTGGAGCTCGAGCCGCCGGTGCTGCCCGAGCCTCCCGTGCTGCCGCCGGCCCCTGCCTGGCTCGCGGAGGTCTGCACGGCGTCCGTCGTGCCCCAGCCGCTGGCGAGGGCGGGCACGGTCAGGGCGGCGGCGATGCCGACCACGGCCCCGGCGGCGACGCCGGCCACGGCCAGGCGGCGGCCCCCGCGTCGGGCCGGGGAGGCCGACCCGGCCGGGTTCCGGAAGACCCCGAGAGGCTGCGTGTCGTCGGGGCGGTACGCCGGGTCCGTGGGCCCGGTGGGTCCGATGGGGACGGTGGCGTCCTGCTGGTCGCGCTGGGCGGCGCGGCGCCGACGGGCCGCGCGGAGCTGCTCGGCGGGGGTGGGCTTGTCCATGGTGTTCCTCTTCTCAGGTGGTGGGCCGGTCGGGGTGACCGGCGCTGGGGTGCTGGTGCTGGGGCGCTGCTAGGGGGCGCTGGTCGCGGCGGGTCAGCCGGGTCAGCGCGCTCCGTGGATCAGACGGTCGGCCTGGAGCAGGGCGTGGGTGGGGGCCGGGGCGACGCCCAGCAGGGCGCTCCCCCGGGCGGCCGAGGCGACCGGGCCGGTGGCGAAGGTGGCCAGCGCGCCGACCACGAGCCAGGCGACGAGGCCGGTCGTGACCACGGTCGCGAGGGCGCCCAGGAGGCCACGCCCCCGGCGTACGGCGCCCGCGGCCGCCAGGACGACCACGACCGCGACGACGAGGTCGACCGAGGACCAGCTGCTGGTGTCGGGGCGGAGCAGGTCCAGGACCTGGGTGACGTGGGCCTGGTCCGCCAGGTCGCGCAGGGCGGGGGCGAGGGTGGGATCGGGCATCGGGGACTTCCTCTCGAGGGACGTCGGGTGGTGATGTCCCCGACGTTGGCCCGCCCACCTGAAGACGACCTCAAGAACGGCCCCGGGCACGGCGACCTTGAGGTGTTCTTCAGCCGCGACTCGGCAGACTGGTCGGCGTGAGCACCCGACCCCGCCTCCTCGTCGTGGAGGACGACGACGCCATCCGCGAGTCGCTCGAGCGGACCCTGGCCGCCTCCGGGTTTGAGGTCCGTGCCCTGGTCGACGGGGAGGAGCTCGAGCGCGAGGTGGAGGCGTTCTCCCCCGACCTCGTCGTCCTGGACTGGATGCTGCCCGGTCGGCAGGGCCCCGACCTGGTCCGGGTCGTGCGCTCGCGCAGCCGGGCCGCGGTGGTCATGCTGACCGCCCGGGACGCGGTGTCGGACCGGTTGACGGGGTTCGACGTGGGCGCCGACGACTACCTGACCAAGCCGTTCGCGACCGACGAGCTGGTGGCCCGGGTGCGGGCCGTCCTGCGCCGCAGCGGGGTCCTGACCGGCCGCGTCGAGGTCGACGACCTGGTCGTCGACGAGGGTGCGGGCGTGGCCACCCGCGACGGCACCCGGCTGCCGCTGACGGCCACGGAGTTCCGGCTGCTCTGCTTCCTGGCCGCGCACCGCGACCGGGTGCTGTCGCCGGTGCAGATCCTGAGCCAGGTGTGGGGCTACGACCAGTACGCCGACAACCTGGTCCAGGTCCACGTCAGCGCGCTGCGCCGCAAGCTCGAGGCCCACGGGCCCCGGTTGCTGCACACCGAGCGCGGGCTGGGCTACGTCCTGCGCGCCCCCCGGACCACCCCGTGACGGCCGCTGCAGGCCGGAGCCTGCGCACCCCCTCGCTGCGTCGGCGGGTCACCCTCGCCGTGCTCGCCGTGCTGGCGGTGATGCTGCTGGCGGTCGGCGTGACCACCGACCTCGTCCTGGAGAACCGCCTCGACGGACAGCTGCGCCAGCGCCTGGTCGACCGGGCTGGCATCGCCTCCGCGCTGGTCGACCGGGTCGACGCCCGCGACCTCGCCCGCCGGCTCGAGGGGGACGGCGTCTCGGCGGTGCTCACCACCGCCAGCGGGGCGGTGTACGCCGAGGGCCCGCTCGCGGGCGCCGCCACCGCGGGGGGCACCGGCACCACCGACGCGACCCCGGCCGCCGAGCCTCCCGCCACCGGACCGGGCAAGCCCGGGAAGGCCGGCAAGGGCCCCGCCGTGCCCACCCCGGCCGGACCGGCCGCGAAGACCCCGGTGACCCAGCAGGGCGACGTGCTCTCGGTGACCCGGACGCTGAGCGACGGCAGCTCCGTCGTGCTGCTCGCCGACGCCCGCGACGTCCGCTCCACCCTCGACCAGGTGCGGGTGGCCCTGGTGCTGGCCGCCCTGCTGGTGCTGCTGCTCGGGGCCGCCGTGGTGCCGCTGGTGGTCGGCCGGGCGGTGCGCCCGCTGCGCACCATCACCGAGGTCGCCCGCTCCATCACCGACGGCGACCGCGGTCGTCGCCTGGACCCCACCGACGCCCGCACCGACCTGGGCGCCACCGCGTCGGCCTTCGACGCGATGCTCGACGAGGTCGTCGGCGCCGAGCAGCGGGCGGTGGCCTCCGAGGCGCGGGTGCGGGCCTTCCTGGGCGACGCCGCCCACGACCTGCGCACCCCCCTCACCGGGGTGCTGGCGGCCACCGAGCACGTGCTGCGCGAGGACCCACCGCGTGCCGAGCGGGAGCAGACCCTGCTGACCGCCATCCGCGAGACCCGCCGGGCCGCGCGTCTGGTGGAGGACATGCTGCTGTCGGCGACCATCGACCAGGGCCTGCGGCTCGACCTGGCACCGGTCGACCTGGGCGCGCTCGCCGACCAGGTGGCCGGGGCCGAGCGGGTGGCCAGCCCCGACGTGGTCGTGGACGTCCGCGTCCCCGATCGGCCCAGCGTCGTCGTCACCGGCGACTCCGACCGGCTGCACCGCGTGTTGTCCAACCTGGTCCACAACGCCGTGCAGGCCGGCGCGACCGCGGTCACCCTCGACCTGCACGGCCGGCGGGACGGTCGGGTGGTGGTCGACGTGCGCGACGACGGACCCGGCGTACCCCCCGACCAGCGGCAGCGGATCTTCGAGCGGCTGGTCCGCCTCGACGCGGCCAGGTCGACCGGCCCCGGCACCAGCACCGGCACCGGGGCCGGGTCGGGCTCCGGCCTGGGCCTCTCGATCGCCCGGGGCCTGGCCCGCGCGCACGGCGGCGACCTGGTCTGCTTGGAGCCGTCCGGCCCCGGCGCGCTGTTCCGGCTCAGCCTGCCGGCGGCGGAGGGTCCCGGTCCGTCGGACCCGGTCGCTACGGTGACCCGGTGACCGACGCGACCCCGCCCGAGAGCCCCCACACCCCCGCCGGCCCCGGCGCGGTCCGCCGCACGGCTCTGGTGACGGGGGCGTCGTCCGGGATCGGGCGGGCGACCGCGCAGATGCTGCTGGAGCGCGGCTACCGCGTGGTCGGCACCAGCCGCTCGCCTGAGGCCGTCCCGGAGACCGAGCGCCTGTCCGGCCTGGTCTACCGGGCGCTGGACCTGCGTGACAGCCACTCGATCGAGGGGTTCCTGGCCGCGCTGGCGGCGGAGGGCCTGCTGCCCGACGTGCTCGTCAACAACGCGGGCGAGTCGCAGAGCGGCCCGCTGGAGGACCTCCCGCTGGGGGCCCTGGAGCGGCTGTTCCAGGTCAACGTGCTGGGTCCCGTCCACCTGACCCAGCTGCTGCTGCCGGGCATGCGCGCCCGCGGCTACGGCCGCGTCGTCATGGTGGGCTCGATGCTGGCCAGCTTCCCGCTGGCCTACCGCTCCTCCTACGTCGCCTCGAAGGCGGCCCTGCGTGGCTTCGCCGACGCGGCGCGCTTCGAGATGTCGCCGTACGGCGTGTGGCTGACCACCGTGGAGCCCGGCTCGATCAACACCGGCATCAGCCAGCGCCGCACGAAGTACGTCGCCGACGACTCCCCGCACGCCGACCGCTTCCGCCGGATGCTGAAGACACTCGACGCCAACGAGCGCGACGGCATCTCCCCACTCCGGGTCGCCCGCACGATCTGCGACGCCATCGAGGAGGACGCCCCCGCCCCGCTCCACGCCGTCGGCAGCGCCGCCCCGGCCGTGTTCGCCCTCAAGCGCGCGCTCCCCGCGGCGGTCGTGGAGCGGTTCGTGGGACGCAGGTTCGGGATCTCCCCCACCCGTCGCTGAGACGTCGGCGTCGGTTCACGCAGGGCGCCGGGGCGGCGTCGGCTCCCGGTCAGGATCGGTGGCTAGCATCGCCGCCGTGACTTCCCCCCACCGTCTCCAGGTCCTCCTCGCCGTCCCGGCCCTGCTGCTCGCCGCCGCGTGCGGCTCCTCGTCGGGATCGTCCTCGGACGCCGCGTCCTCCGGGTCGAGCCCGTCCACGAGCCCGTCGGCCTCGGCCAGCGCCTCGACCGGCGCCTCGGCCTCCGCGGCGCCCGCGGGGACCTGCACCTACACCAGGTCCTCCCAGCCGGTCGCCCGCAAGGCCTCGCTGCCGGCCCAGGGCAAGCCCAGCGGCCTGCCCGCCTCGATCACGGTCGCCACCGACCGGGGTGACGTGAAGATCGCGCTGGACGCCGCCAAGGCCCCCTGCACCGTCAACTCCTTCGTCTCGCTGGCCAAGCAGGGTTACTTCGACAAGACCAAGTGCCACCGCCTGGTCACCCAGGGCCTCTACGTGCTCCAGTGCGGCGACCCGTCGGGCACCGGCAGCGGCGGACCGGGCTACACCTTCCCCGACGAGCTGATCCCGAACGACACCCGGATCCAGCCCTGCCAGGACGACCCCTCGTCCGGCCAGGTGTGCACCTACGGCGCCGGCACCGTCGCGATGGCCAACGCCGGGCCGAACACCAACGGCTCGCAGTTCTTCCTGGTCTACGCCGACTCGCCGCTGCCGAACTCCTACACCGTCTTCGGCCGGATGAACGCCGCCGGCGTCAAGGTCGTCCGGGACGTCGCCAAGGCCGGCAACGCCTCCGACGGCGTGGCCCCGAAGACCTCGGTCACCATCGAGTCGGTGAAGTAGGCCGCGGGGCCGCTGGTCCCGCTGGCTAGGTTGTCGGCATGGAATTCCGCCACCTCGGCCGCTCCGGCCTGAAGATCTCCGAGATCACCTACGGCAACTGGCTCACCCACGGCTCCCAGGTCGAGAACGACGTCGCCACGCAGTGCGTGCGCGCCGCCCTCGACGCCGGGATCAGCACCTTCGACACCGCCGACGTCTACGCCAACACCGCGGCGGAGACCGTGCTGGGCGAGGCACTCAAGGGCGAGCGGCGCGAGTCGCTCGAGATCTTCACCAAGGTCTACTTCCCGACCGGTCCGCGCGGCAAGAACGACACCGGGCTGTCGCGCAAGCACGTGATGGAGTCGATCGAGGGCTCGCTGCGTCGGCTCCAGACCGACCACGTCGACCTCTACCAGGCCCACCGCTACGACGTGGCGACGCCGCTGGAGGAGACGATGCAGGCCTTCGCCGACATCGTCCGGCAGGGCAAGGCGCTCTACATCGGCGTCAGCGAGTGGACCGCCGAGCAGATCCGCGAGGGCGTCACCCTGGCCCGCGAGCTGGGCTTCCAGCTGATCTCCTCCCAGCCGCAGTACTCCATGCTCTGGCGCGTCATCGAGGACGAGGTCGTCCCCACCTCCGCCGAGCTCGGGGTCTCCCAGATCGTCTGGTCCCCGATCGCGCAGGGCGTGCTGTCGGGCAAGTACCAGCCCGGTCAGGCCCCGCCGGCCGGCTCCCGCGCCACCGACGAGAAGGGCGGCGCGGACATGATCAAGCGGTTCATGAACGACGACACCCTGACCCGGGTGCAGGACCTCCGCCCGGTCGCCGACGAGCTCGGCCTGACCATGGCCCAGCTCGCGATCGCGTGGGTGCTCCAGAACGACAACGTCGCCGCGGCCCTGGTCGGCGCGTCGCGTCCCGAGCAGGTCAGCGAAAACGTCAAGGCCGCCGGCGTACGCATCCCCGAGGAGCTGATGGCCCGCATCGACGAGGCCGTGGGCGGCATCGCCGAGCGCGACCCGGCCAAGACGGCCGAGAGCATGCCGAAGAAGCGCCTGGCCTAGCCGCGCGGGGTGGGCTGAGGCGAGCGGCCTCAGCCCACCCGGCAGCCCTTGAACGCGTCGTGGCGCACCAGGCCGCCCCAGTCCCGGCGCAGCGCGGCGGGCAGGACGTTGTCCGCGATCTCGCGGGTGCGCCCGGGCGTGAGGCTCGCCCCGTCCCCGAGGGCGTACGCCGTCCGGCGCACGTCCCAGGCCGCCAGCACCCCGGCCGGCTCGTGGGCCACGGCCTCGGTCACGACCAGCGAGTCCCGACCACAGGTGACGGCGTACGGGTGCTCCTGGACGTCGGTGGCCACGAACGGCAGCAGGGGCTCGGTGCCGCGGCGCAGCTCGACCAGGTGCGATCCCTGCGCGGCGTACACCCGGAGCTGGAAGCCGCCCCGGGGGTGGGTCGCCCTGGTCACCACCAGCTCGCTCGCGCGGCCGGGGACGTGCACGCCGTACAGCTCCCGGACCGGGGGCGCGTCCGTGGCGAGGGCGGCGTCCCACGTGCGCGAGCCCGCGACCGCCGCGAGACCGGAGCCGCACGGGGACGTCAGCACGGTCACGTCCTCGCGCGTGCCGTTGCCGTCGAGGTCCACCCGGGCGGTCGCGAAGGGCCCCGCCTCCGGGGTCCCGGCGCAGCTGCCGCCCGTCGGCAACGGGGTCGAGGACGGGCTGGACGACGTGCCGCCCGACGGGCTGGCCGACGGGCTGCTCGACGGGCTGGAGGAGACGGCTCCGGAGCCCGACGTGGGCGCGGCCGAACCACAGGCGGTCAACGCCGCGGCGCCCAGCAGGGCGCCGGCGGCGACGGTCAGGGGACGACGGGCGCGCGACATGGTGCTGGGACGCAGCGGGTGGTGCGACGGTTCCGCGCCGAGGCTCATGACCCGACACCGTAGGCCCCCGGGCGGGACCTCTGGGAGGGTGGCCGTCATGGCCCACGACGACGACGACGCTCCCGCCGGCCGGGACGAGCTCCCCCGCACGATGCGGGCGGCCGTCACCACCCGCCACGGGGGCCCCGAGGTCGTCGAGGTGCAGCGCGTCCCGGTCCCGGTCCCCGGCCCCGGCGAGGTGCTCGTCCGGGTGGGCGCAGCGGGGTGCAACAACACCGACCTCTGGACGCGGGAGGGCTCCTACGGCCCTCCCGGCGAGCCGGGCGGCTGGCTCGGCCCCCTCGACTTCCCCCGGGTCCAGGGCGGCGACGTCGCGGGGACCGTCCTGGCCGTCGGGGGCGACGTGGACGCGTCCCTCATCGGGGCCCGGGTGCTCGTCGACCCCGCGGAGTACGACGGCCCCGGTCGCGACGCCCGGCCCGCCACCGTGCTCGGCAGCGAGCGCGACGGCGGGTTCGCCGAGCACGTCCTCGTCCGGGCCGGGCGGGCGCACCGGGTCGACGGGTCGCCCCTGTCCGACCGCGAGCTCGCCGCCCTGCCGATCGCCTACGGCACGGCGCTCGGCCTCCTCGAGCGGGGCGGGGTGGACGCCGGTTCGACGGTGCTGGTCACGGGCGCGTCGGGCGGCGTGGGCCTGGCCGCCGTCCAGCTCGCCCGGGCCCGTGGCGCGCGGGTCGTGGCGGTCTGCAGCGGCAGCAAGGCCGAGGCCGTGCTGGCCGCGGGCGCCCACGCCGTCGTGGACCGCGCCCGGGGCGAGGTGGTGGCCGACGCCCACGCGGCGGCCCCGGAGGGGTACGACGCGGTGGTCGACGTGGTCGCCGGACCGTTCCTCGCCCGGGGGTTGGGCCTGCTGCGTCCCGGCGGTCGGTGGGCGGTGGCGGGCGCGCTCGACGGGTGGGCGGTCGAGCTGGACGTCCGGTCGATCTACCTGGCCAATGTGTCGCTGGTGGGCTCGACCATGCACACCCCGGACATCTTCGAGGAGCTCGTGCGGCTCGCCCGCGCCGGGACGGTCCGCCCGGTCGTCGCGGCGACGTACGCCCTGGAGGACCTCGCCGAGGCCCACCGCGTCCTGGGCCGCCGCGAGCACGTCGGCAAGATCGTGGTCGTCCCCTGAGCAGGAGCCGACCCGAGGAGGCCGGTCAGACCGCGGCCGTGGCCGTGCGCCTGCTGCGGTCGTGCACCGACGGCCGCAGGCGCCACACCAGCACCCGCAGGATGGCCTCGAGGACGATGGTGCTCGACATCTTCGACTGACCCAGGGTGCGGTCGGTGAAGGTGATCGGGACCTCCACGACCTGCAGGCCGCGGCGTACCGCCTGCCAGGTGTTCTCGATCTGGAAGCAGTAGCCGTTGGAGTGCGAGGTCACCGCGCCGATCTCGCGCAGCGCGTCGGCCCGGTAGGCCTTGAAGCCGGCCGTGGCGTCGCGCACCGGCAGGTGCAGCACGAGCCGCACGTAGACGTTGCCGAGCCAGGAGATCAGTCGGCGCGACCACGACCAGTTCTCGACCCCGCCCCCGCGGCAGTAGCGCGACCCCACGCTCATGTCGGCGTGCTCGAGGGCCTCGACCAGGGCCGGCACCCGCTCGGGCGGGTGGGAGAGGTCGGCGTCCATCTGGACGACGACGTCGTAGTCGTGGTCCAGCGCCCAGGCGAACCCCGCGCGGTACGCCGCCCCCAGACCGGCCTTGCCCGGCCGGCGCAGCAGGTGGACGGTCGTGCCGTACGCCGGGTGCGCGGCGACCCGGTCGCCGGTGCCGTCGGGGCTGTTGTCGTCGACGACCAGCACGTGCGCCTCGGGCGAGGCGGCCTGGACGCGGGCGATGGCGGTCTCGACGTTCTCGATCTCGTCGTAGGTGGGGACGACCACCAGGGTGCGGGTCACGGGCTCACTCCGTTCGTCGGGGACGCGGACGCGTCCAGGAAGGGTGCTCGGCACGAGGCCGGCGGGGTCAGGGCGGGACGGCGCACGTCGTCGCGCAGGAAGACCGGGTGGTCGCAGACGACGGCCACCCGTCGGTAGTGGCTCTCGAGGCCCACGTGGGCCTCGCGGAGGGTGGTCAGCGTCTTCGACCCGCGCACGACCACCCAGGTGGGGCGGTCGGCGGCGGACAGGACGCGGTCCAGGCGGTGGAACCCTGGGTCCAGGGTGCGGGCGGGCAGGCTCCACAGGTAGGGGTACGCCGAGAGCCGCAGCCCCGACGCGCGCACGACGTCGGCGTCCCCGAGCAGGCTGGCCACCGAGTCGCCCGGCCGGGCGGCCCGCGCGAGGGCACCGCCGATGCTGTCGCCGGCCGCCGGCGCGGTGGAGGTCAGTCCCAGACCCCACCCGACCATCCCGGCCAGGACCACCACGACGGCCAGGGCCCGGCCGACGACGCGCAGGCGGCCCACGAGCAGGGCGGCGGCCAGGCCGGTCGGGACGACCAGCTGCACGACGTAGTGCAGCCAGAAGCTGCCGCCCGCGGCGATCGAGACGACGTCGAAGAGCAGCAGCGCCAGCAGGGCCAGCACCCGGGGGTCGCGCAGCCCGCGCCACGCGGCCCAGGCGACGAACCCCACGAGCAGCAGGGGTGCCCCGGTGGTCACCCAGGTCAGCACCATCGACACGCCGTGGGCGAGGCGCTCGTCGGCGTTGACGTTCATCACCGAGGTGGCCTTGAGCCGGAACGGGTACATCGCGTCGAAGACGCCCCACGGGGTGGTGCCGGCCGCCCAGGCGGGCAGCAGCACGGCGGCCGTGCCGACCACGCCTCCGGCGACCGCGAGGCCGGCCAGGCGAGCGGAGCGGGCCCAGGCGCGGTCGCGCAGGGCCGTCGCCAGCAGGAGGACGACCACGAAGACCGCCACGTCGAGCATGTTCTGCTTGACCAGGATGGCCGCGGCCCCCGAGGCGCCCGCGAGGAGCGCCCACCGGCCGGCCGCGGGTCCGGTGCGCGCCGCGTGCAGGGCGGCCAGCACGCCGAGGGCGACGAAGGGGGCGGCGAGGAGCTCGCCGTTGACCACGGTGCCGCCCCCGGGGACGGTCACGAGGAGGACGGCCGCCACGACCGCGGCCCACACCGGGGCCCACCTGCCGTCGGTGAGCAGGCGCGCGGCGAGGCCGACGGCCGCCACGGTCAGGGCCGCGGCCAGGCAGCCGAGCAGGCGCAGGACGGTCAGGGCGTGGGCCTGCCCGCCGAGCAGTTCGGCCACGCGGAAGACGGCCAGCAGGAGCGGGGGGCGGTCGACCCAGAGGTCGCCGTACAGCGAGGTGCCCCGGTGCCAGCCGCCGGCGACGACCAGGAACCCGCCCTCGTCGGGCGACATCGGCGCCCCCAGGAACGGCAGGCGCAGCAGCACCGTGAGGCCGGCCACCAGCCACACCCAGCGCGTGCCGGAGGTCGCGACCTGCGGGCGGGTCGGCTCCGGGAGGGACCCGGCGGGACCGCCCTCCCGCTCCCGACGCGAGACCGTCTGCACACTCACGGGTCTACAGTGCCCGCACCGCCATGAACGCAACCTGACGCGTGCACCACATCCGGGTGACGGGAGTCCGCCGGTGCCGCGCCCGTCGGAGGCCCCGTCGGAGGTCCGGTCGGGAGCCGGTCAGACCGCCGGGAGGGTGACCCGGAACAGGGCTCCCCCGGCGGCGGCGTCGCCGACCTCGACGGAGCCCCCGAGGTCCTCCACGACCTTGCGCACGATGGCCAGGCCGAGCCCCGAGCCCCCGGCGTCGCGGGCCCGCGACTCGTCCAGGCGCACGAACCGCTCGAAGATCCGGTCGCGCTCCTGGACGGGGATGCCGTGGCCGTCGTCCTCGACGGTGAGGACGACCTGCTCGTCCTCCTCCCGCAGGGCCAGCCGGACCTCGCTGGTGGCATGGCGCAGGGCGTTGCCGAGCAGGTTGGTCACCACCTGGCGCACCAGGACCGGCTCCGCGAGCACCTGACCGCCGCTGACCTCCGAGACGTCGATGCGGGGACCACCCTCGCGGCGCTGGCGGCGCACCTCCCCCAGGACGACGTCGTCGAGGTCGACCTCGACCCGGGCGGCGGAGCGCTCGGAGTCCTCGACCCGCGAGAGCAGCAGCAGCGACTCCACCAGGCCCTCCATCCGCTGCTCCTCGGCCAGGACGTCCTGGGCGAGGTGCCGGTGGGCGTCGTTCTCGGGGTAGTCCCGGGCGACCTCGGCCAGCTGCCGCAGCGCGGCGAGCGGCGAGCGCAGCTCGTGGGAGGCGTCGGAGACGAACTGGCGCTGGAGGGTGCTGGCCACGTCGATGCGGTCCAGCATCCCGTTCAGGGTGGTGGCCAGGCGCGGGATCTCGTCGTCGCCGGGGGTCACCGCGAGGCGACGGTTCAGGTGGGCGGAGGTGATCGTGGCCGCCTCCCGACGCATCTCCTCGACCGGCCGCAGGGCGCGGCTGACGCTCAGCCAGACCGCCAGGGCGAGGGCCGCCAGCGCCAGCGGCACCGCGACGGCCAGCAGCAGCGAGGCCGAGCTGGTGACCTTCATGACCTGCTCGGTCGAGTGGCCCACCACGATCAGGACGTGGCCGGACCGCGCCATGCCGGCGACCACCACGAAGCGGTCGGCGAACGGCCGCAGGGGCACGTCGGTGGAGGTGCCGGGTCGGGTGCGCAGCGGCGTGAGCACGCCCGGGTGGTCCGAGGCCACGACCCGACCGCTGCGGTCGACCAGCTGGATGACCACGTCGTTCTTGCCGGTGATCACCGCCTCGGAGCGGGTGGCCCCTCCCGCGAGCTGCGCCCGCACCGTCTCCACCTGCTGGGTCCCGGTGGTCTCGAGCTCGTTGGTGAGGCTGTGGCGCAGCAGCAGCACGAACAGCGCCGAGCCGATCAGGGCCACCACCAGGGCGGCGAGGGTGGCGGCGGCGGTGACCCGCAGGCGGACGCTGCTGAACGGGCCGGTCCAGGTGCGCCCGCCGGCCGGTGCGCTCGGCGTCACGACCCCGCGGAGCCCTCTGCGGGGGCTGCCGGGGCTGCCGGGGCTGCCGGATCCGCGGGCGGCGAGGCCTGCGAGCCGTCGGCCTTGAGCCGGTAGCCGGTGCCGCGCAGGGTCTCGATGTCGTTGCGGTCGAAGGGCCGGTCCACCTTGCGCCGCAGGCGGGCGATGTAGACCTCGACGATGTTGGGGTCGCCCTCGAAGTCGTAGTCCCAGACGTTGGCCAGGATCTGCTGCTTGTTGACCACCACGCCGGGTCGGCGCATCAGGAACTCCAGCAGCGCCAGCTCCCGGGCGCTCAGGCGGATCACCTGCCCGCCCCGGCTGACGTCCTTGGTGGCGGGGTCGAGCACGAGGTCGCCGACCTCGATGGTGACCGGCCGCTCGGTGACGCCGCGGCGGAGCAGCGAGCGGATCCGGGCCAGGACCACCTGGAAGGAGAACGGCTTGGTGACGTAGTCGTCGGCCCCGGTGTCGAGCGCCTCCACCTGGTCCCACTCGCCGTCCTTGGCGCTGAGCATCAGGATCGGGGTCCAGTTGCCCTCGGCGCGCAGGGTCTCGCACACCTTGTAGCCGTTGAGGACCGGCAGCATGATGTCGAGCAGGATCACGTCGTACGGGTTCTCGCGGGCGTACCAGAGCGCCTCGCCACCGTCGGGCGCCACGTCCACGGCGAACCCCTCGCGCTGCAGGCCGCTGCGCAGGGCCCCGGCCAGGCGCGGCTCGTCCTCGACCACGAGCACTCTCATGACTCCTCCTCCGAGCTCCACCCCGTTGGGTCGGCCGCGTCAGGTGCGGGACAGGTGGTGGCCGCGATTCTGGCACGGTGACCTCGTCCTCCCCCGCCACGACCGCGCCCGCGCCCGTCGGACGCCCCTCGCTCCTGAGCCGCGTCCTGACCCCCGAGGTCGCGAGCTTCCTGCTCGTGGGCGGCGCCGGGTACGTCGTCGACGTCGCGGTGTTCAACGCGCTGCTGGGGACCGCCCCGTTCGACCGCTGGGACCCCTCGGCGGCCCGGGTGGCGGCCGTCGCGGTCGCCACCGCCGTGACTTTCGCCGGCAACCGGCTGCTCACCTGGCGGGGCCAGAGCCGTCACGGACGACGCCGCGAGGTGGCCCTGTTCGTCCTGTTCAACGCCGTGGGCCTGGGCATCTCGGTGCTCACCCTCGTGGTCTCCCACGACCTGGTGGGGCTGACCAGCCGCCTGGCCGACAACGTCTCGGCCAACGTGGTCGGTCTGGCGCTCGGCACCGCCTTCCGGTTCTGGAGCTACCGGACGTTCGTGTTCCCGCCGGCCGAGGGCGCCGTTCCCTCCTCCGCCGACGCCCGCACCGCCGAGCCGGACCCGGGGGTGGGACGCCTAGAGTCGGTGGCGTGAGCCAGACCCGATCCCGACGCCCCGGCCCCTCGGTCCGCACCCGCGTGGTGGAGTTCCGCGACGGGGTCCGCACCGAGCACGAGGACCGGGTCGCCACCGAGGAGCCGCTGGAGATCCGGGTCACCGAGCCCGGTGCCCCGGCCCGTCGGGTCGCGGTCACGATGCGCACCCCCGGCCACGACTTCGAGCTGGCCGCCGGGTGGCTCGTGCACGAGGGCGTCACCACCCACACCGACGTGCGCGCGGTGCGCTACTGCACCGACACCGACCTGAGCGACCTCGAGGAGTTCAACGTCGTCACGGTCGAGCTGGGCGCCCCGGCCCTGGCGATGCCCGCGGCCCGGCTGGTCAACTCGGCCTGCGGCGTGTGCGGCACCGACTCGGTCCAGGACGTGCTGGCCGCCTGCCACCGTCCGGAGGCGGTGACCATCGCCCTGGACGTGCTGCTCGGCCTGCCGGACCGGCTGCGCGAGCAGCAGCCCGGGTTCGGGCGCACCGGCGGCATCCACGCCGCCGGCCTGTTCGAGACCGACGGCACACCGGTGGTGGTCCGCGAGGACGTCGGGCGTCACAACGCCGTGGACAAGGTCGTGGGCTCGCGGATCCTGGCCGGCCTGCCGGTGCCACCCGTGCTGGTGCTGAGCGGCCGGATCGGCTTCGAGCTCGTGCAGAAGGCCGTGGTCTCCGGGGTCTCCGTGGTCGTCGCCGTCGGGGCCCCCACCTCGCTCGCGCGCACCCTGGCCGAGGACGCCGGCCTGCTGATGGTCGGCTTCACCCGCGGCGGTCGCTGCGTGGCCTACACCGGGGCCGAGCGCCTGATCGCCTGATCGGGGCCCCGTCGACCCACTGCTGGGGCTCCCCCGGCGTGGGCGGAGCCGTTCTGTCGGTGCTCGCTCCTAGCGTGATCGGCATGCGCATCCTGCACACCTCCGACTGGCACCTGGGCCGCGCCTTCCACGGCGAGAGCCTGCTGCCGGCGCAGGCGGCGTTCCTGGACCACCTGGTCGCGACCGTGGTGGCCGAGGGCGTCGACCTGGTGGTGGTGGCCGGTGACGTCTACGACCGCGCGCTGCCCCCGGTGGACGCCGTGGAGCTGGCCGACGAGGCGCTGCACCGCCTGGCCACC
The DNA here is from genome assembly GCF_054778395.1 of Nocardioides korecus. Taxonomy (NCBI): domain Bacteria; kingdom Bacillati; phylum Actinomycetota; class Actinomycetes; order Propionibacteriales; family Nocardioidaceae; genus Nocardioides; species Nocardioides korecus. Next base: position 69,803 of record NZ_BAAGZO010000007.1, on the reverse strand, counting down.
ACCGGCGCCCGGGTCGTGGTGACCAGCGGCAACCACGACTCCGCCCGCCGGCTCGGCGTCAACTCGCGCCTCGTCGACGCCGCCGGCGTCCACCTGCGCACCGACCCCGACCGGGTCGGCGACCCGGTCCTGCTCGAGCACCCCGAGGGCGGCGTGGCCGTCTACGGGCTGCCCTACCTCGACCCCGACGTCCTGCGCGAGCGCTGGGGCCTGGCCACCCGCTCCCACCACGCCGCGGCGGCCCACGCGCTCGAGCTGGTCCGGGCCGACCTGGCGACCCGACCGGCAGGCACCCGCTCGGTCGTCCTGGCCCACGCCTTCGTCGCCGGCGGCCTGGCCTCGGACAGCGAGCGCGACATCGCGGTGGGTGGGGTCTCCCTGGTCCCGCTGGAGCTCTTCGACGGCTTCGACTACGTCGCCCTGGGTCACCTGCACGGTCGGGCCCGGCTCAGCGACGCCGTGCGCTACAGCGGGTCCCCGCTGGCCTACTCGTTCTCCGAGGCGACCCACGTCAAGGGCTCCTGGCTCGTCGACCTCGGCCCCGCGGGGCACGCGCCGACCGCCGCGCGGTTCGTCGAGGCCCCCGTCCCCCGCCCGCTCGCGTGCCTCGACGGCACCCTGGAGGAGCTGCTGACCGACGACCGGTACGCCGACCACACCGGGTCCTGGGTCCAGGCCACCCTCACCGACGCCGTCCGCCCGGCCCGGGCGATGGACCGGCTGCGCACGCGCTTCCCCCACACCGCGGCCCTCCGGTTCGCCCCGGAGGGGGGCACCGAGCCCGCGGCCCCGCGCACCCCGGCCGGACGCTCGGCGCTCGACGTGACGCTGGGGTTCGTCGAGCACGTCCGCGGCCAGGCCGCCGACGACTCCGAGACCGCCCTCCTCACCGAGGCGCTGGCCTGCTGCCCGGAGGACCGCGACCAGGTCGCCGAGCTGATGCTGGAGCGGAGCCGGTGAGGCTGCACGAGCTCGAGGTCACCGCGTTCGGCCCGTTCGCGGGCACGGTCTCCGTCGACCTCGACGAGCTCGGCGCCAACGGCCTGTTCCTGCTCACCGGTGACACCGGGGCCGGCAAGTCGAGCATCCTCGACGCGGTCTGCTTCGCGCTCTACGGCGAGGTCCCCGGCGACCGCGCCTCCGCCCGCCACCTGCGCAGCGACCACGCCGCCCCGGACGCCGAGCCGCGGGTGGTCCTGCGCTTCACCGTCGGCACGCGCACCTTCCGGATCACCCGCTCGCCGGCCTGGGACCGACCGCGGCGCCGGGGCGAGGGCACCCGGCGGATCCAGGCCCACGTGGTCGCCGAGGAGCTGCGCGACCAGCAGTGGCACGCGTTGACCACCCGCCTCGACGAGGTGGGACACCTCGTCGTCGACCTGCTGGGGATGACCTGCGCGCAGTTCACCCAGGTCGTGCTCCTGCCCCAGGGTCGCTTCCAGGCCTTCCTCCGGGCCGGCTCCAGCGAGCGGCACGCGGTGCTGCAGCGGCTGTTCCGCACCAGTCGCTACGAGGACGTCGAGCGGTGGCTCGTCGATCGTCGGCTGGACCTCTCCCGCCGCAGCCGGACCCACCTCGACCGGTGCGCCGACGTCGTCTCCCGGGTCACCGAGGTGTCCGGGGCGAGAGCGCCGGCCGGTGGCGACGGGACCGACACCACGGGCGTGCCGGTCGACCTGGAGGCCCGGGTGGCCGACGGCGCGTTGTCGACCTGGGCCCGGGGTCTGCAGGACCGCGCCGGGCTGGCCGAGCGCGACTCCGCGGCCGACCTCGAGCGGGCCGACGCGGACCTCGCGGCGCGGCTGCACGACCTCGAGACCGCGACCACCCGCGAGCGCGACCGCGGCCGGGGTGCGGCCGCGCACGCCGTCCTGGCCGACCTGGACCGCACCTGTGAGGAGGCCCGCGCTCGCGCCGCGGGCCTCGAGCGGCACCGGCGGGCGGTCACCCTCGTTCCCGCAGCGGCACGGGCCGACCGGGCCCGGGTCGCCGTCGTCGCGACCCGTCACGAGGTCGACGACCGCCTGGCCGAGCTCGCCGGGCGGGCTGCGTCGCTGGGGGCCCCCGACCTGCCGGGCGACCTCGACCACGCACGCTCGTCCTCCCCCCACCCGGTCGGCTCCGACACCGAGGTGATCGACCGGTGGCACCGCCGCACGGTCGAGGACCTCGCCGTGGCCCGGTCGTGGCTCCCGCGCGAGGAGGAGGTCCGGGCGGAGGAGCAGCGCGCCCTCGCCCTGGAGCACCAGGTCGTGACCGCGCGCGGCCGGCTCACCCGCACGGGGGAACGGGCCGAGGAGCTCCGCGCCCTGCTCGCGTCGGCGAGCGCCGAGGTGGACGACCTCGAGGTCGTCGCCGCCGGGCTGGTGGCCGACCGGGAGGCCCTGGCCGGGGCCGTGGCCGGGCTCACCGCAGCGCGCCGGGCACGGTCGCTGCGGGCCGAGGTGACCGAGCTGCGGCGCCAGCTGAGCGAGGCGACCACCCGCAGCCAGGACCTGCGCGAGCGCTGGCTCGACCTGCGTGAGCAGCGGGTCAGCGGCATGGCCGGCGAGCTCGCCTCCAGCCTGGTCGTCGGCTGCTCGTGCCCGGTCTGCGGCAGCGCGGAGCACCCCTCCCCCGCCACCTCGGGATCGCAGGTGGGGCGCGTCGAGGAGGACGCCGCCCGCGAGCAGCACGAGGCGGCCGACTTCGAGCGCCAGGCGGTGCAGGAGATGGTGACGACCCGCGGGGCCGAGCTCACCCAGGCCGAGGCGGACGCCGCGGGGCGGCCGGTCGCGGCGTGGGCCGCGGCCCACGAGCAGGCCGCCCGTGCTTGCGAGCGGACGACGTCCGCCGCGCGGGACCTGCCGCGCCACCGCACCCGCCTGGGCGCGCTGCGCGAGGAGGAGCGCTCGGTGGGCGAGGACCTGGGCACCGGGCGCACGGTGCTGGCCGAGCGGCAGCGCGAGCACGCCGACAGCCGCGGGCGCGCCGAGCGACTCCGGGCCGGTCTCACCGAGCTGCTCGGCCCCGACTCCGAGGTGCGCACGGTCGCCGACCTGGTGAGGTGTCGCGCGACCCTGCTCGACCTCCTCGACCGCGCGCGTGCGGCCGTGTCGGAGCACGACCGGGCCCGGCGCGAGGAGCTCACCTGCCGCGAGTCGCTGGTCCAGGACGCCCGGGAGGTCGGGTTCGCCGACGTCGAGGAGGCGCTGTCCGCGGTGCTCCCCGCAGCCGAGTCCGACGCCCGCCGCGACGAGGCCGAGCGCCGCCGCGACGCGGAGGTGGCCAGCCGCGGCGTGCTCGAGGACCCGGCCGTGGTGGCGGCCCTGGAGGCCCCCGGGGCCGACCTGGACGCGCTGACGGCGCTGACCGCCGAGGCCACGAGGGCGCGCGACGAGAGCCAGGTGCGCCACCGGCGGGCCGTGGACCGGTCCCGTCGGCTGACCGAGCTGGGCACCGAGCTGGACCGGGTGCTGGCCGCCTGGGAGCCGGTGCGCGCCGAGCACGAGGTGGTCGCGGGGCTGGCGGCCCTGGTCGAGGGAAAGAGCGCCGACAACCAGTGGCGGATGCGGCTGTCGGCGTACGTCCTGGGCGAGCGGCTGCGGCAGGTCGTGGCCGCGGCCAACGAGCGGCTGGTGGGGATGACCGACCAGCGCTACACCCTGGAGCAGGAGGACGAGAAGGGAGCCGGCGAGCGACGCGGGGGGCTGAGCCTGCGCGTGCTCGACGAGTGGAGCGGCACCCGCCGCGACCCCGCCACGCTCTCGGGCGGGGAGACCTTCGTGGTCTCGCTCGCCCTGGCCCTGGGGCTGGCCGACACCGTCAGCCACGAGGCCGGCGGCACCCAGCTCGACACCCTGTTCATCGACGAGGGTTTCGGCACGCTCGACGCCGCCACCCTCGACCACGTCATGGACACCCTGGACACCCTGCGCGACGGCGGGCGCGTGGTCGGGCTGGTCAGCCACGTGGCCGAGCTCCGCACCCGGGTCACCTCCCAGCTGGAGGTGCGCAAGGGCCGGTCCGGCTCGACGGTGCGCCTCGCCCTGGCGCGTGGCTGAGCCAGGCCGGCGACCGGCCACTAGGGTCGGGAGCATGGCCGACGCCGACATCGATCCCAGCTTCCTGGCCCTGCCCCACCGCCGCCTCGGCGAGGTGGCCCTGGGCCGTGCCCGCGACTTCGGGGTCACCCACGCCGACTTCCGCTTCGAGCGCAACCGCTACCAGCACTTCTCGGTGCGCGACGGGTCGCTCGAGGGCGCCCAGGACAGCGAGGACCTCGGCTTCGCGGTCCGGGTCCTGCTCGACGGGGCGTGGGGCTTCGCCTCCGGGGTCGCCCTGACCGAGTCCGAGGCCGTGGCGGTGACCGAGACGGCGATCGCGGTGGCGCAGGTCGCGGCCCGGATGACCCGGCGTCGGGTGGAGCTGGCTCCCGAGCCGGTCCACGCCGACGTCACCTGGGCCGGCCCGGCCGTCCTCAACCCGCTCGAGGTGCCGCTGGCGGAGAAGGCCGGGCTGTTCTGCGACTGGACGCGCGAGCTGGTCGGTGCGGCCGGCGTCGACCACGCCACCGGCAGCCTCCAGCAGGTGCAGGAGAACAAGTACTACGCCGACCTGGCCGGCTCCTCGATCACCCAGCAGCGGGTCCGCGTCGAGCCGCACGTGGAGGTCCACGGCGCCGACGAGCGGACCGGCGCGTTCGACTCGATGCGCACGATCGCCCCGCCGGTCGCGCGCGGCTGGGAGTACCTCACCGGTGACACCTTCGACTTCGCCGCCGAGCGCGCCCGGCTGCCCGAGCTGCTGCGCGAGAAGCTCGCCGCCCCCAGCGTCGAGGCCGGCACCTACGACCTGGTCATCCACCCCTCCAACCTGTGGCTGACCATCCACGAGTCCGTCGGCCACGCCACCGAGCTCGACCGGGCGCTCGGCTACGAGGCGAGCTACGCGGGCACCTCGTTCGCGACGTACGACAAGCTCGGCACGCTGCAGTACGGCTCACCGGCCATGCACGTCACCGGCGACCGCACGACCGAGCACGGCCTGGCCACCGTCGGCTACGACGACGAGGGCGTCCAGACCCAGGCCTGGGACATCATCCGCGACGGTGTGCTGGTCGGCTACCAGCTCGACCGGCCGATGGCCCACACCTACGGCGCCGAGCTCAACGGCGGTCGCTCCAACGGCTGCGCGTACGCCGACTCCCCCGGCCACATCCCGATCCAGCGGATGGCCAACGTCTCGCTGCAGCCGGCCGCCGACGGGCCGGACACGGACGAGCTGATCAGCCGCGTCGAGCGCGGCATCTACGTCGTCGGGGACCGGTCCTGGTCGATCGACATGCAGCGCTACAACTTCCAGTTCACCGGCCAGCGGTTCTACGCGATCCGCGACGGACAGCTCCAGGGTCAGCTGCGCGACGTGGCCTACCAGGCCACCACCACCGACTTCTGGGGCTCGATGGAGGCGGTCGGCGGACCGCAGACCTACGAGCTCGGCGGCGCGATGAACTGCGGCAAGGCCCAGCCCGGGCAGGTGGCCTCGGTCAGCCACGGGTGCCCGTCCGCGCTGTTCCGCGGCGTGAACATCCTCAACACCACCCAGGAAGGGGCCGCGTGATGCGTCCGCACCCGCAGCAGCTCGTCGAGCACGCCCTGGCGACCTCCACCGCCGACCAGTGCGTCGTCGTGGTCGAGGACAGCACCAGCGCCAACCTGCGCTGGGCCAACAACACCCTGACCACCAACGGGGTGATGCGCTCGGTCGAGGTCACCGTGATCTCCTTCGTCGGGGCGGGCAACGCCTCGGTCAGCGGCACCGCCGCCTCCCCCGAGCAGGTCTCCGCGCTGGTCGAGCGCGCCGACGCGGCCGCCCGGCTGGCCGCTCCCGCCGAGGACCGGGCCGAGCTGATCACCGGCGGCTCCGCGGGCGATTGGGACGACCCGGCCGGGGAGACCTCGATCGCGGTGTTCACCGACTTCGCCGCGCGTCTCGGGGAGGCCTTCGACCGCGCCGAGCGCGAGCAGCGGATCTTCTACGGCTTCGTCTTCCACGAGGTCACCACCACCTACCTCGGCACCTCCACCGGCGTGCGCCTCCGGCACGAGCAGCCCACCGGCCACTACGGCTGCACCGGCAAGGACGCCGCGCTCACGAACAGCGCCTGGGTCGGCGGATCGACCCGCGACTTCCGCGACGTCGAAGCCTCGCGGGTCACCGACGAGCTGGTCGACCGGCTCTCGTGGGGCACGCGTCGCCTCGAGCTGCCCGCCGGCCGCTACGACACGGTCCTGCCCCCGACCGCGATGGCCGACCTGGTCGTCGACGCCTACTGGTCCTTCGGTGCGCGCGACGCCGCCGACGGCCAGAGCGTCTTCTCGGCCCCCGGCGGCGGCACCCGCATCGGCGAGCGGGTCGCGCGGCCCGGCGTACGGCTGTGGTCGGACCCGTCCGCCGACGGGGTGCAGTGCCAGCCGTTCGTCGTGGCGGGCTCGTCCTCGGGCGCGACCAGCGTCTACGACAACGCCCAGCCGCTCGGTGCCACCGACTGGCTGGCCGACGGCACGCTCACCTCGCTGGTCCAGACCCGGCGCACGGCCACCGAGCTCGGCCAGCCCCTCACGCCGTACGTCGACAACGTGGGGCTGACCGTCGACGGCGGCGTCGGCAGCGCACGCGACCTCGCGGCCGAGGTGCAGGACGGGCTGCTGCTGACCTGCCTGTGGTACATCCGCGAGGTCGATCCCCAGACCATGCTGCTCACCGGCCTGACCCGCGACGGCGTCTACCGCGTCGAGGGCGGCGAGATCACGGGGGCGGTGAACAACTTCCGCTTCAACGAGAGCCCGGTCGACCTGCTCAAGCGCTTCACCCACGCCGGCGAGACCGTGCCCAGCTTCTCCCGCGAGTGGGGCGAGGACATGTTCTCCCGCACGGCCACCCCGGCCCTGCGCGTCCCCGACTTCAACATGAGCTCGGTCTCCCAGGCCCTCTAGTCGCGGCGCCGGCCCCCCGCCGAGGAGGCTCGTCCGGCGGCCGAGGAGACTCGCGTGGCGGACGAGGAGGCTCGTCTGGCGGGCGAGGAGGCTCGTCTGGCGGGCGAGGAGGCTCGTCTGGCGGGCGAGGAGGCGCGTCTGGTCACCGGGGTCGGGAGCACCCTGCGGTCAGCGACCCCAGGAGGTGGGCGGCCCGAGGGCCAGGAGACCGGTGAACACCACGGCGACCCCGACGACCGCGACGACGGCGGCGACGAGCGGAGCGCGCAGGCACGCCGACACGACCCGCTCGAGGGCGGACCCACCCTGCTCCTCCCGCAGCCTCCACCGGTCGGGGAGGCCGCCCGCCGCCTCGACCCGACGCTCGAAAGGCCAGCTCAGGTAGGGCACGAACGCCGACGCCAGGCCGAGCACGGTGCGGCCCGGGCGCCACCGGGCGTCGACGCCCACCAGCAGGGTGACCAGGCAGTAGGCGAGGAACACGAACCCGTGCAGCCCGCCGCCGACCCGCACGAGCACCTCGGTGCCGTCCAGGAGGTACTTGACGACCATGCCGAGGAGCAGCAGCGTCCAGGTCACCAGCTCGGCGCGGGCCAGCGCGCGGAACAGCCGGAGCGGCGTCATCAGGCGCCGTCCGGGTACGGCGTGCGGGTGTAGACGAAGGTCGCGCACTCGAGGTGGTCGACCGCCCCGTCCCCCCGGCGTACGACGTGCAACTCCTCGCCCCGGTGGTAGCCCGCCACCCCGACGACCCGCCGACCGGCGTGCGCGGGCGTCCCCTCGGCGAAGCGCTCGGCGACCACGGCACCGCGGGCCAGGTCGCGCAGCTCCAGGTGGCCGTCGCTCCAGCGGGCCTCGAAGGCCGAGTTGCCCCAGAACCACGTGCCGAGGAGCTCCTCGGCCCAGGCGGAGACCCCGCCGGCCGGGGTGGGTGTCCACGCACGGGTGGGGCCCGGGGTGTGGGTGCCGAGCAGGGCCAGGGCGAGCTCGTCGCCGGAGAAGCCGGTGGTGGCGTTGGTCAGGGCGACCACGCCGACGCCGCTGAGGGCGTCGACCAGGCAGACGGCCTGGAAGCCGGGCATCGAGCCGGTGTGGCCGACCAGGACGCCGTCGGACCACGGCACCAGCCGCACGCCGAGGCCGTAGTCGAGCGCGGGCTCGACCGGCTGGCGCATCTCGCGCAGCGTGGCGGCGGGCAGCACGGCCGGGTCGCCCTGCACCAGGAAGGCGGCGAGCTGCGCGAGGTCACCGAGCGTGCTCCACAGCTGACCGGCGGGTGCCATCGCGCCGGTGTCGTGGGCCGGCTCGCTGGTCAGCGTGCCGCGCAGGTGGTCCACCGACCACCCGGCGGCGGCGGGCGCGGTCGGCGTGCACGAGGTCTGCGTCATCCCGAGCGGGTCCAGCACCCGGGTCTGCACCAGGGAGCGCCAGGACTCGCCACGGAGCCGAGCGACCACCTCGCCGAGCAGCCCGTAGGCCAGGTTGCTGTAGTGCCAGAACTCGCCTGGCCCGGCGACCGCGAGCGACCCGTCGTTGCCCGCCAGCAGGTCCTCGACGCCGCCGCCCGGCGAGCGCTCCCACCACGGCCCGGCGGGCTCGCTCTGCAGGCCCCCGACGTGGGCGAGCAGCGAGCGCAGCGTGCGGTCGGCGTACCCGGTCTCGGGCAGGAAGCGGCCCACGGGGTCCTCCAGCGACAGCAGGCCCTCGTCGCGGCACTGCAGCACCAGCACGGCCGTGACGGTCTTGGTGATCGAGCCGATCCGGAACCGGGTGTCGGGGTCGACCTGCTCGCCCGCCGCGCCGGCCCACGTCAGGCGGCCGGCGTCCAGGACGCCGGCCGCCAGCGTCGGCAGCCGCCGCTCGGCCTGGTAGCGGTCCAGGACGGCCTGGAAGTGGTGGCCCCGCCCGGTCACCCGGGCCGAGGCACCGCTCACGCGAAGGCCTCCGGCGGCGGGCACGAGCACACCAGGTGGCGGTCGCCGTAGGCCTGGTCGATGCGGCCGACCGGCGGCCAGTACTTGTCGGGGTCCGGGCCCTGGGGGAAGGCCGCGACCTCGGCGGAGTAGGCCCGCTCACCCTGCTCGAGCAGCACCGCGGTGGTGTGCGGGGCCCCACGCAGCGGCGAGGACTCCGGGGTCCACTCCCCCGCCTCGACCTGTGCGATCTCGCCGCGGATGGCGATCATCGCCTCGCAGAACCGGTCGAGCTCGGCGAGGTCCTCGGACTCCGTCGGCTCCACCATCAAGGTGCCGGCCACGGGGAAGCTCATCGTCGGAGCGTGGAAGCCGTAGTCCACGAGCCGCTTGGCCACGTCGTCGATGGTCACGCCGCTGGTCTTGGTGATCCCGCGGACGTCGATGATGCACTCGTGGGCGACGTGGTCGTTGTGCCCGCGGTAGAGCACCGGGAAGTGCTCGTCGAGGCGCGCGGCGACGTAGTTGGCGGCCAGGACCGCGGTCGCCGTCGCCCGGGTGAGGCCCTCGGCGCCCATCATCCGCACGTAGGCCCAGGAGATCGGCAGGATCCCGGCCGAGCCGTACGGCGCTGAGCTGATCGGACCGATGCCCTCGCGACGGGTCTCGTCGGGGTGCCCCGGGTGGCTGGGGAGGTACGCCGCGAGGTGCTCGCGCACGCCGACGGGACCCACGCCCGGGCCGCCCCCGCCGTGGGGGATGCAGAACGTCTTGTGCAGGTTCAGGTGCGACACGTCGCCCCCGAACTCACCGGGCTTGGCGTAGCCGAGCAGGGCGTTGAGGTTGGCGCCGTCGACGTACACCTGCCCGCCGGCCTCGTGGACCACCTCGCACAGCTCGGAGATGGTGTCCTCGTAGGCGCCGTGGGTGGAGGGGTAGGTGACCATGATCGCGGCGAGGTCGTCGCGGTGGGTCTCGCACTGGGCGCGCAGGTCGTCCATGTCGACCGAGCCGTCGGTCGCCGACTTCACGACGACGACGCGCATGCCGGCCATCACCGCGGAGGCGGCATTGGTGCCGTGCGCCGAGGACGGGATCAGGCAGACGTCGCGCTCGCCGTGGCCGTTGGCCCGGTGGAAGCCGCGGATGGCCATCAGCCCGGCCAGCTCGCCCTGCGACCCGGCGTTGGGCTGCAGCGAGACCCGGTCGTAGCCGGTGACCGCGCACAGCCAGGACTCCAGCTGGTCGACCAGCACTCGGTAGCCCTGGGCGTCCTCGGCGGGGGCGAAGGGGTGCAGGTCGGCGAAGCCCGGCAGCGACACCGGCTCCATCTCGGTGGTGGCGTTGAGCTTCATCGTGCACGAGCCCAGCGGGATCATGCCCCGGTCGAGCGCGTAGTCGCGCGCCGAGAGCCGCCGCAGGTAGCGCAGCATCGAGGTCTCGGACCGGTGGGTGTTGAAGACCTCGTGGGTCAGGAACTCGGTCTCGCGGCGCAGCTCGACCGGGAGCGCGGTCCCGACGGTGGCGTCGGCCAGGGAGCCCGCCGGCACGCCGAACGCCCCCAGCACACGCTCGAGCACGGTCACGTCGGTGACCTCCGAGGTGGACAGCCCGACGTGGTCGGCGTCGACGTGGCGCACGTGCACCCCGGCCTCGCGGGCGGCGGCCACGACCTCGGCCGCCCGACCGGGCACGCGGGCCAGGACGGTGTCGAAGAAGGCGTCGTGGACGACCTCGACGCCGCCGTCGCGCAGGGCGTCGGCCAGCGCCACGGCCTGGGCGTGGGTGGCGCGGGCGATCGCGGTCAGGCCGTCGGGGCCGTGGAAGACGGCGTACATCGAGGCGACGACGGCGAGCAGCACCTGCGCGGTGCAGATGTTGGAGGTCGCCCGGTCACGGCGGATGTGCTGCTCGCGGGTCTGCAGCGAGAGGCGGTACGCCGGTCGGCCGGCCGAGTCGACGGAGACCCCGACCAGGCGGCCGGGCAGGTGCCGCTCGAGACCGGAGCGGACGGCCATGAACCCGGCGTGCGGGCCGCCGTAGAACAGCGGCACGCCGAAGCGCTGGGAGGAGCCGACCGCCACGTCGGCGCCGAGCTCGCCCGGCGACTCCAGCAGCGTCAGCGCGAGCAGGTCGGCCGCGACCACGGCGAGGCCGCCGCGCTCGTGGGTCTGCTCGATCACGGTGCGGGGGTCGAGCACGCGCCCGGAGGCCCCGGGGTACTGCACAAGGCTGCCCGAGACCCGCTCGAGGTCGGCCGGCAGGCCGTCGACCAGGTCGGCCACGACCACCTCGAGGCCCATCGCGGCGGCGCGGGTGCGCACGACCTCGATGGTCTGGGGCAGCGCGTCGGCGTCGACCACGAACGGACCGGTCGACTTCTTGTCCGCCCGGCGCACGAGCGTCATGGCCTCGGCGGCCGCGGTGCCCTCGTCGAGCAGCGAGGCGTTGGAGGTCGGGAGACCGGTGAGGTCGGCGACCATGGTCTGGAAGTTGATCAGCGCCTCGAGCCGGCCCTGGCTGATCTCCGGCTGGTACGGCGTGTAGGCGGTGTACCAGCTGGGGTCCTCCAGCACGTTGCGCCGCACGACCGGCGGCGTGATCGTGCCGTGGTAGCCCAGGCCGATCATCGGCACCAGCGGGTTGTTGCGGGCGGCCAGCTCGCGCAGCTCCAGCGCCGTGGCCTGCTCGGTGGCCGCCGGAGGCAGGTCGAGGGCGCCGGCGCGGATCCGGCCGGGGACGGCGTCGTCCATCAGCGCCTCGAGGCTGCTCACCCCGATGGCCTTGAGCATCTCGGTGACCTGGGCGTCGTCGGGACCGATGTGGCGCTCCGCGAACGGGCGGGACGTGAGCAGGTCGGACAGGCGTGCGTCGGACATGGGACTCCAGGTGGGAGAGGGGGTCTGAGGCGGGCTCAACGGTCGATCGGTGAGTGCGCCTCCCCTCAGCCAGGACGCGTCGCGTCCCTCCTGAGTGCCAGCCCGTGCGGTCCTGGTGCCTGAGAGGTTGGTGGGAGGAGTTGCCCCTTCGGCGCCGCCGTCCCGGCCGGGGCCAGGACTGCGGACTCTCCCGCACGGGATTTGTCAGCAGGGTGAAATTTACCAGCCCCGAGGTCGCTGACGCGAAACCTCGGGGCTGGTGGAGCTGTGGAGGGCCGGCCGGGCCGGACGCGGTCAGCCGGTGAGGCGGGCCTTGCGGCGACGGGACAGCTCGTCGTCGGCCGCCTCGGCGGCCTCGGTGGTGCGCTCGGAGGGCAGGTCGGACAACGACCCCTCGATCTCGCGCCACACGCCGCCGATGGCGATGCCGAACACGCCCTGACCGCCCTGGAGCAGGTCGATCACCTCGTCGTTGCTGGTGCACTCGTAGACGCTGGCGCCGTCGCTCATCAGGGTGACGCGGGTGAGGTCGTCGGTGCCGCGGGTGCGCAGGTGCGAGACGGCGGTGCGGATCTGCTGGAGCGAGATGCCGGCGTCCAGCAGTCGCTTGATGATCTTGAGGATCAGGATGTCGCGGAAGCTGTAGAGCCGCTGGGTGCCGGAGCCGGTGGCCCCGCGCACGGTCGGCTCGACCAGGCCGGTGCGGGCCCAGTAGTCGAGCTGGCGGTAGGTGATGCCGGCGGCCGTGCACGCGGTGGGGCCGCGGTAGCCCAGGTCGCGCGGCAGCGTGGAGACGTCGTCGTCGAACAGGAGGCCCTGCGCGTCGGCGTCCATGGCCGCGTCGAGCGCGGCCTGCTCGGCCTGCGCGTCACGGTCGGCCGTGCCTGCGCCGTTGTCGCCTGATCTGGTGCCCACTGCTACCTCCGAAGTCCGGCTCCACTCAGCGTAACCCCTGGATCGGGGGGAAGGAGGGCTCGTGAGTGGTGGACCACCGCGGAATGCCAGCCTTGGAGTTACAGCGAAGACATCTCGAAACCTAGACCTCGACCTGAAGGTTGGCAAAGATGTGCGCGGCGTGTCGCGGACAACCTTCACGTTGAACTTGAAGGTCAGGGTTGAGGGTCGAGCCTCAGGCCTGACCCTTGTCGAAGTCCTCGGGGGAGACGTGGTCGAGGAACTCGCGGAACTTCTCCACCTCGTCCTCCTGCTCGTCGGGGACCAGGATGCCGGCGTCGTCCAGGAGCTGCTCGGAGCACACGATCCGCGACCCGGTGCGCAGCGCCAGGGCGATCGAGTCCGAGGGCCGGGCGCTGATCTCGACCCCGGAGGCGAGCACGAGCAGGGCGTAGAAGACGTTGTCCTTCATCTCGGTGATCCGGATCTCCGAGACCTCGTTGCCGGTCGCGGTGAGCACCTCCTTGAGGAGGTCGTGGGTCAGCGGCCGCGGCGGCACGACGCCCTGCTGGGCGAAGGCGATCGCGGTGGCCTCGACGGCACCGATCCAGATCGGCAGGTAGCGCTCCCCCGCCGCCTCGCGCAGCAGCACGATGGGCTGGTTGGACGGCATCTCAACCCTGACTCCGACGACCTCGACCTCGCGCACCCGGTCAGCCTACCCACGTGGGTCCACGCCCTCGCCGCCGCCGCTCCGGGGTCCCCACAGCACGGCGACGGCGTCGGCCAGGTCGGACACACTGCGGCGCACGTCGTCGGGGTCCTCGAGCGGCTCGTCGAGCTGGAGACCCATGAAGGTCGCCTCGACCAGGCGCGCCGCCCGCCGGGCCGGCCCGGGCTCGAGCCCCGAGCCCACCAGGTGGCCGGTCAGCGCCTGCAGCCAGACCTCGTTGGCGGCCGCGACCACCGAGGCGTACGGCTCGGCACCGAGCACCCCGAGCGCCGCGGCCTCGACGTAGAGGCGCAGGCACCGGGCCTGCTCCGGCGTGCTGAGCACCGCCCAGAGGTCGAGCACGGCCTGGCGCTGGTCGGGCGAGGACGGCAGGTCGCGGATGCCGCGCACCGACCGGTCGTTGGAGACGCGCAGGACGGTCGCGAGCAGGTCGGCCTTGTCGCGGAAGTGGTAGAGCAGCATCCGGTCGCTGGTGCCGATCTCGGCGGCGAGCGGCCGCAGGCTCAGCCCGATCAGGCCATGGGCGAGCACGTAGTCGGTCGCGGCCTGCGCGAGCTCCTCACGACGGTCGCCCACCTCACACCTCCTGCACCGGTTCGGCCGCCCGACGGGGCGTAGCAGTCGCTACACTAGTGGATGTAGCGACTGCTACATGGCTGGGAAGGACGGAACGTCATGGGCCTGGGGCTCGGACTGCTGATGCTGGCGATCACCGCGGAGGTCGGGGCGACCGCCGCGCTCCCCCGCACCCTGGGGTTCCGCGACCCCGGGTGGACCGCCCTGGTGCTGGGCGGCTACGTGTTCTCGATCTGGCTGCTGACGCTGGTGGTGCGCCAGATGCCGGTCTCGGTGGCCTACGCCATCTGGGCCGGGGTGGGCACGGCCGCGATCGCGGTCATCGGCGTGCTGGTCCTGGGCGAGACCTGGGACCTGACCAAGGTCACCGCGCTCACCCTGATCATCGCCGGCGTCGTGATGCTCAACCTCAACGGCGCCCACTGAAGGAGCCGTACGCCGGTCGGGCGCCAGATCAGCGCAGGGAGCGCAGGCCGGTCTTGACCAGGGCGGCGTGCAGACGCACCGAGAGCACGGCCATCTCGTCCATCGTCTGGGCCGCGCGCCCCTCGGCGCCGTCCTCGCGGCTGCGGCGGATCGGCGAGACGACCTGCTCGACCAGGCCGACCTCGCGGTCGGCGGCGGTCTTGAACTGGCGCAGGTGCCGCGGCTCGATGCCGTACGCCGACAGCTCGCCGGCGACCTTGGCCACCACGAGGGCGTCACCGTCGTAGTGCTGGGAGCCGGTGCGCGTGCGCACCAGACCGTAGTTCTCCAGCTGCACCAGCAGCTCGTCGTCGATGCCGGCGGTCTTGACCAGCTCGCGCCGGGAGATCCGCACGTCGGAGTGGCCGCTGAGCAGCTGCTCGACCCCGGGGGCCGGGTTGACCAGCGCCGCGCCGGGGATGCTGGGCGCGCCCTGGGTCGCGGGGACCTCCAGACCGCGGTCGAGGGCCTCGAGGTGCTCCTTGATGACCTTGAGCGGGAGGTACTGCTCGCGCTGCGCCCGGATGATGTAGCGCAGCTTCTCCATGTCGTCGGTGGAGTACTTGCGGTAGCCCGACGGGGTGCGCTCGGGCTCGACCAGACCCTCGTTCTCGAGGTGCCGGATCTTCGACTCCTTGATGTCGACGTCCGGGAACTCCGCCTTGAGGTCGGCGACCGCCTGCCCGATGGTGATCCGCCCGACCCTCGCGGCCGACTGGGCCATCGGCTCAGTTGCCCTTCGCGTCGCTGCTGAAGAAGCGGAGTCGGAACTTGCCGATCCGGACCTCGTCGCCACCGGCCAGCTCGACGTCGTCGACCCGGTCGCCGTTGACGTAGGTGCCGTTGAGGCTGCCCACGTCGTGGACCCGGAAGGACCGGCCCTCGCGGCGGAACTCGACGTGGCGGCGCGAGACCGTGATGTCGTCGAGGAAGATGTCGCTCTCGGGGTGGCGACCCACGGTCGAGAGGTCCTGGTCGAGCAGGTAGCGGCTGCCGGCACCCGGGCCGCGCTGGACCACCAGGAGCGCGCTGCCGGAGGGCAGGGCGTCCACGGCGGCGGCGTCGGAGTCGTTGAGCCCCGTCTTGTCCTCGCCGCCGTCGGCCTTGACCGGTCCCCCGAAGGTGATCGTGGCCGTGGCGTCGTTGGGCGCCGGCGTGGAGCCGGGCTGACCGGCGGGGCCTGCCTGGCCGCCGGGGCGCTGGGCGCCCGCGGCCAGCGGCGTGCCGCACTGGGAGCAGAACCGCGCGTTGTCGGAGTTCTGGCTGCCGCACTGCGAGCAATAGGGCATCGGGTTCTCCAGTCCTCGTGGGGGGTCCTGCACGGTCGGACCGGGTGGCGTCGGCCACCCGGAGACCTACCGACCCTGAACCCTCAGGTTGAGGGTCAGGGTTGTGGGGTCACGCTACCAGCGCGGCACGGTCCCGTGTGACACCGGCGAGCGGTCTCACAGGAGACGCTCAGGACTCCAGGCCGGCCTGGTAGTCGGCCGGGTCGAGCAGGTCAGCGGAGCCCGAGCCGTCGGCCTTGATCTCGAAGAGCCAGCCGTCGCCGTACGGGTCGGAGTTGACCAGCTCGGGGGTGGCGTCGAGAGCCTCGTTGCGGGCGACGACCTCGCCGCCGACGGGGGCGTAGATCTCGCTGACGGACTTGGTCGACTCCAGCTCGCCGACGACGGCCCCGGCGGCGACGGTGTCGCCGATCTCGGGCAGCTGGACGAACACGATGTCGCCGAGGGCGTCCTGGGCGAACTCCGTGATGCCGACGCGGACGGAGCCCTCGGCCTGACCGGGGTCCCGCAGCCACTCGTGCTCGGAGGTGTACTTCAGGTCTTCAGGGAACATGCCGCTCCTCGTGGGGTGGGGGCGCCCTCCCGGCGCCCGGACGCGGCGCCGGCTGGCCGGCACCGCCGCAGCAGGCTACTGCCCGGGGACGGACCGGGCGTAGCGGGGCGCGGCCGGGGTCACGGTGACGCTGACCGTGACCTTGCGGGGCTTCGACACCGAGACCGAGCCACCGTCGGCGGAGACGTCGTCGTCGAAGCCCCCGGAGAAGTTCAGGGCGCCGGTGAGGGTGGCCGGGTCGCCGATGGCGTCGATGACGTACGGCGCCTTCAGCAGCGTGCCGTCGACGCTGATCCCGCCGCGGGCGTCCTCGAAGGAGGTCTGGGCCACCACGCGCACGCGGTCGTTGATCTCGATCGCCTCGACGCCGGCGTTGCGCAGCTCCTCGATGCCGTCGAGGAGGTGGTTGAGGCTGAGCTGGCCGCGGGGGTCCTGCACGGTGATCCGGATGCCCGGACCGGTGGCCGGCACGGTGCCGGCGAGGACACCGAGGGTGGAGAGCTCCTTGCGGGCCTGCTCCAGCGCCGCCGCGCGGCTCTGGCTGCTGTTCTGGAGGCGGGAGCGCGTGGTCTCGAGGTCGGCGACGTCGCGCTCGGCGGTGCGCGAGGCGGCCTGGAGGCCGTTGAGGGTCTGGATCAGCTCGGCGGGTCGCAGCGCGGCGTACGAGTCGTCCTTGCCGGTGAGCCGCGCCTGGGTGACCGCGGCGAAGGCCAGCACGCCGACGAGCACGGCCACCACCGCCTGGCCGCGGCTGGGTCGCAGCAGGGAGTGACGGAGTCGCTCGAGCCCGGTCGTGGGACCCGTCGGGGTGCCCGGCCGCGGGGCCGGGGTGTCGGGTACGTCGGGCGGGTCGGGGGTGCTCATGCGTGGAAGAGGTGGCGACGGATGGCGGCCACGTTGGAGAAGATCCGGATGCCGAGCACGACCACGACGCCCGTGGAGAGCTGGGCCCCGACGCCGAGCTTGTCGCCGAGGAAGACCACCAGGGCGGCGACCAGGACGTTGCTGATGAACGAGATCACGAAGACCTTGTCATCGAAGATGCCGTCGAGGAACGCGCGGAAGGCGCCGAACACGGCGTCGAGCGCCGCGACGACCGCGATCGGGAGGTAGGGCTCGAGCGGCAGCGGCACGTCCGGGGTGAGCCAGAGACCGAGGACCACGCCGACGACGAGTCCGAGCACCGCGATCACGGGGTTCCTCCTGAGGACGGCTGACGGGACGGGGTGCTGCCGGGACTGCTGGACCTGCTGGACGTGGCACCGGCCGGGGCCTGCCGCGCGTAGCGGAGGGAGACCGCGAGCCCGGGCAGCGAGACCCGGTCCTGCGCGGTGATCGTGAGTCGCAGACCGACCTGGCGCTGGAGGTCCAACCATGCCTGACCGCTGGAGGTTTCCGCGAACCGCGCGGGCAGCGTGTTGCGGTCCCCCACCACGGTCACGACGTAGGGCCGGCGCAGCGAGTGGGCGTTGACGGTGATCGCGCCCCCGGCCAGGCGGATGGTGCACAGCGTGGTCAGCCGCTGGCCGTCGACGGCGATCGCCTCCGCACCGGCCTCCCAGAACCCGTTGACCAGCTTCTGCAGGTCGCTGTCGAGGACCTCGTTGCGCGAGCTGGTCGCCCCCGGGGCGTTGTCGGCGACCACGACGACGCCGGGCCCGGTCACCGCCACCGTGCCGGTGAGGGTGCGCAGGCGCGTCAGGGTGCGCCGCAGACCGGCGGAGGAGGAGTCGCTGCTGAGCTGGTCGCGCTGGATCTGCGCGGTCTCCTGGCGCAGTGCCGCGACCCGGGCGCGGTCGGAGGCGAGCTGGGCGCGTGCGGCGGCCACCTGTCGGGCCAGCTGACGGCGCTCGGCGCGGTCGTCGGTCGAGCCGCGCTGGGTCTGCAGCCCCGCGACGACCAGCAGGGCGACGAACGCGGCGACGGCCACGGCGCCCCACGGCCCGATCCGGCGCGAGCGGTCGCGGCCCGGCCGGCGCTCCTGGCCCGCCGGGTCCTGCGGGGCGCGCTCGGCGCGCCGCGACGACACGAAGGCGTAGTCCTCGTCGACGGCGTGGGAGGAGAGGTACTCCAGCAGTCCGGTGGTCGCGTGCGGGGGCAGCCGCTGCGGGATCGGCCGGTCCCCCGGCGTGGGGCCGGGGCGCCCCTCAGGCATCGGCCCGGTCCGCCCGGTCCGCCCGGCCGGCCGGGTCGGGACGCGTGGCGGGCTGCGGGGTGTCGGCGGGTCGCGCGGCCCGCTCGCCCCGCGGCGTGCGCCGGGCCTGGGTGGTCATCAGGATCCGCACCTGCCAGGCGTACAGCAGCCCGGCCCACCAGTAGAGGCCGATGCCCCAGATCGCGAAGGCCCAGCCGACGACGCGTGCCACGGTCGCGGTGGTGCCGTCGCCGTCACCGAGGAAGAGCAGCGGGAAGGCGTAGAGGAGAGCCGCGGTGGCGGCCTTGCCGAGGTAGTGCACCGGCAGCGCGGAGTAGCCGCGCGTGCGCAGGAAGGGCACCAGGCACCACAGGAACGCGTCGCGCAGGGGCAGCGCGATCGCCACCCACCACGGGATGATGTCGCGGTAGAGGAGGCCGACGACGGCGGCCAGGATGTAGAGGCGGTCGGCGACGGGGTCGAGGATCTCGCCCAGTCGCGAGGTCTGGTCGAGGCGCCGCGCGAGGTAGCCGTCGAGCCAGTCGCTGAAGCCCGCGACCATCAGGACGACGAGGGCCCAGACGTCGGCCTTCGGGCCGATCACCAGCCAGAGGAACAGGGGGACGCCGGCCAGCCTCGCCATGCTGATGAGGTTGGGCACCGTCCACACCGCGGTGGTGCGTGGTGCTGCGTCCTGCGGGGCCACCGATGTCCCTCCTCGGGGTCGTCGGGGTCACCCTACTGGCGCTGGACCTCAGGTCAGGCAGCAGCCGCACCGCGGGCAGTGCTCGCGTCGCAGGCCGCCGACCTCCTGGCCGCAGCTGCAGACCTGCAGCGTGGTGACGCGGGGGCCCGAGGACCCGGACGTGGGGTACGTGGTGGTGGAGGAGCCGTAGAGAGCGGCTTCGGTGGCGATCATGATTCTCCCTTTGATCTCGTCCCCCCATGAGACGCCGTGTCCGCTTTGTCCAGACACCCAACACGCCGAGAATAGCCCGAACGGACTACCAAATGTGAGTCGCACGGGCGTGTCCGGGGCTCGGTGGTCTACTCCGGTGGACACCTCGACCGCGGGTCGTGCCGTGGCGGTGCCGGGTCGGGGCCGTGGCGGTGCCGGGTCGGGTCATCCCCGGGCGGGCCACCCCGTGTAGGCCTCGGCCAGGTAGGTCGAGCCGGCGGTCGAGGAGGTCACCAGCGCGAGCTCACCCTGCTGCCGGCGTACGTCGAACGCGGAGGCGCCCTCGGCCCGGTGCAGCATCGTGGTCATCCAGTAGGAGAAGTGCTGGGCCTTCCAGACCCGGTCCAGGGCGCGCTGCTCGTAGGCGTCCAGTGTCGCGCCGTCGCCGGCCCGCACGGCCCGCTCGAGCTCCTCGGCCAGGACGCGCACGTCGGCCAGCGCGAGGTTGAGGCCCTTGGCGCCCGTGGGCGGCACGGTGTGGGCCGCGTCGCCCGCGAGCAGCAGGTTGCCGTGACGCATCGGCTCCTGGACGAAGCTGCGGAACGGCAGCACGCTGCGCGAGGTGATCGGCCCCTCCTTCAACGTGTAGCCGTTGGCGCCCACGCGGGTCTGGAGCTCCTCCCAGATCCGGTCGTCGCTCCAGTCGGCGACGTCCTCGCCCGGGTCGCACTGGAAGTACATCCGCTGCAGGGTGTCGGTGCGCTGGCTGATCAGCGCGAAGCCGCGCTCGGAGTGGCTGTAGATCAGCTCGGGGGCGCTGGGCGGGGCCTCGCACAGGATGCCGAACCAGGCGAAGGGGTACTCCCGGAAGAACTGCCGGCGCACGGCCTCGGGGAACGACGAGCGGCAGATCCCCCGGGAACCGTCGGCACCCACCAGGTAGTCGCACCGCACCTCCACGTGCGTCCCGTCGGCCTCGGTGAAGGTGAGGCGGGGCTGGTCACCGGTGAGGTCGTGGACCGCCACCTCCCCCACCCCGAAGCGGACGTCGCCGCCGTCGCGCTCGCGGGCGGCCGCGAGGTCGAGGAAGACGTCGGTCTGCGGGTAGAGCTGGGCGGCGGCGCCGACCAGGGCCTGGAAGTCGATGCGGTGCCCGGCGCCGGCGAAGGCCAGCTCGATGCCCTCGTGGCGGTAGCCCTCGCGCAGCACGCGGTCCGAGACACCGGTGTCGACCAGCAGCCGCACGCTGTCGTGCTCGAGGATGCCCGCGCGCACGGTCTCCTCGATCTCGCGGTGGGTGCGCACGTCGACCACCACCGAGTCGATGTCGCAGAGCGCGAGCAGGTGGGACAGCATCAGCCCGGCGGGGCCACCGCCGACGATGCCGACAGTGGTGCGCGAGCTGGTCCGGGTCGAGGTCACCATGGCCGCAGTGTGACCGGCAGCACGTGCCGTCCCCCAGGCACGGGTTCTGTCCAGCAGAACCGGTCAGTCCGCGGAGGCGACCTCGGTGCGCGCCCGGTCGGCCAGGGCGCGCCCGATCCCGCGGGCCGCGACCTGGGTCGCCGCGACCAGCTTGTCCTGGTCGCGGCGCAGGCTCGGCACCACCACCCCGAGCGCCGCCACGACGTCGCTGCCCGGGCCGCCCGAGCGGATCGGCACCCCGACCGAGCAGGCGCCCAGGCTCATCTCCTCGGTGGTGGTGGCGTGGTCCTCGGCCAGCACGCGTCGCAGCTGGCGCCGCAGCACGCCGGGCTGGGCGACGGTGTACGGCGTGATCCGCGTCAGGTGGGCGAGCACCTCGTCCTGCACCGCCGAGGGCGCGTGGGCCAGCAGCACCTTCCCGACCCCGGTCGCGTGCAGGGGCAGGCGGGACCCGATCGTGCTGACCACGGGGACGCTCGCGTGGCCCGACAGGCGGTCGACGTACAGCACCTGGAGGCCGTCGCGCACGGCGAGGTGGACCGTGGCCAGGGTGGCGCCGTACAGGTCGTGCAGGTACGGCGACGCCAGCTGGCGCAGGCCGGTCTGCACGGGCGCGAGCAACCCGAGGTCCCAGAGCCGCCGGCCCACGACGTACTCCCCCGACTGCGTGCGGCTCAGCGCCCCCCACGCCACCAGCTCCCCCACCAGCCGGTGGGCGGTCGGCACCGGCATCTCCGCCCGCGCGGCCAGGTCGCTGAGGGACAAGCGGCGGTGCCGCGTGTCGAAGGCGCCCAGCAGCGCCAGCGCGCGGCTCGTCACCGACACCCCCGCCGTCCTGCTGCCACCTGCCACCGGCCCATGGTTCCACTGGCTGGAACGCCCGTCCAGGGACCGTCCCTCCCGCCCGGGAGCGGGGTCGTCGGGGCCCTGCCCGACCGCCGGGGCCCGAGCGCGCCTCGCGCTTCCTAGACTCAGCCGGGTGAGTCGAGAGATCCGGCGGGTGGCCGTCTTCTGCGGGTCGAGCCCGGGGCACGACCCGGCGCTGGCGGGGGCGGTGCGCGACGTGGGTCGCGGGCTGGCCGAGCGCGGCATCGGTCTGGTGTACGGCGGGGGCGGCTTCGGGCTGATGCACGAGGTCTCCCAAGGCGCGCTGGACGCCGGCGGCGAGGTGGTCGGGGTGATCCCGCGGGCGATGGTCGAGCTCGAGTGGGGGCGCGAGGACCTGACGGCGCTGCACGTCGTGGACACCATGCACGAGCGCAAGGCCCGGATGGCCGACCTGGCCGACGCCTTCCTCTGCCTGCCCGGCGGGCTCGGCACGCTGGAGGAGGTGATCGAGGTGTGGAGCTGGCGCTCGATCGGCTTCAACGACGACCCGGTGGCGTTCCTCGACCTCGGTGGGGTGTGGACGCCCCTGCTCGCGGCGCTCGACGGGCTGGTCGAGGCCGGGTTCATCCGCCGCGAGGTCCTCGACGACGTCGTCGTGGCGGACGACCTCGACGCCGCGCTGGAGGGGCTGCGCGAGCGCCTGGAGGTCGTGCCGACCCTGAAGCGCACCGCGCCGTGACCAGACGTGCCGAACCGGGCCGGTTCCGGTGAGTGAAATGCGAGGGGTGCCGGCGGGGCGAGCACCCCGTACGTTCGGCGCGTGACCTCCACCACGTCTCCCCCCGCCTTGGCCAGCCAGGCCGACATCGACGCCGAGATCGCCGCGGCCCGCACCGCGTTCGAGGCGGCGGGCGTCCCCGAGGACCGCGTGCGGCTCGACTACGCGCCGTACCGCAGCAGCGCCCTGCGCCACCCCACCAAGGACCTGCACCAGGCCGACCCCGAGCAGGTCGAGCTGCTGGCGCCGGTCTTCGGCCACCACGACGTCGGGGCCGCGGAGTCCGACCTCACCATCCAGCACTCCGGGGAGCCGGTCGGCGAGCGCATCGTCGTGGCCGGCCGCGTGCTCGACGGCGACGGGCGCCCGGTGCGCCACCAGCTGGTCGAGATCTGGCAGGCCAACGCGGCGGGCCGCTACCTGCACCAGCGCGACCAGCACCCCGCTCCCCTGGACCCGCACTTCACCGGCGTCGGGCGCGTGCTCACCGACGCCGACGGCGGCTACCGGTTCACCACGATCAAGCCGGGTCCCTACCCGTGGAAGAACCACTACAACGCGTGGCGGCCGGCCCACATCCACTTCTCGCTGTTCGGCCACGCGTTCACCCAGCGGCTGATCACCCAGATGTACTTCCCCGGCGACCCCCTCTTCGGGCTCGACCCGATCTTCCAGTCCATCGTCGACCCGGCCGCCCGCGAGCGCCTCGTGGCGGCGTACGACCACGACCTGACGCAGGCCGAGTGGGCCACCGGCTACCGCTGGGACATCGTCCTGACCGGCAGCGGCCGCACGCCCCTCGACGACGACCACGACCAGGACTGAGGCAGACCGCATGAGCCACCTCCCTCCCACGCCCGGGCAGACCATCGGCCCGTTCTACGGCTACGCCCTGCCGTACGCCGGTGACGCCGAGCTGGTCCCGCCCGGCCACGCCGACGCGGTCCGGCTGCACGGCACCGTGCTCGACGGCGCCGGCGACCCCGTGCCGGACGCGCTGGTCGAGATCTGGCAGACCGACCCCACCGGGACGGTGCCGCGGGCCGAGGGGTCGCTGCGTCGCGACGGGTGGACGTTCACCGGGTTCGGCCGCGCCGCGGTGGACCCGCTCGGCCACTACTCGTTCACGACCCTGCGCCCCGGTGCCACCGAGCCCGGTCGGGCGCCGTTCTTCGCGGTGACCGTGTTCGCGCGGGGGCTGCTGGACCGCCTGCTGACCCGGGCCTACCTGCCGGGCGACCCGGCGCTGGAGACCGACCCGCTCCTGGCCGGCCTCGCCGCCGACCGCCGCGCCACCCTGGTCGCGGTCGCCGACGAGCAGGGCTACCGCTTCGACGTGCGCCTCCAGGGCGAGGGCGAGACGGTCTTCCTCGACCACGGACGCGCATGAGCCGGCCCGAACCGGGCAGCGCCCGCACGGGGAGCCGCCCGTGAGCGCGCTGCTCTGGCCCGGTGACGACCGGGCGGGACGGCACTTCACCGACGAGTCCGTGGCGCGGGCGATGGTGCGGGTGGAGGCGGCCTGGCTCGCCGGGCTGGTCGACGCCGGGGTCGCGCCGGCGTCGGCGCGCCACGACCTGGACCGGCTCGTGACCGCTCGCGACCTCGCGCCGCTGGCCGCCGAAGCGGAGGCCTCCGGCAACCCGGTGGTGCCGCTGCTGACGCTGCTGCGTGCGCGCCTGCGGGACCGCCACGCCGACGCCGCCCGGTGGCTCCACCGGGGCCTGACCAGCCAGGACGTCCTCGACACCGCCCTCGTGCTCTGCGCCCGCGACACCGCCGCCACGCTGACGGCGACGCTGGACCGCCAGGTCGCCGCCCTCGTGGCGCTGGTGCACCGCCACCGCGACGACGTCATGGCCGGGCGCACCCTGACCCAGCACGCCGTCCCGATCACCTTCGGGCTCAAGGCCGCCCACTGGCTCCAGGGGGTCCTCGACGCGCGCGACGCCGTCGCGGCCCTGCGGTTCCCGGCCCAGGTCGGCGGTGCGGCCGGGACGCTCTCCGCCGTCGTGGAGCTCGTCGCGCTGACCACGGACGCGACCGACCCGGCCGCCACCGTGGCCCTGGTCGACGACGTCGCCCGGCGCCTCGACCTCGAGCCGGCGGTCCCCTGGCACACCGTCCGCACCCCCGTGACGGCGTACGCCGACGCGCTGGTCCGCGCCCACGACGCCTGGGGCCACCTCGCCGGCGACGTGCTCGTGCTGGCCCGCCCCGAGATCGCCGAGCTGGCCGAGCCGGCCGTCGAGGGGCGCGGCGGGTCCTCGACCATGCCGCAGAAGTCCAACCCGGTGCTCTCGGTGCTCGTGCGCCGCGCGGCGGCCACCGCTCCCGCGCTCGCGGCCCAGCTGCACCTGGCCGCGGCCGGCGCGGTCGACGAGCGCCCCGACGGCGCCTGGCACACCGAGTGGTCCACCCTGGCCACGCTGTCGCGCCGCACCCTGGTCGCCGGCGACCAGGTGGCAGAGCTGCTCGAAGGCCTGCACGTCGACACC
Source organism: Nocardioides korecus (assembly GCF_054778395.1). NCBI lineage: Bacteria > Bacillati > Actinomycetota > Actinomycetes > Propionibacteriales > Nocardioidaceae > Nocardioides > Nocardioides korecus. Next base: position 44,963 of record NZ_BAAGZO010000007.1, on the reverse strand, counting down.
GGCGCGATGGCCGGCGTCGTGCGCTCGCGCACCTCGGCCCTGCTCGCCGAGCAGCGCAGCATCCGCGCCGTGGTCGAGCAGGACTCCGCCACGTCGTCCGAGCCCGACTTCGACCCGACCCACTACCTCGGCGCCACCGGCGCGCTGATCGACCGCGTCCTGGCCCGTGCCGGGGCGCAGCAGGAGGACTCGTGACCGTCCCGTCCATCACCGCCACCCGGATGACCGGCGCCGCCCACCGCGCCGAGATGCCGCTGCTGGTGCTCGGTCCCTCGCTGGGGACCTCGGCGGCCACGCTGTGGGCCACCTGCGCGCGCGGGCTCAGCGACGTCTTCGACGTGGTCGCCTGGGACCTGCCCGGCCACGGCCACAACCACGCCGTGCCGGCCGACGGCTTCACCATGGCCGAGCTGGCCGAGGGCGTGCTGCGCACCGTCGACGACGTGCTCGAGCAGCGTGAGCAGCGCGGCGGGCCGTTCGCCTACGCCGGCGACTCCGTCGGGGGCGCGGTCGGGCTCCAGCTGCTCCTGGACCACCCCGACCGGGTCACCGACGCCATCCTGCTCTGCACCGGCGCCAAGATCGGCGACCCGGACATGTGGCAGGGCCGCGTCGACCAGGTCGGCGCCTCCGGCACGCCCGTGATGGTGGCCGGCTCGGCGGAGCGCTGGTTCGCCCCCGGGTTCCTCGAGGCCCACCCCGAGGTCGCCTCACCGCTGCTGCACGCGCTGTCGGACGCCGACGACCTCGGCTACGCCCAGGTCTGCCGGGCGCTGGCCGGCTTCGACGTGCGCGACCGCCTCGGCGAGGTCACCGCCCCGGTGCTCGCCGTCGCCGGCGAGACCGACGCCGCCACGCCGCCGGCCACGCTGCGCGAGATCGCCGACGGCGTCCCGTCGGGCCGCTACGTCGAGCTGCCCGGCGTCGGGCACCTGGCCCCGGCCGAGGCCCCCGCGACGGTCGCCCGGCTGCTGCGCGAGCACGTGCTCGGCGAGGCCCCGCCGGCGGAGACGACCGCCCCCTCCCCGTCGTACGCCGCCGGGATGGTGGTACGCCGCGAGGTGCTCGGCGACGCCCACGTCGACCGCGCCACCGCCGGCGCCACCGACCTGACCCGGGAGTTCCAGGAGTTCATCACCACCTACGCCTGGGGCGGCATCTGGACCCGGCCCGGCCTGGACCGGCGCAGCCGCTCGATGATCACCCTGACCGCCCTGATCGCCCGCGGCCACCACGAGGAGCTGGCCATGCACGTGCGCGCGGCCCGCACCAACGGGCTGAGCGTCGAGGAGATCAAGGAGGTCATCCTGCAGAGTGCGATCTACTGCGGGGTGCCCGACGCCAACACCGCCTTCCGGATCGCCCAGCAGGCCCTGCAGGACACCCCCGACCCGACCGCCGACCAGTCAGGAGCCACCTCGTGAGCACCCCCGCGTTCGTCTACGACGCCGTCCGCACCCCGTTCGGCCGCTTCGGTGGGGCGTACGCCGCCACCCGTCCCGACGACCTCGCCGCCACCGTGCTGCGGGCCGTGCGCGAGCGCACCGGCCTGGACCCCGAGACCCTCGACGAGGTGCTGCTCGGCAACGCCAACGGAGCCGGGGAGGAGAACCGCAACGTCGCGCGGATGGCCGCGCTGCTGGCCGACCTCGGCACGACCGTCCCCGGCGCCACGGTGAACCGGCTGTGCGGGTCCTCGCTGGACGCCGCCATGATCGGCTCGCGCCAGATCGAGACCGGCGACGCCGACCTGGTCCTGACCGGCGGCGTGGAGTCGATGACCCGGGCGCCGTGGGTGCTGCCCAAGCCCAGCCGCGCGTTCCCCGCGGGCAACCTCGAGGCCGTCTCGACCGCGCTCGGCTGGCGCCTGGTCAACCCGGCCATGCCGCCGGAGTGGACGGTGTCGCTCGGCGAGGCCAACGAGCAGCTCAGCGAGGAGTTCGGGATCGGCCGGGAGCGCCAGGACGAGTTCGCCGTGCGCTCCCACACCCTCGCCCACCGGGCCTGGGAGGACGGCTTCTACGACGACCTCACCGTCACCGTCGAGGGCAGCGGCCTGTCCCGGGACGAGGGGATCCGCCCCACCGCCACGACCGACTCCCTGAGCGGCCTCAAGCCCTCCTTCCGCACGGACGGCACGATCACCGCGGGCAACGCCTCGCCGCTCTCCGACGGGGCCTCGGCGGTGCTGCTCGGCTCCGAGGCGGCCGGCTCGCGCCTGGGCCGGGACCCCCTGGCCCGGGTGGCCGGCCGAGCCGCCCACGCCCTGGAGCCCCAGCGCTTCGGCTACGCGCCGGTCGCGGCCGCCGAGAAGGCGCTGGAGCGGGCCGGCATCGGCTGGGGCGACGTCGGCGCGGTCGAGCTCAACGAGGCCTTCGCCGTGCAGTCGCTGGCCTGCCTGGACGCGTGGGGGCGCTCGGGTCTCGACCCCGAGATCGTCAACACCCGGGGCGGCGCCATCGCGATCGGGCACCCCCTGGGTGCCTCGGGCGGCCGGGTGCTCGGCACCCTGGCCAAGGTGATGCGCGAGGGCGGGCACCGCTGGGGCGTGGCCGCGATCTGCATCGGCGTCGGCCAGGGCCTCGCCGTCGTCCTGGAGGGCACCGCGTGACCGACGTCCTCGAGGGTCCCGACGCCGCGGACGCCGCCGTCGCCGACGTCCCCGACGGCTCGACCGTGCTGATCGGCGGCTTCGGTCCGGCCGGGCAGCCGGTGGAGCTCATCGACGCGCTGCTGCGGCAGGGGGCGGGTGACCTCACCGTGGTCAACAACAACGCCGGCAACGGCGACACCGGCCTCGCCGCCCTCCTGGCCGCCGGTCGGGTGCGCAAGATCATCTGCTCCTTCCCGCGCCAGAGCGACTCCTGGGTCTTCGACGACCTCTACCGCAGCGGGCGCATCGAGCTGGAGGTCGTCCCGCAGGGCAACCTGGCCGAGCGCCTGCGCGCGGCCGGGGCGGGGATCGGGGCGTTCTTCACCCCCACGGGCGTGGGCACGCCGCTGGCCGAGGGCAAGGAGCAGCGCACCTTCGAGGGACGCGACTACGTCCTCGAGCTGCCCATCCGCGGCGACCTCGCCCTGGTCAAGGCCCACGTCGCCGACCGGGTGGGCAACCTGGTCTACCGCAAGACCGCCCGCAACTTCGGGCCCGTCATGGCCACCGCGGCCACCACCACGATCGTGCAGGTGGGCGAGGTCGTCGACACCGGCGGCCTGGACCCCGAGCACGTCGTGACCCCCGGCATCTACGTCGACCGCGTCGTGCGGGTCGACCCCCACGGCACGGAGGCGGGCGCATGAGCGCGACCCTGACCAAGGACCAGATCGCCAAGCTGATCGCCGACGACATCCCCACGGGTGCCTTCGTCAACCTCGGCATTGGCCAGCCCACGCTGGTGGCCGACCACCTCGACCTCGAGCGGGGGGTGGTCCTGCACACCGAGAACGGCATGCTCGGGATGGGCCGCGCGGCTCGCGAGGACGAGGTGGACCCCGACCTGATCAACGCCGGCAAGATCCCGGTCGTGGAGACGCCCGGGGCGTCGTACTTCCACCACGCCGACTCCTTCGCCATGATGCGCGGCGGCCACCTCGACGTGTGCGTCCTGGGCGCCTTCCAGGTCTCGGTGCGCGGCGACCTGGCCAACTGGCACACCGGCGAGCCCGACGCGATCCCCGCCGTCGGCGGCGCGATGGACCTGGCGATCGGGGCCAAGGACGTCTTCGTGATGATGACGCTCTTCGCCCGCGACGGCTCCTCCAAGCTCGTGCCGGAGTGCACCTACCCGCTCACGGGGGTGGCCTGCGTGAGCCGGGTCTACACCGACCACGGCGTCTTCGAGGTGACCCCCGACGGGCTGCGGATCCGGGCGGCGTACGGCGCCTCGCCCGACGAGCTGCGCGAGCGCACCGGCCTGGCCCTGCTCGACTGACCTGCTCGACGGGCCTGCTCGACCGACCTGCTCGACTAGGACAGCCGGGAGGCCGGCGAGGTGCGGGAGCGCGCCACCCCGGCGCCGGCGTGCGCGTAGGCGTCCTCGAAGCCGGCCAGCGTGCGCGCCCAGTCGTGGGTCGGGGCGTGCCGCCGGTTGTGCTCGGTGAGCGAGCGGCGCAGGGCGTGGTCGCCGACCAGCCGGGCCAGGTCGCGCGCCAGGGCGTCGTCGTCCTCGCACAGCAGGCCCTCGACGCCGTCGCGGACGAACTCCCCCACGCCCCCGTGGGTCATCGCGACGACCGGGAGGCCGGTGGCGCGGGCCTCGAGCGCGGCGAGCCCGAAGGACTCCTGCAGGCAGGGGGCGGCGTAGACGTCGGCGTGCCGGTATGCCTCGCGGATCTCCGCCCGGGTGCGGGCGCCGGCCAGCTCCACCCAGTCGCCGATCCCCAGCGCCCGGACGCGCTCGCGCAGGCGCTCCTCCAGGGGGCCGGTGCCGATCACGAGCAGGCGCAGCGCGACGTCGCGGGGCACCGCCAGGCGGGCCTCGGCCATCGCGTCGAGCAGCTGCAGCGGGCGCTTGCGCCCGGCCAGGCGCATCACCGAGACCACGGTCACCGGGCGCGACGCGTCGTCGACCGGGCCGGTCAGGGGCCCGGAGTCGCGCCACCAGTCGACCTCGACGCCGTTGGGCACCACCAGGACCGGGGTGTCGTGGCCGAGCACCTCGCGCATGGTCGCGGCGGCGGCGGAGCTGACGGCCGTCCAGGTCGCGGGCCAGCGCGCCCACCCGGCGATCAGCCCCACGGTGCGCACCCAGCCCTCGCGGCCGTCCCACATCGAGTGCACGGTCAGGATCACCGGGACGCCGCGCCGGCTCGCCGCCTGGGTGACCCGGGTGCTGAACGGCGAGACCACCGAGAGGTGGGCGTGGACCCGGTCGAAGGAGGTCAGGTCGACCCCGTCGCCGGCGGGCAGGAACGGCATCGGCCAGGGCGCCCGTGAGGGTGCGCGCACGATCCGCACGCCTCCGGCCGTGGTCTCCACGCCGGGGACCGCGCCGTCGGTGGCCAGGCTCAGGACGGTGACGTCGTGGCCCGCCAGCGCCTGGCGCTCGGCCAGCTCCTCGACGAACATCTCGATGCCGCCCAGGCGGGGGCGGTAGACGTCGGTCACGTGCAGCAGCCTCATCGGCCCGGCACCTCCTCGAGCTCGGACGTGGGTGCGGGCTCGGTGACGCCCGCCGCGCGCTGGGCGCGTCGACGGCGCCAGAACCAGGCCGCCGTCCAGATCCCGCCGACGGGGATCTCCAGGGCGAAGGTGAAGCCGCGGTAGAGCAGCACGGCGGCCGCGGTCGCCGCCGGCGCGCCACCGAGGGCGACCAGCGCGGCCGCGGAGCCCGCCTCGGCGAACCCGGTGCCGCCGGGGGTCAGGACGACCATCGAGAGCACCCGGTCCACGGCGTACGCCGCGAGGACGATGACCGGGGACAGGTCGGCCCCGACCGCCTGGAGGCAGGCCCACAGCAGCACGGCCTGCAGCACGGAGTAGCCGATCTGGCCGAGCGTGAGCTGGGCCCAGCGGTTCCCCACCACCTCGACCACGCGGTCGCGGAACTCCATCAGGTGACCGGTGACCACGTCGGCGTCGGCCGGTCGGCGCACCAGGCGCGACCCGGCCGCGAACAGGCGGGCCAGCGGCGGCACGACCCGGTGGGCGACGTCGTCGCGCGCCAGCACGCCGGCGCACAGCGCGAGCACCAGCACGAGCACCCCGGCCGCCCCCAGCGCCGACCACCGCAGGGTGGCGTCGACGGGTCCCCCGGTGACGACCAGCGCGACCAGCGCGACCGCCGGCAGCGCGAGCTTGGACAGGATGCCCCAGACGTTGGTGACCACCGCGAAGGCGGAGAACTCCTGGGCGGAGAAGCCCCACGACCGGATCATCACGAAGTTCAGCGAGACCCCGGCCGCGCCGCCGAAGGGCAGCACGTTGGACACCGCGCTCCCGGTCAGGTTCAGGGTCAGGGCGCGCCGGTGCGACAGCCCGCGCAGCGCCGCGACCAGGACCACGCTGTAGGTCAGCAGCCCCACGGCCCACAGCACGGTGAGGCCGATGCTCTCGGGCAGCGTGACGAGCCGCAGCGAGGTCAGGACGTCACCGAACGTGGCGCTGACCACGCGCGGCAGCACCACGACGATCAGGGCGACGGCGAGGGCGAGGGAGAGCAGCATCCGGACGGCACGACGGCCGCTGAGCTCACGACGCAGGCCGTGCCACACTGCGGGCGTGTCGCTCACGCTGGTCTCCTTCCACGCACATCCTGACGACGAGGCCCTGCTGACCGGGGGGACGCTGGCCCGGGCCGCTGCCGAGGGACACCGGGTGGTGCTGGTGACCGCGACGGCGGGCGAGGCCGGCCTCTCCGACGAGACTAGGCAACCGGGGGCCGATCTCGCTGCACGACGCCTGGCCGAACTGGACCAGTCTGCGCGATCGCTGGGCTGCGCCCGCTGGGAGGTCCTGGGGTACGCCGACTCCGGATCGGCCGTGGGCGCCCCGGAAGCGGGCGGTTTCGCCACCCTGGACCCGGCGGGGCCCGACGGTCCGGCCGAGCGCCTGGCCGCGATCCTGCGCGAGGAGCGGGCCGACGTGCTGACCACCTACGACCCCCGTGGCGGCTACGGCCACCCCGACCACGTGCAGGTCCACCGGGTCGGTGCGCTCGCGGCCCGGCTGGCCGGCACGCCCGTGGTGCTCGAGGCCACCGTCGACCGGACGCTGCTGCGACGGGCCGGGGCGCTGCTGCGCCGGGTGCCGGGTGCTCGGGGTCTGGTGCCGCAGGACGGGTTCGCCTCGGCGTACCTCCCGCGCGAGGAGCTCACCCACCGGGTCGACGTGCGGGCCCACCTGGGCGCCAAGCGCGCCGCGCTGGCCGCGCACCACTCCCAGACCACGGGAGGCACCGGCGTGCGGACGGTGTCGCTGCTGCTGAGGCTGCCGGCCCCGCTGCTCGGCACGGTCCTGGGACGCGAGTGGTTCCGCGAGGTCGGACGCACGCCCGGGCCCCGCCTGCTGGACGACGTGTTCGCCTCGGCGCGCTGAGCCCGTCGCTGAGCCCGTCCTCCGGGGCGTCACCGGCTGCGGTCCCACCCTCACGTCTGTCCCACCTCACCATGATGGCGATCCCGGCTGAACAGAAGATGACGTGTCCCGCGCCGGGCACGCGGTCGGCGCCGGGCCGGACCGGGGGCGGGTCGGGGCTGGGTCGGGCGGGGAGCCCGCGGCGCTTAGGCTGCTCGGTGTGACGACCTCCGAGCTGACCCGGCACGGGTCCGGCGATCCCGAGGGCGCGGCTCCCTCCACGGGACGCGGGAGGCTCGGGGGCCTGGGCTACCTGGTCCCGTTCTGGTCGGTGGTGGTGGTCTTCGGTGCCGTCATGCTGACCTGGTCGGCCCACGTCGGCATCCCGCCCCGCGACCCCCGCGGGTCGATCTTCGTCTCTCGCATCGCGATCTCCCTGGGGCTCCTGGTCCCGCTCTCCGCGATCGAGGCCGCCTGGCGGGTGGCCCGGCGCGACGGGCGTGCCGGCCTCTCGCGCGCCGCGACCGCCCGGGCCTGGCGCGAGCGCTGGACCGGCCGGCGGCTGCTGCTCACGGTCCTGGCCCTGCTGGGCTACCACCTCGTCTACTTCAGCTACCACAACCTGAAGAGCTGGGACGTCCTGCGCGCCCCCGAGGACGCGATGCTGCTGCGCTGGGACCGTTGGCTGTTCCTCGGCCACAGCCCGGCTGTCCTGCTCCACGACCTCCTCGGCCAGGGGGTGGCCCACTACGTGCTGATGGTCGTCTACGAGTCGTTCTCCACGATCGTGATGATCGCCACGGTGGCCGCCCTGGTGTTCGCCCCCCGCCTGCGCGACGGCTACGCCGCGATCGCCTCGGGTCTGTGGATCTGGGTGCTCGGGGTCGGCAGCTACTACCTGATCCCCACCCTGGGTCCGTTCCACTCGGCGCCGCAGGAGTTCGCCGGGCTGCCCCACACGATGATCCAGGACACCCAGGCCCGCTACCTGGCCCAGCGCGCGCACCTGCTGGCCGACCCCGCCGCTCACGACGCCTTCGCGCAGATCTCGGCCTTCGCCAGCCTGCACGTCGGGGTGACGACCGTGGTGCTGCTGATGGCCCGGTGGTACGGCTTGCGGCGGCTGAGCCGGGCCATGGCCGTCTACCTGGCCGGCGTGGTCGTGGCGACCGTCTACCTGGGCTGGCACTTCTTCGTCGACGACGTCGCCGGGCTGGCGATCGGCTGGCTGAGCGTCTTCCTCGGCACCCGGATGATCTACTTCCCCACCGGTCGACGCCCGGGGCGCCCGGACCGCTCGGGCCGCTCGGGCCCGGCGGTGACCGAGGCCCCCGAGGGCGCTCGGCCCTGAGGGGACCCCGGTCCCACCGGTCTCGGGGGGCTCCCGCTCAGTGCTCCCGGTAGGTCGCCGAGAGGTCCTGGTCACCGTGCCCGGCGTCCTCGGCCCGCTTGAGGTGCTCGCGGATCCCGGACATCGGACCGAGCTCGAGGCCGGCGGAGGCGGCCGCGGCCAGGATCAGCTCGGTGTCCTTGAGGGCCCCGGACAGCGCGAAGGACGGCTCGAACTCGCCGGCCAGCATCGCCTTGCCCTTGAGCTGCACGTACGGCGCGTCCATCGCGCCACCCTGCACCGCCTCGAGGAACAGGGCGGGGTCCAGGCCGAGCTCGCGGGCCAGCGCCAGGGAGTCGGCGATGCCCTCGACCACGGTCACGACCCAGGCGTTGCAGGCCAGCTTCAACCGGCTGCCCGCGCCGGCCTCCCCCACCCACATGGTGCGGCTGCCGACGGCCTCGAGGACCGGGTCGACGAGCGCCCGGGCGGACTCCGGCCCGGAGGCGAGCACGACCAGCGCGCCGTCCTCGGCCGGCTTGCGGGTGCCGAGCACGGGGGCGTCGACCAGCACGACGCCGAGGTCGTCGGCCAGGGCCACGAGGCGGTCGCTGCCCTCGACGCCGACGGTGCTTTGCTGGAGCCAGACGGTGTCGGTGCCCAGGTGACCGCGGGCCTGCTCGAGGGTCTCGGCGACGCTGTCGGCGTCGTACAGCATGGTCAGGACGACGTCGGCGCCCTCGACGGCCTCGGCGACGGAGCCGGCGACCGTGGCGACGTCGGCCAGCGGCTGGGCCTTCTCGGCGCTGCGGTTCCACACGCGCAGGTCGAGCCCGGCGGCGGCGATGTTGCGGGCCATGCCGGCGCCCATCGTGCCGGTGCCCAGCAGGGCGACGACGGGGCTCGGAGAACCAGGGGCGGTCGGGGCGTCAGTCACGGGGGGTGTCCTCTCGGGGGGTGGCGTCGGGGTGCTCCTCGACGCTAGCGGGCGACCCGTAGGGCAACCACAGCCGCACCGTCGTACCCCCCTCGGGCCTCGGCCCCACCTCGACCCGTCCGCCGGCCACCGAGGCCCGGTCGCGCATGCCCGACAGGCCCAGGTGACCGGGTCGCTCGACGTCGGCGCCGGGCCCGACCCCCTGTCCGTCGTCGGCGACCACGACCTCCACCCCGCCCTCGACGCGCGCCAACCGGATCTCGACCTGCCGCGCGCCGGCGTGCTTGCGCACGTTGGTCAGGGCCTCCTTCGCCACGCGGTACGCCGTGACCCGCACCGCCTGCGGGAGGTCGACGGACCGGTCGCCGAGCAGCGACCAACGCACGCCGGTGTCCTCGAGCACGAAGTCGGCCGCCTCGGCCAGCGCCGTGGCCAGGTCGGCCCGCAGCGCGGGCGACTCCAGGTCGAAGAGCAGGTGGCGCAGCCGGGCGGTCGCCTCGGTGACCGAGCGGTGGGCCTTGCCCACCGCCTCCTGCAGCGCCGGGTCGGCCTCGTCGAGCTGGCGTCGCAGCAGGCCCAGCCTCAGCTCGACCGCGGCCAGGGCCTGGACGGAGTCGTCGTGCACGTCGGCCGCGATCCGGTGACGCTCGTCCTCCTGGGCCTCCACCAGTCGCTCCAGCAGGTCGCGCCGCTGGTCGGCGAGCTCGCGCAGCGCCTGCTCGTTCTCGTGGCGCTCGGTGACGTCGCGCTGCACCGTGGCCAGCGCGAACGGCTCACCGGTCTCCAGGTCCCGGACCAGGAAGCTGGCGATGGCCACCGGGATCGGCGGGCCCCCGCGGCGGTCGCGCAGGGTCGACTCCCCCTCCCAGTGCCCGACGGCCGTGACCGCGGGCTGCTCCTCGACCAGGGACGCCTCGATCCCCTCCGGGGTCAGGTAGTCGACGATCGAGGTCGTCGAGACGTCGAGGTCGAGGGGCAGGCCGACCAGGTCACGGCCCGCCGGGTTGACGTAGAACACCTGGCCGTCCAGGTGGGCCAGGGCGATGAAGTCCTTGGACGCCTCGACCAGGGCCTGGAAGCGCATGGCCTCCTCGGTGCGCGAGGCGATCACCCGCTCGGCGTCGGAGCGGTCCACGGTGACGGTCAGCAGACCGCGGACGATCATCACCAGCACCGACCCCACCAGCAGCACCACGGCCAGCGGGCCCAGCCCGGCGGAGGTGTAGGGCACCACGATCAGGGTGAGCAGGCAGACCACCGACAGGCTCACCGGCACCAGCAGCGGTGGGCGGGGGGCGAGCTCGGACCGCGCGGGCGGGACCCGCGCGGGCGGCGGCGCGTTGGCGACCCACGCGCCCAGCGCGAGCAGCGCCGTGCCCACGTAGGACAGCGCCGAGAGGTAGGTCCCGGGGCGGAACGTGCCGGCCGCGAGCTCGTAGAGGTAGACCGACTCGACGACCGCGAAGATCCCCACGCCCGCCATCACCAGGACCTCGGAGTGCCGGGGACGGAAGCCGGTCGCGAACAGTCCCGCGATCAGCACCAGCGCCATCACGTCGAGGATCGGGTAGGCCAGGTTGACCACCAGCGCGCGCTCGGGCACCCCGGGGGCGGTCAGCGTGAGCAGGGTCGGGCGGAGCAGCACCAGCCCGAGGGCCGCCACGGTCAGGGCGGCGACGACGCCGTCCAGGACGAGCAGGCGCGGCAGGTGGCGGCCCCGGCGGCGGGCCCGCTCGGCCAGGGCCACGAGCAGCAGGAGCGAGGCCAGGGCCCAGAACGGGTCCGAGACCGAGGGGTACGGCTGGGGCTGCTGGAGCCGCACCACGCTGAAGTAGAGCAGGTAGCCGATCGTGCGGGCGGTGACCGCGACCGCCACCAGCGACCAGATCCCGCGGTGCTCGCGCACCAGCACCGGGCGCGCCAGGGCCAGCAGCGACATCAGCACGTAGCCGGCGCCCTGGAGCCAGCCGTCGACGGGCACCCAGAACGTCGGGCGGGACCGGACGCCGGGCACGGTGCTCAGCGAGAACGCGATCCCGACGACGACGACCAGGACCACCAGGACGGCGACCGGGCGCGGCGCCGCAGCGCGCAGGACCCGCCACCGCGCCATCGCACCCCCCAGGCCCGGCCCGGGACCCGGACCCCGTGCACCGAACGACCACCGTACCGTCCGCGGACGTCGGCGTCGCCACCCTTCGGGACCTCGCTGACCTGCAGGGGCAGGGTGGAGGACCGGACGGGTCAGGACCGGCGCAGCCGCCCCGGGACGGCCAGCCGGCTCAGGCGGCCCGAGCGCCGGTGCGCCAGGGCGTCGCGCGCCGCGTTGCTGCCGGCCGCCCCGTGCACGCCACCACCGGGATGGGCCGAGGCCGAGCCGAGGAAGAGGCCGCCCACGCCCGTGCCCGCCCGCCCCGACCCGGGCACCGGGCGCAGCACGAGCTGCTGGCGCAGCCGGGCCGTCCCGCCGCCGATCGCGCCGCCGAGGAGGTTGGCGTCGCGCGCCTCCAGCTCGTGCGGACCCAGGACCCGTCGCCCCACGACCAGGGACCCGAACCCCGGCGCGAGGCGCTCGAGGCGCCGTTGTACGCGGTCGGCGAAGCGCTCGTTCTGGTCGTGGTCCCAGGTGCCGTCGAGCCCGTCGTCCCCGGCGTCCTGGCGCACGCGCTGCGGGACGTGGGTGTAGGCCCAGAACGACTCGGTCCCGGCCGGCGAGCGGCTGGCGTCGCTCGTGGTCATCTGCCCGGCGAGCAGGAAGGGGCGGTCCGGGACCACGCCCCGCTCCACCATCCGGGTGGCGCGCTGCATGTCGTCGAGGTCGTCGGCGACGTGCACCGTGCCCGGTGCCAGAGCGGGCGCGACGGCCCACGGCGCCGGTCCCGACAGGGCCCAGTCGACCTTGACCGTGCCCGGGTCCATGGTGAACAGCCTCATCCCGAAGCGCACCCGCGTCGGGACGTCATCCTCGTCGAGCAGCGCGCGCCGGTCCCCCGCCGCCGGTCCCCCGAACAGGCCGGGAGCACTGACGCACGCGACGACCACGGGGGCGGCGTACGACGTGGACGCGGTGCGCACGCCGGTGACGTGCCCGGACTCCACGTCGACCTGGTCGGCGCGCTCACCGACGACGATCGTCCCGCCGGCCGCCTCGAACCGGCGGGCCAGGGCGCGCGAGAGCTCGCGGGCACCGCCCGCGGGCACCGGGAACCCCACGTCCTGGGCGAGCATCGACATCAGGAACCCCATGAACCCCGACCCCGGCGAGCCCAGCGGGATGTCGGCGTGGCCCGCGTTGCCGGCCACCAGGGCCCGCATCCCGACCCCGCCGAAGCGCCGGGAGAACCGGTCGGCGGGCTGGAGCAGCAGCGGGGCGACCGTCGGGCCCCCGGGGCCGAGCAGGTGCGCCAGCGCCCGGGAGCCGGCCCGCACCGGGGGGAACGGGCTGAGCAGCCCCGAGACCAGGTCGTCGCCGAGGTGGTCCCAGGCACGGCACAGCCGCAGCCACCGGTCCCCGTCGCCGGCGTGGGCGGCGTCGGCCGCGGCGGCGGTGTCGTCGCGGTCGGGGTGCAGCAGGCCCCACCCGCCGGGAAAGGCATGACCCAGGGGCGCGGGGGCGTGCGACCACGTCAGGCCGTGCCGGTCGAGGTCGAGGGCCCGGAGGACCGGGGACGCCGCGCCGAGCGGGTAGAACGCGCTGAAGGTGTCGTGCAGGAAGCCCGGGTGCACCTCCTCGTCGCTGCGCACCGCGCCACCGACCTCGTCCTGCTCCTCCAGCACCACCACCGACCAGCCCGCGTCGGCGAGCAGGTTCGCGGCCACGAGGCCGTTGGGGCCGGCGCCGACCACGATCGCGTCCCAGCTCCCGCCCGCGGGACCGGCGGCCACGCGGTGCGGGTCGGTGACGTCGGGGACCCGGGAAGCAGCACTCATGCCCGGCCCGTACCCGACCGGCGCGGGCCCACCCCCACCCCAGGGGGCCCGGGACACGCGGTGGCAGGGCCCGGCATAGTGGTGGGCATGAGCGCCTACTGGATCAGCATCTACGCCGACATCCTCGACGAGACCAAGGTCGCGGCGTACGCCGAGCTGGCCGGGCCCGCCCTGCGCGGTGCCGGCGGGACTTTCGTGGCCCGCGGCATGCCCGAGGTGACCTACGAGTCCGGTCGCGAGACCCGCACCGTGGTGATCCGCTTCGAGTCCGTCGAGGCCGCCCGGGCGGCCCACGACTCCCCGGCCTACCAGGAGGCGCTGGCCGCGCTCGACGGCGGCGCCGTGCGCGACATGCGGATCGTGCCCGGGGTCGAGTAACCCCGTTCAGCCGGCCTCGGCGGCCGGCGCCGGGGCCGGGATCTCCCCCGACCCCCGGGCCACCAGCGTGGTCGGGACGATCTCGACCCGGACCGGCGAGGTGTCCCCGTCGAGGCGGCGCAGCAGCAGGTCCACCGCCCGTCGCCCGATCTCGCGGGTGTCCTGCCGCACGACCGTCAACCGCGGGACGACGACGTCGGCCAGGGCCAGGTCGTCGAACCCGACCAGCGCGACGTCGTGGCCCCGTCCCCGCGACTGGAGCGCGCGGACGGCGCCGTCGCAGGCGGTGTCGCGCGCCGCGAACAGGGCCGTCGGCGGGTCGGGGAGGTCCAGCAGGTCCAGCGTCGCCTGGAAGGCCTGCGCGCGCGTGCGCAACCCCGTGCGGACGAGCTCGGGGTCCGGGGTGATCCCGCCCGACCGGAGGGCCGCGGTGTAGCCGGCGTGGCGGTCGCGGGCCGTGGGGATGGACTGCTCGTCACCCAGCAGCGCGATCCGGCGGTGCCCGTGGGCCATCAGGTGCCCGACCGCCTCGGCGGAGCCCCCCTGGTTGTCGACCACCACCGCGTCGACCGGCGGGAAGGCGGGCAGCCGGTCGAGCGCGACGACCACCAGACCGGCCCCGATGTCGGCCGCCAGCCACGACAGGTCTAGATCAGTGGGCATCAGGATCAGGCCGTCGATGCGCCGCGCGATCAGCCCGTGGACGATCTCGCGCTCCCGTGCCGGGTCCTCGTCGGTGCTCGCGGCCATCACCACGACGCCCCGCTCACGGGCGTGGTCCTCGACCACACGCAGGGTCTCCCCGCAGTAGCCGTTGGACAGGTCCTGCACCAGCATGCCGATCGACTCGGTGCGCTGACCCCGACGCAGGAAGCTGGCGGCGAGATTGTGCCGGTATCCCAGTTTTTGCACCGCCGTCTCGACCCGTTCCACGAGCGCGTCGGAGACGCCGGCCTCCCGGTTCACGACCCGTGAGACCGACTTCAGGGACACCCCGGCCGCCGCCGCCACGTCCTGCATGGTCGCACGTTGTCGAGGGCGGTCGGCCCCCTTGAAATCGACTGGTCCGGACACGACCCGGCCACCTCCTCCGCTGCTCACAGCGTCTGACATCGTTGTCGACCTTACGGCATGTGACGCTTGACACATGCCGTTCGACCCCGCAAAGTTACCCGTCAAGACAACGCTGTCAACGGATGTCTTCGGAAATCGGCCGGGGCGAACAGAGTTGGGTGAAAGGACACCGGAATGAGGATCTACACACGCAGCAAGCGTGCCGCCGTGCTCGCGGCGACCGGAGCGGCGGCCATGCTGCTCGCGGCGTGCGGCAGCAGCAGCGGGGGCTCGGGGGGCGGCGTCGCCGTCACGTTGATCACCAAGGACTCGGTCAACCCGTTCTTCGTGGCGATGCAGCAGGGCGCCAAGAAGGCCGCGAAGGCCGACGGCGTCAAGCTGTCGCTGGCCTCGGGCAAGCAGGACGGTGACGAGGAGGGCCAGATCAAGGCCATCGAGGACGCCATCGCCAACGGGGACAAGGGCATCCTGATCACCCCCAACGGCCCCGGCGTCAACGCCTCGATCAAGAAGGCCCGCGACCAAGGCCTCTACGTGATCGCGCTCGACACCCCGCCCGACCCGGCGAACACGGTCGACATCACCTTCGCGACCGACAACTTCAAGGCCGGCGAGCTGATCGGCAAGTGGACCAAGGCCCAGCTCAAGGGCAAGAAGGCCACGATCGCGATGCTCGACCTGTTCAACGACAAGATCGTGTCGGTCGACTACAACCGCGACCAGGGCTTCCTGACCGGCATGGGCATCGACACCAAGGACAAGAAGAAGAACGGCGACGAGGCCAAGACCGGGAAGTACGACGGCGGCGACTACGAGATCGTCTGCAACGAGCCCACCCAGGGCTCCGAGGACGGCGGCCGCACCGCCATGGAGAACTGCCTCCAGAAGAACAAGAACATCAACGTCGTCTACACGATCAACGAGCCGGCGGCCGTCGGCGCCAACGGCGCGCTCAAGCAGGCCGGCGTCACCAACGCGCTGATCTCCTCGATCGACGGCGGCTGCAACGGCGTCAACCAGGTCAAGAACGGCGTCATCGGCGCCACCTCGCAGCAGTACCCGGTCCGGATGGCCGAGCTGGGCGTCAAGGCGATCAAGAAGATCGCCGACGGCGGGGCCAAGCCCAAGCCGACCGCGGGCCTGGACTTCTACGACACCGGTGTCGCGCTGGTCACCGACAAGGCGGTCACGGGGGTGCCCTCGATCGACACCACCAAGGGCGCCTCGATCTGCTGGGGCACCAAGTAGGCAGTTCCGCCCCGACCTGTTCAGCATCATCCCAAGCGTGGGTCCGGGGCCCGGTGTCCCTCGAGGACCCGGTTCCCGGACCCGCGCTGACGGCAAGGAGGAAGCCGTGACCACCACCGCTACAGAACCCACGTCGCCCACACCGGGCGCACCGTCCACCGCTGCCGAGCAGTTCGCGCAGCGCCGCCAGTCCCCGCTCCAGAAGATCCAGCACACCCTGCACGCCCACCCGGCCATCAGCCCGCTGATGGTGCTGGTGCTGAGCTGGATCGTCTTCACCCTGATCAACCCGAACTTCGGCACGTTGCGCACGACGTCGCTGATCCTGCAGCAGGTGGCCGTGGTCGGGGCCCTGGCGATCGGCCAGACCCTGATCATCCTCACCGCCGGCATCGACCTCTCGGTCGGCGCGGTCTCGATCCTCGCGATGCTCTTCTCGGCCAAGATCGCGACCGAGAACGGTGTCCCCGGCGTGCTGGCCATCGTGCTCGGCATCGTCGCCGGCGTGGCGGCCGGAGCGGTCAACGGCCTGCTGGTCACCCGGCTGAAGCTGCCGCCCTTCATCGTCACGCTGGGCACGCTCAGCATCTTCACCGCGATGGCGCTGCTCTACTCCAGCGGCGCGAGCATCCAGGCCACCGACATGCCCTCGATCATGAGCTGGACCGGCAACGTGATCCCGTTCGGCGACTTCCGCGTCACCACGGGCGTCATCCTGGTCCTGGTGATGTACGTCGTCGTGGCCTTCATCCTCAACCAGACCACCTGGGGCCGCCACGTGTACGCCGTGGGCAACGACCCCGAGGCCGCCCGCCTGGTCGGCATCTCGGTCAACCGGGTGCTGTTCTCGGTCTACACCGTGGCCGGCCTGATCTACGGCATCACCGCCTGGATCCTGATCGGTCGCGCCGGCGCCGCCAGCCCCAACGCCGCGGCGGACGCCAACCTGGAGTCCATCACCGCGGTCGTGATCGGCGGCACCAGCCTCTTCGGCGGCCGCGGCGCGGTCTTCGGCACGTTGCTCGGCGCGCTCATCGTCGGCTTCTTCCGCACCGGCCTGTCGCTGGCCGGCGTGGACGACCAGTGGCGGGTCCTGACGATCGGCCTGCTGGTCATCATCGCGGTCTCCGTCGACCAGTGGATCAGGAAGGTGCGGGCATGACCACCACCAACACCACCAGCACGTCGGGCCGCCAAGCCGACGCCCACGCCGCGGGGCGCGAGCCCGTGCTCTCGGCCCGGGGCCTGGTCAAGACCTTCGGCCGCGTCGTCGGCCTGGACGGGGTCGACTTCGACCTCTACCCCGGCGAGGTGCTCGCGATCATCGGCGACAACGGCGCCGGCAAGTCGACGCTGATCAAGGCGGCGACCGGGGCCATCGTCCCGGACGCCGGCGAGGTCCGCCTCGAGGGCCAGGTCGTGAACTTCAAGAAGCCGCAGGAGGCCCGCGAGGCCGGCATCGAGACGGTCTACCAGACCCTCGCCGTCGCCCCCGCGCTCGACATCGCGGCCAACATGTTCCTGGGGCGCGAGCGTCGCCGGCCCGGCCCCCTGGGCTCGGTGCTGCGGATGCTCGACCACAACGGCATGAAGAAGTCGGCCGGGCAGGCGATGGCCGACCTCGGCATCGGCACCCTGCAGAACATGTCGCAGGCGGTCGAGACCCTCTCGGGTGGCCAGCGCCAGGCGGTGGCCGTGGCCCGGGCGGCGGCCTTCGCGACCAAGCTGATCGTGCTCGACGAGCCGACGGCCGCGCTGGGCGTCAAGGAGACCAACCAGGTCCTCGAGATGATCAAGCGGGTCAAGGACAACGGCCTGCCCGTGATCCTGATCAGCCACAACATGCCCAACGTGTTCGAGATCGCCGACCGGATCCACATCCAGCGGCTCGGGCGCTGCGCGGGCGTGATCACCCCGCAGTCGCACACCCCCAACGAGGCGGTGGCGATCATGACCGGCGCCACCACCCTGGAGGAGACGCCGGGCCGCTGAGCCCGACTCTCGACCCACCAGACCCGCAGCCACCCCCGCGCTCGACCCGGGGGTGGCTGCGGCCGTTCCCGCCGAGGAGGCCCATCTGGTCGCCGAGGAGGCTCATCTGGTCGCCGAGGAGGCTCATCTGGTCGCCGAAGAGGCTCGTGTGGTCGCCGAGGGGGCTCGTCTGGTGGAAGGCTCGGGGCGTGGCCGCACCGTGGAGGAGGGGGTGACGTCCGTGGCGAGCACCCGGGGCCCCGACGCGGGCCCGCCCGGCCTGCGGCTGTCGGCGTACGGCGAGGGCGGGGTGCTGGTCACCGTCCGCGGTCCCGACCCGGACCAGCGGTGGCGCACCACCCAGGCGCTGGCGACCGCGCTGCGGGCGGACCGCGTGCCGGGGCTGGTCGACGTGGTCGCGACCTACGACTCCCTGCTGCTGACCCACGACCCCGGGCAGACCACCGCAGCGGCGCTCGGCGAGCGCGTCCGGACGGCGTACGCCGGCCTCCCCGCGGCCGCCGCCTCGCCCCCCGCCGCGCCCCGGGTCGTCGAGGTGCCGGTGCTGTTCGGCGGCGACGCCGGACCCGACCTCGTCGAGGTCGCGGCCGAGCTCGGCACCACCGCGGGCGAGCTCGTCGACCGGCTCGCCGACGGCCCGTGGACGGTGCGGTTCGTCGCCTCACCGGTCGGGTCGCCCTTCGCCGAGCGCGACGACTGGGAGGTCTCGGTGCCGCGCCTGGGGTCGCCGCGCGCGGCGGTCCCTCCGGGGTCGGTGGCCCTCAGCGGCGCTCAGGCGATGGTCTACCCGGTCGCCTCCCCCGGCGGCTGGCGCCTGGTCGGGCGTACGCCGGTCCCGCTGGTCGCCCTCTCCCCCGCGGGCCCCCGGGTCCCGTACGCCGCGGGCGACCTGCTGCGCCTCGTCCCCGTCGACCGCACGGCGTACGTCGACCTGGCGCCTGCCCGTCGGCCGACCGTCGCCGACGCGACCCCGACCGACGCGACCCCGACCCCGCACGTCCGCCGGGCCAGCACCTGCCGTCACGACGGCCCGCCCGTGCTGCGCGTGCGCGAGGCCGGGCGGGCCACGCTCCAGGACCTCGGCCGTCCGGGCCTGGGCCACCTCGGGGTGGCGGTGCACGGCGCGTCGGACCGCGGGTCGGCGGTGCTGGCCAACCTGCTGGTCGGCAACCCGCCGGGCGCACCGCTCCTGGAGGTCACCGCCTCGGGGGTCCGGCTGCGGGCCGGGGCCGACCTGCTGGTGGCCGGGACCGGCGCGCCCCTGGCCGGCGCGCCCCCGACCGGCCGCGCGTCCGGCGCACCCCCCTCGCCCGCGCCGAGGGTGGACGGCGTGCCGGTCCCGGTGGCGGAACCCGTCGTGCTCCGGGCCGGGTCGGTCCTCGAGCTGCCGGCACCGACGACCGGGCTGCGCACCTACCTGGCGGTCGCGGGCGGCCTGGGCGACCCGGGAGGCGCCGGGTCTGCCGGGACCCTCGGCGCCGTCGCCGGCAGCGTCTCGCCCGACGCCGGGCTCGGGGTCGGCGGCCTGCTGGGTCGCGGGGACGCCCTGGTGGCCGGGGCCTGCGTGTGCGGCTGGCGGCAGCCGCACGGCGTGGAGCCACCCTTCCGGTTCGACGGCGCCCGGCTCGGCGGTGCGGGCACCGTCGCCCCCGGCGCGGCCCGGTGGGTCACGGTCACCGCCGGCCCCGAGCGGGACCGCTTCGACGCCGCCACCCTCCTCGGCCCCTGGACCGTGGGTGCGGCCTCGAACCACGTCGGCCTGCGGCTCGAGGGCCCCGTGCCCCGGCGGGTGGGGGCACCGGACGGCGAGGCCCGCTCGCGCGGGGTGCCCGTCGGGGCGGTCGAGGTGCCGCCGCACGGCGGGCTGCTGGCGCTGCTGCCGGGTCGGCTCGTGACCGCCGGCTACCCCGTGCCGCTCGTCGCCACCTCCCTGGCCCTCGACGTGCTCGGCCAGGCCCGGCCCGGCGACCGGCTGCTGCTGCGCGAGGTCACGCTCGAGGAGGCGCTGGAGGCCCGCCGGCGCCGCGCCACGGCGTACGCCGACCTGGCCCGGCGGGTCCGCACGGCCCTGACCGCCGGCGGGCTCGCGCACCTGGTGGGGGTCAGCGACCCCGAGCCGCGATGGTGACGCCGGCGTCCTCGAGCGCGCGCCGCACCAGGCGGGCGGCCTCGACCGCGCCCGGGCTGTCGCCGTGGAGCAGGATCGCGTCGACACCGACCTCGACGCGGTGCCCGTCGCGCGAGGTGACCGCGCCGTCGGTCACCATCGCGACGGCACGCTCGGCGACCAGCGCCGGGTCGTGCACCAGCGCGTCGGGCTCGCGCCGCGAGACCAGCGCGCCGTCGGCCTCGTAGCCGCGGTCGGGGAAGCCCAGCCGGCCGCTGCGCAGGCCGCGCCGCTCCGCCAGGTCGTGCACGACCCCGGGCTGGCCCAGCACCACCAGCTGGTCGTCGAAGGCCGCGACGGCGTCGAGCACCCCGCCGGCGTACACCTCGTCGGTGACCGTGAGGTTGCCCAGCCGCCCGTGCGGCGAGACGTGCTCGAGGCGGCCGCCGGCCGCGCGGACGAAGGCGTCGAGGGCGCCGAGCTGGTAGAGCACGTCGGTGCGCACCTCCGCGCGCGACATCTCGATCGCGCGCCGGCCGAAGCCGACCAGGTCCGGGAAGCCGGGGTGGGCGCCGATCGCGACGCCGGCCTCGCGGCACCGGGCCACGGTGCGCTCCATCGTGCGCGGGTCGCCGGCGTGGAAGCCGCAGGCGACGTTGGCCGAGGTGAGCGTCGGGAGCAGCAGCTCGTCCTGCCCCATGACGTGGGGGCCGAAGCTCTCGCCGATGTCGGCGTTCAGGTCGATCGTGGGCACGGGGCCTCCTCGGCGGCGGTGGTCCAGCGGTGGTTCAGCGGTGGTTCAGTGGGCTCACGGTACGCACGGGTCACGGCAGGTCGGCGTACGCGCCCGCACCGCTCGGGCCATCCTGGCCCGAGACCCCCACGACGGCAGGAGCCCCCGATGAGCCCGCACCCGACCCAGGCAGGAACCCGATGAGCCTCCACCGCGGCACGTCACGTCAGGCGCAGGAGGACGAGGAGGGCGGTCGCCCGCAGCGTGGCTCCAACCCGTTCCTGACCACGGCCAACCCGGCGGTCGCCGGCGTCCTGAGCCCGCCGCGGCACCGCCTGGCGGCCGACCCGGTGCCGGCCGACGTCGCCTACCAGCTCGTCCACGACGAGCTGCTGCTCGACGGCGACGCCCGGCTCAACCTGGCCACGTTCGTCACCACCTGGATGGAGCCCCAGGCCCGCACGCTGATCGCGGACACCCTGGACAAGAACATGATCGACAAGGACGAGTACCCGCAGACCGCGGAGCTCGAGCGGCGCTGCGTCGCGATCCTGGCCGACCTGTGGAACGCCGAGGACCCCGCCCACGCCACCGGCTGCTCCACCACCGGATCCAGCGAGGCCTGCATGCTGGCCGGGCTCGCGCTGCTGCGTCGCTGGCGGGCGCGCGTGCCGGACCGCTCGCGCCGCCCCAACCTGGTGATGGGCGCCGACGTGCAGGTGTGCTGGGAGAAGTTCTGCCGCTACTGGGACGTCGAGCCCCGCGTGGTGCCGATGCAGGGCGACCGGCTGCACCTGACCGCCGAGCCCGCGGCGGCGGAGTGCGACGAGGACACCATCGGCGTGGTCGCGATCCTGGGCTCGACCTTCGACGGCAGCTACGAGCCGGTGCAGGAGATCTGCGCGGCGCTCGACGACCTGGCCACGTCCGGCGGGCCCGACGTGCAGGTCCACGTCGACGGCGCCTCGGGCGCGATGGTGGCGCCGTTCCTGGACCCCGACCTGGTCTGGGACTTCCGGCTGCCGCGGGTGGCCTCGATCAACACCTCGGGCCACAAGTTCGGCCTCGTCTACCCGGGCGTGGGCTGGGTGCTGTGGCGCGACGCCGACGCCCTGCCCGAGGAGCTGGTCTTCAAGGTCAACTACCTCGGCGGCGACATGCCCACCTTCGCGCTGAACTTCTCCCGGCCCGGCGCCCAGGTGATCGCGCAGTACTACACCTTCTTCCGGCTCGGCCACGCCGGCTTCACCGCCGTCCAGCAGGCCTCGCGCGACGTGGCGGTGCACCTGGCCGAGCAGATCGGCGCGATGGAGCAGTTCGAGCTGGTCACCCGGGGCGACCAGCTGCCGGTCTTCGCCTTCACCACCAGCGCCTCGGTCACCGCGTGGGACGTGTTCGCGGTGTCCAAGGCCCTGCGGGCGCGCGGCTGGCAGGTGCCGGCGTACACCTTCCCGGCCGACCGCGAGGACCTCTCGGTCCTGCGCGTGGTGTGCCGCAACGGTTTCGGCGTCGACCTCGCCGACCTGCTGCTGGAGGACCTGCGCACGGCCGTGGAGCACCTGGAGGAGGAACAGACCGGGCCGCGCACGGGTCCCTCGGGCTTCCACCACTAGCGGCGCGCGGTGGCCGGGGTCGTCCGGGGGACGCTCGGGCGGGTCGTCGCGGCCGTCGTCCGGTGGGTGCGGGCGGCGCCCGTGGCCACGGCGTACGCCGCGCTGCTGCTGGCCACGACCGTCCTGCTGCGACTGGCGCCGGTCGACCTCGACGACCAGGTGCTGATCGGCTCGAGCACCGACGTCACCCACCTGCTCCGCGACCCGGCCCTGGTCATGGTCGCCTCGGCGCTGTTCCTGCCCGGGGCGACCTGGCTGCCCGACGGCCTCGTCCTGCTCACCATCGGACGGTCCCTGGAGCGCCGCGTCGGGTCGGGTCGCACCGTCCTGGTGATGATCGCCGGGCACGTGGTCGGGACGGTCCTGACCGAGGGGCCGATCGCCGTCGGCGTGGCCCTGCACCGGCTGCCCGCCTCGTGGGCGAACCGGCTCGACGTGGGGGCGTCGTACGCCCTGGTGGCGGTGGTGGCCGCCCTGGTCGGCCTGCTCCCCCGGCTCGCGCGGGTCCCCGTCTTCGTGGTGGGGGCCGTCCTGGTGGCCGGTGTGCCGGAGCTCCCCCCGGACATGACGGCCTGGGGCCACCTGATCGCGGCCGCGACGGGGGTGTGCTGGTGGCACCACCTGCGCCGCTGCGGGTCTCCCCCGTCGGCCGCTGCGGCTAGGTTGGCGGGCGAGGAGGCCCCCGATGCCCGTGACGCACCTGCCCGCCGACCCGCCCGCTGAGGAGCCCGACGGCTTCGTCCGCTCCCCCAGCGGCGTCCTGGTCCCCGAGTCCGTCGACGCCTTCCACCGCCGCCTGCACCACGTCGCGCCGGACGGCCTGGTCACGCAGACCGGCCAGTCCGCGGGCATGCAGCGGCGCGAGGCGATCAGCGGCCGCACCGTCGGCTCGCGGTCGCTGTGGATGGGCCAGACCCACGTGCCGCCTACGACCCGGTCGGCCGACCACCACCACGGCGACTCCGAGACCGCGATCTACGTCGTCGCGGGCCACCCGGTCTTCGTCTTCCTCGACGTCGAGGGCGAGGAGCCCGTGGAACGGCGCGTGGAGACCGGCCCCGGTGACTACGTCTTCGTGCCGCCCTGGGTCCCGCACCGCGAGGAGAACCCCGACCCGTCGGTGGAGGCCGTGGTCGTGATCGCCCGCACCACCCAGGAGGCGATCGTGGTCAACCTGGACCGCCTCGACTGGACCGCCCGCGCCACGCAGAACGGCTGAGTCCGTGCCCGACGAGCTGCCACCCCGCTCGGCCGCCGAGTCGCAGCACTACCGGCACTTCCTGGCGGGACCGCAGGACGACGCCGGGGCCGGGCTCGGGGCAGCGCCGCTGCTGCTCGCCGTGGGCAACTGCCAGGCCGAGTCGCTGCGCCTGCTGCTGGACGCGGGCGACGTGCGCACCGTCCAGGTGCCCCCGCTGCACGACCTGCGGCCCGCGGAGGTGCCGGTCCTCCAGCAGTGGCTGGGACGCACCGACCTGCTCGTCGCTCCTCCGGTGGCCCCGGACTACCGCGGCCTGCCGCTGGGCACCGAGCAGCTGGTCGCGCTCCTGCCGGGGAGCGCCCGGACCTGCCGCGTCCCCCTGGTGAGGTACGCCGGGCTGCACCCCTGGCACCTCGTGGTCCACCCACCCGGACTGCCCGACCCCCAGCCGCCGGTGGTCGCCTACCACGACGTGCGGACCGTGGCCCGAGCCGCCTGGACGAGGGTCGGCCGCCCCGCCCCGGGCTCCACCCCGGCCACCACGGCGGGGGTGCTGGCCGTCGCGCGCGCCTCCGTCGCCGAGCTCGCCCGCCGGGAGCGGGCCGCCGGCACGGTCGTGCTGAGCGACCTGCTCGGCCACCCCGCGGCCGACGCGATGCGCACGGTCAACCACCCGGGCAACCACCTGCTGGCCCCGCTCGCGGCCCGGGTCCGGGCCGACCTGGACCTCCCGGCGCTCGGCCCGGCCGTCACCCGTCCGCTGCTGACCTCGGTGCTGGCCCCGCTCGAGGACGTGGTGCTCGCGGCCCACGGTCTCGACGCGCCCCCAAGGCCCGACTGGGTCCTGGACGGCGACCCGGTGGCGACGGCGGTCGTCGAAGAGGCCCAGCTGGCGTTCTACGGCGCGCGCCCCGACGTGCTCGACGTCTGCCTCGACCGCGCACGCGAGCCGGCCGCGGCCCTCGGCGTCGCCCTCCCGGACTAGCAGCGGCGAGCGGCGTCAGCGTCCCAGGGCGAAGAACTCCGCGTTCGGCTGGAGCGCGGTCAGGTGCGCCAGCCGGTTGGAGGCCGCGAACAGCGCGGTGATCGACCCGACGTCCCAGATCTCCTCGTCGTCCAGCCCGGCGTCGCGCGCGGACCGCACGTCGGCCTCGCCGAACGCACCCGGGTCCCCGGCGAGCGCCAGCGCCAGGTCGACGATCGCGCGCTGCCGCGGCTCGAGGTCGCACCCGCGGGGATGGGTGGCGACGTGGTCGGCGAGCTGCGGGTCCTTCGACCGCAGGCGCAGCACGGCGCCGTGCGCGACCACGCAGTAGGGGCAGTCGTTGAGCCCCGAGGTGGCCACCACGACCAGCTCGCGCTCGGCCCGGGACAGACCGGGCTGCGCGTCGTCGTGGTCCATCAGCGCGTCGTGGTAGTCCAGGAACGCACGCAGCTCCGCGGGCCGTCGCCCCAGGGCCCGGAAGATGTTGGGGGTGAACCCGGTCCGCTCCACGACCGGTCGCAGTCGCTCGCGCAGGTCCTCGGGGAGGTCCCCGACCTCCACCGTGCCGAACCGGCTGACCGGGGTGTCGCTGCGTCGCATCGCCATCCGCCGACCCTAGACCGCGAGGGTGGCCCGCACGCGTCAGTCACCGGAGTGCTGGAAGTAGCGGTCGGTCACGGCGGCCTCGTGGCGGGTCAGCCGCGCCGACTGCGCGGGCGTCAGCCGCCACCGGTCGGGGAGCACCGTGCGGCAGCCGTCGCCCCGGCAGGCGTGGTAGCGGTCGTAGAGCGCGAGCATGGCGCGCATCGTCGCGGCGTGGGCCGGGTCGCGGTCCAGGCTGTGCAGCTCGAGGGGGTCGCGCAGCAGGTCGTAGAGCTCGTTCTCCCCGGTGCTGTAGCGGGTCAGCTTCCACCGCCCCAGGCGCAGTCCGCGCGTGTCGAGCGGGGTCCGGCCCAGGCCCTGGGCGTCGGCGTACGCCCCGAAGCCCATCATCCCCTCGGTGACCACCGCCCGGTCCCACCCGCGGTCCCCGCCGTGGACCACCGGCAGCAGCGAGGTGCCGTCGGCACCGCTCATCGTGGTGCCGGCCCACGCCGCGATGGTGGGCGCCAGGTCGACGGTGGTGGCCGGGTCGTAGCGCCGCCCGTGCGGAACCCCGGGGCCGGCGACCAGCAGCGGCACCCGCAGCGACGGCTCGTGGAGGGTGACCTTGCCCAGGCGCTTGCGGTGCTCGCCGAGGTAGAAGCCGTTGTCGGAGGTGAACACGATGACCGTCCGCCTCAGCTGGCCGAGCGCGCGCAGCCGCTGGAGCGTGCGGCGGACCTGCACGTCGAGGGCGTAGAGCGCCTCGGCCCGCTGCCGGGTCACGACGGTCTCGGCCCTCTTCTCGGCGGCGGTCAGCTCGGGCAGGCGTCGCACCCAGTCGGGCTTGTCCCGCACGTCGGCCTCGGCCGAGTGGGTCAGCGGCGTCCCCGAGCCGTGGGTGATCTGGGCGTCGAAGCGGCCCTTGACCCAATCAGGCCGACCCGGGGTGTCCCACTCGGTGAAGTCGCCGTCACGCCGCCGGGTCGGCGCCGGGTCGTCCTCCTCGACCGGGAGGCCGTGGTGCGGCGCGGTCGGCGTCCACCACACGAACCAGGGGCGGTCCTGACGGGCGAAGCCGCCGATGACGCTGCGGGTCTGCTCGGCGGTGACGTCGGTGGAGTAGCGGCCCGGGTAGGACCGGATCGCCCCGTTCACGTTCTGCACCAGGTGGAAGTAGGAGTAGGTGCCACCGCCGTAGTGCGGGTCCCCGTAGTCCCAGAGGTGGTCGCTGCCGGCGTACCACTGGTCCCAGCCGGGCGGCTCGTAATGCAGCGAGGGCCGGCCCGAGCGCAGGAACTGCTCGCCGTAGCCGTTGAGGTACTTGCCCACCAGGGCGGTGCGGTAGCCGACCCCCTGGAGCACCGTCGCGATCGTGTGCCGGTCGTGGAACGCGGTGAAGCCGTAGGGGTCGAGGTGGGTGTAGACGTGGTGGTTGTGGGTGTACTTCCCGGTCATGAAGCTGGAGCGCGAGGGGCAGCACAGGGGGTAGGGCGCAAAGGAGTTCTCGAACGTGAGCCCGCGGTCCTGGACCAGCCGGCGCACGCTGGGCATCCAGCGCAGGTCGTCGACCCGCATGTCGTCGGTCTCGACGACCAGGACGTTGGGGCGACGGGCGGGGGCACGCGAGGTGCCCGAGGCTGCCGTCCCGGTCCCACCGGTGGACTCCGCGGCCACCACGGCCGCCGCCTCCTCCGAGGCCGTGCCGGGTCCGGGCGCGACCCGGTCAGCCCGGTCGGGGGCTCCTCCCGACCCGCAGCCGGCCGCGACGCACCCCAGGACCGCCACCAGCACGACGGCGGTGAGCCGGCGACGTCGGGAGCGCGACAGGGACGACAACATGGGGCGGGGCGTCTTCACCCTGTAACTGTACTGAATTACTAGTTTTAACAGGTGCGGTGTCCGCCGTGTCGTCCGACGAGCTCGGCACACCCTGCTGGACGGCGCGCGGTCCGTGGGAGCATCCCAGCGCGGACGTCGGCACCCGACGCACCCGACGCAGGGACGAGGTGGGACCGGTGGGACACGACTGGCGCAGGATCGAGCTCACCCGGGGAGCGGTGGGGGTGAGCCTCCTCCTGGCCCCGCGCGCCTGGCTGCGCACCGGCTACCGCACCGAGCCGGACCACCGGGCCGTCGTGGTGGCCCGGGTCCTGGGTGCCCGGCACCTGACCCAGGCCGTGCTGTCCGGGGTGGACCCCAGCCCCGAGGTCCTGGCCACCGGGGTGTGGACCGACGCCGCCCACGCCCTCACCGCCCTCGTGATGGCCGGGGCCGACCGGCGTCGTGCGGCCGCCGGCGCGGTGAACGCCGCCGCGGCCCTGGTCTGGGGGGCCTGGGGCCACCACGACCTCACCCACGGGCCGGTCCCGCGGTCCTCCCACGACCGCCGACGCGACGCGATGGCGCGCTGGACCCTGTCGCGGCTCCCGGGCGGCGCGCCCCTGCTGCGCCGTGCCGGTGCGCGGCGAGGCTGACTCCTTCGCGCGCCTGCCTACCCTGGCGACCTCACCCACCGCTGGACTCCCAGCCCGACTCCCGAGGTCGCCCGTGCCCGAGCAGGACCCCCACACCACCCACGTCGAGCGTGCCGTCGAGCTCGCCCGCGAGAACGTCGCCGACGGCGGGAAGCCGTTCGGCTGCGTGGTCGTCGACCAGGCCTCCGGCGAGGTCCTGACCGAGGCGACCAACCAGGTCAGCCAGTCCGGCGACGTCAGCGCCCACGCCGAGATCGTGGCGATCCGCGAGCTGGCGGCGGGCGGGCGCACCGACCTGACCGGCTGCGACGTCTACATCACGGCGTACCCCTGCCCGATGTGCCTGGGGGCGCTCTACTACGCCGCCCCCGAGCACGTGTACTTCGCGGCGAGCCGCGAGCAGGAGGGCGAGCACTACGAGGACGGTGGGCGCTACATGAGCCTGGGGACCTTCTACGACGAGTACGCCAAGCCCGTCGCCGAGCAGCGGCTGCCGTTCACCCACGTCGACACCGAGGACCCGACCGAGCCGTTCCGGCGCTGGACCGCCCAGCACGAGGGCTGACCACCGCGACTGAGCCCGGTCCCCGGCGACCGGGCTCAGTCGTGGTGACGGGCCCGGTGCCGGGCCAGGACGTCGAGCCCGAAGTCGGAGCTCGGGTCGCGCCACACCGAGTGGGCGTGGTTGGCGCCGCGCTGGGTGTTGTCCCACTCGATCAGCAGCCGCGGGCCCTGCACGCGGTAGTAGTGCGGCGCCCCGGGCTCGGTCGGGCCGGCCCAGGCGAAGTGGACCTGGTCCAGCGCCGCCCCGTCGTACGCCGACAGCGGCGACAGCGCCTCGGGCACCCGGCCGAAGTAGGTGCCGAGCAGGTCGGTGAGCACGCCGCGCTGGTCGACCCCCAGCTCGTGGCCGGCGACCCCCCGCGGCTCGGCGGTGAGCTCGGTCGCCGCGTGGTCGGCCTCGTCGAAGTCGGCGGCGTCGTCGATCCGGTCGCTGAGGGCCTGGAGCTTGGCCTGCTCCTCGTCGTCGGGGAACCGCTCGTCGCGCCAGATCGCGGCCAGGGGCAGCACCCGGTCGCCCGCGGAGACGGTCGTGCGGTTGGCGGTGACGAAGTCCGAGGGGGCCTTGGGCAGCAGGACCGCCCGGGACGCCTGGGCCGGGGTCAGCGAGCGCACCAGGTCGCGGGCGAGGTCCTCCACCCGGGCCAGCGGGCGGTTGACGGCCCCGCCCAGCAGGGGTGAAGACGCCGGGTCGGCGCCCATGAAGCACGGCGTCGTCGAGACCAGCACGCCGTCGACGACCAGGTTGTTCAGCGAGACGTGGTGGCCGCCGAATCGCCAGCCCCAGGGGCCCGCGCCGCCGGGCTCGCCGAAGACGCGCAGGTAGTACAGCCCCGGGTCGCGTCCGCGCTCGCGGTCGAAGCGGGCGGTGAAGCCCTCGACCTGGTCGAGCACGTTCTCCAGGCCCATCGTGGTGGCCACGGTGACGTAGCCGGCCGCCGACAGCCCGGTCGAGACCAAGCGCATCGCGGCCCGCTGCTGCGCCGGGCGCTGCTGGTGCACGGTGAGACCGCCGTGGTCGGTCGGGGTGTAGAACCAGCGCCGACGCTCGGCGTCGTCGGCACCGTCGACCGGCACGGCCCCCCGGGCGAGGGCCAGCTGCTGCTCGTCGAGGCCGGCCAGCCAGTCGGCCGCCGCCCGCGCCATCGTCGCTGCGGCCTCGCGGGCAGCCGCCTCCGTCACCCCGGTCGTCATGCGCCGAAGTCAACCAACCACCCACTGGCGCCCACAACCGGTCGTGCCCTACCGTCTGCGTGACCCACGCCACACCACCCGACATCAGGCGACACCACGCCGAGCCGGCCCCCACCGGTCCGCGCCCGGCCCGACCACAGGAGACCCCGTGACCACACCCACCGACGACCGCCGCGACCTGCTGACCGTGATCGCCTTCATGAAGGCGGCCCCCGGCAAGGAGGACGAGCTGCGCCGCGAGCTCGAGGCGCTCATCGCACCGACCGCGGCCGAGGACGGGTTCGTCAACTACGACCTGCACGAGAGCGTGGAGGAGCCCGGGAAGTTCTTCTTCTACGAGAACTGGGAGTCGGCCGAGAAGCTCGACGCCCACCTGGCCACCCCGCACCTGGTGCGCTTCGCCGGGATGATCGGCGACCTGCTCGACGAGGACGGCCTGAACATCAACCGGCTGCGCCGGATCGCCTGAGGCTCAGGCGTCGCGGACCCGGCCCGGGGCCGTCGCGACCGGCGTCACCACCGACGTCGCGGCGGCCCGGGTCGGGACCTCCGCCACGGCCGGTCCGCTGGCCTCGCCGTCGCCGGCGGCCAGGCGTACGACGTCCTCGGCCGGCACGGTGCGCATGTAGGCGGTCTCGGGCGTGACGAAGTAGCAGACGACCGCGCACCACCCGCTCTCCCGCAGGCGCCACAGCGCGATCTCGCCGACGAACCACCGGGAGTCGACCCGGACGGTGCACGCGGGTCGGCGGTCGGCGGGGTAGACGATCTCCGTGGTCGGACGCACCACCGGTGACCACCCCCTCTTCCCGAGACGTCATCGGCAGGTCTGGCCTCTGTATACCCCACCGCCCGTGACGCGGGGACGGCTCAGGCCTCGCGGTCCACCGCTCGGGCGGCCACGCCGTCGTCGGTGCAGAACCCGGCCCCGCTGCGCTTGAGGCAGAGCAGGCCCACGAGGCGGCCGCCGGCGTCGACCACGGCCCGACGACGCGCGCCCTCGGCGGCCATCGCGCGCTGCACCTGCTCCAGCGGCGCCTCCGCCGGGACGGTGCGACCCTCGAGCCGGGAGGACGGGAGCGCCCGCGCGTCGAGGCCCGGAGCGACGGGCCCCTGCGCGAGGTCGTCGCGGGTCAGCGTGCCCCGCAGCAGCCCGTCCTCCACGAGCAGGAGCAGGTGGACGTGGGAGTCGTCCAGGGCCGCGCGGGCGTCCGCCAGCGTGAGGGTGACGGGGTGCAGGTGCGGGCGGGTGATCATGACCTCGGCCACGGTGCGGGCGTGGGCGGTGCTGGTCACGCCGGCCCCCGCAGGTCGGGCCGGTCGGTCGGGCCTCCAGTCGACGGGGTGAAGCGGGCGGCGACCTCGTCGGTGAGAGCCGCCTCGACCCGCGCGCATCGCCGGGAGCATCGGGGGCTCGAGGGCGTCGAGCTCCGCCGGCGTGCACCAGCGGACCTCCGTGGACTCGTCGTCGGCGACGTGGGCCTCGCCCGAGCGCCACGTGCAGGCGAAGGTCAGGTCGAGGTAGACGCTGCGGTCGCCGTTGGGGTAGACGACCTCGTCGGTCACCCCCACCCGGGCGAGCCGGTCGACGGTGATGGTCACGCCGGTCTCCTCGAGGGCCTCGCGGGCCGCCGCGACGGCCGGCTCCTCCCCCGGGTCGACGATGCCGGTCACCGGCGTCCAGGTGCCGTCGTCGCTGCGGCGCACGAGCAGGACCTCGGGGTCGGTCCCGGGGTTGCTGCCGGGGTTGGCCTCGACGCGCGGGCCCCGGCGTACGACGGCCGTGACGCCGGGCAGCCAGAGCAGGTCGTGGCCCACGCCGCGACGCAGCTCGAGGATGAAGTCCGGGACCGCCACGTCCTCGAGGCTAGCGGGCCCTCACCGGCGCAGGTGCGCCCGTGGGCTGGTCCGGGTCGGGTCGTGGGCCAGCCACGCCTCGAAGCCCCGCGGGTCGCGACGCTGCAGCGCGTCGAGGACGGCGGCGCGCACCCCCACCAGCACCGCCGTGCGGACCGGACCGGGGTGCGTCGCCAGCTCCCGGGTGGAGGTCGACCACAGCCGGACCAGCTCCCGGGTGGGCGTGTCGGCGTCCACGACCGACGTGGTCGGCGGAGCTGCCTGCCCGGCCAGGCCGGCCTGGCCGGGCGGGCTCGTCGCGCCCGCCGTGCTGGGGGCCACGGGCGTGCCCGGCACGGCCGGCCGGTCCAGGGACCTCACGCCCCACGCCACCACCGGGGGGGCCGTCAGCGCCAGGACCACCCACAGCACTGCCGCGCTCGGCCCGAGCAGGGCGACCGCCCCCGGCAGCACCGGGACCAGGCCACCGACCGCCAGCGACGGCAGCACCGTCGGCAGGGGCGACCGGCCCTCCGCCCAGACGGTGGTGCCCGCCAAGAACTGGACCACGAGCCAGGTCGACCCGGCCGTGGCCACGACCACCACCGGGGCCATGGTCAGGGCCGCACCGGCGGCGCCGACGGCACCCATCGCGGTGGCGACCACCGACCAGGTCCGCCGGTAGCCCGCCCGCGCGCTGACGTCCAGGACCAGGATGCTCACCGACCTGACCACCCCCGCCAGCCCAGCCACCCCTGCCACGCCAGCCACCCCGGCCACCTCCGTCTCCACCTCGATCGGGCCGGGCGCCTCCGGGCCCACCCGCCGGGTCCGGACCGCCCGTCGGTGCCAGTCCAGCGTGTGCTGGCCGCGACCGGCAGCGGTCCTGGTCCCGTGGGGACGGGACCAACAGCCCGACCTCCACCCGCAGTCACGGGTGCCAGGGCCACCCGGCCCGGGCAGGTCGTCAGCCCGGGGTCTCCGACGGGCCCGGCATGCGCAGGAACCGCGCCAGGACGTCGCCGCCGGCCGGCGTCAGCACCGACTCGGGGTGCCACTGCACCCCCTCCACGGGGTGACGGCGGTGCCGCAGGCCCATCACCAGCCCGGACGGGCTGCGGGCGGTGACGACGAGGTCGGGCGGGAGGGTGGTCTCGTCGACCACGAGGGAGTGGTACCTCCCCACGACCAGCGGGTCCTCGATCCCGCTCAGGACGCCGGCCCCGTCGTGGTGGACCAGGCACGGCTTGCCGTGGGCCGGGCGCGGCGACCTGACGACGCGGGCGCCGTACGCCACCGCGATGGCCTGGTGCCCCAGGCAGACGCCGAGGAGCGGCGTACGCACCCCCAGCCGGCGTACGACGTCGATGCTGGTCCCGGCCTCCTCCGGGGTGCCGGGACCCGGCGAGACCACCACGTGGGTGGTGCCGGTGTCGGCGCACAGCCGCTCGAGCTCGTCGAGCGTGAGCTCGTCGTTGCGCACCACCTCGGCCCGCGCGCCGGCGGCCGTGGCGTGCTGGACCAGGTTGTGCACGAACGAGTCGTAGTTGTCGACGAACAGCACCCGCGCGCGATCGGCCAGGTGGCTGCGGCGCGGCGTGACCGAGCCGCGGGCGCGGGGCCCGGGAGCACCGGCAGCTCCCGGTGCGCCGGGACCGCGGCCGAGCTCCCTGCGCAGCCAGCCGGCGACCGGTCCGACGGGCCACGTCCCGACGCCGTCCACCTCGGTCACCGGGACGACCGAGCGCAGCGCGTTGACGGTCATCACCTCGCTGGCCCGGGCGAGGTCCTCGACCCCGAGGGCCCGCTCGACCAGCGGGAGGCCGACGCGGTCCAGGAGGGCTCGGACGCGCTCGCGGCCGGTCCCGGGCAGCTGACGGCCGTCCAGGACGGGGGCGCAGACCTGGTCGTCGACGACCGCCAGCAGGGCGGCGCGGCCGGTCTCCAGGACGGACCCGTCGCGGTCCACCACCAGCTGGTCGCGCTCCACCGGCAGCGTCCCGTCCAGCTCCGGCCGCGTCCCCCACTTGTGCCGCCCCAGGCCTCCGACCACCACGAGCGGGACCAGGGTGGAGGTCGCCGGGGACGGGCCCAGCGGGGAGGTGCGCACCGACGTCCGCACCTCGCCCGCGGCGTCCACGTCGAGGTCCAGACGCAGCCGGTGGCGGCCGACGAGACCGGCGGCGTGCCGGACCAGGAGCTCCGGCAGGTCGTCCCCCGGGGCCACCCCCCACAGCGCCCGGGTGCTCGCCGTCAGGCGGGCCAGGTGCGGGGCCGGGTCGACCAGCAGACCGTCGTGCACCAGCAGGGTCTCGAAGACCGCGCGTGCCTCCTCGCGGGCCGGGCCGTGACCGACCCGACCGGGCGGGGCGGGGTCGACGGCCTCGAGCAGCCCCGGCTCGAGCCGCGACCCGAGCGCGTCCAGCAGCGGCACCGCCTTGGCGAAGCACTCCGCCAGCTCGGCGCGGGGGTCGGAGTCGTGCACGATGCCGCCGCCGACCCCCAGCCAGACCCGCCCGCGGGCGATCTCGAAGGTGCGGATGGCGACGTTCAGCTCGGTCCCGGAGTGCGGCCCGACGTGGCCCACGGCCCCGGTGTAGGCCTCGCGCGCGGTCGTCTCCAGCTCCGCGATCACCTCGGTCGCGGCGATCTTCGGGGCGCCGGTCACCGATCCCGGTGGGAAGGACGCCCGAAGCAGGTCGCCGTCGGTGACACCGTCGGCCAGCCGGGCGGCCACGTCGGAGACCAGGTGCCACACGGCGTGCCGCTCGAGCCGGTTGACCGCCAGCACCTCCACGCTCCCGGGCTCGGCGACCCGGCCCAGGTCGTTGCGCACGAGGTCGACGATCATCACGTTCTCGGCCCGGTCCTTGCCGGACCCGACCAGGTGGCGCGGGTCGGTGGTCAGCGGCGCGGTGCCCTTGATCGGGCTGGAGACGACGTCGCGGCCCTCCCGGCGCAGGAACAGCTCGGGCGAGAGGCTGGCCACCGCGCCGTCCGGGCCGGCGACGAAGGCGGCGTACGCCGGGGCGAGGGCGTCGACCCCGCGGCAGAACAGCGCGAGCGGGTCGCCGGCGAAGGACGCCTCGAGCCGCGCGGTGAGGTTGACCTGGAAGACCTCGCCCGCGGTGATCCGGCGCACGACCTCGGCCACCGCCTCGACGTGCTCCTGCGGCGACGGCGTCATCGCGAAGGGGCCGGTCGAGAAGCCGGCGCCCGCGGACCAGCGCGGCGGGGCGACCCGCGCCCGATCGAGGGTGGCGAGGAAGTCCTCGGCGCGTCGACGCTCCTCCTCGGGCGGCCCCAGCCCGGTCAGCTGCTCGAACCACCACTGCCCGTCCACCAGGCGCAGCACCCGGTCGTGGAACCCGATCCGGTGGCTCGGCTGCGGGACCGGGCGCGGCGGGCTGGCGACGGCCGTCCCGACCTCGGCGCCGAGCCGGTAGCCCCACACCCCGATCCAGCCGCCCCCGAACGCGTCCGGGTCCGCCGTCCCCTGGGCCGGGACCGGCAGGTCGAAGGCGGACTCCGCCTCGAGGAGGGGGTCCCAGGTCACCAGGGCCCGGCCGAGGTGCCAGCTCCCGACCAGGGCGGCGAGGCGGTCCACCGGGGGCAGCCGTGCCAGCAGCTCGGTGGGCCGACCGAGGTCGTCGAGCGGTCGGCGTACGACGCCCGTGGGCAGGGGGTGCTGCACCGGCCGATCATCGCAGCGTCGAACCCGCGCCGACCAGTTCACCGAACCCGCTCCGCCCGGGCGTCCCTTATGTCCTAATTGAAGGACCGCCTCGTCCGCACCGCTCCCCCGGAGTCAGCCCATGTCCGTGCCCCAGCTCCGCCCGCACCTCCGGACCGCCGGGCGCACCGGCCTCCTGGGCGTCGTGGCCCTGACCGCGACCCTGGCCACCGCCACCGGCGCGGTCGCCAGCTCGTCCCCGGTGGACGTCACGGAGGCCGGGTCGACGGGAGGTGCGGGCACGACCGTCCTGCTGCGCACGCTGTCGGTGGTCGCGCCGACCGCGCCCGCCCCGGTGGCGGTCCCGAAGGCCGCGGTCGACACCAGCGCCAGCGGGCTGGAGGGGTTGGCCGCCTACGTCCCGGCCGACTCCTGCGACCCGACGGCCAAGCCCGGGACCGCCCGGCTCGGCGAGCTCCTGGAGGCGACGTACGCCGGCTCCAGCTACGGCATCGACCGGACCTGCGGGACCGACCCCCTGCCGACCAGCGAGCACTACGACGGTCGCGCGGTGGACTTCTTCCGCAACGCCCGGGTGGCCGGGCAGAAGGCGCAGATCGACGGGCTGATCTCGTGGATGCTGGCGCCCGACGCGGCCGGGCGGCCCTACGCCAACGCCCGCCGGCTCGGGGTGATGTACCTGATCTGGAACAACCGGATCTGGGGCTCCTACCGGCCCTCCGACGGGTGGCGTCCCTACTCCTCCTGCGCGTCGCACCCCGAGGCGGCGTACGACACCACCTGCCACCGCAACCACCTCCACGTCTCGCTGTCGTGGGAGGGCGCGATGGGGCGCACGTCGTTCTGGACCGGCCGCGCCGCCACCCCCGACTTCGGTCCCTGCCGGGCCGCGGACCTGAACTGGGCTGCGCCCTACCGGGCCGCCAACCCCACGCGCTGCCCGTCGTACGCCAAGGTCAGCCCCGAGGCCGGGTCCTCGGCCCTGCACCGGACCCTGGTCACCTACTCCGGGATGCGGCTCGCGAGCGGGTCCACCGGACCGGTCGTCCGCGCGGTCCAGCAGGCGGTCCGCGCGAGCGTCGACGGCTCCTTCGGCGCCGGCACCCGTACGGCGGTCAACGCCTTCCAGACCGCCCACCACGTCCCGGTCAGCGGCGTCGTCGACGAGGCCACCTGGAGGGCCCTGCTCGCCGCCACCGCCCCCGGCACGACCGCCACCCCGACGCCCACCCCGGCACCCGCGCCGGTGACCCCGACCACCCCGACGACGGCACCCACCACCCCGGTCACCCAGCCGGCCAACCCGCTGCGGGCCTACCGCGACGTGGTGCTGCGCCGGGGGTCCCGCGGACCCGCGGTGGTCGCCCTGCAGCGACGGCTGCACCTGACCGCCGACGGCTGGTTCGGCCCCCGGACGGCGACCGCGGTCCGCACCTTCCAGCGACGCCACCACCTGCCCGTCACCGGGGTCGTCAACGCCCGGACGTGGCGCGCGCTGGGCGCCTGAGCAGCGCGCCCACCCCACGGGCGGCGCCGACAGGGGTGCCGGGTCAGTCCGACCGTCGCCCGAGCCAGAGGCAGACGCCCCCGACCGCGAGCAGCGGCAGCATCCACAGGGCGTCCTGCCGGTAGAAGCCGGTGACCGCCTTCAGCCCGACGCCGATGACCAGCACGAGGCCCACCACCGTGAGGACCTTGGACGCGGTGGACTGCGGCGAGCCCACTTCTGGGCCCGGCGTCGTCACAGTCCCCGCCGCAAGGTCTCGGAGAACCGCCTCGCCGGCCCCAGCGCGGGGGCGGACGAGGGTCCCACGGGGATGAACCCGGCCATGGTCGGCCGAGTGGTGAGGAAGTCCCCGACGCTCAGCGCGACCGTGCCGCGAGCGGTGTCGTGGGTCACCGCCAGCTGCATCTGGGTGACCAGTCCCCCGGGCCCGGCGGCCCGCACGGCGATGCGGCCGCCCTGGGCGTCCTTCACCGAGAAGCTGGTGTGCATCATCCGCTTGGAGCCGGTCGCCGCCAGCTGCACCAGGTCGACGAGCTGTTCGAACGTCAGGTCCGACGTCGTCTCGAACTCCACCTCGCGCTCGACGCGCTCCCTCAGCTTCGCCACGTCACGTGACCTCCCCGTCATGGGGCACCGGCTCGTCCGGGCCCTCGGCTGGGTGCAGCCAACCAGCGGGCGGCGCCGGACGGCACTCCCTGGAAACGGGGGCGACCACTCCCCGGGAAGAGGGTGCCCGGGGTCTAGCGGAAGGTGAACCAGGCGCCGAGCAGACCCGGGAGCAGCCCCACGACCAGCCAGACGGTCACCGGGGAGCGCCGGTGGATCATGAACCCGACGGCGACGGCCAGGACGCCGATGACGCCGGCCATGACGTTGGCGCCCACACGGGCGTCGAGCCGGCCGACCGGCGCGAAGTAGCCCACCGCAGCGGCCCCCAGCGCCAGGTGCAGGATCGTGGTGACGGCCAGCACCGACATCACCCAGGTCTGCACGCGGGTCAGCGACTCGCGACTTCCCTGGGACCGCACGTGGTGGGCGTGCAGGTCGGCCGGGTCGAGCAGGTGCCGGGGCCGACGGGGGGCGACGGTCTCGAGTCGAGCATCGTCGCCGGTCATCAGGTCTCCAGGGGCTGGGCGTCGGGTGTCCTCGCCGGGCCCATCGTACGGCGGGTCGGCAGGCCCGCCGTGCAGCGGCCCGCGTGCCTGCCGACGTCCGCCTGTCCGGTCGCGCCCGCGATCGCTAGTCTCGGCCGGTGCCCACCCTCACCCGTGACGTCCGTGCCCTCGCCGTGATCCTCGGTGGGTCCGGTGTGATCCACCTCGTCCGCCCCCAGACCTACGAGCCGATCATGCCCCGATGGGTGCCGGCCCACCGCGAGGTCGTCCTGGCCAGCGGCGTGGTCGAGCTGCTGTGCGCGGCAGGACTGCTGCACCCCCGGACCCGGCGTACGGCGGGCTGGGCCAGCGCCGCGCTGCTCGTCGGCGTCTACCCGGCCAACCTCACGATGGCCGGCGACGCGCTCGCGGGCGACGACCGACGCTTCCAGGCCGTCGCCCTGGGCCGCCTGCCCCTCCAGCTGCCCCTGGTCCGCAGTGCGCTGAGAGCAGCGCGCGCCTCGGGCTGAGGGGCCCGGTCACCCGTCGTCGCGTCCGGGCCAGCCCGGGTTGCGGCGTCCCATGCCCTCGGTCTCCCACCAGGGCCGCTGCAGCGCCGGCTCCGGCGCCGCGGGCCCCGGCACGGGCGCCGCCACCAGGTGGCGCGGTCGGTCGCGGCCGGTCTCCTGCGAGGCCCACCGGAAGAACAGGATGACCACGATCGGCAGGGTCACGACCTCGGTCAGCGCCAGCATCAGGGTCCCGGCGGCGTGCACGGCCCCGTTGGGATCCGTGGAGCCGGCGAGCAGCCCGGTGCCGCCGGACCGGTCGAAGTAGCCACCCGCGAGATGGGTGGTCGTGCTCATCACCGCGATCCCCGGGATGGCGTCGAGCAGTCCGTCGGCCGCGGAGAACAGCAGCGTGAGCGGCTCGGTGCACCACGCCGGCAGGATCTCGGCCCCGAGCACCGGCAGCGCTGCCAGGCACCCCACGACCAGCATCAGCAGGTAGACCAGGTCCAGGACGGTCCCGTCGCGCAACGCGTCGCCCAGGACGCCGGTGAACAGGACCACGAGGGTGACCGTCACCGCCAGCACCGCCGAGACCACCGGGAAGGTGAGCACCCGCACGGGCAGCGACGCCAGCACGCGCTCGAGGCGGGCCCGCCCCCTCCCCGGGAGCGCGGCCCGCGCCAGCCCGACGGGATCACCGAGCGCGATCCCGACGGGGGCCAGCGACAGCAGCAGCGTGAGCTGCGCCAGGAGCGCCCACAGGTAGGTGTGGTCGTACGCCGCCAGCGACGACATCGTGCACAGCGCCACGCCACCCAGACCCACCACGGCGAAGAGGACCGTGCGCGTGCGGGACCAGGTCCCACCCCGGCGGCGCACGGCCAGGACGCCGGCCAGGTAGACCAGCAGCGCCACGACCAGCCCGGCGAGCACCGGCACGTCCAGGCTCCAACGACCCACCGCCGTGGCGAACGTGTACGGCGTGCTCCTCACCACGCCAACGTACCCACGACGCGCCGCTCCGCCGCCTCCTCGGCCGGACGCGCGGTCAGGCCCGCGTCAGGTCGGCGTACCCCACTCGCCGCGGGATGTGCCACCATCGACCGACCAGTC
Source organism: Nocardioides korecus (assembly GCF_054778395.1). Classification (NCBI taxonomy): domain Bacteria; kingdom Bacillati; phylum Actinomycetota; class Actinomycetes; order Propionibacteriales; family Nocardioidaceae; genus Nocardioides; species Nocardioides korecus. The sequence continues at coordinate 5,850 of NZ_BAAGZO010000007.1, read as the reverse complement.
GCCGCACGGGCCCTGGAGCGCACGCCGGAGTCCGGGTGGTGGCACGCCCGCTCGTGGCGGTGAACGCACCGGGGTGACCGGCGGTCGTCACCAGCCGGCAGCGCCTGAGCCCTGGCACGGCAGCGCCGTGCGTGCCGTGCCAGGCCCGGGCGGCGCGCACCTCGCTGGCTCCTCGTCGCCGGGGAGACAGGGGTGCACGCCCAGGAGCTACTTGACCTTCGCGCCGAGGAACTCGACCGTGCGCGACCACGCCGTGGCCGCGTCGTCGGGCGAGTAGGTGCCCATCTTGTCGGCGTCGTTGTTGAAGGCGTGCGCGGCGTCGTAGTAGAAGAACTCGACCTCGGCCCCGGACTCCTCGCGGATCTGGGCCTCCTGCTTCTTGGCGTCCTCCACCGGGTAGAAGTCGTCCTTCTCCCCGTAGTGGCCCTGCACCGCGGCGGTGAGGCCGGTGTAGGTGTCGGGCACAGCCGGGCCGACCCCGTAGAAGGGCACGGCGGCGCTGACCTTGTCGCCCTGCTGCGCGGCGAGCATGAGGACGAAGCCGCCGCCCATGCAGAACCCGACCGCACCGACCGTCTCCGACGTCACGGCGTCGTGCCCGAGCAGGTAGTCGACCGCCCCGGCGAGGTCGCGGGCGGCACGGTCCACGGGCAGCTCCGTCATCATCTGGCCGGCGTCGTCGGTGCCGTGGGCGACCTTGCCCCCGTAGAGGTCGGGGGCCAGGGCGACGAAGCCCTCGGCGGCCAAGCGGTCGCAGATGTCGACGATGTGGTCGTCGAGGCCCCACCACTCCTGGATGACGATGACGCCCGCCCCGGAGCCGGACTCCGGTGTGGCGAGGTAGCCGTGGGCCTGGTCGCCGTTGCTCGGGAAGGAGACGTTCTGACGTGTGTTCTCTTCGTTCTCGTGGGTCATGACGCCGAGCCTAGGGGGCCGGTCGAAGTGTCGCGCGGCGATGTCGACGCTCGGTCCGAGGCAGGTCAGCGGCCGAGCAGGTCCAGGGCCGCCCCGGCCACCGAACCGGCGTCGATGCCGTGCAGGTGGTAGGCGTCGGGCAGGCTCGAGGACTGGCCGAACTCGCTGACGCCCAGGCAGCGGATCCGGTCGCCGCGGGCGCCGGCGAGGAAGGCCAGCGTGTGCGGGTGGCCGTCGAGCACCGTCACCAGCGGCGCCGGGTGCGCCGCCGGCAGCAGCAGGTCCAGCACCCCGCTGCCCCCGGCGGTCCGGGAGCCGCGCTGCTGGAACGACCGGAACACCAGGTCGGGGCTCGTCAGGCAGACCACGCCCGCAGTGACGCCCTGCGCGCCCAGCAGCTCGGCCGCCTCGAGGACCTCGGGCATGATCGCGCCCACCCCGACCAGGGTGACCTGCTCGGTGCCCGGGTCGTGGTCGGTGATCCGGTAGCCCCCGGCCACCACCTGCTGACGTCGCCGCTCGGCCAGCGGCTCGGGCTCGGGCACCCGCGCCAGGGCCGGGTCGACCGGGCGCGTCGAGAGCCGGAAGTACGCCGAGGTGCCCCCGGGCACGCCGACCCGGTCCATCGCGTGCAGGAAGCACCACTCGAGGTCCTGGGCGAACGCCGGCTCCCAGGCCACGCAGCCCGGCTGCTCCAGCCCGATCGACGGTGTCGAGACCGACTGGTGCGCCCCGCCCTCCGGCGCCAGGGTCACCCCGGACGGGGTGCCGACCAGGATCGACTGGCCCCCGGCGTACATCCCGAACGACCAGGGCTCCAGCGCCCGACCCACGAACGGGTCGTAGAACGTCGCCACCGGGATCAACCGCTCACCCCACCGCGACCACGTCGCCCCCAGCTCGCCCAGCAGCCCGACGGTGTTGACCTCCGCGATCCCCAGCTCCACGTGCTGCCCGGTCTGCGACTCCGACCACCGCAGCACGCGCTCGGCGTCGTCGGCGAACCAGTCCCGACGCTCGGTCACCGACCACACGCCGGTCTTGTTGATCCACCCACCCAGGTTGGTCGAGGACGCGACGTCGGGGCTGCAGGTGACCACGCGCGCGGCGACCTCGGGGGCGTCGCGGACCAGGTCCGACAGCAGCCTCCCGAGCACCGCCTGGGTCGACACGGTCTTGCGGTGCGGGTGGCCCAGCGAGGTCGGCACCCGCAAGGGCCCCGTCGTGCTCACCGGCACCCGACGCAGCACCTCGCCCCGCCGTCGCGCCAGCGCGGCCGCGTCGGAGCCCGCCTCCAGCGGCGCCCAGGGGTCGTCCAGGTCCGTCCCGCAGGCCCGGGCCAGCGAGGTCATCTGGGCCTCGTCCAGCAGCGCGGAGTGGTTGTTCGGGTGCCCCTCGGTCGGCAACCCGCGCCCCTTGACCGTGTAGGCGAACACCACCGTCGGCCGGTGGTCGTCCACCGCGCCGAAGGTGTCGACCAGCAGGCCCAGGTCGTGACCGCCCAGGTCGCGCACCGCCTCCACCAGCTCCTGCGTCGACAGGGAGTCCAGCAGGGCGCGCAGCTCCGCGGAGGCACGGGTGCCCAGGACGCGGTCGCGGACCTCCGCCGGGTCCACGCGCAGCATCCGCTGGTACTCCTCGTTGGGCATCGCCTCCAGCCGCCGCCGCAGCTCGGCGCCGCCGGGCCGCTCGAACAGCGCCGAGACCAGCCGGCCCCACTTCAGCGTCACGACCTGCCAGCCGGCGGCCTCGAACATCGCGGCGAGCCGCTGCACGGCGATGTCGGGCACCACCCGGTCCAGCGACTGGCGGTTCATGTCCACGACCCACAGCAGCTCCCCCAGGCTCGCCACCTGCGGGTCGGCCACCGCCTCCCAGATCGCGCCCTCGTCGAGCTCCGCATCGCCCAGGAGGGCGACGAACCGCCCGGCCGGCGGAGCGTCGGGGAACTGCGAGCGCACGTAGCGGTGCGCCATCGCCGCCCACAAGGTCGCCGTGGCCCCGATCCCGACCGAGCCGGTCGAGAAGTCGACCGTGTCGGGGTCCTTCGACCGCGAGGGGTAGGACTGCAGCCCGCCCTTGGCCCGCAACGTCGACAGGTACGCCGGGTCGAGGTCACCCAGCAGGTAGTTGATCGCGTGCAGCACCGGCGAGGCGTGCGGCTTGACCGACACCCGGTCCAGCGCGGTCAGCTCGTGGAGCCACAGCGCCGTGCAGATGTCGACCATCGAGGCCGACGACGCCTGGTGCCCGCCGACCTTGACGCCGGTGTCGTTGGGACGTCCCCGGTTGGCGGCGTCGACGATCGCTGCCGAGAGCCAGAGCACGCGGGTCGAGAGCACCCGGAGGGTCTCCAGGTCGGCGGTGGTCTGCCCCTCGGTGCGTCCGGTGCCGTCGTCCAGGGTGGTCATGGGTCCTCCTCCTCGGTCCTCGGGGCACGCCCCAGGACCTCCTCCGCCGACCAGCGCGGGTCGGCGCCACGGTCGGGCCCCAGGTGCCGGTTCGGCGGTGACGTCTCGCCCAGGAGGGGGACGGCCCCCCGGGGAAGGCGACCGTACGCCGCCCCGCCGTCGTCGTCGACCCGGGGTGCCCGTGGGACGGGTCAGTCCGCGTCCAGGACCGAGGGCGGGAGCTCGAGGTCGGGGACGAGGTCGACCAGCATGCCGCGGACCCGTCCGTCGATGTCGGCGACGATCCGACGCACCGTGGCCTCGTCCTGCCCGCCGGGGTCGGCGACGGGCCAGTCGACGTACGTCACACCGAGGACGTAGGGGCACTCCTCGCCGCAGCCGAGGGTGATGGCCATGGTGCTGGCGGCGATGGTGTCGCGGGTGAGCAGCGTGGGCCGCTCGGCCGAGGTGTCGAGACCGAGCTGCTCGAGGACGTCGGCGACCTCGGCGTGGACGTGCTCACCGGGCTGGGTGCCGGCCGACAGCGCCCGGACACGACCCTGGGCGTAGTGCTCGGTGAGCAGGCGGCCGATGACGGACCGCCCTCCGTTGCGGACGCAGGCGAAGACGACCTGCGGCACGGGCTGCCGGGGGGCGTCGGAGGTAACGGTCATCGCGTGGCTCCTGCGGTCGTGCGGTCGGCGAAGAACCGTCGCGCCCAGAGGCTGACGTAGACCAGGCCGACCAGCGCCGGGACCTCGATCAGGGGCCCGACGACACCGGCCAGCGCCTGGCCGGAGGTGACCCCGAAGACGCCGATCGCCACGGCGATGGCGAGCTCGAAGTTGTTGCCCGCCGCGGTGAAGGAGACGGCGGTGGCGCGCTGGTAGTCGAAGCCGAGCGCCTTGGTCAGCACCATCGACCCGCCCCACATCAGCGCGAAGTAGGCCAGCAGCGGCATCGCGATCCGGGCGACGTCGAGGGGCCTGCTGGTGATGGTGTGCCCCTGGAGGGCGAAGAGGATGACGATGGTGAAGAGCAGGCCGTAGAGCGCCGCGGGCCCGATCCTGGGCAGGAAGGTGGACTCGTACCAGTCGCGTCCCTTCGCCCGCTCACCGAGCGTCCGGGTCAGGAACCCGGCGAGCAGGGGGATGCCGAGGAAGACCAGCACGGACTTGGCGATGCCCCACACCGAGACGTCGAGGTGGGTCTGGGCCAGGCCGAGCCAGCCGGGGAGGACCTGGAGGTAGAAGTAGCCGAGCAGGGCGAAGGCGAGGATCTGGAAGACCGCGTTGATCGCGACCAGGATCGCCGCGGCCTCGCGGTCGCCGCAGGCCAGGTCGTTCCAGATCAGCACCATCGCGATGCACCGGGCCAGGCCGACGATGATCAGCCCGGTGCGGTACGCCGGGAGGTCCGGCAGCAGGAGCCAGGCGAGGCCGAACATCAGCGCCGGGCCCAGCACCCAGTTCAGGAGGATCGAGGTGCCGAGCAGCCGGCGGTCGCTCGTGACGTGCCCGAGCTCGTCGTAGCGGACCTTCGCCAGCACCGGGTACATCATGACCAGCAGCCCGATCGCGATCGGGAGCGACACCGAGCCGACCTCGACCGCGGCCAGCGCACCGTCCAGCCCGGGGACCAGGCGGCCGAGCAGGAGCCCCACGACCATGGCCACCCCGATCCACACCGGCAGGAACCGGTCGAGGGTCGAGAGCCGGCCCAGGACGTCACCCTCGGTGACGTCGGGCGCGCGGGTCTCGTGGACGGTGTCGCTCATGGGGTGACCTCGGCAGTCTCGGGGGCGGTCCGGCTGGGGACGAACAGGTGGGCCAGCGCGGCCATGGCCTCGGGGCGGGCGAGGTAGAAGACCCAGGTGCCGCGCTTCTCCCGGTCCAGCAGCCCGGCCTCGTGGAGCACCTTGAGGTGGTGGCTGATGGTGGGCTGGGAGAGGTCGAAGTGCGGCAGCAGGTCGCACACGCACGCCTCCGCCCCCTGGTGGGACAGCACCAGCGAGAGCAGGCGCAGCCGGGCCGGGTCGGCGATGGCCTTCAGCATCGGCACGACCCGAGCCGCGGCCTCGGCGCCCAGCGGCTCAGAGGCCAGCGGGGTGCAGCAGGCCAGCGCCGCCTCCGCGTCGGGCAGGTCTTGGCCGCGGGAGGTGGTGGCACCCACCCGTCGAGGCGCGGGGGGTGCGATTGAGTTCGACACCCGTCGATCTTGACACACGTCGATACGTGCGGCGTCATCGGTGCGTCATACCCCCTGGGGGTATGCTCGGCGTCGCCCGCACCTCCCGAAGGAGATCCCGTGTTCCTCGTCGACGCCCTGAAGACGACCGGCTCGATGACCTGGCAGATCGCCTGGTCCCTGATCTTCGGCTTCACGCTCTCCGCGGTGGTCCAGGCCGTGGTCCGCCGGGAGACCGTCTCGAGGATGCTCGGCGACGACCGCCCCGCCACCCTGCTCAAGGCCAGCGGTCTGGGCGCGGCGTCCTCGTCCTGCTCCTACGCCGCCGTCGCGCTGGCCCGCTCGCTGTTCCGCAAGG